>JAHCAK010000006.1 GCA_019634955.1 Burkholderiales bacterium
TTCACGAACGGCACGCCGCTTTCGCGGGCGTAGGATTCGAGCCACGCGGCCTCGCGACTGGGCTCCCTCGGCAGCATCTCGGCCACCGGCAGGTAGACGAGCACGAACTGCTGGCCGCGCGCGCGGGAGATCGCCGCCAGGTCGTCGAAGGCGAGCCTCGCGGCCGCGAAGACCTCGTCGGGCACCGTGCCGTAGAACTGCTCGGCCCGGCCGGCAGGCGCCTCGCCCGAGAGCTTGCCGGCGACCCAGTGCGCCGCGCGCACGATGGCGAGGCTCTCGGCGAAGGTGCGCGCGCGGCGCAGCGTCGTGCGCGACTCCCACGCCCGCGGCACCGGCACGTTCTCGACGGCGAGCTTCCCGTCGCGCGCGCGCAGCACCGGCTTGGGGTAGCCGATGAAGGTGTCGCCGCCCATGCGGAAGAAGTCCTGGGCGATCGCCGCGAAGAGCAGCAGCTGGGCGTCGAGCTTCGTGCCGTCGCGCTTGTACCAGAGGTAGCCCTGGTCCACGCCGTAGCCGCCCTGCCCCATGTTCGCCGTCTGCAGGGTAGGGCACGCCTCCTGCATGCGCGCCGCGTAGGTCGCCGCGTCGTCCACGCCGTACCCCATGGTGAAGGAGTCGCCCACCGCGATCATGCGGTAGCGCCCGGCGGGCACCGCCTTGGCGTATTCCTCGCGGGCGCGCAGCCCCTGCGCGTTGGTCGTGAAGGTCGTGCCCTCGCCGTACATCCCCTCGATGCGCAGCCCGGGGCGGTGGCTCCAGCCCAGCTCGGCGTCGTACCGGGAGTGGGACTCCTCCCGCATGTACAGCGTGCGCTTGGCCTCGCGCGCCGACAGCAGCAGGCTCGCCGCGCCCTCCACGAGGACGAAGAGCGCCGCGGTGATCGCGGCGACGATCGCCAGGGTCGCGAGGGGCGAGGCACGGCCGGCCGGCGCGGCGGCCGGCTCAGTCGAGTTCGAAGGCATTCTTGTAGTCGACCTTCAGGGCCGGGTCCTGCGCCTCCTTGGCGAGGAGGCAGTTGCCGATGGCGAGCGTCTCGATGTCGCTGCCCATGAAGCAGCGGAACGCGTCCTCCGGGGAGCCCACGATGGGCTCGCCGCGCACGTTGAAGCTCGTGTTCACGAGCACCGGGCAGCCCGTGGCCGCCTTGAAACGCGACAGGAGCGCGTGGAAGCGCGGGTTCGTGTCGCGGTGCACGGTCTGCACGCGCGCCGAGTAGTCCACGTGCGTGACCGCGGGGATCTCCGAGCGCGGCACGTTGAGCTTCTCGATGCCGAAGAGCGCCTCCTCCGCGGCCGTCATGGCGCGGCGCCGGCGCCTCACCACGTCGGCCACGAGCAGCATGTAGGGCGAGTCCGCGTCGAGCTCGAACCAGTCGGCGACGTCCTCGCGCAGCACCGCGGGCGCGAACGGGCGGAAGGACTCCCGGTACTTGATGCGCAGGTTGAGCGTCTTCTGCATCGTGGGCGAGCGCGGGTCGCCGAGGATGGAGCGCGCGCCCAGCGCGCGCGGGCCGAACTCCATGCGCCCCTGGAACCAGCCGAGCGCCTTGCCGGCGACCAGGTCGGCCACGCAGCGGTCGAGGAGCGCCCCGTCGTCCACGCGCTCGAAGCGCGCGCCGCAGGCGGCCAGCCGGCGGGCGACCTCGTCGTCGCCGAAGGCCGGCCCGAGGTAGGCGCCCCGCATGCGGTCGGCGCCGCCCGACGGCTCCCGGGGATGGCCCAGGTGCTGGTGCCAGGCGGCGAGCGCGGCCCCGAGCGCGCCGCCCGCGTCGCCCGCGGCCGGCTGGATCCACACGCGCTCGAACCGCCCGTCGCGCAGCACCTTGCCGTTGGCCACGCAGTTGAGCGCGACGCCGCCGGCGAGGCAGAGGTTGCGCGAGCCCGTGTCGCGGGCGAGCGCGCGCGTGAGGCGCAGCACCGCCTCCTCGAGCACCGCCTGGATGGAGGCGGCGAGGTCCATGTGGCGCTGCGTGAGGAGCTCCTCCGGCCGGCGCGCGGGGCCGCCGAAGAGCTCGTCGAAGCGCGGGCTCGTCATCGTGAGCCCGGTGCAGTAGTCGAAGTAGCGCTGGTCGAGGCGGAAGGAGCCGTCTTCCTTCAGGTCGATGAGGTGGTCGAGGATCGCCTGCCGGTAGCGCGGCTCGCCGTAGGGCGCGAGCCCCATCAGCTTGTACTCGCCGGAGTTCACCTTGAAGCCGGTGTAGTACGTGAACGCCGAGTAGAGCAGGCCGAGCGAGTGCGGGAAGTGGATCTCGCGCGCCATGTCGAGCGCGGCACCGCGGCCGTGCGCGACGGAGGTGGTCGCCCACTCGCCCACGCCGTCCATGGTGAGCACGGCCGCCTCGTCGAAGGGGGAGGCGTAGTACGCGCTCGCCGCGTGGCTCGCGTGGTGGGCCGCGAACAGCAGCCGCGACTCCCAGTCCACGCCGGGCGCGAACCGGCGCAGCTCGTCTCGCAGCAGGCGCTTCTGGAAGAGCTTCTCCTTGATCCAGAGGGGAATGGCCATCCGGAACGAGCGGAAGCCGCGCGGCGCGAACGCGAGGTAGGTCTCGAGGAGCCGCTCGAACTTGAGGAACGGCTTGTCGTAGAAGACAACGTGGTCGATCGCCTCGGGGCCGCACCCGGCCTCCGCGAGGCAGTAGTCGATCGCGTGGCGCGGGAAGCGCGGGTCGTGCTTGCGGCGGCTGAAGCGCTCCTCCTGCGCGGCGGCCACGATGCGGCCGTCCTCGACGAGCGCCGCGGCGCTGTCGTGGTAGAAGGCCGAGATCCCGAGGATGCGCAAGGGCGTGGCCGCGGCCTGGCCGTGCCTCAGAAGAGCGTGTAGATGAAGGGCGCCACGGCGGACCCCTTCGTGAACACGACCAGGCCGCCGACGAGCAGCATCAGCAGCACGACGGGCATCAGCCAGTACTTCTTGCGCACGCGCATGAAGCGCCAGAGCTCCTGCAGCAGGGACATCATCTCGCGAACCCCCGGTTGGGTTAGAACTGGTCCTTCATGGCGTCGGGCCTGTCCGGCGGATCGCACGCGATCCAGTACGTGTCGGCGCCGGGCTCGAACCGCAGCCGCAGCGGGTCCTTGCCCGCCAGGCGCATCAGCAGCCCGACCGGCAGGATCGCGACGGCGAAGAGCAGGCCCATCATCACGGGATTGACGATGCCGTGCAGGAACAAACCGAAGCGGGCCCAGAGCCGGTTGAGCGGGGCGAGCGGCGCGGGCAGGAAGAGCGCGAGCAGCGCGAAGGCGGCCGCCGGCGCGAACCACCACGGCCCGTCCGCGTGGGACCCCCAGGTCCGCCACGTGCCGACCAGCGCGAACACCGTGGCGAACACGAGCCCGAACCCGCGCTCCGTGGAAGCGGGCTCCTCGTGTTCCCGATCGAGCTGCTCGTGGCCTTGCATCGCGTCGCGGTGGGAGGGTGGCGAGTCGGGGCGGGAATGGTAGCACGCTCCCCGCGGCCCCCAGCCCGTCAGCGCGGGGAGAAACCGAAGACGGAGGTGTCGATGCGGAAGCGCACCCGCGTCCACGCCCAGGTGATCACGGCGGCCGACACCATGCCGCTCGCCGTGGCCGAGGCGGCGCCGATCGCCCCGAAACGGGGCACCAGCAGGAGGTTGAGCGTGACGTTCACCGCGACGCCCGCCGACAGCCCCACGATGGCGATGCGCGGGGCGCCGGCCAGGGTGGCCACGCCCGCCGCGGGGCCCAGGAGCGCGCTCAGGGCCTGGCCGCAGGCGAGGACCATCAGCGGCGCGTAGGCGGCCTCGTAGTGCTCGCCGAAGAGGGAGAGGAACAACGGCCCGAGCGCCCCGAAGCCCGCCACCGCGAGCAGCGAGATGTAGAGGGAGGTGCGGGCGGTGTCGCGCATGAGCGCCTGGATCGCCTCGCGCCGCCCGGCCCGCAGCTCGGGGAAGAGCTCCACGAGGTGGGGCGCCATCGCCGTGCTGGCGGCGTTGGCCGCGACGGTGACGGTCTGCGCGAACCGCACCGCGACGGCGTAGACCGCGACCTCCGCGGGCAGCGCGATTGCGCCCATGAGGAGCAGGTCGACCCGGTCGGAGACGGCCGCCATGAAGATCGCGGCGGCGAAGCCGGCGGCGGTGCGGGACCAGGTCCGGGTGTCGTACTCGGCCCGGGCCAGCTTCAGCTCCCGGGGCAGGGTGGCGAGGCAGTACGGGATGCAGACCGCGGCGATGAGGAGGCTCGCCGCGAGGTAGACGCCGAGGACGAGCGGCGCGGTGAACGCCGGCCGCTGCAGGAACCAGAGGGCGGCCAGCCCGGCGATGAGCAGCGCCGGCCGCGAGACGTTCACCAGGAGCTCGGCGGCCACGGCGCGCTTCACGGCGGTGAGCAGGCCGGCGAGGACCATCAGCAGGACCGTGGGCACGAGCAGCGCCGCGGCCATGAGCGCGCCGGCGTCGAGGTCCCGCGGCAGCGCGATCAGGCCCGACCCCAGCGCCAGCGCGGCGACGACCGCCATCGCGACCGACACGCCCGTCGTCACGAGGAGGGAGAACTGCGCCACGCCGCGCGCCAGCCCGAAGCGGCCCTGCGCGAGGTTGTCCGACACGAAGCGCACCAGCAGCATCGGGAAGCTCAGCGTGGCGAGCGCGGCCGCGAGAGCGAGCCACGCGAAGACCACCGCGAAGTCGGCGAACGCCTCCGGCGTCATGAGCCGCGCGAGCGCGATGTAGAGCAGGAACGAGATGCCGGTTCCGGCCACCTTCGCCGTGGAATTGAGCCACGCGGAGAGCTGCCTCGGCGGGGCGGGGGCGGGAGGTTCCGGGATGCTCACGGACGCATCGTAGCAGGACGCCTTCGCGCCCCGGCCGGCGGCCGCGGCGGCCGAGAGTGCGCTAGGCGCGGAAACTCTTTACCATACGGGCAGTTACCGCGCGGATGCCGGCGCCGCGGCGCGGGGCCGGCGGCCTGCAAGGGCCACTCCCCGCCGGGGCCGCCCGTCGGCCGGCCGGCATTCGCCGGGATCCTCCCGTTGCCTCACAGCCAAGTTCCGGGGAAATGCGCAACCTGATTCGATCGGCGTTCCGCTCCATCGCCTGCGGCCTGCTCCTCGCGGGGTGCGCCGCCACGACCACGACCCAGAGCCTCAAGGTGGAGGTCGAGGTGCTCGACGCGCTCAACCGCTACGAGGGCGCCTACCTCCTGCAGGCCGGCGACCAGATCGAGGTGTTCGTCTACCGGCACGCGGAGTTCTCGCGCAAGGCGGTGATCCGCCCCGACGGGTTCATCTCGGTGCCCCTCCTGGGCGACGTGAAGGCGGCGGGCCGCAGCCCGCGCGAGCTGTCGGAGGACCTCGTGAAGCGCTTCTCGGAGCGCATCAAGAACCCCGAGGTGACGGTGTTGGTGGAGAACCCGCCGGAGCCGATGGTGTTCGTCCTGGGCGACGTGGGCGGGCCGCGGGCGTTGCCGCTGCGCCAGGCGAAGACGGTCGCCCAGGCGCTCGCGCTCTCCGGCAACGTCGTCAAGTCGGGCGACGCCTCGAGCGTGGCCATCGTGCGGCTCAACGGCCAGGGCGTCCTCGAGGCCCACACGGTGACGAGCGACGGCTTCAACCAGCCCGAGACCTACATGGCGCTGCAGACCATGGCGCTCAAGCCGAACGACCTGGTGTTCGTGCCCGAGGGGTACCGCGGCCAGCTGGTGCGCCTGATCACCGACGTGAACACCGTGCTTGCGCCGTACTACCAGTTCCGCGTGCTGCGCGAGATCACGGACTGACCCGGGAGGCCGCCGATGAGACCCCCAGAGGCAATCCCCCACGTCCCCGAAGCCGACAGCTTCGAGTTCCGCTCCTCGCTCGAAACGATCCTGCAGGCCGTGCGGGTGCGGATCTGGGTCGTGCTCGCGACCACGGTCCTCACCACGGGCCTGGTGATCGCCTACATCTGGATCTGGCCGTCCACGTTCCAGGCCGAGGTCATGCTCGCGGCCGATTCCGACAAGGACTTCGAGCGGGCATCCTTCTACCAGGGCTGGAACGTCTTCCGCCGCGAGGCGCTGGGCGACGAGGCGGCGCTGCTCACCTCCCGGCCGGTGCTGGTCGAGGTGGTCAAGCGCCTGGACCTTCGCTACGAGGACGTGTACCACCCCTTCATGAGCTACCTCACGCACCTGTGGGGCGAGTCCTGGGTGGGCAAGACCTACCGGAAGGTGAAGTACTGGATCTTCCCGAGGAAGCCCGGCCCCTACGAGCCCACGCCGGAGGAGATCGAGCGCTTCAAGGTGATCAAGGACTTCAGCGACGGCGTGCGCGTCGCGCAGGTGAAGGACGCGAGCGTGGGGCACCTCGTGGTCCTCGCCTCGAGCCAGCGCGTGGCCGAGATCGCCAACACGCTCGCCGACGTCTACCTCGAGATGCGGCGCGAGCGGCACGTGGGCGAGGCGCAGAAGGCCTACGCCAGCCTGCTCGAGGAGACCACGAAGGCCGAGCGCGAGCTGAAGGAACTGGACCAGGAGATCCGCCAGTTCCGTTCCGACAACGGGCTGCTGCTCGTCTTCGAGAAGGACCGCCTGCAGCTCGGCCAGCTGCAGACCTACCGCGCGGCCATCGCCGAGCTCGAGGCGGCCATCGCCGAGCACGAGAGCGCGCTGGCCGTCGTCAACCGCCAGCTCGCGAGCGAGGGCGAGTTCATCTCGAGCGACCGCGTCTTCCGCGACGCGGCGCTGCAGGACCGGCTCACCAAGCTCGAGGCGCAGCTCGCGCAGACGCGCCAGCTCTTCCAGCCGGGCTCGCCGGAGGTGCGCGAGCTCGAGGAGCAGATCCGCATCGCGACGGCGGGCATCGGCGGGGCGAGGGATGCCGTCCCCGTGCGCAACTCGCTGCGCGTGGGCGATTCCTACGAGGTCCTGCGCGCCAGGGGGAGGTCGCTCGAGTCCCAGCTTTCGGGCGCGCGGGCCTCGCTCGCCGCCAAGCGCACGGAGCTCGCGCGCGTGCAGGGCCTCGCGCAGCAGCTGCCGGAGAAGATGAAGGTGAACCAGGAGTTCGAGCGCAGGCAGCTCGCGCTCGAGGCGAAGTACAAGGCGCTCAACGACAAGCTGTCGATGGCCGCCGTGTCGGTGGCCACGGCGCGCTCGGCGCCCGCGGCCATGCGCGTGGTCACCTACGCGAGCCCGCCGGAGAAGCCGTCGTGGCCCAACACGAAGCTGTTCATCGCCGCGGCCGTCGGCGCGGGCCTGGTGCTGGGCGTCATGGCCGCGCTCTTCCTCGAGCTCGTGTTCGTGCGCGTGAACCGCTATCGGCTGTGGGAGAGGGACGAGGATTACCGCGTGTTCGCGATCGTCGAGCAGGACCCGAAGTTCCTCGAGACCCTCTACCCGCGCAGCGGGCTGCCGAGGCTCGCCGGCCCGGGCCCGGCGTCCTGAGGCCCGCGACGTGGCGCTTTTCATGAAGGACCCGAACCGCGGCTTTCTCGCGACCCGCGGGCGCGAAGGCGACGGCGGGGCGAAGGCGCTCGCGGCGTGGTACGAGCGCCTGCGGGGCATCGTGCTGCGCAACACGGAGCCGGCCTCGCGGTCCTTCCGCTACATGTCGCGCCTCATCGAGCGCGATTTCCCCGTGGCGGAGAAGGGCGCCTGCCTCGCCTTCTCGTCCACGGACTCCGACGAGGTGTCGACCGACGCCCTGCTGATGCTCGCCTACTGCCTGAAGAGCGAGCTCGAGAGCCGGGTGCTCCTCGTCGACGCGCGTTTCCGCGACCTGGACGAGGGGCTCACCGGCCGGCTGGGCCTGCTCGACCTCCCCGGCTTCGCCGAGGTCATGGCCGGCGTGGCGGCGGAGGGCCCGGGCCTCGTGCACGCCACCGCGGTCGACGGCGTGGACATCCTGCCGGCGGGAGGCCTCGCGCAGACGGGCCCGGCGCAGGCCGACCGCGCGCGCCTCGCGCGCCTCCTCGGCGACGCGCGGGCGGCCTACGGCCACGTCCTCGTGCAGGTGGGCCCGGTCCTGAAGGACACGCGCAGCGTGGTCACCGTCGCCCAGGCCGACGCCACCTTCCTGCTCGCCCGGGAGAACCGGACCTTCATGAAGTCCCTCGACACGAGCCGGCAGATGCTGCTCAGCAACGGCGTGAAGGACGTGCGCGTCGTCGTCACCGGCCGCGGCGGATAGGCGCCGCCGCCCGCGAGCCATGGCCTGGCGGCCGCGCCTCGACCTCTCGGCCGTGCCCACGGCGCTCGTCGTGGCGGCGGCGGCGATCTACGCCTCGGTCATCCCGATGGTGATCTTCGGGATGTCCAAGCTCTACTCCATCCCCTTGGTCGTGGGCACGGTGTTCCCCCTCGTGCTCTACGCGAGCCGCAATCCCCGGCTCTTCTTCCTCGTCGGGATGATCTTCACCTCGCAGCTCAGCCTGTCGATCAACTTCCGCGGCACGACGCACATGGGCGGCACCCATGCGTTCTCCATCAGCCTGATGGATTTCTTCCTGGTCCCCCTCATCGTCTTCCTGGCGCGCGACTTCTACCGCGGCTACCGCCGCGACTTCGTCTTCTCCCCCGTGTCGCTGTGGTGGCTCGGCCTCGTCGCCATCGGCTGCTACACCGTGGTCATGGGCCCGTTCCGCGAGATGGCGCTCAAGGAAGTGGTGAGCATGGTGAAGAACTGGGTGCTCTTCCTCGTGATCGTGAACGAGTGCGTGCGCGAGAGGCACTTCCACTACGCGGTGATGGCGCTCGCCGCGAACGTCGCGCTGAACGTCGCGATCGCGTTCATGCAGTTCCTCCTCAAGCGCGACCTCGGGCTGCAGGCGCTGGGCGAGGCGTCGCCGGAGTCCACGATGGGCGCCAACTACGGCGTGTACGGCTCGCTGGACGCCGTCTACCGCGTGGGCGGCCTCGCGGGCCACGCCAACCTGCTGTCGGCCTACCTGGCGATGGTGCTGCCCATCCTCGTCGGGCAGATGTACACGGGCTACCGCTGGCCGGTGAAGACGATGTTCGCCGTGCTCGCGGCGGCCGGCGTCGCGGCGCTGGGCATGACGCTCTCGCGCTCGGGCTGGGTCTCGTTCGCCGTCTCGATCTCGATGCTGATGCTCGCCCTGGTCGCGCTGCCGGGCATCCGCATGCGCCACATCGCGCTCAAGGTGGCGATGGTGGCCGCGATGGTGGGGGCGGCGATCGCCGGCTCCGGCCCTGTGCTGAGGCGCTTCTTCCAGAGCGACGCCGGGGCCACCGACTTCCGCCTGGAGTGGATCAAGGTCGCCTGGGACATGGTGGTCGACAAGCCCGTCTTCGGCTTCGGCCTGAACAGCTTCGTCTACCACCTGGGCGAGTACGGGCCCTATTCGACGGCGAGGATGTACGAGCTCTTCGGCGACATGCTGCCGGCGGTGCACAACACCTACATGCTGGTGTGGTCCGAGCAGGGCACGGTCGGCCTCGCGCTCTTCCTCGGCCTGCACGCGCACCTCTTCTGGATCGCGATCAAGAGCATCCGCCACTTCGGCCTGAGCGAGAAGGTGTCGATGGTGAGCCTCGCGGCCGCCTGCGGGATCCTCGCCATCCTCGTCGACGGCCTCTCCAGCTTCTACGTCCGCATCCACGCGCCGGCGCGCACGTTCTGGGTCGTCGCGGGCCTGCTGGTGGCCGCCTACCACTGGAACGTGCGCAACGACCGGCTGCGGCGCGAGGCCGCCCGCGCGCGGGTCAGCTGAAGGCGGGGCGCCGCGGCGGCGGCCGCAGGGCCCTGCGGACGAGGCGCCGCAGGCCGCGCGAGCCGATGGCGAACGGCCGCGACAGCAGGTAGGGAAAGGACCCGTCGCGCGCGATGCGGGCGAGGCCGCCGGCCGGGTCGGCGCCGGAGAGCACGTCGTGCAGGCCGATCATCGAGTGCTGGATGCGCAGGCGCCGGCGCAGCACCGCCGGGTCGAGGTCGGCGCGCCAGCGCTCGGCGATCGCGATCGCCTCGCGGTGGATCGCGTTGTAGTTCGGCCCGGACATGCCGCCGCCGTGCACCCGGTACCAGCAGACGACGTCCTGCACGCAGGCGGCCGAGTGGCGGCGCGCGATCCCCGCGTACAGGTGGTAGTCGGGGCAGCAGCGGATGCCCGCGGGAAACGGCAGCACCTCGCGCGCCGCCGTGGTGCGCAGGCACGCGGCGCTCTGGCAGATGTAGCAGGAGTCGACGAAGAGGCTCTCGAAGATGTCGCCGGAGGGCAGCTCGCCGAACTCGTGCCAGTGGTCGTAGTCGCGCTCCAGGGCCACCTCGCCGAACTTCATCGCGCGGCCGTAGACGATGGCGAGCCGCCCGTCCGCGTTTGCGTCGATCAGCCGCGCCTGCTTCTCCAGCTTGTCCGGGGTCCACACGTCGTCCTGGTCCAGGAACGCGAGCCATTCGCCGCGGGCCTGCGCGATGGCCTGCTCGCGCGCGGGCGCCAGCGCGACGCGCTCCGGGGCGAGGTGGTAGCGCACGCGCGGGTCGCGCGGGAACCGCGCCAGCACCTCCGCGCTGCCGTCGGTGGACCGGTCGTCCCAGAAGACGAGCTCCCAGTCGCCGAGCGTCTGCGCGAAGGCGCTCGCGAGCGCCTCGGCGAGGAAGCGCTCGCCGTTGTACACGTTCATGATGATGCTGAAGCGCGGCGGCCTCATGCCGGGAGGTGCGGCGGGTCGTCGCCGGCGAACTCCTCGGGGCGGTAGAAGCGCGGAAGCTCCCCGCCGCGCGGGCCGCCGCCGGCGCGGGCGACGTGCGCGAAGAACTCCGCGTAGGCCGCGGCGACGGCGTCCCAGCGGAAGTGCCGCCGGGCGCGCTCGTGCCCCGCCGCGCCCAGCGCCGCCGTGGCCGCCGGATCGGCCTCGAGCGCGTCGACGAGGCCGGCGAGGTGGCCCGGCTCGCGCGTGAAGTAGCGGCCGGCCTCGCCGAGCGCCTCGCGGTTGAACACGACGTCGAACGCCACGCAGGCGACCCCCGTTCCCATCGCGCGCAGCAGGCTCGGGTTGGTGCCGCCCACCTCGTGGCCGTGCAGGTAGAGGCGGCAGTGCCGGTACAGCCCGTTCAGGACGTCGCTGTCGTAGATGGGGCCGAGGCAGCGCACGCGGGCGCCCGCCTGGGCGAGGATCGCGCGCGAGTAGTCCGACTCGAATCGCGCGCCGCCCACGTAGACCAGCGGCAGCCGCGCCTTCGAGGCCTTGAATTCGCGGATCAGGAGGTCGAGGTTGTTCTCCGGCTCCAGGCGCGCGACGATGAGGTGGTAGTGCCCCGGCTCGAGGCCGTAGTGGCCGGGCGCGCCGTCGTCGGGCGGGGCGCCCACGATGCCGCCGTAGGGGATGTAGGCGCTCGCGACCCCGTAGGTGCGGCGATAGTAGTCGCGCATGGCCTCGGAGTCGCACACGAGCCCGGTGGCGAGCCGCGCGGAGACCCGCTCCGACCACCGGTAGTAGCGGCGCTGCAGCGGGCTCCACTTGGGGCGCTGCCAGCCCAGGCCGTCGGTGTGGATCACGAGCGGCATGCGCCTGAGCCCCAGCGGCAGCGTGAGCGGGCTGTTGCCCGGGTCCACGACGAAGGCGAGGTCGAACCGGCTCGCGGCGGCGTCGAGGATCGCGCGCTGGCTGTGCAGCAGGCTCTCGAAGCTCTTGCCTCCCGGCGCCGACAGGTAGACGAGGCGCACGCCCTTGTACTGCGGCGGGTGCGACTCGAGGTAGTTGGCGCGGCAGTAGACGGTCACTTCCATGCCGTGCTCGGCCACGAGCCGCGTCGAGACTTCCTCGACCAGGGTGCTGTAGCCGCTGTAGCGGGCCGGGATGCCGCGGTCGCCGATCATGGCGATCCGCAGGCCCCGCGACGCGGCGGCGCTCATGGCGGGCACGCGTGCGGGACCGCGGATCGCGTACCATCGGCCGTCTCCGGCCGGCGATCGCGGCGTTCGTCGCGCGGCTGGACCACGAAGTCTGGATCTCCCACTGTCGCCCTGGCGGCCGGAGGCAAAGTCTCGCACATGCGCGTGCTGCACGCCAACAACGTCCACCGCGGATTCGGGGGGATCTCGCGCACGGTGGCCGACACCGTGCGCCTGCTGCGCGCCGCCGGGGTCGAGGTCGACGCGTTCACGCGCGATTCGCGCGACATCCGGCCCACGCTCGCCGGCCGGGCGGGTGCCTTCGCGGGCGGGCTCTACGCGAGGGGCGCGGTGCGGGAGTTCGAGGCGCTGCTGCGGGCGCGGCGCCCCGACGTCGTGCACGTGCACGAACTCTACCCGCTCATCTCGCCCTGGATCCTGCCGCGCTGCGCGGAGGCCGGCATCCCGGTGGTGATGGGGTGCTACGACTACCGTCTCTCGTGCCCCGTGGCCACGCACTTCTGCCGGGGCGGCGAGTGCCGGCGCTGCGAGGGCGGACGGGAGCACTGGTGCGTCCTGCGCAACTGCCGGGGCAGCGTCCCCGAGTCGCTGGGTTACGCGCTGCGCACGGCAGCGGCGCGGCGCTTCGCCCTCTACGAACGGCACGTGCACCGCTACGCCGCCTGCAGCGACCACGTGCGCGACTATCTCGTAGGGCGCCTCGGCATCGACGCGGCGCGCGTGTGCGTGGCCACTCCGCCGGTGCGAATTCCGCCCGAGCCGGTCGCCGATCCCGCCGCGGGGTCGTACGTCGCCTATGCGGGCCGCTTCGCCCCGGAGAAGGGCGTCGAGGTGCTAGTCGAGGCGTGCCGGATGGCGGGCCTGCCGATTCGCCTGGCGGGAAGCGCGCCGTCGCACCCGGCGGTGGGCCGCAGCGACGCCGCCGCGTTCGTGATGGCCGGAACGCCGGAAGCGCTCGCCGCGTTCTACCGCGGTGCGCGCGTCGTGGCGGTGCCGAGCCTCTTCGCGGAGACCTTCGGCGTGGTGGCGGCCGAGGCGATGGGTCACGGCGTGCCCGTCGTCGCGTCGCGGATCGGCGCGCTTCCGGACACCGTCGGCGACGGGGGTCTTCTCGCCCGGCCCGGAGACGCAGCCGACCTCGCGGCGCAGCTCTCCCGCGTGTGGGCCGACGCGCCGCTCGCGCGGGCGCTCGGCCGCAACGCACGGCGCCGCGCGCTCGCCTTCGACGAGCGCGCGCACGCGGCGACCCTCATCGCCCTCTACGAGGCGCTGCTCGCCTCCCAGTAGTCGCGCAACGCCGGGTCGGCCTCCTGCGCCTCCACCGCGGCCTCGAGGAACGGCACGTAGGTTCCCGCCGAGCCCGTGGCGCCGATGCGCTGGCCGAGGAAGATCCGCCGCACCTGCGCCTTGCGGAAGCCCGCCTCGAGCGCCCGCCGCTCCGCCGGCGTGAGGTCGGGGTGCCAGAAGTCGACGATCAGCACCACGCGCCGCTCGGCCGAGTCGTTCCAGACCTCGTGCGCGAACGCGTCCTCGAAGACGAGGCATCGGCCCTCCTTCCACCGGCGCTCCTGGCCGCCGACGCGGATGCCAGCGCCTTCCGGGATGCGCAGCGCGAGGTGGCAGCGCACCCGCAGGTTGTCGATGCTGCAGTGGACGGGCAGCCGGCTTCCCGGGCCCTGCACGGAGACCACGGCGTCGCCCCAGGGGTAGGCGACGCAGAGTCCCGGCAGGGAGTTGACGATCGCGAGGGTGCGCGGGCAGCGTCGCGTCAGGCCCTCGACCTCCACGCCCATGTAGTGCAGCGGATACACGGTCCAGGCGCGAGGCGGCGCGTGGCGCCGCAGCCACGTTCCGGGATGCAGCAGCCGGCGCACCGGCCGCGAGGCGATCGTGTAGTCGAGCTCGGCCGCCGCGTCGAGCGCCTGCGCCTCGTCGCGGATCACGCGCCAGCTCCGCTCGAGCATCGCGGCGCCGGGCAGCGATGCCGGATCGTGGAACACCTCGTGGCGCAACCCGGGGAAGGGCGGGTACGTCGGATCCATGTCCGGGAGGGCGCCGGAGAAATCGGCCGCCTCGAAAGCGCGCAGGTAGGCCTTCACGCGGTCGAGCTCCGCGCCGGCGGACATCACGCGGCGGTAATACCCGCCAGCCTTCATCGCGGCGACGATGCGGGGCAGGTCGGCTCTGCTCGTCACGGAAGCTCCCGGGGGGCGCCGGCGGAGCCGGCTCGCGTGGGTCGAATGCTAACATCCCGGGGGTACCGACCACTCCGGGATCCGCCGCCTTGCCGACGCCGTGCCTGACCTGGGGCGAAACGCGCCGTCGCCTCGGCGAGGACGAGGCGCGCATCCGCGACATGCTGCGCGCGCGGTTCGGCGTCGAGCCAGTGCTGCTGCTGTTCGACCCGTCATGGCGCTGCGTGGCGCTGCACCGGGCGGCCCACTGCCTGTGGCGCCGGGGCGCGCGCAAGTCCGCCCGGCTGCTGGTGCAGCTGAACTCGGTGCTCACGGGCGCCGACATCCACCCGAATTGCGACTTCGGCGGCGGCCTGCTGATTCCCCATCCGGCGGCGCTCACGGCATCGGGCAACGCGGGCCGCAACCTCACCATGATGCCGCTGTCGGGCATCGGCATGCTCCCGCGCCCGGAGGACGTGGGCGCTGGCCCCGGGCTCCCGGTGCTGGGAGACGACGTCTGGCTCGGGGCGGGATGCGGCGTCCTCGGGCCGGTGCGCGTGGGCGATGGCACGCGGCTGCAGCCGGGAGCGTCGCTCACGAGGGACGTGCCGCGCGACAGCCTCGTCGAGATGGCCGCGCGGCCCGTTCCCGGCGGCCCGCGCGTCTCCGGCGGCGGCCTTCCCGTCACCCGGCCCGCGTGCGGCCACGGTCGCTGGGCGGTCGTCCGCGGGGACCTGGCCGCCGACATCGACCGCTACCTCGCAGTGCGCGAGCCCGGGGCCGGGGCGGCTCCCGGCGCCTTGCGCCGGCTGGGCGCCGCGCTCTCCACGGAAGTGCTGGGCGTGGCGATCTACCGCGTGTCGCACGGCCTGCACGTGGCGGGATGGCGGCGCCTCGCGGCGATCGTCGCCGCCGCGAACGCCTTCCTGCACCGGCTGACGATCTCGCCGGAAAGCTGCCTCGGCGGCGGCCTTTTCCTGCCTCACCCCGCCGGCACCGTGATCGACGCGGCGGCGGGGCGCGACCTCACGCTGTACGCGCGCACCCTGTGCGCGGCGGGCGCGACGGGAGGGCCGGCCGGCCCGGGCCCGGTGATCGGCGAGCGCGTCGTGATCGCGGGCATGGCGGCCGTGCTGGGCGCCGTTTCCGTGGGCGACGACTCGCGCGTCGGCTTCAACGTGCAGCTGCGACAGGACGTCCCGCCCGGGCACTCGGCGGGGTCGCCCGTGATGCGCACGCGCGTTGGCAGCCTTCCGGCGGCGCCGGAGGAGGTGCCGGCCGAGCGTCCCGTCTCGCCGGTCGGCTACGCCGACACGCTCGCGCTCCTTCGCGCGGACCTCGCGCGGCTGCGCGCGGGCGCCGGCGGCCGCGTGCCCCTGTCAGCGCGACTGTGCGTAACGGGCTTCCGGCACGCGCGCTTCTTCGCCGGGCGGGGCCGGCGGCGGCTCGCGCGATGGTGCTGGTGGTGGACGACGCGGCTCACCGGCGCCGACATCGACCCGCGGTCCGACATCGGGCCGGGGCTGGTGGTCGCCCATCCCGCCGGCATCTCCGTGCATGCGACCGCCGGGCGTGACCTCACGGTGGGCGCCCTGGCGGTGATCGGGCCCCAGGACGCGAGCCGGCCGCTCGCGTGGGGCACGGCGTCGCGTCCCGTGCTCGGCGAGGGCGTCGTCGTCGGCGAGCACGCGGCGGTGCATGGCGCGGTCCGCGTGGGCGACCGGGCGCGCATCGGCGCGGGCTGCAAGGTCACGGCCGACGTGGCGGCCGGCGCGGCGCTGGAGATGCCCGCGCCGCGTCTTCGCCGCGCCTCGGCCGGGCAGGCGGGCGAGGAGCCGTGAACGACGCGACGCGCCCGCTGTGGCGAAAGGTGCTTCCGGACTTTCCCCGGGTTCGGTACACCGTGCACGCGGGCGCCAACCACTGGGCCGAGTGGGCCGCCGCGCTGCCCGCCCTCGCCCTGCCGTACCGGCCGGCGCAGGCCGTGCGCGAATTCGAGGCGCGGGCCGCGCGCGCGTGCGGCTGCCGCAATGCGATCGCCTTCGGCGCGGGGCGGATGGCGCTGCACGCGATCCTCGAGGCGATGGACATCGGCCCGGGCGACGAGATCGTGGTTCCGGGCTTCACGTGCACGGTCGTGCCCAACGCGATGGTCTACCGCGGCATCCGGCCGGTCTACGCCGACATCGACCCCGTCACCTTCAACGTCGACCCGGCGTGCGTCGAGCGGGCCGTCACGCCGCGCACGCGCGCCCTCTACGTGCAGCACACCTTCGGCGTCACCGCGGACGTCGACGCGCTGCGGGAGATCGCCCGGCGCCACGGGCTGCGCGTGATCGAGGACCTCGCCCATTCGCTGGGCGCGAGCGCCGGCGGCCGCGCCCACGGCAGCCTCGGCGACGCGGGCTTCTTCTCCACCGACCGCACGAAGGTGGTGAACACGCACCTGGGCGGCTGCGCGGTGACGGACGACGACGCGCTGGCCGCCCGCCTTGCGCGGGCGCAGCTCCTCGCGCCCGATCCCGGCCCGCTCGTGGCGAGGCGGATGGTCGCGAGCTTCCTCGCCGATGTCGCCTGTCGCGCGCCGGGGGCCTTCTGGATCGGCAGGCCGATGCTGGGGGCGCTGCGGCGCGCGGGCGTGCTCTTCACCTGGTCCGACGAGACGTGGAACGCCCTGCCCCCGGGCTATCCCTACCCGTGCCGGCTCCTGCCGGCGCTCGCGGCCGTCGGCATCTCCCAGATGGACCGGCTGGAGCGCAACCTGCGGCACCGCCGCGCGATCGCGCGCTGGCTCGAGGAGCGCATCGGCTGGTATGGCGCGCGCCTGGCCGGCCGCTTCGACGAGCAGGCGTGGCTGCGCTACTCCTTCCTCGTGCGCGACCCGGAAGCATTCGAGGCCCGGTTCGGCGCCCGGATCGACCTCGGCCGGTGGTTCCCGCACAACCTCTTCGGCCGGCCCGTCGACACCCGCGCCGTCGGCTACGAGCCGGGCTGCTGCCCCGTCGCCGAGCGCACCGCGCGCCACGTCGTGAACTTCCCCACGCACGAGCGCGTGCCGGCCGGTTTTCTCGCCGGCCTCTGGGACCGGCACGGCGACTGGCTGCTGGGCCAGCGCCTGGCCGCCGGCCCCGGCTGAGCGGCCGTCTCAGCCGAGCGCCTCGCGCACAGCCGCGGCCACTTCCCGCGCGTCGTCGTCCGACACGCAGGCGCCGATGGGCAGCGTGAGGATGCCGCGCGCGATGCGCTCGGTGTGCGGCAGCCGGGGCGGCTCGCGCGCCTCGTTGTAGAGGGGCATCGCGTGCAGCGGCTCGTAGTGGATGGTGGCCCCGAGGTTGCGCGCGCGCAACGCGAGGAGCAGGTCGTCCCGCCCGGTGCGCGCGCCCTCGTCGAGCACGACCACGAACATGTGCCGCGTGTGGCGCGGGTGGGTGCAGTCGCGCTGGAAGGCGAGCGGGAGCCCGTCCAGCGCCTCGCGGTAGATCGCGGCCACGGCGGCCCGGCGCGCGGCGAACTCGCCCTGGCGCGCGAGCTGCACCCGGCCGATGGCGGCCTGCAGGTCCGTGTAGTTGGCCTTGTAGCCAAGCCGCGTGAGGTTCGCGTTCAGCACCGACTTCGGGTGCGTGAAGCGCTTCCACGCGTCGTTGGGCAGCGCGTGCAGGCGCAGCGAGCGGATCTCGTCGGCGGCGCGGCCGTCGGCGAGCGCCACGGCGCCGCCCTCGCCCGTGGAGAGCACCTTGTTGGCGTAGAAGCTGAAGCAGCAGGCGTTGCCCGAGGTGCCCACGAGGCGCCCGTCGGGGTAGCGCCCCCCGAACGCGTGGGCTGCGTCCTCCACGATCGCGACGCCCTCGGGCAGCGCCGCGCGCAGGGCGGCGACGTCGATCGGCAGCCCCGCGAAGTGCACCGCCACGACCGCCTTCGTGCGCGGCGTGAGCGCGGCGGCCACCGTGGCGGGCGAGACCGAGAGCGTCTCCGGGTCGACGTCGCAGAAGACGGGCCGCGCGCCGAGGTAGAGGGCGACGTTCGCGCTGCTGCACCAGGTGAGGCTGGGGCAGACGACCTCGTCGCCGGGGCCCACGCCCGCCACGCGCAGCGCGAGGTGCAGGCCCGCCGTGCACGAGCTCACCGTCACCGCATGCGGCGAGCCGATGGCCTGCGCGAGCTCGCGCTCGAAGGCCATCGTCTCCGGCCCCATGCCCACCCAGCCCGAGCGCAGCACGCGCGTGACGGCCTCGATCTCGCGGTCGCCGAAATCGGGCTTTCCGAAGGGCAGGTAGTCTCGCAAGGGAGGGGCGTTCGGGGGCGGTTCGCGCATGGTAGCCCGCGGGCCGGCGCTTGGCCATGCCACGCCCGGGCGGGCGCATGAGGTAAGCTTCTCGCCTTCCGCGGGCCCGGACGAAGGCCCGCGCGGCGCCGACAGGGAAGGACGGAAGAAATGCGAGACATGCTCCGCAAGCGCGTGCTGGTGACCGGCGGCGCGGGCTTCCTCGGCTCGCACCTCTGCGAGCGCCTGGTGGCCGACGGCCACGACGTCGTCTGCGTCGACAACTTCTACACCGGCACGCGCGAGAACGTCCTCGCCCTGCACGGCCACCCGCGCTTCGAGGCGATCCGCCACGACGTCACCTTCCCGCTCTACGTCGAGGTCGACGAGATCTACAACCTCGCCTGCCCCGCCTCGCCGATCCACTACCAGTTCGACCCGGTGCAGACGACCAAGACGAGCGTGCACGGGGCGATCAACATGCTGGGGCTCGCCAAGCGCGTGAAGGCGCGCATCCTGCAGGCCTCCACCAGCGAGGTGTACGGCGATCCGGAGATGCACCCGCAGCGCGAGGAGTACTGGGGCAACGTGAACCCGATCGGCCCGCGCTCCTGCTACGACGAGGGCAAGCGCTGCGCCGAGACGCTCTTCTTCGACTACTGGCGCCAGCACGGCCTGCGCATCAAGGTCGCGCGCATCTTCAACACCTACGGCCCGCGCATGCACCCCAACGACGGGCGCGTGGTGTCCAACTTCATCGTGCAGGCGCTGCGCAACGAGCCGATCACGCTCTACGGCGACGGCCGGCAGACGCGGTCCTTCTGCTTCGTGACCGACCTCATCGACGGGCTCGTGCGCCTGATGGGCACCGCCGACGCCGTCACCGGCCCCATGAACCTCGGCAACCCGGTGGAGTTCACGATCGGCGAGCTCGCGCAGCGCGTGATCGAGCTCACCGGCTCGCGCTCCGCGATCGAGCACCGGCCGCTGCCCACCAACGACCCGCGGCAGCGCCGGCCCGACATCTCGCTCGCGCGCGAGGCGCTCGGCTGGCAGCCCACGGTGGCGCTCGACGAGGGGCTGCGCCACACCATCGCCTACTTCGAGCGGCTGCTCGCCGAGCGCGGCGCCCCGGCCTGACGCCGCGGCCGCATGCCCACGCCGCGCGTTCCCGACTCCCCCTACGCGGCCTTCCGCCTCGCGGTGGCGCTCGCGATCATGACGATCGGCGCGAGCGCCATGTACGTGGTGCCCGTGGTTCTGCCGGCGGTGCAGGCGGAGTTCGGGGTCGCCCGGGCGGACGCCTCCCTACCCTACTCCCTGCTGATGGCGGGCATGGGCGTGGGCGGCGTGCTGATGGGTCGGCTCTCCGACCGCTTCGGCGTGCGGGCGGCGCTCGTCGTGGGCTCCCTCGGCATCGGCCTGGGCTACGCCGGCGCGGCCTTCGCGGGCGACATCCACGCCTTCAACCTGCTGCACGGCCTCGTGCTCGGCCTGCTCGGCGTCTCGGCCACTTTCTCGCCGCTCCTCGCCGACACCGCCCTCTGGTGGGTGAGGCGTCGCGGCATCGCCGTGGCGATCTGCGCGAGCGGCAACTACCTCGGCGGCGCCATCTGGCCGCCGGTGCTGCAGCACCTCGTGGACACGGTGGGCTGGCGGCAGGGCTACCTGGGGATGGGGATCGGGTGCGGCACGGCCCTCCTCGCCCTGTCGCTGCTGATGCACGCGCGCCCGCCGGCTCCCGCGGCGGCGGAAGCGGCGCCGGGCGCCGCCCCGGGCGGCGAACGGCCGTTCGGGCTCTCGCCGGCGGCGGCGATGGCGCTGCTGATGGTGGCCGGCACGGCCTGCTGCGTGGCGATGTCGATGCCGCAGGTGCACATCGTCGCCTACTGCGCGGACCTCGGCTACGGCGCCGCGCGCGGGGCGGAGATGCTCTCCGTGATGCTCGGCTTCGGCATCGCGAGCCGCCTCGTCTCGGGGTGGATCTGCGACCACATCGGCGGGCTGCGCACGCTGCTCGTCGGCTCCTTCCTGCAGATGGTGGCGCTCCTGCTCTTCCTGCCGTTCGACGGGCTCGCCCCCCTGTACGCGATCTCCGCGCTGTTCGGCCTGTTCCAGGGCGGGATCGTGCCTTCCTACGCGATCATCGTGCGCGAGCACTTCCCGGCCCGCGAGGCGGGCGCGCGCACCGGCGCCGTGATCATGTGCACGCTGCTGGGGATGGCGCTCGGGGGCTGGATGTCGGGCATGGCCTTCGACCTCACGGGCGGCTACCGGGCGGCCTTCGTGAACGGCATCGCCTGGAACGCGGTGAACCTCGCGATCACGGGGATGCTGCTGTGGCGCGTGGCGGGGCGTGCGGCGTGGCGGCCGCGCGCCGCGGCCCGCTAGGTCGCGAGCGAGAGCCCGTCGTCCGGCGCCGCCGGCGGGGCCGCGCCGGGCGCGCGCTCCTCGCAGACCTCGAAGCCCGCGAGGTGCCAGCCGCGGCCGTGGTAGCGCACGCGGTTCATGCGCAGGACGAACACGCGGTCGTCGAACCGCGCCTCGAGGCTCTCGTGCTGCAGGAAATCGCTCTCCGCCACGAGCAGGGAATCGACCTGGCCCGAGGCGTCCTCGCTCGGGACGTAGACCGCGTTCACGGCCGCGCCGTGCGCCGGGCGCCAGAGCCGGATCTTCTTCGGCGCGCGGGAGAGGATCCTGAGCCCCAGCCGCGCCTTGCCGCCGGGGTCGATCGTGCGCCGCATCACCTCGCAGAGCAGCGGCGGCGACACGTCGTCCTGGTGCAGCGTGACCACGGTGCCCACGCCCACGGGCCTCGCCGGGTCGTCGTCGTACTCGACGCCGAGACCGTCGGCGCTCTCGTCCAGCACGCGCATGTAGCGGCGCGGGATGTCGAAGAGCGTGTCCAGCCCGGGCAGCTGCTGGCCCGCGGGCTTCGCGGCGCCCTCGGGCCTGCGCGGCGCGAGCGGGCTCGTGCGCGGCGAGAACGCCTTCGGCAGGATCTCCGCCAGCCCGACCAGCGCCTCCAGCTTCTGCTCGCGGCCGGCGCGCGACTCGCGCGCGCGCCGGTAGCGGGCGGAGTCCAGGAAGCGCCGCAGGAAGTCGAGGGCGGCCGCGTGCTCCTCGATGCGGAACTCGGTGGCGAGCCCGTAGCCGGGGAAGATCTCGCCGGCGCGGAAGCCGTCCACCACCGCCTTGATGTGGCGCTCCAGCGCGTCGATGCGCAGGTAGCGCCGGCGCCCCGCCGTGCCCGCGGGGGCCGGGCGGCCGCGCGGCCGGGCCGCCTCGATCGCGAGCACCGCGCCTGCGTCGTCGCCCGCGAACGCGTAGTCGCCGCTCCACTCCCACAGCCAGCTGTCGACGATCTCCACCTGCCGCGGGTCGAGGTTGCCGCGGCAGACGGCGTCCAGCAGGAGCGCGCGGACGAAGAGCGCGTCCAGCGTGGGCGTGGCCGCGTAGTTCTCGCGCGGCACCGCGAAGCGGTCCCCGCCGATGGACGAGCGCTCCACGAGGTCGTTCACGCGGCGGATCTCGGCGGCGCAGGCCGGGTCGTAGCCCGCGCCGGCGATCTCCGTCCACTTGATCGTGTTGCCCAGCGCGACGAGCGCGAGGGCGGCGAGCTCGCCGCCGGCCTCGGTGAGCAGCGTGTCGTTGGAGACGTCGCGGTGCAGCGCGTCGGTAGCGGCCCGCGCGAGCGAGTGGAACGAGTCCTTCGCCCACTGCACGAACGCGCGCTCGCCGTCGCTCCAGAGGAGCGTGGTGGCGAGGATCTCGCGGTAGGACGGGTGCATCGCCGTCTCGAAGCGGTGCATCTGCTCGCGCAGCCGGTGGGCGAACACGAACGGGTCGGTCGCCTTCGCGTCCTCGCGCACGGCGGCGAGCGCCCGGTTCCAGTCGCGCCGCACGGCGGGGTCGGTGGCGCGCAGCAGCGCGTCGTCGCCCGCCGCGGGGTCGCGCTCCGGCCACGCCGGCCGCGTCGGCTCGCTCACGATTCACCCGCCTTCGCCGAGATGGGCGCGGAGACGTCGCGGCCGCCGCGCATCTTGGCGTGGAACTCGGCCGCGAGCACGTCGCCCGTGAGGTCGAACGGCGCCTGGATCCAGTTCTGCACCTGCGGCCAGGCGCCGTAGTGCTCGTCGCCCGTGGCCTCGTGCGGGTGGGCCAGGCGGAAGGCGGGGTCCTCCGGGTCGAGGCGGAACCCCAGGCGCAGGACCTCCGGCCACCGGCCCGAGTTCGGGAAGTGCTCGTGGAAGCGCTTGGCCAGCGGCGTGAAGGCCCGGGCCCTGCGCTTGAGGTAGAGGATCTCGAGGTGGGCGAGCCAGGGGGTCTCGTCCTTCGCGTTCACGTCGGTGGCGCACTCGAGCAGCTCGCAGGCGCGGTCGATGTCGTCGTCCTCGAAGTAGAGCCGCGCGGCCTTGATGACCGCGGCGGAATCGCGCAGCTCCTCGTCGGTGTGCGGCGCGCCGGGGAAGCGCACGGCGAGGTAGCGGTCGCGGATGCGCTTGCGCACCTGCAGGTCGGGCTCGGCCTTCGGGCGGTGCGTCGTGTTGAGCCACGCGTCGGGCGCCGGGCGCGGCGTCGTGCGCGCGGCGCGCGGGCGCTCCGCCGGCTTCGGCGCGGGATCCGGCCTCGCGTCGCTCGCCATCGCGTCGCGGAACCGGCTGAGGAGGTGCGTGAGCGTCATGGGCGTGGGCCTCGACTCCATCGTACGACCTTGGGGCCGGGGCGCAAGGCAATCTGGCACGGTTTATGATGCGGGTCAAACCGAGGCGGACATGGACGCGACCCGAAACCCGACCCCCGGCCCGCTCGCCGACCTCAAGGTGGTGGAGATGGGCACCCTCATCGCCGGCCCGTTCTGCGCGCGGCTCCTCGCGGAGTTCGGCGCCGAGGTGGTGAAGATCGAGACGCCCGGCGAGGGCGACCCGCTGCGCAAGTGGCGCCAGCTGCACGAGGGCAACTCGCTCTGGTGGTACGCGCAGGCGCGGAACAAGAAGTCCGTCGCCGTGAACCTGAAGGCGCCCGAGGGCCAGCAGGTGGTGCGCGAGCTCGTCGCCGGCGCCGACATCGTGGTGGAGAACTTCCGCCCCGGCACGATGGAGAAGTGGGGGCTGGGCTACGACGCGCTCGCGGCGGCGAACCCGGGCCTGGTGATGGTGCGGCTGTCGGGCTACGGCCAGAGCGGGCCCTACCGCGACCGGCCAGGCTTCGGCGCCATCGGAGAGTCGATGGGCGGCATGCGCTACATCACGGGCTACCCGGACCGCGCGCCGGTGCGCGTGGGCATCTCCATCGGGGACTCGCTCGCGGCGATGTTCGGCGTGATCGGCGCGCTCACCGCCATCCACCACCGCGCCGCCTCCGGCCGCGGGCAGGTGGTGGACGTGGCGCTCTACGAGGCGGTGTTCGCGATGATGGAGTCGATGCTGCCGGAGTACGGCATGGGCGGCACCGTGCGCGAGCGCACCGGCTCGGCGCTGCCGGGGATCGTGCCGTCCAACACCTACCTGTGCGGCGACGGGAAGTACGTGGTGATCGGCGCGAACGCCGACTCCATCTTCCGGCGGATGATGAACGCCATCGGCCGCGCGGATCTCGCGGGCGACCCCGCGCTCGCCGACAACGCGGGCCGCGTGAAGCGCACGCAGGAGCTCGATCGCGCGATCGGCGAGTGGACGGCCACGGTCACGCTCGACGAGGCGCTGGCGGTGCTGGAGAAGGCGGAAGTGCCCTCGGGCCGCATCTACTCGATCGCCGACATCGCCTCCGACCTCCACTACCGCGCGCGCGGCATGATCGAGCGCCACAAGCTGGGCGAGAGGGAGCTGCTCCTGCCCGGCATCGTGCCGAAGCTCTCCGGGACCCCCGGCGCCACGCGCTGGATCGGCCCGAGGCTGGGCGAGCACACCGACGAGGTCCTCGGCTCCCTCGGCTACGACGCCGCGCGCATCGCGGCGCTTCGCGCCTCCGGCGTCGTCTCCTGATCAGCCGGAATTGCGCAGGCCCGCGGCCAGGCCGTTGATGGTGAGGTGGATGCCGCGGTGCACCTTCGGGGCGGAGTCGCCCGCGCGATAGCGCTTGAGGAGCTCCACCTGCAGGTGGTTCAGGGGGTCCAGGTAGGGGAAGCGGTTGCGGATGGAGCGCGCGAGCGCGGGGTTCCCGGCGAGGAAGCCCTCGTTGGCCGTGATGGCGAAGAAGGCGCGCACGGTGAGGTCCATCTCGCGGCGGATGCGCCCGAAGACCTCGTCAGCGAGGCGCTGGTCCTCGACCAGTTCCTTGTAGCGCGCGGCCACCGACAGGTCGGCCTTGGCGAGCAGCATCTCCAGGTTCGAGAGCATCGCGCGGAAGAAGGGCCAGTCGCGCCACATCCCGGCGAGGAGCCGCCGCCCGTCCTCGCCGTGCCGCGCGAGGAACGCCTCCACGCCGCTGCCGAACCCGTACCACCCGGGCAGCATCACGCGGCACTGCGCCCACGAGAACACCCAGGGGATGGCGCGCAGGTCCTCGATGCGCTGCGAGGGCTTGCGCGAGGCGGGCCGCGAGCCGATGTTGAGCTCCGCGATCTCGCGGATGGGGGTGGAGGCGCGGAAGTAGTCCGCGAAGCCCGGCGTCTCGTAGACGAGCCCCCGGTAGGCCGCCATCGCCGCGGCGCTGATCTCCTCCATGGCCGCATGGAAATCCGCGTGGGCCCCGGCCGGCGCCTCGTCCAGCGTCGCGCGCACGGTGGCCGCGACCAGCGCCTCGAGGTTGCGCCGGCCGATGTCGCGGTTGGCGTACTTGCTCGCGATCACCTCGCCCTGCTCCGTGAGGCGCAGCTCCCCCTGCACGCTGCCGGGCGGCTGCGCGAGGATGGCGTCGTACGAGGGCCCGCCGCCGCGCCCGACGGTGCCGCCTCGCCCGTGGAAGAAGCGCAGCCGCACGCCGGCGGCGCGGAACACGCCGACCAGCTCCGTCTCCGCCTTGTACAGCTCCCAGTTGGAGGTGACGTAGCCGCCGTCCTTGTTGCTGTCGGAGTAGCCCAGCATCACCTCCTGCGCGTCGCCCAGCGAGGCGACCATCGACCGGGCTTCCGGCAGCGCGAACCATTCCCGCATCGTCGCCGGCGCCTGCCGCAGGTCGCCGATGGTCTCGAAGAGCGGCACCACCTGCACCTTGGCCGCGGGCCGCTCCCCCGGCACGACGAGGCCCGCTTCCTTGAGCAGCACCGCGACCTCCAGCAGGTCCGAGACGCTCTCGGCCTTGGAGATGACGTACTGCCGTATGGCTTCCGGCCCGAGGCGCGCGTGCGCCCTTGCCGCCTCCGCGAGGATGGCCAGCTCGCCTTCCGCCAGGTCCGACAGGGTGGCGAACGGCGAGCGCAGCGGGCGCGGCGTGGCGAGCTCCGCGCGAAGCAGCGCCTGCCGCGCGGGCTCCCCGAGCGCGAGGTAGTCCGGCGCGACGCGCGCCTCGCGCAGCAGCTCCGCGACCACCTGCTCGTGGACGTCCGCGTTCTGGCGCAGGTCCACGGTGGCGAGGTGGAAGCCGAAGATGCGCGCGGCGCGGCGAAGCTGCCTGAGTCGCCCCTCGGCCAGCAGCGGCGAGCCCCCGGCGCGCAGGCTCGTGTCGATCACGTCGAGGTCGTCGGCGAAGGCGGCCGCGTCCGGGTAGGGCGGCGCCTCTCCCACGGCGGTGCGGTGCTCGCGCCGCAGCCCGAGGGCGGTGGCGGTCGCCGCGAGCCGCGCGAACACGCCCGTGAGGGCCCGCCGGTACGGCTCGTCCTGCCGGAAGGGGGAGCGGTCGGGCGAGGCCTCGGCCAGCGCCGCCATCGCGGGCGTGAGCCGCACCCACAGCCCGGAGATGGGCAGCTCCGCGCCCAGGGCGTGCACCTGCGCGAAGTAGTGGTCGAAGGCGATCTCGGCCTGGCGCCGGAAGGCGTGCGCGAGCATCTCGGCGGTGACGAAGGGGTTGCCGTCGCGGTCGCCGCCGACCCAGCTGCCGATCGCGAGCACGGTGGGCAGCGCCGGCGCGGGCTCCCCGCCCGGCAGGTGCGCGAGCCAGTCCTCGATCTCGGCGTGGATGCGGGGCACGGCGTCGATGAAGGTGTAGTCGAAGTAGGCGAGCGCGTTCTCGATCTCGTCCTTCACGCCCAGCTTCACCGCGCGCAGCATGCGCGTCTGCCAGAGCGTGGCCACGAGCCGGCGCAGGTCCTCCTCGATCGCCTGGCGCTCGTCGTCGAGGAGGTCGGCGCGGTCGAGCGCGACCAGCCGGTCGGCGATGGCGAGCTGCACGTCCAGCGTGCTCCTTCGCTGCACCTCCGTCGGGTGGGCGGTGAGGACCGGGGTCACGCGCACCCGCGCCAGCGTCGCCGCGCCCTGCGACCGCGTGGCACCCGCGACGAGGGCGTCGGCGAAGAGCCCGCGCAGGGTGGAGGCGAGCGGGCGCGAGCCCTGGCGGCGGTTCTCGCGGTGGCGGCGGATGTGGTGGCGGTCCTCGGCGATGTTGGCGAGCAGCGAGAAGTGGCTGAAGGCCCGCACCACGATCACCGCCTGGTCGTCGGCGAGGGCGTCGAGCGTCTGCGTGAGGGCGCGCCGGGAGGCCACGTCCTCCAGCCGGCGGCTCGCCACGGCGAGCCTGCGGATGGTCTCGATCAGCTCGTAGGTGGCCTCGCCCTCGTGCAGCTTGAGGGTGTCGCCGAGGATGCGGCCGAGCAGGCGGATGTCGTCCGCGAGCGCCGCGTCCTTGTGGTGTGTGCCCATGGCGCGAAGCTTCGCCGAATCAGGGGGTAAAATCCACCCTTCCGCGAATTCCCGCCCATGCGCCTTTACATCAACGACGTCGCCGTCCGGGACGGCTTCCAGATGGAGAAGACCTTCGTGCCCACGGCGACGAAGGTCTCCCTCGTCGACCAGCTCTCGCGGACGGGGCTCGCGAGGATCGAGGTGACCTCGTTCGTGAGCCCGAAGGCGGTGCCGGCGCTCGCCGACGCGAACGAGGTGCTCGCGGCCATCGAGCGGGCTCCCGGCGTGACCTACGTGGCCCTGGTGCCCAACCCGCGCGGGGTGGAGAACGCCGCCGCCGCGCCGCGCAGGCCCGACGAGCTGAACGGCGTGATGTCCGCCTCCGAGACGCACAACCGCGCCAACATCAACCGCACGCACGCGCAGTCGCTCGCCGAGGTCCCGGCGATGGTGCGCGCGGCGCACGAGGCGGGCATGAAGCTCACGATGAGCCTGTCGACCACCTTCGGCTGCCCCTTCGAGGGCCGCGTGGACGAAGGCGCGGTCCTGCGCTTCGTCGAGGCGTTCCTCGAAGCCGGCGTGGACGGGATCTCGCTCGCCGACACGACCGGCATGGCCAACCCGCGGCAGGTGCGCGAGCTGGTCGCGCGCGTGCTCGCGCGCTTCCCGGCGAGGGACGACGCGTTCTACACCCTGCACTTCCACAACACGCGCGGCATGGGGCTCGCGAACGTGCTCGCGGGCATCGAGGCGGGCGTGCGCTCCTTCGACGGCTCCATCGGCGGGCTGGGCGGCTGCCCGTTCGCGCCGGGGGCCACGGGCAACATCTGCACCGAGGACATGGTGAACATGCTCGAGGACATGGGCTACGAGACGGGGGTCGACCTCGCGAAGCTCCTCGCCTGCGCGCGCCGCGTCCCCGCTATCGTCGGCCACGACACCCCGGGGCAGGTGGCGAAGGCCGGCCCGAGCCTCGCGTTGCACCCCATTCCCGCATCCCTCAAGGAGCCGACCCGATGAAACGACCGCTCGCCGCCGCGCTCTGTGCGCTCGCCCTTCCCGCCGCCGCGGGCGACCTGCCCTCCCTCGGCTCGCTGGGCCAGGACCAGTTCCGCCGGCTCTCCGAGGACCTCGGCGCGGCCTTCTCGTACAAGGGCGTCACGCCCGCGACCCCCCTGGGACTCGTGGGCTTCGACGTGGGCCTCGAGGTCTCCGCGACGGACATCCGCAACTCGGACCTCTTCCGGCTCGCCGGCGGCGGCGCGCCGGACTACATCGCCGTGCCCAAGCTGCACGTCTACAAGGGCCTGCCGTTCGGCGTCGACCTCGGCGCCTTCGTGGGCGCCGCCTCCGACGTGAGCGCGACCGTGTACGGGGCGGACGCGCGCTGGGCGCTCCTCGCCGACGGCCTGGCCACGCCCGCGGTGGCGCTTCGCGTCTCGGGCACGCGCACGGCCGACATCGGCGCGCTGCGCGTCGCGACCCTCGCGGCCGACGTGATGGTCTCCAAGAAGCTCACGATCGCCACCCCGTACGCCGGCGCGGGCGTCGTGCGCACGATCTCGGAGGTGAAGGGCGCGGGCCTCGCCGAGGAGGATTTCCGGAAGACGCGCGTCTTCGCCGGCCTCAACGTGAACTTCGCCGTGATCAACCTGGCGATCGAGGCCGAGAAGCTCGGCGACAACACGACGCTGTCGGCCAAGGCCGGCTGGCGGTTCTGAAGCAACCACACAGGAGGAGGTGTTCGATGTTCCGCATGATGAGGACGCTCGCGGCGCTGGCCGTGGGGACGATGGTGGCGCTCACGGCGGGCGCCCAGGCGCCCGAGAAGAGGAAGATCACCATCGCGGTGGGCGGCAAGAACCTGTTCTACTACCTGCCGCTGTCGGTCGCCGAGCGCAAGGGCTACTTCAAGGACGAGGGGCTCGACGTCGAGATCCCCGACTTCGCCGGCGGCGCCAAGGCGCTGCAGGCGCTGGTGGGAGGCTCGGCCGACATGGTCTCCGGCGCCTACGAGCACACCATCAACATGGCCGCGAAGAAGCAGCCCATCAAGGCGGTGGTGCTGCAGGCGAAGTTCAGCTCGATCGTGCTGCTCCTGCCCAAGGACAAGGCGGCGAAGTACAAGGGCCCGGCGGACCTCAAGGGCCTCAAGGTGGGCGTGACGGCCCCGGGCTCGTCCACGAACATGTTCGTGAACAACATCCTCGCCAAGGGCGGCCTCAAGCCCACCGACATCTCGGTGGTCGGCGTGGGCGCGGGGTCGGGGGCGGTCGCGGCGATGGAGAAGGGCGAGATCGACGCGCTCTCCAACCTCGACCCCGTCATCACGCAGCTCGAGTCCACGGGCAAGTTCGTGCCGGTGGCCGACAGCCGCACCGAGAAGGGGATGCAGGAGATCTACGGCGGCGACTACCACGCGAGCGTGATCTACATCACCGACGAGTACATCAGGAAGCACCCGAACACGGTGCAGGCGGTGGTGAACGCGATGGTGCGCGCCAACCGCTGGATCGTGAAGGCCACGCCGCAGGAGATCGTCGACCTCATGCCGGACGCCTACAAGGGCGGCAACCCCTCGCTCTACAAGCAGGGCCTGCTGAAGAACATGATCGGCTACTCCGAGGACGGCCAGATGTCGATGAAGGCCGCGCAGAACGTCTACAAGGTGCTCAGGCAGTTCGAGCCCTCCGTCATCAAGGCGGGCGACTCGATCAGGCTCGACCAGACCTTCGACAACTCCTTCGCGAAGAAGGCCGCCGCGAAGTACAAGTGACCGCCAGCGTCTCCCTCGAGAAGGTCACCTGCACCTTCGCCGCGCGCAGCGGCGACGGGCACTACACGGCCGTGAAGGACGTGGACCTCGCCATCGCCGACGGCGAGTTCGTCTCGGTGGTGGGGCCCACGGGCTGCGGCAAGTCGACGCTGCTCAACGTGGCCGCGGGGCTGCTCAGGCCCTCCTCGGGGCACGTGCGCATCCACGGCGAGCCGCTCGCCGGCATCAACCGGCGCGCGGGCTACATGTTCCAGGCCGAGGCGCTGATGCCGTGGCGAAGCGCCCTGGAGAACGTGACCGCCGGCCTGGAGTTCCGCGGCGAGGGCCGCGAGGCCGCCCGAACGAAGGGCGAGGACTGGCTCGCGCGCGTCGGCCTCGCCGGGTTCGGCGACCGCTACCCGCACCAGCTCTCCGGCGGCATGAGGAAGCGCGTCTCGCTCGCGCAGATGCTCATCCTCGACCCGCAGATCCTGCTCATGGACGAGCCCTTCTCGGCGCTGGACGTGCAGACGAGGCAGCTCATGGAGAACGAGCTGCTGGAGCTCTGGAGCGCCGACAGGAAGAGCGTGATCTTCATCACCCACGACCTCGAGGAGGCCATCAGCCTCTCCGACCGCGTCGTGGTGCTCTCGGCGGGCCCGGCCACGCGCCCGATCGGCGAGTACGTGATCGACCTGCCGCGGCCGCGCGACGTCTCCGAGATCCGCCTCTCGCCGCGCTTCATCGAGCTGCACGACCGCATCTGGCACGCCATGAAGGACGAGGTGCTGAAGGGCTACCAGCAGACCCGCAACAGGACGACATCATGAGCGAAGCGACGCTCTCCTCTCCTGCAGGAGAGGGGTCGGGGGTGAGGTGATGAGGAAGCGCCTCTGGTTCTGGCAGGTCGTCCTCCTCGTGGCCCTCTTCGGCTTCTGGCACGTCGCCACGCACCCGGACCTCATTCCGCCCTTCGTGTGGGACAACCCCAACCGCGCCGCCTTCTTCTTCGGCGAGCCGGTGAAGATCGCGAAGGTCATCGCCGACTGGTTCGCGAGCGGCGAGATCTACCCGCACCTGTGGGTGACGCTGCAGGAGACGGCGCTCGCCTTCGTGATCGGCTCCGCGCTCGGGCTCGTGATCGGCCTGTGGCTGGGCCTCACGCCGTTCGCCTCGGCGCTCCTCGACCCCTACATCAAGGCCATGAACGCGATGCCGCGCGTGGTGCTGGCGCCCATCTTCATGGTCTGGTTCGGGCTGGGCATCTGGTCCAAGGTGGCCCTCGGCGTGACGCTCGTGTTCTTCATCGTCTTCTTCAACGTCTACCAGGGCGTGAAGGAGGTGAGCCCCGTGGTCCTCAACAACGCGACGATGCTGGGCGCGACGAGGCGCCAGCTCCTGCGCTTCGTGTACCTCCCCTCGGCGACCTCGTGGGTGTTCTCCAGCCTGCACACCTCGGTGGGGATGGCCTTCGTGGGCGCCGTGGTCGGCGAGTACCTCGGCAGCGCCAAGGGCGTGGGCTACCTCATCCACATGGCCGAGGGCTCCTTCGACATCAACACGGTTTTCGCGGGGATCCTGGTGCTCACGATCTTCGCGCTGGTGCTCGACTTCGCGGTTTCCGTGGCGGAGCGGCGCCTGCTGGTGTGGCGCCCGACGCAGGGCGAGACCGAGCCCCAGCTCTAGCGCCGCCGGCGAGCGCGAGCGCGAAGCGCACGAAATTGGCCACCGCCGGGCTCGCCTCCCCGATCCGCGTCACGAGGTTCAGGGGCGCGGCGAGTCCCGGGGCGTCCTGCGCCTCGGCATAGAAGACGTCCTCGCGGTGGATGTCCGCCATCGAGGCCGGCACCACGGAGACCCCCACGCCCGCCGCCACCAGCGTGATGTTGGTGAGCATCTGCTCGACCTCGGCCACGACGCGCGGGGCGAAGCCGGCGCGGTGGCAGGCCTCGATCAGGTCGCCGTACATGCCCGGGGCGCCGGGGCGGCGCACGAGGATGAAGCCCTCGCCCGCGAGGTCGCGCAGGCGAACGCGCGCCGTGGCGCGGCGGCGGGCTTCCCCTGCCAGGCGGTGCGTCGCGGGGAGCGCGACCAGCAGGCGGTCGTCGGCGAGCGCGTGGTAGGCGAGCGCGCTCTGCTCCGACACCGGCCTGCGGATGAACGCCGCGTCGAGGCGCCCGGCCGCCACCGCCTCGGTGAGGGCGGCGGCGTTGCCCTCGTGGATCTCGAGCGCGACGCCGGGGTGGGCCTCGCAATAGCGGCGGATGAGGAGCGGGGCGAAGCGGTGGGTCACGGCGGAGCTGGTGAAGCCGAGGGAAAGCGTGCCCGCGGTCCCCTGCGCGGCCTGCGCGCCGCGCGCCACGCCGCGTTCCACGGCCGCGAGAACGGCGCGCGCCTCCTCGGCGAACACGGCGCCGCCCTCGGTCAGCTCGACGCCGCGGGGCAGCCGGCGAAACAGCGCGTAGCCCAGCTCGCGCTCGAGGTCGCGCACCTGCTGCGAGAGGGGCGGCTGCTGCATGCCGAGGGCCGCGGCCGCGCGCGTGAAGTTGCGGTGTTCCGCGACGGCGAGGAAGTAGCGCAGGTGCCTGAGTTCCATGGACCCTCCGGTGCCGATATTCACGAGATATGGATCGAATAGTTCCAAGATATTTTACGGCGTAACGGCCCGGGCCTAGAGTGGGAGCCCCTTCGACACCGGAAAGCCTTGCCGCCATGCGCCTCGCCGCCGCCGCCTCGCGCGGCCTCCTCGCCGCCCTCCTCGTCGCCACCGCCGCCCTCGCCCAGCCCGCGCCGAAGGTGAAGCGCATCGACCCCCCGAAGACCGTCCTCTTCGTGGGCAACAGCTTCAACTACTACAACAACAGCCTGCACGGCCACCTCCGGAACCTCGTGAACGAGGCCGACAAGGCGCAGGCGAAGTCCTACACCTTCAAGTCGATGACGATCTCCGGCGGCTACCTGCTCGAGCACGAGGGGGGCCTGCCGCACGTGGTGAAGTCGCGCAAGTGGGACGTGGTGATCCTGCAGGGGCAGAGCACGGAGCCGATGGAGTCGAACAAGGAGCGGTCGGACCGCTTCAAGGCCTACGCGCGGCAGTACGACAAGGTGATCCGCGAGTCGGGCGCGAAGACCGCCTTCTTCATGACCTGGGCCTACCAGGACAAGCCGGAGATGACCGCGCCGCTCGCGGAGGGCTACACGAACATCGCCAACGAGCTGGAGGCCTTCGTGGTGCCCGTGGGCCTCGCCTTCGAGCGCTCGCTCAAGGCGCGCCCGGAGCTCGTGCTCCACTTCAGGGACAAGCAGCACCCCAGCCTCGCCGGAACCTACCTCGCGGCCTGCACCTTCTACGCGGCGCTCTTCGGGAAATCGCCGGAGGGGATCGCCTACGCGGCGGACCTCGACAAGGACACCGCCTCCTTCCTGCAGGGCATCGCCTGGGAGACCGTGAAGGCCTTCTACTGACGGGAACGCTCCCCGGGGAGCGCTTCCCGGGATCGTCCCTCAGGCCTTGCGCGGCTTGCGCCCGGCGCGGGCGAAGGCGGCGTCGAAGGCCGCGTTGGGCAGGATCGCGAGGAGCCTCGCCGCGATCCCCATCTGCCAGGGGATGACCGCGTAGTCGCGCCCGGCGTCCAGCGCGCGCGCGAAGCGGCGCGCGAAGTCGTCCGCCGTAATGATGAACGGCATGGGGTACGGGTTCCTCGCCGTCATCGGCGTCGCGATGTAGCCGGGGCAGACGGTGGCCACGCGCACGCCCGTGCCGCGCAGCTCGACGCGCAGGCTCTCGAGGTAGCGGATGGCGGCGGCCTTCGAGGCGCTGTAGGCCCCCGCGCCGGGCAGCCCCCGGTAGCCCGCCACGCTCGCCACGCCCGCGAGCGTGCCGCGCCCGGCCTCGCGCATCGCCGCCACGAAGGGCTGGAAGGTGTTCACCATTCCCACGACGTTCACCTCGAGGATCTGGCGAAAGACGTCCGCGTCGCCGGCGAACTCGGTGAGCGTGCCGTGGGAGACGCCGGCGTTGGCGATCACGAGGCCCGGCACGCCGTGCTTCGCCACGAAGTCGGCGGCGGCGGCCTGCAGGGCTCCCAGGTCGCGCACGTCCGCGGCGTAGGTGTCGGCGCCCCCGGGGAGCGAGGCGGCCAGCGATTCGAGGAGGTCGGCGCGCCGGGCGACGAGTCCCAGCTTCGCGCCGCGGGCGGCGTAGTGGCGCGCGAGCGCCTCGCCGATGCCGCTGCTCGCGCCCGTGAGGAAGACCGCCGCGGTGCCAGACACGGTGCCTGACACCGCGGGCGAGGCTACTTCTTCGCGGGAGCCGGCTTGGCGGACACCGGCGTGGCGGCGGCAGGCGCCGCGGCCGTGGCGCCCATGTCGCGGCGGGCCAGCGCCACGAGGTGATCGAGCACGGGGATCACGCGCTCCGGGCCGCCGGCGTGCCCGGTGGAGGTGACGTACTTGCCGTTCACGATGACCATCGGCACGCCGTCGACCTTGTAGGCGCCCATCATCTGCGTGGCGCGCGAGAGCTTCGACTGCACCGAGAAGCTCTTCTCCACCGCCATGTACTGCGCGGGGTCGATGCCCTGCTTGGCGACCCAGCCCTCGCGCACCTTGGCGTTGGCGAGGTTCACCTGCTGCTGGTGGATGGCGTCGAAGGCGTTCTTGTGCACGGGGTCGAGCTTGCCCATCGCCTCGAGCGAGTAGAAGAGCAGGCCGAGCTGCGTCCACGAGCTGCTGCCCACGCCGGGCACGCGCTTGAAGGTGACGTCCGGCGGGAGCTTCTTCACCCAGCTCTCGAGGAAGGGCTCGAGCTTGTAGCAGTGCCCGCAGGCGTAGGAGAAGAACTCGATCACCTCCACCTTGCCGCCGCCGTCGGTGGGCTGGGGCGGGTTGAGGAGCAGGTATTCCTGGCCCTGGCGGAACTGGGCGTGGGCCGGGCCCGCGGCGAGACCGAGGGTGGCGAGGGCGAGGGCGAGGATGCGGCGAAAGGGCATGGCAGGGCTCCGTCAGCGGGTCTTGGCTTCGTCGGTGCGGATGATGGTCGCGCCGACCCCGTTCTGGGACAGCACGCCCTTGGTTCGGTTCGCGTCGTCGAGGCTCTGGTAGGGGCCCAGCCGGACGCGGTGCAGCGTCCCCTTGCCCGGCACCTCGGCCGACTTGATGACGGCTTCCAGCCCGGTGAAGGCGATCTTGGCCTTGAGGTTCTCGGCGTCCTTCTCGTCGGCGAAGGCGCCCGCCTGCAGCCAGTAGGTCTCCCCGGTATGGGGCTTGGGCTGGGCGGGGGACGAGCCGGGGCCGGCCTTGGCCGCTTCCTTCGCGGGCTCCTTCGACTTCGCGGGCTCCTTCGGCCTGGCGTCCTTGTCCGACACTTCCCTCTCGCCGGGAAGCATCGTGTAGAACTCGAAGCGCGGCCGGTCGGCGGCCTTCTTCTCCGGCGCCTTGTCCGCGGCCGCCTTCTTCTCGGGCGCGGCGCCCTTCTCCTCGGGCTTCGGCGGCTGGGTCGGGCCGATCTTCGCCAGCGGCTCGATGGGCTTCGCCTTCTCGACGAAGGGGTTGGACAGGCGGTTCAGCCACAGCGCCACGGCGAGCGCGATGACGATGCCCATGAGCAGGCCGATGATGATGCCGAGCAGCATCGGGTGGGCCGCGCGGCCCGAGTCCCGGGGCGGGGGGCTGTTCTTGAAGTCCTTCGGCATCTACATCCTCTCCGGGGCGCCCACGCCCAGCACGGCGAGGCCGTTGGCGAGGACCTGTCGCGTCGCGGCGACAAGGGCGAGCCGCGCGAGCTTCACCGCCTCGTCCTCGACGAGGAAGCGCTCGGCATTGTAGTAGGTGTGCAACCGGGCCGCCAGTTCGTCGTGCAGGTAGAAGCTCACCAGGTGCGGCGCGAACTCGCGCGCGGCGCGCTCGAGCACCTCGGGGAACTGCGCGAGCGCCTGCGCGAGCGCGACCTCGTGCGGCGTGCCCAGCGCGGAGAGGTCGGCGCCGGCGAGCGAGGCCGCGTCGCCGCCCCACTCGCGCAGCACCGAGCACAGGCGCGCGTGCGCGTACTGCACGTAGTAGACGGGGTTCTCGTCGCTCTGGCTCTTGGCGAGGTCGATGTCGAAGACGAGGTGGGAGTCGACCTTGCGCATGATGAAGAACCAGCGCACCGCGTCGCGGCCGGCCTCCTCCACGAGGTCCCGGACCGTCACGTAGGAGCCGGCGCGCTTGGAGATCTTCACCTCCTCGCCGCCGCGCATCACGGTGACCATCTGGTGCAGCACGTAGTCGGGGTAGCCCTCGGGGATGCCCGCGGCGAGCGCCTGCAGGCCCGCGCGCACGCGCGTGACGGTCGAGTGGTGGTCGGCGCCCTGCACGTTCACCGCGTTGGCGTAGCCGCGGCGGAACTTGGTGAGGTGGTAGGCCACGTCCGGCACGAAGTACGTGTAGGTGCCGTCGGACTTCCTCATCACGCGGTCCTTGTCGTCGCCGAAGTCCGTGGTCCTGAGCCACAGCGCGCCCTCGGACTCGTAGGTGCGGCCGGCGGCGACGAGCATGCGCACCGCCTCCTCCACCTTGCCGTCGGCATAGAGCGAGCTCTCGAGATAGTACGAGTCGAACTGCACGCCGAAGGCGCGCAGGTCGGCGTCCTGCTCGCCGCGCAGGTAGGCCACGGCGAACCTGCGGATGGCCTCGAGGTCGGCGCCCCCCGCGTCGCCCGGGTTCTCGGCCGCGTAGTCGCGCGCGATGTCGCGGATGTAGTCGCCGCGGTACCAGTCCTCGTGCATGTCGGCGCCCGCGGCGAGGCCGGCCGCCTCGCGCAGGCGGAACTGCACCGAGAGCGCGAGGTTGGCGATCTGGTTGCCGGCGTCGTTGTAGTAGAACTCGCGCAGCACCTTCCAGCCCTGCCACTCGAGCAGGCTCGAGATGGCGTCGCCGAGCGCCGCCTGGCGGCCGTGGCCCACGTGCAGCGGCCCGGTCGGGTTGGCCGAGACGAACTCCACCATGATGGTGCGGCCCTCGCCGGCGCGCCCGCGCCCGAAGCCCGCGCCGGCCGCCTGGATGGCCCCCACCACGCCGAAACGCGAGGCCTTCGACAGCGTGAAGTTGATGAAGCCCGGCCCGGCGATGTCGGTCTTCGCGATCTCCGGCGCGCCGCCCAGGGCCGCGACGATCGCCTGCGCGGCGTCGCGCGGCTTCATGCCCACGCGCTTGGCGAGCTGCAGCGCCACGTTGGTCGCGAAGTCGCCATGGTCCGCGTTCTTCGGGCGGTCGAGATCGACCGCCGCCTCGCCGGCGCCGGGAAAGGCCTTGCGGACTGCTTCGGCGACCAGTTCGGCGAGGCGGGTCTTGGGATCGGCTGCGGTCACGGCGGGAGGCCCTGGCGAAAACCGACTATTATACTTCGGCCCCCTCGCCGAACCGCCCTCCTCCCGTGGCCCCGCCCCTTTCCCGCTGGATCGCCCGCTGGCGCGAGTCCGCCGACCCGCACGTGGGCCTGGACTCGATCCTGGCCGGCGCACGCCCCGATGCCCCGGCGGCGGACCGCCTCGCCTGGCTTCGCGACCTCTCGGCGTGGCTGCGCGCGGGGCTCGCGGACAACGCGGAGGCGCGCACGGCCTCGCCCCAGTCCGTGCGCCTGCGGCACCTGCTGGCGGTCCTCGAGCGGCAGCCGGAGAAGCGCGCGGCGGTGGCGGCGACATTGCGCGCCGCGCTCGCCGGGCGCGACGCCTTCGACCTGCTGATCGAGACCGGGATGCCGCGGGAAGCCGGGTTCCTGGGCGAGCTCGTGCACCGCGTCTTCGCCAAGGTCCTGCCCGAGCCGCCGCCGGCGGACCTGGGAGGCCTCTTCCTGCAGGTCTTTCCCTCGCGCGGCGACGCCGAGCTCGTCTCGGGCATCGCGGCGGAGAACTGGCAGGGCGTGCTCGCGCTCTTCGACCACGGCGACGACGCGGCCGCGTTCCGCGCCGGGCTCGCCCGCGCCGCCGCGCTCGCGATCGAGGCCCTCGTCGTGCAGGTATGCGCGGCGACGATGCCCTCCGTGATCCGCACCCGCATGCAGCCCGCGCAGGGCGCGCCGCTCGCCGCCTGGGGCCTGCCGGAGGCCGCGCGCGCCTTCGTGCTCGCCTGCGCCGCGGGCGACTCCGCGCGCCGCGAGCAGCGCGCGGAGGCGCTGCGCGCCGCGATCGGGCAATCCCTGCTCGAGGCGGAGCAGGCCTACACGCACCTCGACGACCAGGGCGTGAGCGTGCCGGTCGTCTACCAGCTCGAGCGCATGCGCGCGCAGCTGCAGCGCGCCGGGGAGCTCGTGGAACTTCTTTCGCAGCCGGAGCGCCTGCCGCAGGTGCTGCCCCACTTCGTCGCGAGCCTCATCCACGACGTGCACGACCACCGCAGCGTCCGGGCGCTCCTCGCGCAGAGCTTCGAACTCGCGGCGCGCAAGGTGGTGGAGCGCAGCGCCGAGACGGGCGAGCACTACATCACGAGGAACCGCGCCGAGTACCGCGCCATGCTCGCGCACGCGAGCGGCGGCGGCGCCGTGATGGCCGCCACCACGTACCTCAAGTTCGCGATCTCCGCCCTGCACCTGCCGCAGTTCCATGAAGGCGTGCTCGCCTCGCTCAACTACGCGGCGAGCTTCGTGGCCATCCAGCTCGCCGGGTTCACGGTGGCGACCAAGCAGCCGGCGATGACGGCGCCGGCGCTCGCCGCGCGGATGAAGGGCCTCGAGGAACCGGAGCGGATGCGGGAATTCCTCGACGAGGTGGCGAACCTCGTGCGCTCCCAGTCGGCGGGCATCTTCGGCAACGTCTTCGTCGTCTTCCCGGTGGCGTGGCTGCTGGGCACGCTCCTCGCCGGCGCCCTCGGCGCGAACCCCGTGGACCCGCAGAAGGCGGCGAAGACCATCGACTCGATCTCGATTCTCGGACCCTCGGCGCTCTTCGCCGCGATGACGGGCGTGCTGCTGTGGCTCTCGGCGATCCTCGCCGGGTGGGTCGACAACTGGTTCGCGTACCGCCGCCTGGGGCCGGCCATCGCGGGCCACCGGCGGCTCGTCTACGTGTTCGGCCCGTCGGCCATGCAGCGCGCGGGGGATTTCCTCACGCGCGAGATCGCCGGCCTCACGGCCAACGTGTCGCTGGGCTTCATGCTGGGCTCCGTGCCCGTGATCCTCGGGTTCTACGGCCTTCCCGTCGAGGTGCGCCACGTCACGCTCTCCTCCGGACAGCTCGCCGCCGCCGTCGTGACGCTGGGCTGGGGGGTGGCGGCCACGGCCCCCTTCTGGCTCGCCGTCGCCGGCATCGCGCTGATCGGGGCCCTGAACGTCGGCGTGAGCTTCGCGCTCGCCCTCAACGTCGCCATCGGCGCGCGCGGCATCCACGGCATCGGCCGGCGCGCGGTCTACGGGGCGATCCTGCGGCGGATGGTGCGCGAGCCGGCGAGCTTCCTCTTCCCGAGGAGGGAGTAGCGGGTGGCTCACGCCTCCTGCGGATCGACGTCGAGGGACCAGCGCACGCGGCGCTCGGCGCGCTCGTCGAGGGCCGCCTTCCAGCAGCGCAGGAAGGGCTGCAGCGCCGCGCGCGAGGCCGCGCGGACGAGGAGCTGGGCGCGGTCGTAGCCGGCCTTGCGCTCGAGCGGCGCGGGAACGGGGTCGAACACCTCGACCTTGTTCCCGAGCGTGCGCGCGAGCTTCGCCGCCGCGCGCAGGAAGGCCGCCGCTTCGCCCGCGTGCTTCGACTCCGCCCGCAGGAGCGCGAGGTGCGAGAACGGCGGGAAGCGCGCCACGCGCCGCTCCTCGAGCGCGGCTTCCGCGTACGCCGCGAAGTCGTGGGCCGCCACGGCCGCGTAGAGGGGGTGGGCCGGGAAGTCCGTCTGGATGAGGACCTCGCCCGCCTCGCCCGCGCGGCCGGCACGCCCGGCCACCTGCGTGAGCAGCGCGAAGAGCCGCTCGCCGGCGCGGAAGTCGGCGCTGTAGAGCGCGCAGTCGCTGTCGACCACGCCCACCAGCGTGAGGCGCGGGTAGTCGTGGCCCTTGGCGAGCATCTGCGTGCCCACGAGGATGTCGACCTCCTCGTCGCGCACGCGCCCCAGCACCTCGGCGAGCGCGCCCTTGCGCGCGGTGGAGTCGCGGTCGACGCGGGCGATGCGCGCGCCGGGAAGGGCGGCCGCGAGCGTCTCCTCGAGGCGCTGCGTGCCGTGGCCCACGGGGGCGAGGTCGGGGCTGCCGCAGCCGGGGCAGCGCGCCGGCACGCGCTCGCGGTGGCCGCAGTGGTGGCAGCGCAGCTCGCCCGCCTTCATGTGCAGGACGAGGTTCGCGCTGCAGCGCGCGCACGCCGAGTGCCACGCGCACGAGCGGCAGAAGAGCACGGGGGAGAAGCCGCGGCGGTTGAGGAAGACGAGGCTCTGCTCGCCCCGCTCGAGCCGCGCGCGCAGCGCGCGCAGCAGCGCGTCGGTCACGCCGTCCAGCGGCTTGTCGGCGCGCGTGTCCACGGTGCGCACCGCCGGCAGCCGCGCCCCCGCCGTGGCGCGCGAGGCGAGCGTCACGAGCGCGTATCGCCCCTGCCTCGCGTTCTGCCAGCTCTCCAGCGAGGGCGTGGCCGAGCCCAGCACGACGGGGATGCCCGCCATCTGGGCGCGGCGCACGGCCACGTCGCGCGCCGAGTAGCGCAGCCCCTCGTGCTGCTTGTAGGAGGGGTCGTGCTCCTCGTCGACGACGATGAGGCCCAGGCGCGGCATGGGAGAGAGCGCGGCGAGCCGCGTGCCCATGACGATCGAGGCGCGCCCCGACTGCGCGGCGAGCCAGGCCGCCGCCCGCTCGCCCTCGCCGAGGTGGCTGTGCGCGGCGGCGATGGCCACGCCGGGAAAGCGCTCGCGAACGCGTGCCTCGAGCTGCGGCGTGAGGCCGATCTCGGGCACGAGGTAGAGCGCCTGCAGCCCGCGCGCGAGCGCTTCCGCGATGAGGCGCAGGTAGACCTCGGTCTTGCCGCTGCCGGTGACGCCCGAGAGAAGCACCGGGTGGAAGCGGCCGAAGCCCTCGCCGATGCGCGCGAGCGCCTCGGCCTGCTCCGCCGTGGGCTCCACGGGCGAGGCGAAGGGGCCTGCGGGCGGCGTCGCGTCCGGGCCCGGCTTGATCGCGCGGCGCCTCGCCTGCCGAAGCCGCGGCGGCAGGCTCGCGTGGATCGTCTCGCCCAGCGGGCGTTGGTAGTAGGCGGCGCAGAACTCGAGCAGCGCCAGGTCGCTGGCGGTGAGCGGCGGCACGTCCGCCACGACGTTCGCGATCGGCCGCAGGCGCCCGGGCGGCACCTCCGAGCGCGCCGCCTTCCCCACCACGACGCCCACCTTCGCGGAGCGCCCGAAAGGCACCACGACGAGGCTGCCGCGTACCGGGTCCGCCTCCTCCGGGACGAGGAAATCGAAGGCCTGCGCGAGGGGCACGTCGAGGGCGACGCGGGCGATCCTCATGGCCGCGCGTGCCCCCCGCGCAGGGGGTGGAGAGGCCTGTGGATAACTCTGTGCATGGCTTGCCGGCCGGCCCCCGTGCTGGCGTCGACTTGCGGGGCCTTTTTCACCCTTCCGGCGAGAATGGCTCCGCAAGACAATGAATCAAAAAGGATTTCCGAAATGTCGGACAGCGCCGCCCGGAAACGCGAAAGCGGCCGCTAGAACACGCAAGATGTGAATATGCAATCACTTCCGCGAAAATTTTGTGCTTGACACGGGCTACGCGCGCGCGGCCCCCGGGGAGTGGCGGTGCACGGCCTCGACGAGCGCGTGGACGTGGTCCGGGGGCGTGAACTGGGACACCCCGTGCCCGAGGTTGAAGACGTGCCCCGGGCCGCCGCCGAAGCTCCCGAGGATTCGCCGGGCCTCCCGCTCGATGGACTCCGGGGGGGAGAAAAGCACGGCCGGATCCATGTTGCCCTGCAGGGCCACGCGGTCGCCCACCCGCCGGCGCGCTTCCCCGATGTCGATGGTCCAGTCGAGTCCCAGCGCGTCGGCCCCGCAATCGGCCATCGCCTCCAGCCAGAGGCCGCCGCCCTTGGTGAAGAAGATGCGCGGCACGGTGCGGCCCTCGGCCGTGCGCGCGAGGCCGGCGAAGACCTGGCGCGCGTAGGCGAGCGAAAACTCGCGGTAGGCCGCGTCCGAGAGCGCCCCGCCCCAGGTGTCGAACAGCATCACCGCCTGCGCCCCGGCGGCGACCTGCGCGTTGAGGTAGGCCACCACCGACTGCGCGTTCTTCTCGAGGATCGCGTGCAGCAGGTCGGGCCGCGCGTAGAGCATCGACTTCACGAGGCGGAAGTCGTCGCTGCCGCCGCCCTCGACCATGTAGCAGGCGAGCGTGAACGGGCTGCCCGAGAAGCCGATGAGGGGCACGCGCCCGGCGAGCGACTTGCGGATGAGCGACACGGCGTCGAAGACATAGCGCAGCTCCTCCAGGCTCGCGAGCGGCAGGCGCCGCACCTCCTCCTCGGTGCGCACGGTGCGCGCGAAGCGCGGGCCCTCGCCCTCGGCGAAGGAAAGGCCCAGCCCCATCGCGTCCGGGATGGTGAGGATGTCGGAGAAGAGGATGGCGGCGTCGAGGTCGAAGCGCTCCAGCGGCTGCAGCGTCACCTCGCAGGCGAGCTCGGGGCTCTTGGCGAGCGCGAGGAAGCTGCCGGCCCGCTTGCGGGTCGCGTTGTACTCCGGGAGGTACCGGCCCGCCTGGCGCATGATCCAGATCGGCGTGCGGTCCGCGGGCTCGCGCAGCAGGGCGCGCAGGAAGTTGTCGTTTTTCATGGGGGCCGATTCTCTCACGCCCGGCGGGGCCGCCCACGACAAGCGTCAAAGGTGCCGGTCGAGGAAGGCGGCGATGGCGGGGTCCACGCGCGGGTCGAGGTCGAGGTCGTTGTGGCCGAAGCCCGCGAGGGCGAGCCGCTCCACCGGCCCGCCCCAGGCCTTCGCCAGGCGGTCGGAGTGCGCCGGGGGGATGATCGTGTCCGCGCCGGCGTGGATCACGAGGGCGGGGATGCGCACGCGCGCGGCGGCGGCCGCCGAGTCGAAGCGGTGGCGAAGGAGCAGCCCCACCGGCAGCCACGGGTAGTGCGCGCGGCCCACGGCCGCGAGGCTCTCGAAAGGCGAGGTGAGGACGGCGCAGCGCACCGGGCGCGCGGCGGCGAGCTGCACGGCGACCGCGCTGCCGAGGCTGCGGCCGTGCACGGCGATGCGCGCGGCATCCACGCGCGGGTGGCGCGAGAGCCAGTCGTGAAGGGCGAGCGCGTCGGCCACGAGCGCGGCCTCGCCGGGCTTGCCGCCGCTATCGCCGTAGCCGCGGTAGTTCACGAGCAGCACCGCGCGGCGGCCGTAGCGGCGCCCGGCCTCGCGCGCGGAGGCCGTCACTTCCTCCGCGTTGCCGCCGAAGTAGATCACCGCGGGGTGGCGCGCGGCGGCGGCGCCGGGCGGCAGGGCCAGCACGCCGGCGAGCCGCGTGCCGTCGGCGGCGGCCAGCGAGACGGGCTCGCGCCCCCAGCCCGGCGGGGCGGCCGCGGGCCCGCGCGCGGGCTGCGGGAAGAAGAGCATCCCGTCCTGCGCGAGCCAGAGGAAGGCCGCCATGCCCGCATACGCGAGCACGGCGGCGACGAGCAGGGTCTTGAGCGTGGCGGCCTCCGGCCGGGCCGGGCGGCCTACCGCGGCAGGTCCGAGCTGCCCATGAGGAAGGCGTCGACCTCGCGGGCGCACTGGCGCCCCTCGCGGATGGCCCAGACGACGAGCGACTGGCCGCGGCGCATGTCGCCCGCCGCGAACACCTTGGGCACCGAGGTCGCGTAGCAGCCGGCGCCGTCGGTCGTGGCCTTCACGTTGCCGCGCGCGTCCTTCTCGACGCCGAGCGCGGCTACGAGGCCCTCGTGCACCGGGTGCACGTAGCCCATCGCGAGCAGCACGAGATCGGCGGGAATGGTGAACTCCGTCCCCGGGACCTCCTTCATCGCCATGCCGCCCTTTTCGTCCTTCACCCACTCGACGTGGCAGGCGGTGAGGCTCTCGACCTTGCCCGCCTTGCCCTCGAAGCGCTTGGTGGCCACGGCGAAGTCGCGCGAGGCGCCTTCCTCGTGCGAGGACGAGGTGCGAAGCTTGAGCGGCCAGTACGGCCAGGTGAGCGGCTTGTCCTCCTGCTCGGGGGGGCGGGGCATCAGCTCGAAGTTCACCACCGACTTCGCGCCCTGGCGGATCGAGGTGCCGATGCAGTCGCTGCCGGTGTCGCCGCCGCCGATCACGACGACGTGCTTGCCCGTGGCGAGGAGCTGCCCGGGCACCTTGTCCCCGGCCACGACCTTGTTCTGCTGCGGCAGGAACTCCATCGCGAAATGGACGCCGGCGAGCTCGCGCCCGGGCACGGGGAGGTCACGCGGCTTTTCCGCGCCGCCGGTGAGGACGACCGCGTCGAAGTCCGCGACGAGCTTCGCGGCGGGGAGGTCCGCGCCCACGTTCACGCCGGTGCGGAAGGTGACGCCCTCGGCCTGCATCTGCGCCATGCGCCGGTCGATGAGGTGCTTCTCCATCTTGAAGTCGGGGATGCCGTAGCGCAGCAGGCCGCCTGCGCGGTCGTTCTTCTCGAAGAGCGTGACGTCGTGGCCGGCGCGCGCGAGCTGCTGCGCGCACGCGAGCCCCGCGGGCCCGGAACCCACGACGGCGACCTTCCTGCCGGTCTTGCGCATCGGGACTTCGGGCACGATCCAGCCCTCGGCCCAGCCCTTGTCGACGATGGCCTGCTCGATCGACTTGATCGCCACGGGGTCGTCGTTGATGTTGAGCGTGCACGCCGCCTCGCAGGGCGCCGGGCACACGCGGCCCGTGAACTCCGGGAAGTTGTTGGTCGAGTGCAGCACGTCCAGCGCCGGGCGCCAGTGGCCGCGGTAGACGAGGTCGTTCCAGTCGGGGATCACGTTGTTGACCGGGCAGCCCGTCTGGCAGAACGGGATGCCGCAGTCCATGCAGCGGCCGGCCTGGATCTGGAGCGCGTCACGCGAGAACGGCTCGTAGACCTCCTGCCAGTCGTGCAGGCGCGCGTCGACCGGGCGACGCCTCGGCGTCTCGCGACCCCACTTGAGGAAGCCCGTCACCTCACCCACGCGACGACTCCATCACCCTCACGAGCGTCTCCTCTTCCGACAGCCCGGCCGCGGTGGCCTCGCGCATCACCGTCAGGACGCGCTGGTAGTCCTCGGGCATCACCTTCTTGAACGCGCCGACCTCGCTCCCCCACTGGGTGAGGATCGCGTCGGCGACGTCGGAGCCGGTGAGCTCCCGGTGCCGCTCGACCGTGGCCCGCAGCCACTCGCGGTCGTCGTCGTCGAGGGGGACGACGTCGACCATCTCGTAGTTGACGAGCGAGGCGAACCGCTCGTGCGGGTCGTAGACGTAGGCGATCCCACCCGACATCCCGGCCGCGAAGTTGCGCCCGGTCGGACCGAGCACGACGACGCGACCGCCGGTCATGTACTCGCAGCCGTGGTCACCCACGCCCTCGACGACCGCGGTCGCGCCGGAGTTGCGGACGCCGAACCGCTCACCCACCTGGCCCCGGAGGTACGCCTCGCCGCTGGTCGCCCCGTACAGCGCGACGTTGCCGGCGATGATGTTGTCCTCGGCGACGAACGTGGCCGCGCGGTCGGGGTGCACGATCAGCCGCCCACCCGAGAGGCCCTTGCCGAAGTAGTCGTTGGCGTCGCCTTCGATCGAGAGCGTCATGCCGCGGGTGGCGAAAGCGCCGAAGCTTTGGCCGGCGGAGCCCTTGAACTTGAGCTGAACCGTATCCTCCGGCAGGCCCTGGGCGCCGTGCCGCTTGGTGATCTCGTAGGAGGTGATGGTACCGACCACGCGGTTGACGTTGCGGACGGGCAGCTCGGCGATGACTTTCTCGCCGCGCTCGATGGCCGGTGCGCAGATTTCAAGCAGCTGCGTGACGTCGAGCGAGCGGTCGATGCCGTGATCCTGCGGCTCCATGCAGTACCGGCCGACATCGGAGGCGACGTCGGGCTGGTAGAGGATCTTCGAGAAATCGAGGCCCTTGGCCTTCCAGTGATCGACGGCCTTTTTGGCCTCGAGCCGGTCGGCGCGGCCGATCATTTCCTCGATGGTGCGGAAGCCGATCGAGGCCATGAGCTCGCGGATATCCTCCGCGATGAAACGCATGAAGTTGACCACGTGCTCGGGCTTGCCGGTGTAGCGGGCGCGCAGCTGCGGATCCTGGGTGGCGACGCCGACCGGGCAGGTGTTGAGATGGCAGACGCGCATCATGACGCAGCCCTTGGCGACGAGCGGCGCGGTGGCGAACCCGAACTCCTCGGCGCCCAGCAGCGCGCCGATCACCACGTCGCGCCCCGTCTTCATCTGGCCGTCGGTCTGCACGCAGATGCGCCCGCGCAGCTTGTTGAGCACCAGCGTCTGCTGCGTTTCCGCGAGCCCGATCTCCCAGGGGCTGCCCGCGTGCTTGATGGACGAGAGCGGCGAGGCCCCCGTGCCGCCGTCGAAGCCGGAGATGGTGACGTGGTCGGCCTTCGCCTTCGCCACGCCCGCGGCGACCGTGCCCACGCCGATCTCGGAGACGAGCTTCACCGAGACGCGCGCGGCCGGGTTCACGTTCTTGAGGTCGTGGATGAGCTGCGCGAGGTCCTCGATCGAGTAGATGTCGTGGTGCGGCGGCGGCGAGATGAGGCCCACGCCGGGCACCGTGTGGCGCACCTTGGCGATGTACTTCGAGACCTTGTGGCCCGGGAGCTGGCCGCCCTCGCCGGGCTTGGCCCCCTGCGCCATCTTGATCTGCAGGTCGTCGGCGTTCACGAGGTACTCGGTGGTCACGCCGAAGCGGCCGGCGGCCACCTGCTTGATGGCCGAGCGCATCGAGTCGCCGTTGGGCAGCGGCACGTAGCGGATCGGGTCCTCGCCGCCCTCGCCCGTGTTCGACTTGCCGCCCATGCGGTTCATGGCGATGGCGAGCGTCGAGTGCGCCTCGTGGGAGATGGAGCCGAGCGACATGGCGCCCGTGGCGAAGCGCTTCACGATCTCCTTGGCGGGCTCGACCTCATCGAGGGGGACGGGCTCGGCCGCGCACTTGATCTCGAAGAGCCCGCGCAGCGTCATCAGGCGCTCGCTCTGCTCGTTCACGAGCTTCGCGTACTCCTTGTAGGTCGCGTAGCTGCCGGAGCGCGTGGAGTGCTGGAGCTTCGCGATCGTGTCCGGCGTCCATACGTGCGCCTCGCCGCGGATGCGGTAGGCGTAGTCCCCGCCCGGGTCCAGCCGGTCGCGGTAGAGCGGCGCGTCGGAGTAGGCCTGGCGGTGCAGGCGCACGGCCTCCTCGGCCACCTGGGCCAGCCCGATGCCCTCGATGGCGGACGAGGTGCCGGTGAAGTACTTCTCCACGAAGGGCGTGTTGAGGCCCACGGCCTCGAAGATCTGCGCGCCGCAGTAGGACTGGTAGGTGGAGATGCCCATCTTGGACATCACCTTGAGCAGCCCCTTGCCGACGGCCTTCGTGTAGCGCTTGACCAGCTCCTTGTCGTCGACTTTCTGGGGCAGGCCGTCCTTGATGTCGAGCAGCGTGGCGAAGGCGAGGTTGGGGTGGATCGCCTCCGCCCCGAAACCCGCGAGGCACGCGAAGTGGTGCACCTCGCGCGCGCTGCCGGTCTCGACCACGAGGCCCGAGCGCGTGCGCAGCCCCGCGCGCACCAGGTGGTGGTGCACCGCGGCCGTGGCGAGCAGCGCCGGGATCGGCACCAGCGCGGCCGAGGTGTCGCGGTCGGTGAGGATGATGATGTTCACGCCCTTCCTCACGGCGTCCTCGGCGTCGGCGCACAGCTGCGCGAGCGCGGGCTCCATGCCTTCCGCGCCCCACTCGGCCGGGTAGCACATCGAGAGGATCTCGCTCACGAAGTGGCCGTTGGTGCTCTCGGCGGCGCGGCGCAGCTTCTCCATGTCCTCGAAGGTGAGGATGGGCTGCGCGACCTCGAGCCGCATCACGGGCTCGGTGGAATCGGGCGAGAGCAGGTTGGGGCGCGGGCCGATGAACGACACGAGCGACATCACCAGCTGCTCGCGGATGGGGTCGATGGGCGGGTTCGTGACCTGCGCGAAGAGCTGGCGGAAGTACGAGTACAGCGGCTTCGGCCGGTTGGAGAGCACGGCCACGGGCGTGTCGTCGCCCATCGAGCCCACGGGCTCCTCGCCCGCGACGGCCATGGGCGTGAGGAGCATCTTCAGGTCCTCCTGCGTGTAGCCGAAGGCCTGCTGGCGGTCGAGGAGCTTGTCGGTGTCCGGCACCGGCACCGCGCCGGGCGAGGGCAGGTCCTCGAGGCGCAGCTGCGTGCGGTCGAGCCAGTCCTGGTAGGGGCGGTCGGCGGCGAGGTCGCGCTTCAACTCCTCGTCGGAGACGATGTGGCCGTGCTCGATGTCGACCAGCAGCATCTTGCCCGGCTGCAGGCGCCACTTCTTCACGATCTTCGACTGCGGGATGTCCAGCACGCCCATCTCCGAGGACATGACGATGAGGTCGTCCTCGGTGATGAAGTAGCGTGCGGGCCTGAGGCCGTTGCGGTCGAGGGTCGCGCCGATGAACTTGCCGTCGGTGAAGGCGACCGCCGCCGGGCCGTCCCACGGCTCCATGAGGGCCGCGTGGTACTCGTAGAAGGCGCGGCGCTTGGCGTCCATGAGCGGGTTGCCGGCCCAGGCCTCCGGGATCATGAGCATCATCGCGTGGGCGATGGGGTAGCCGCCCATGACCAGAAGCTCCAGCGCGTTGTCGAAGGAGGCGGAGTCGGACTGGCCCTCGTAGACGAGCGGCCAGATCTTGTCGAGGTCGGGGCCGAGGAGCTTGGAGTGGATCGTGGCCTGCCGCGAGCGGATCCAGTTGAGGTTGCCCTGCAGCGTGTTGATCTCGCCGTTGTGCGCGATGAAGCGGAAGGGGTGCGCGAGGTCCCAGGTGGGGAAGGTGTTGGTCGAGAAGCGCTGGTGCGCGAGCGCGAGCGCCGAGACGAAGCGCTTGTCGCGCAGGTCGGTGAAGAACTCGCCCACCTGGTGCGCGAGCAGCATCCCCTTGTAGACGATGGTGCGGTGCGAGAACGAGGGCACGTAGAACTGCCCGGCCGTGGAGATCCCGAGCGCGCGGATGGCGTGGCCCGAGGCCTTGCGGATGATGTAGAGCTTCCTCTCGAACGCGTCGCGGTCGAGCTGGCCGCGGCCGGCGCCCACGAAGACCTGCCGTATCACCGGCATGGTGCCCTTCGCGGTGTGCCCGAGGCTCGCGGTGTCCACGGGAACGTCGCGCCAGCCGAGCAGGCCCTGCCCCTCGTTGGCGATGGCGCGCTCGACCTCGCGCACGCAGGCGGCGCGCGCGGCGGGGTTCTGCGGCAGGAACACCATGCCCACGCCCCAGGCGCCGGCCTTGGGCAGCTTCACGCCCTGCTTCGCCATCTCCTCGCGGAAGAAGGCGTCGGGAATCTGCACGAGGATGCCCGCGCCGTCGCCGTGCAGCGGGTCGGCGCCCGTGGCGCCCCGGTGCGTGAGGTTGTTGAGGATGGTGAGCCCGGCGGCCACGATCTCGTGGGATTTCTTCCCCTTGATGTGGGCGACGAAGCCGACGCCGCAGGCGTCGCGCTCGCGGCGGGGGTCATAGAGGCCTTGGGCGCGCGGCAGCCCAGCCGGGATCTCCATACGGGTTCCTTTCAGTGACTCTCCCTCGGGGGAGGGCGGTGGTGCGTTCGGACTGTCCGTCGATGCGAGGCGGCTTTTGGGCCCGGGATCGCGGCCGGGGCGGGCTTGTGGCCCGGGCACTGGGCGGGCACCGGTCGCTGCGGCCGGGCCGCCGGGCGGCGAATCGTGCGGGACCCTCCATCATAGCGGCGCCCATAGTGCGCTGCAACATTCCCGCCTCCCCTGCCGCCGATGCCGAGCCAAGCCGGGGCTTCATGGGTAGAATCCCGGAAAACCGCGCGTTCCGCGCCGGAATCGCGCCCAGAAGAGGATCGCTCGCCCGTGAACGCCACTTTCTCCCGCCCGATCGCCCATCTCGCCCGCGCCGCCGCGGCTCTCGCCGCAGCAGCCGTGCTCGCCTCCTGCGGCGGCGGCGGGGTGTCCGCCAATCCATCCCCGATCGTCGACTCGCCCACGCTCACCATCCTGCCCGCCACGGCGGTCATGTACTCGGGGCTGCCGACGACCTTCGTGCTCTCGGGCGGCACCGGCGCCTACATCGTCGCCTCGAGCAACCAGGCGGTGCTGCCCATTTCCGGCGGCGTGACCGGGCGCTCCGTGACGCTCGTCCCCAACCCGGTGGCGTCCGACACGAGCGTGACCCTCACCGTGCGCGACACCGGCAACGCGGCGCCGGTGAACGCGACCGTCACGGTGAAGCCCGGCACGGTGAACAACGACCTCACCATCACGCCCAGCTCGACGCAGGACGCGAGCTGCAGCCCGGCCGTGTGCTCGGGCGGCGACGCCGAGGTGCGCGTGACCATCTCGCAGGGGGGCATCCCGCTCGCCGCGCGCGGCGTGCGCTTCGAGGCCGTGTCGGGCAGCTTCACCTTCATCGAGGCGCCCCCGCAGGTGCGCTACGAGACGCCCGGCAACCCCGCCGTGGTGGTGACGACCACCGACGAGACCGGGATCGCGCGCGCGCGGATCCGCGTCACGGCGCTCGCGCCCAGCCAGACGGCGCAGGTGCAGGCGACCGACATGCTGAGCGGGGCCTATCGCCGCGCCAATTTCGCCATCGCGCAGTTCAACGGCAACTCGCCCGCCTACTTCACGCTGCCGGCGAGCCTCACCTTCACCGGGCCCTTCGCCAACGTGTGCGCCTCGCAGGCCTCCGCGTTCGTCTCCGTCTACGGCGGCGTGCCGCCCTACTTCGTCTCCGGCGGCGCGAGCTTCGTCACCTACCGCGTGCAGACTCTCGACCCCACCAACCCCGGCAACCGCATCGACCGGAACGGCGGCGCGTTCATCGTGGAGCTGCCAGCCGTGGCCCCGGGCGCGACGCCGCCCTGCTTCACGGATTTCCCGCTCGGCGTGACCGACAGCACCGGGCGCACGATCACCGTGGTCGTGAGCAGCGCGGCGGGCACGGGCACCGCGCCCGCGACGCCGGTCGCCGTTTCCACGCCCCCGCCCCAGGCCCTGGTGTGCGGCCAGCAGATCTCGCTGGTGGTGACGGGCGGCACGACGCCGCTCAACGTGGGCTCCAACCACGAGCGCGTCACTGCCGTGGCGGTCACCGGCTCTGACCGGACCATCACCGTGACCCGCCTGACGGGAGACGGCGCGGTGAATTACCCCACCGTCGCCCGCATCACCATCACCGACGGCACCACGACCGCGTTCGCGGACGTGGTCGTGCCGGCCAACTGCCCGTGAGGCCAATCCCCCGGTGACGGCCAACTTGCTGATTCGGCAAGGGTTTGTCGAGGGGCTTTCGTCCGGCCCGCCGGCGCCGCGCGACCGGGCACGGTATCTTCGCGCGCCGCTTCCGGCGAAAACTACCGCTTGCGCTCAACTGCAAGTTGCGCTTTAATTATCCGCCATAGCCTGCTGATTTTTTGAGAATTCTGTCGGCAAGGCCCTGGAAAAAGGGGAAACCATCGTGAATCTCGAGCCGCTGCGTCGCCTGCAATCGAAGTACTCCGCCGCCCTCGTGGCCGCGGCTGCATTCCTCCTCGCCTCCTGCGGCGGCGGTGGCGCCAGCTCCTCGCCCACCGGCGTGGGCAGCCTGCAGCTCCTGCCCGGCACCGGCTCCATCTACGCCGGCGTGCCCTACACGTTCAACATCGCGGGCGGCCGAGCGCCGTACCTCGTGACCTCGTCCGAGCCGACGCTGGTCGAGCTCAACTTCACCACGAGCAGCAACCAGTTCACGTTCGTCGCGCGCAACCCCGGCGTGGTCGACGTGGGCCTCGATCCCGACGAAGTGCCGCGCCGCACGGTCAACATCCAGGTGCGCGACAGCAACGGCGCCTCGATCAGCAACGAGTACAGCGTCCTGCAGAACTTCTTCACCGGCTACAGCACCTTCTACTCGAGCACCTGCGCGACGGCCGGCACGGGCCCGGCGCCCGAGGCGTGCTCCGGCACGGACACGATCGTGAGCTTCTTCCCGGTCTCGCAGGGCACGCTCTACGGCAACCGCGAGTTCCAGCTCGACCGCGTGCGCGGCGACTACTCGTTCGTGCCGGAGCCTCCCGGCGACACGCCGCAGCTCGTGAACCAGATCCGCATCCGCACCGATCACACCGGCCGCGCCAACGCACGGCTCCGGGTCGCCATCAACGCGCCGACGCAGATCGCGAGCTACCGCCTCACCGACGTCGCCACGGGCGTCACCACGAACTTCCTTTTCGTGATCGTCCAGCAGGCGCCGATCGGGCTCATCACCGTCCTGCCCGGCGGTCCGGTGACCTTCACCGGCCCGAACTCGGGCACCTGCGGCTTCGGCTCCTCCGACCAGTTCGTGTTCGACGGCACGCCGCCCTACACGCTCACGCCGCCGACCAACGTTCAGGTTTCGCCGACCACGCTCACGACGAACGGCTCGCGCTTCACGATCACCGTCGGCCAGGGCTTCCCGGTCACGGCCTGCCCGAACGGTTCCGTGATCATCCAGGACGCGCAGGGCCGCATCTCGTCCGTGTCGGTGACCTCTTCGCCGGGCACCACGTCCATCCCGATCACGGTCGCGCCGCTGCCGCTGCCGGCGCTCACCTGCGCGGTGAACACGACGCAGGCCGCGGTGGTGGGCGGCAACGGCCCGCTGCAGGTGGTCTCCAATCACCCGCGCGTGTTCGCGACGATCTCCGGCAACGTGCTGAGCGTGCTGCGCGTCGCGAGCGGCGACCTCATCGCGTATCCGACGACGGCGAGCCTCGCCATCACGGACGGCACCACGATCGCGGCGACGATCGTCACGGTCACCGTCCCGGCGTCGTGCCCGTGACCGCCTGAGCCGCCGGCAAGTTCGCGACGACGGGCATCTTTCGGGATGCCCGTCTCGCTTCCGCCGCCCGTTTCGTGAACACGCCGCCCTTTCCGGTGCCGCGCCCCGTCGTCACGGGGGCCACCGGGTTCGTGGGCGCGCGCGTGGCCACCCTGCTCGGCGCGCCCGGCACGGCCCGGCTCGGCTCGCCGGGATGGCGCGAGGCGGTCGCGGCTCTCGACCTTTCGGGCGCGACCGTCATCCACCTCGCGGCGCGCGTCCACGCGCCCGGCGCGACCGAAGCCGAGTTCGACGCCGACAACGTGGCGAAGACGTCGGTGCTCGCGGAAGCCGCGGCCGATGCCGGCGCCGCGCGATTCGTGTTCGCGAGCACGGTGAAGGTCTTCGGCGAGGAGAGCGGCGCGCGGCCTCTTTCCGGTTCCGACCGCGCCGATCCTCGTGACGCGTACGCGCGCTCGAAGTGGCGCGCGGAGCAGGCGCTCGCCGGCATCTCGCGCGCGAGAGGGCTGCCCGTCGTCGTCCTGCGCATTCCGTTCACCTACGGCCCCGGCGCCGGCGGCAATTTCCGGGCGCTGGCGAGGCTCGCCGACACCGGCTGGTGGCTCCCGCTGGGCGGCATCGCCAATCGCCGCAGCGTCCTGCAGGTCGACGACCTCGCGCGGGCCATCGTCACCGCCGCCGGCGCCCCGGGCATCGACGGGCGCACCTACGCCATCGCGCACGGCGAGCCCCTTTCCACCACGCGCCTGGTCGAGGCGATGCGGCGCGCGCTCGGCCGCCCGCGCCGGCTGGTCGCCGTGCCGCCCGCCCTGCTCGAGGCCGCAGGCGCGCTCGCGGGGCAGGGCGAGCGTGTCCGTCGCCTCACGCGCTCGCTCGAAGTGGACCCCGCGGCCTTCTCCCGGGACACCGGCTGGGTCGCGCGCGTCGATCTGGAAGACGGCGTGGCCGGCGCGTTGCGCGGAGCAGCGGCGTGAGCGGCGCGCTGGCGGCGGCCTTCGCGCTCGCGCTCGCCGCGCTGGCCGCGCTTCGCCGCAGCCCGCTCGCCGGGCGCCTCGTCGATCACCCCAACGAGCGCAGCCTGCACGACCGGCCGACGCCGCGCATCGGCGGGCTCGGCCTGCTCGCCGGCGCGCTGCCCGTCGCCGCGATCGCCGCGCCCGAAGTTGCCGGCATCGCGGCCGTCGCCGCGGCGCTCTCGCTCTTCTCGGCCCTGGACGACGCGCGCTCGCTGCCGGTGGCCTCGCGGCTCGCCGCGCACCTCGCCGCCGCCGTCCTCGCCGTGGCGATCGCCGGCCCCGCGGCGGGCGGCTGGGCCGCCGCCGCGCTCGCGGTCCTCGCCATCGCCTGGATGGCGAACCTCTTCAATTTCATGGACGGCGCGGACGGATTGGCCGGCGGCATGGCCGTCGCGGGCTTCGCCACCCTCGCGGTCGCGGCGGGCGCCGCGGGCGCCGGCGATCTCGCCGTGCTCGCCGGCGCGCTGGCCGCCGCGAGCCTTGCCTTCCTCGTCTTCAATTTCCCGCCCGCGTCGCTCTTCATGGGCGACGCGGGCAGCGTCGCGCTGGGCTTTCTCGCCGGCGCCATCGGCTGGGAAGGCGTCGCGCGCGGCCTGTGGCCCGCGTGGCTTCCCCTGCTCGCGTTCTCGCCGTTCATCGTCGATGCGACCGTGACGCTCCTGCGCCGGCTGGCCGCGCGCGAACCCGTGTGGAAGGCCCACCGCACCCACTACTACCAGCGGCTCGTGACGGGCGGCTGGAGCCACCGGCGGCTGGCCTTCGCGGCGTGGGCGCTCATGGCGTCCGTGGCGGCGAGCGCGCTCGCCGCGCGGGGAGAGCCCGCCGGGCGGCAAAGCGCTATACTCGCCGCGTGGGTGCTCGCTTACTTCGCGATCGGCATCGCCATCGATCGCAGGCACCCGCGGGCGCCCGGTGATCCGGGAGCCGCGACGCAGCATCCGGAGCTCCAGAACAACAATCGCGCACCCAACGCGGCCGCCCCGCGGCCCGGCAGCAGGTCCACGCCATGAAGCCCTTCCTACCGGATTTCCAGGCGGTCGTCGCCCTGGTCCACGACGCCGTCGCGTTCGTTCTCAGCTGGCTCTTCGTCTTCGCGCTGCTGCGCGGCGCGACCAGCCCCGCCGTCGCCGGCAACATCGTCCTCGCGCTCACCGTCGCCGTGCCGCTGCAGGCGCTGGTGAGCTACCTCTTCGGCGTCTACCAGGGCATCTGGCGCTACACGAGCCTGCCGGACGTGCAGCGCATCATCTTCTCCGCGCTCACGGGCACGGTGGGCGTGGCGCTCCTGCTGCACGGGACCGGCCTGGGCGAGGTCCTCACCTACCGCGAGTACGCGCTCTACCCGCTCATCCTCGTGGCGATCATGGCCGGCTCGCGCATGGCGGTGCGCTCGTTCAAGGAGTGGAGCCTGTACGGCCGCGGCGCCGAGGGCGTGCCGGTCGTGATCCTCGGCGCGGGCGATGCGGCCGTGGGGCTGCTCAAGGAGATCTCGCGCAGCCAGGAGTGGCGCGTGGTGGGGCTCCTCGACGACGACCCGCAGAAGCGCGGGCGCCTGCTGCACGGCGTGCGCGTGATGGGCGCCCTGGAGGACCTCACGCGTCTCGCCGGCCGCCTCAAGGTGCGCCACGCGATCATCGCCATGCCCTCCGTTCCCTACCAGGTGCGCCGCCGCGTGGTGGAGATCTGCAACCGCGCCAAGGTGACGGTGCTCACCGTGCCCACGCTCAACAACGTGGCCGGCGGCAAGCTCGCGCCGCCGAAGATCCGCAAGGTCGCGGTCGAGGACCTCATGAAGCGCGAGCCCGTGACGCTCGACGACGCGGGGCTGCACGAGCTGCTCACCGGCAAGGTGGTGCTGGTCACGGGCGCGGGCGGCTCCATCGGCTCCGAGCTCTGCCGGCAGATCGCGCACTTCCAGCCCTCGATGCTCGTGCTCTTCGAGCAGAACGAGTACGCGATGTACAAGGTCGACTGGGAGCTGCGCGAGTCCTTCCCCGACATGCCCGTGGCGAGCGTGGTGGGCGACGTGAAGAACGCCGCGCGCGTGACCCAGGCCATGCACCAGTACTCGCCGTCGATCGTCTTCCACGCCGCGGCCTACAAGCACGTGCCGCTCATGGAAGAGCTCAACTCGTGGGAAGCCGTGCAGAACAACGTCTACGGCACCTACGTCGTGGCGCGCGCGGCCATCGACTACGGCGTGAGCAAGTTCGTGTTCGTCTCGACCGACAAGGCGGTGAACCCCACCAACGTGATGGGGGCCACCAAGCGCCTCGCGGAGATGGTGTGCCAGGCGCTGCAGGCCGGCAGCGCGACGCGCTTCGAGATGGTGCGGTTCGGCAACGTGCTCGGCAGTGCCGGCAGCGTCATCCCGCGCTTCGAGGAGCAGATCAGCCGCGGCGGGCCCGTGACCGTCACCCATCCGGAGATGGTGCGCTACTTCATGTCGATTCCCGAGGCGGCGCAGCTCGTGCTGCAGGCCGGCTGCATGGGGCTCGGCGGCGAGATCTTCGTGATGGACATGGGCGAGCCGGTGAAGATCGTCGACCTCGCGCGCGACATGATCCGGCTCTCCGAGCTCTCCGAGGAGGAGATCAGGATCGTCTACACGGGGCTGCGGCCCGGCGAGAAGCTCTTCGAGGAGCTGCTCGCCGACGACGAGCACACGCGCCCCACGCCGCACCCGAAGCTGCGCGTGGCGAAGGCGCGCGACGCGCAGCCGCGCGAGTGGGTGGAGGAGCTGGTGGCGTGGCTCACGCAGGAGCGCATCGCCGGCGACACCGAGGTGCGCCGTGACCTCAAGCGCTGGGTGCCGGAGTTCCAGTCGCAGGTGCGGCCGAAGCTGAAGGCGGTGCCGGGGGCCCGGGCGGCCTGAGGCGGGCCGGGAGGGGGGAATCGGTTGGCGCGCCCGACACGATTCGAACGTGCGACCCCTGCCTTCGGAGGGCAGTACTCTATCCAGCTGAGCTACGGGCGCGTAGGTCGCGGATTCTAAACGATTTCGCCGTCGCCCGTCCAACGAGAGCCGTGATTTCCGCGGCCCTCGCGGGCTATAATCGCCGCCTGCCCGAGCCGGGCGCGACCCAGGGATCCCCGAGGAAGACATGACTTTCGAACACTCCCCCGATGCCGTCGAGAAGGAAATGGAGTCGCACCCCATGGCGCTCGTCACCTGGGTCGTCATCGGCACCGTCGCGCTGGTGGTGGGCATCGTCCTGCTGGCGAAGTTCGCGGTGGGCGCCTACGGCGGGCGCTCCCTCGAGAACGATCCGGCGATGAAGCCCGAGGCGCTGGCCCAGCGCATCGGCCCCGTCGCGAAGCTGCAGCTCGAAGGCGCGGCGGAAGTCGCCCCCGCCGCGCAGGCCCCGGCCGCCAAGGTCGCCACCGTGACCCCCGCGCCCGCCGCGGCCGGCAAGCCCGACGGGAAGAAGACCTACGACACCGCCTGCATGGCCTGCCACGCCACGGGCGCGGCCAACGCGCCCAAGCTCGGCGACAAGGCCGCGTGGGCGCCGCGCCTCAAGACCGGCGCGGAGGCGCTCTACGCGAGCGCGCTCAAGGGCAAGGGCGCGATGCCCCCGAAGGGCGGCAACGCGACGCTCACGGACGCGGACGTGAAGGCCGCGGTCGACTACCTCGTCGCCGGGTCGAAGTAGCGCGGGCGCGGCCCGTCCCGCCCCCCGGCAAGGGCGATCGACCGGTCGCCCTTTTTCGTTTCCGCGCACACGATGGCCCTCTACGCGATCGGCGACCTGCAAGGCTGCCTCGAGCCCCTCGAGCGCCTGCTGGACGAGATCGCGTTCGACCCCGCGCGCGACCGCGCGTGGTTCACCGGCGACCTCGTGAACCGCGGCCCCGACTCGCTGGGCTGCCTGCGCCTCGTGAAGTCGCTGGGCGAGCGCGCCGTGACCGTGCTCGGCAACCACGACCTGCACCTGCTGTGCGTGGCCGAAGGCATCGAGAAGCCGCGGCCGCGCGACACGCTCGATGCCGTCCTCGCCGCTCCGGACCGCGACGAGCTCCTCGACTGGCTGCGCCGCCGCCCGCTCATGCACGTGGAAGGCGCCTATGCGATGGTCCACGCGGGGCTCCTGCCGCGGTGGTCCGTGACGAAGGCGCGCGCGCTCGCAGGCGAGGTCGAGGCGGTGCTGCAGGGCACGGGCTGGCGGCGGTTCCTCTCGCACCTCTACGGCAACCACCCGGAGCGCTGGGACGACGGCCTCGCGGGCGACGACCGGTTGCGCGCCATCGTGAACGCGATGACGCGCCTCAGGGTGTGCACGCGCGAGGGCGACATGGATCTCGCGTTCAAGGGCGAGCCGGGGGAGCGCCCCGCGCACCGCCTCCCCTGGTTCGAGGTGCCGGGGCGCGAGAGCGCGACCCACACGATCGTGTGCGGGCACTGGTCGGCCCTGGGCCTGCGCGTGCAGCCGAAGCTCGTCGCGCTGGACAGCGGCTGCGTGTGGGGCCGCACCCTCACGGCGATCCGGCTGGGCGATCGGCGCCTCTGGGAAGTGCCCTGCCCGGGTTCGGCAGGCCGAGAAGGCTAGCCACGCGGCGCTGCGCCTCCGCGGCGACCTCGTGCCGCGTGAGCCCCGCGGGGTCCACCGGCTCGGCGAAGGCCACGCGCACCACCGTCTCGCGCGTGCGGATCACCAGCCCCAGGGACTGCGCGAAGGAGAGGTCGCCCACGTAGGCCGCGGCCTTGAGCGGCGAGCCGTCGGGGTGCTCGTAGCGCACGGCCGCGGGGTAGACGCGCGCCTGGTTGGCCACCGCCGGCTCGAAGAGCGAGCTGTGGAACTTGAGCAGGCGGTCGCCTTCCGTGGTCGTCCCCTCGGGGAAGAGCCCCACGCACTCGCCCTCCGCGAGCGCGTCGTGCACGAGCGCGTTGATGCGCGCCGTGTCGTGGCGACGCGCGCGGCGGATGAAGATCGTGCCGGAGCGTTCCGCGAGCCAGCCCGCGAGCGGCCAGTCGCGGATCTCGCTCTTGGCGATGAAGCGCGTGTGGCGCACCGAGGCGATGGCGAAGATGTCGGCCCACGAGACGTGGTTGGCGGCGATCAGCGACCCGTGGCGCCCGCGCGGCGGCGGCCGGCCCTCGCAATGCACGCGGATGCCCAGGATCGCGAGGAGGTCCCGCGCCCAGCGCACCGCGATCTCGTGGCGGCGCGCCGTGTCGGCGCGCGGCCAGAGGAAGCGCAGCGTGAGGAAGCCGCCGGCCACGTGCATGAGCAGCCTCGTCCAGCGCACGGCGCGCAGGAGCCGGGGGGTACGGGTGGATCGCAAGGGGAGCACCTTGGCCGTTGGGGGCGGCCCATTCTCCCACGGCGCACGCGCCGCGAAGGCGCGGTGCGGGCTCACGCGCACGCGGGCCCGGCGAGGAAGCGCGAGGCGTAGCGCGGGTCGAGGCGTTCCAGCGGCAGGAGCATGAAGAGGTCGGCCGTGTTGAAATCCGGGTCCCACGCGGGCTCTCCGCACACCGAGGCGCCCGCGCGGGCGTAGCCCTTCACCAGCGGGGGCAGGCGCGCATCGGGCGCGGGATCGAGCGCGTCGAGCGGCAGCGGCAGCCGCGGGAAGACGCGCCACTGCGCGGGCGCGGCGTGCGTGGCGGCGAGCGAGCGATAGACGCCCGCGGCGACCCGCCCGCCGTCGGCAAGGCTCACCGAGGCGCAGCCCGCGAGGAAGCGGTGGCCCCCGGCGCGCATGTAGTCCGCGATGCCGCTCCAGAGGAGCGCGATCACGGCGCCGCCGCGGTGCTCCGGGTGCACGCAGGAGCGCCCCGCTTCCACGAGCCCGTCGCGCAGCGGCGCGAGGCGCGCGAGGTCGAACTCGCCCTCCGAGTAGAGGCCGCCCGCGCGCCGCGCGCCCTCGGGAGAGAGCAGCCGGTAGGTGCCCAGCACCTCGCCGGTGGCGTCGTCCCGCACGAGGAGGTGGTCGCAGAAATCGTCGAAGCGGTCGCGGTCGAGCCCCGGCTCGCCGGCGGCCAGGCGCGCGCCCATCTCGCCCGCGAACACGCGGTGGCGCAGGTGCTGCGCCTCGGCGACCTCGCCCGGCGTGGCGGCCAGGCCCACGGAAAGCCGCCGCCCGGCCGGGCGCGCGGCGCGTTGCAGGACCTCGACTTGCATGGTGCCCCCGTCTGGCAATCTGACGGGGGCAGGTTAGGCGGGCCGGGTGACTCCCCGGTGACGGTCACGTGACCGTTCGGTGATGGCCGCGATGGCTAGTGCGAGACGCGGGTCGCGCCGCGGCCGGAAAGGATGCGCACGCGGTCGCCGACGCGGAAGGTCTCGTCGGCCTCCTGCACGACGGCGATGTACTTGCCGCCGTCGAGCATCACGGTGATCTCGACGCCGTCGCGGAAGTTGGCGTCCTTCTCCACGGCCGAGCCGATGATGCCGCCGATCACGGCGCCGGCCACGGCGCCGGCCACCGAGCCGCGCCCGTGGCCCACGGTGCTGCCGGCGATGCCGCCCAGCACCGCGCCGGAAGTGGTGCCCACGCCCGTGTCGGTCGCGTTGATGCGCACGTTGCGGATCGACTCCACGACGCCGAAGCGCACCGACTGCTCCGTGCGCGTCTCGTAGCCGCGGTAATCCGCGCCGCCGCGCGGGGGCGCGGCGCAGCCCGCCACGCCCAGCAGCGCCACGGCGGCGACAGCGAGTCCCAGCGATTTCACCTGCAGCATCGTCGTTCTCCTTGGTCGTCGAATGCCCCGCACCCGGGGGATGCGGATCCTAGAGTTCCTCGCCGAACGCTTCCCGGAAGCGCCGGGCCACCTCGTCGCGGCCCACCGGGTGGTTCTGCCCGCCGCGGTGGGCGATCTTGATCGACCCCATCAAGGATGCCAGCCGTGCTGCCCGCCGCCAATCCCAGCCGCGGGCCATGCCATAGAGCAGCCCCGACCGGAAGGCATCCCCGCAGCCCGTCGGATCGACGAGGCTATCCGGTTTAACGGCCGGGACGCGAATCTGTTGACCGGCATGGAACACGTCCGCCCCCTCGGCCCCGCGGGTGACCACCACGGCCTCGACGCGCCGGGCGAGCGCCTCGAGCGCCATTCCGGTCTTCTGTTCGACCAGGCGCGCCTCGTAGTCGTTCACCGTGAGGCAGCGGGCGCCGGCCAGCATCTCGAGGAGGTCCTCGCCGGAGAACATCGGCAGGCCCTGCCCGGGGTCGAGCACGTAGGGGATGCGCGCCGCGGCCAGGTCGCGGGCGTGCTCGACCATCCCCTGCCGCCCGTCGGGGGAGACGATGGCCAGGCGCACGCCGCTCGTGTCGGCCACGCGGTTCAGGTGCGAGTGCGACATCGCGCCCGGGTGGAAGGCGGTGATCTGGTTGTCGTCGATGTCGGTCGTGATGAAGGCCTGCGCGGTGAACTCCTCCGGCAGCCGGCGCACGTGCTGCCTCGAGAGCCCCAGCTTCTCCATGCGCCGCTCGTAGGGCTCGAAGTCGTGGCCGACGGTGGCCATCACCAGCGGCTCCTCGCCGAGGAGCTTGAGCCCGTAGGCGATGTTGCCCGCGCAGCCGCCGAACTCGCGGCGCAGGTCGGGCACCAGGAACGCGACGTTCAGGATGTGGATCTGGTCGGGGAGGATGTGGTTCTTGAATTGGTCGCGAAACACCATGATGGTGTCGTACGCGATGGAGCCGCAGACCAGGATCGACATGCGAGGGGTTCGGGGGGAAGGGAGGCGCGATTATACCGGCGGGCCGCGGCCCCGCCCTACGGGTAGAAGAGCAGCAGCTCGTAGCCCGTCGGGCGCGTGGATCCCGTCTCCAGGCGCACGCTCACGAGCACCTCGGCGCCGCCGGCGAGCACCTCGCCGGCCACGGGGGCGCGGCCGAGGTAGTCCGACGGCCGCAGCACGCGCCGGATCGCCGTCTGCCCGCTGATGTCGGTGAGCGTGAGCTCGAGGTGGGGGAACTCCTGCGCGGCACCGGAGAGGTTGCGGATGCGCGCCTGCAACGCGATCTGGCCGGGCTTGCCGGGCACCTCCAGCAACTCGGAGTCCTCGAGCTTGAGCGCCGCCTCGTCGTTCACCCACGGCACCGTGCAGCCGGCGCGGGCGCACACCGACTCGAGGACGGGCCTGAGCGGCGGGTACTGTTGCGCGAGGCGCGCGCGCCAGTGGTAGGCGGCCTGCAGGCCCAGCACGAGCAGCAGGAACGCCACGCCGAACGACCATGCGCGCGACGGCCGTGCGGGCGGCGGCGGCTCGAGGGGCGGTTCCCAGGCTTCGGCGGGGGGAGCAGGCTCGGGCGCCGGGGCCTCGGCCGGCGGGGCCGGCGGCCCCTGCGGAGCCCGTGCCGGCAAGGGCTCGGCTGGCGGCGCCGGCTCGGCGTTCTCGAGCAGCAGGTCGGGCACGTCCGGAAGGTCGGCGAGCTGCGGAAGCTCCGGCGCGGGCGGCGCGCGGGTCACCCGTGCGGGCTGGGCGGTGCCGACGCGGCTGCCGAAATCGACGTCGGCCAGGTCGGCGACGGGGTCGGGGTGGGGCTGCGGCGACTGCGCCGCGCGCGCGGCGAGCAGGCGCGCACCGGTGTCGTCGCCCGGGAAGCGCTCGAGCGCCTCGAAGCCGTTGAACACCTCGTGGCACTGCCCGCAGCGCACCTGGCCCTGGCGCAGGTTCAGCTGTTCGGGCGTGACCCGGAAGCGCGCGCCGCAGTGCTTGCAGGTGGTGACGAGCACGGTCAGCCCCGGCCCCGGCGCGTGCCGGCGAGGCAGGCCCAGTCGCCCTCGGTGGCCTCGACGGCCATCGCGAACCAGGGCTCGTAGGCGGCCAGCACCTCGCCCGCCTGGCCCGCGAGGACGCCGGAGAGGGCGATGCGCCCGCCGGGGCGCGTGTGGGAAGCGAGCAGCGGAGCCAGCATGCGCAGCGGGTTGGCGAGGATGTTGGCGACGGTGAGGTCGGCTTCGAGCGCGAGAGGCGCATCGGCCGCGAGCGCCTCGACGGCGACCGCGTTGGCCGACGCATTATAACGAGCGGCTTCCAGCGCCAGCGGGTCGATGTCCACGGCCACGGCGCGCGCCGCGCCCAGCTTCATCGCCGCGATGGCGAGGATGCCCGAGCCGCACCCGTAGTCGAGCACGGCCTCGTCGCCGCGCACCTCGCGCTCGAGCCACGCGAGGACGAGCCGCGTCGTGGGGTGGCTGCCGGTGCCGAAGGCGGCGCCCGGGTCGAGCACGATGTTCACGGCGCCCGCGTCGGGCGCCTCGTGCCAGGTCGGCACGATCCAGAGGCGCCGGCCGGCCCGGATGGGTTCGAACTGGCGCTGCGTCTCGCGCACCCAGTCGGTGTCCTCGAGGCGGTCGATGGCGGCGGGCTCGAGCAGGGCGCAACCCGCCTCGGCGAGGGCGGCCTCGAGGAGCGCGCGCGCGTCGGCGCCCTCGGGCAGCAACGCCACCAGCCGGCAGCGCGGCCACACGGCCGCGTCGGCGCCGGGCTCGGCGAAGATCGCGCTCTCGGCGGCGGTGCCGGCGTCGGCGTCGGTGGTCTCGGTCGAGACGGCGCCCGCGGCTTCCAGCGCCTCGGCGAGGGCGCCCGCCCCGGTGCCGGGTACGACGGCGGCGAGGCGCTGCCAGGCCATGGCGGGCGGCGGCCTCAGGCTTCCGACTGGATCTGCTTCAGCGCCGCCATCTTCTCCTCGAGGTAGTGGATGCTCATCCCGCCGGCGATGAAGGCGGCGTCGTTCATGAGCTCCTGGTGCAGGGGGATGTTGGTCTGGATCCCCTCGATCACCATCTCGGAAAGCGCGATGCGCATGCGCGCGATGGCCTGCTCGCGCGTGTCGCCGTGGGCGATGAGCTTGCCCACGAGCGAGTCGTAGTGCGGCGGCACGTAGTAGTTGGCGTAGGCGTGGGAGTCGTAGCGGATGCCGGGGCCGCCCGGCGTGTGGTACTGGGTGATTCGCCCCGGCGACGGGACGAAGGTCACCGGGTTCTCGGCGTTGATGCGGCACTCGATCGCGTGGCCGCGCTTCACGATGTCGCGCTGCCGGTAGCGCAGCTTCATGCCGGCGGCCACCCGGATCTGCTCCTGCACGATGTCGATGCCGGTCACCATCTCCGTCACCGGGTGCTCGACCTGCACGCGCGTGTTCATCTCGATGAAGTAGAACTCGTCCGCCTCGTAGAGGAACTCGAAGGTGCCCGCGCCGCGGTAGCCGAGCTTGCGGCAGGCCTCCGCGCAGCGCTCGCCGATCCGCTCGATGAGGCGCGGCTTGATGCCGGGGGCCGGCGCCTCCTCGATGATCTTCTGGTGGCGGCGCTGCATCGAGCAGTCGCGCTCGCCCAGGTAGATGGCGCCGCGGTGCTCGTCGGCGAGCACCTGGATCTCGACGTGGCGCGGGTTCTCGAGGAACTTCTCGAGGTAGACGGTGGGGTTGCCGAAGGCGTTCTGCGCCTCGGCGCGCGTGGTGTTCACGGCGTTGATGAGCGCGGCCTCGGTGTGCACGACGCGCATGCCGCGCCCGCCGCCGCCGCCGGAGGCCTTGATGATCACCGGGTAGCCCACCTGGGCGGCGAGCCGCCGGATCTCCTTGGGGTCGTCCGGGAGCGCGCCCTCGGAGCCCGGCACGCAGGGCACGCCCACGCGCTTCATGGCGGCCTTGGCGGCCACCTTGTCGCCCATGGTGCGGATGGAGGCCGCCGTGGGCCCGATGAAGACGAAGCCGGAGTTCTCCACGCGCTCGGCGAAGTCGGCGTTCTCCGAAAGGAAGCCGTAGCCCGGGTGGATGGCCTGCGCGTCGGTGACCTCCGCCGCGCTGATGATGGCCGGGATGTTGAGGTAGCTGTCGCGCGAGGGAGGCGGCCCGATGCACACGCTCTCGTCGGCGAGCATCACGTACTTCGCGTCGGCGTCGGCCTCCGAGTGGATCGCCACCGTCTTGATGCCCATCTCGCGGCAGGCGCGCTGGATGCGAAGCGCGATCTCGCCGCGGTTGGCGATGAGGATCTTCTCGAACATCTTCGGTATGGCGAGGGGCACTACTCGATCACGAAGAGGGGCTGGCCGTACTCGACGGGCTGGCCGTTCTCCACGAGGATGGCCTTGACCGTGCCGGCGGCGTCGCTCTCGATCTCGTTCAGCAGCTTCATCGCCTCGATGATGCAGAGCGTCTGGCCCTTGGCGACGGCCTGGCCCACCTCGACGAAGGACGGGGCGCCCGGCGAGGGCGAGCGGTAGAAGGTGCCGACCATCGGCGACTTGAGGGTGTGCCCGGCGGGGGCGGGCGGGGTCTCGGGCGCAGCCGGGGCCGCGGCGGCGGCCGGCGCGCCGGGCGCGGCCATCATGGCCATCTGCGGGTGGGTGGCCATCACCATCGGGGCGCCGGTCCCGGCGCGGCTGATGCGCACGCGCTCCTCGCCCTCGGTGATCTCCAGCTCGCCGATGCCCGACTCCTGCACCAGGTCGATGAGCTTCTTCAGCTTCCTCAGGTCCATCGCGGGTCTCCGGGGCGCGGCCCTCAGCCCTTCGTGGGGGCCAGGCGCGCCAGGGCGGCTTCCATCGCCAGCTCGTAGCCCTGCGCGCCCAGCCCGGAGATCACGCCGACCGCCAGGTCGGTGAAGTAGGAGTGCTTCCGGAAGGGCTCGCGGGCGTGGACATTGGAGAGGTGGACCTCGATGAACGGGATCGCGACCGCCGCAAGGGCGTCTCTCAGCGCCACGCTGGTGTGGGTAAATGCCGCAGGATTGATGATGATGAATGCCGTTTCGTCGCTTTTCGCCGCATGAATGCGCTCGATGAGCGGCGCCTCGGCGTTGCTCTGGAAGGTCCGGACGACCACCCCCGCCGCCTTGCCGCGCTCGGCGAGCTTGCGGTCGATGTCCGCCAGGGTCACGCGGCCGTAGATCTCCGGCTCGCGGGTTCCCAGCAGGTTGAGGTTGGGTCCGTGGAGAACGAGGATTCCGGACATGGCCAACGAGTTTGCCGGATGAGCGCGCAAGATGTCCAGCGTTCGCCGAAGTTGCAATACGCGGCGCGGTGTGTCGGGGGGCGGCGACCGGAGGCCGGCACGATTCGCGCTTGTCGGCGGCGCCCGGGTCTTGCTGGCAACTGCAAATTCGTTTTTTTCGCCGGAGTTGGCGAAATTTAAATGAATATGCGGCTATTTTCCCGTAATGGCCACCAGCCGGGATTCCAGCGCATCCTCGTGGTAGACCCCGATCCGCGACTCGATCACCCGGCCCTGGCCGTCGAGCAGGACCGTGTGCGGCAGCACGCCGAGGCGGTTGCCGAGGCGGCGGGAGAGGTCCATGACCTGCGCCTCGCCCAGCCAGAGCGGGTAGTTCACGCCCAGTTCGCGGCCGAAAGCGGCCACTTTCGCCGCGTCGTCCTGGGCCAGCCCGACGAACTGCACGCCGCGGTCCTTCCACCGCGCCTGCAGCTTCACGAATCCCGGCATTTCCTCGCGGCAGGGCGTGCACCAGGTCGCCCAGAAGTTCACCACCAGCACCTTGCCCGCGAACTGGCCGAGCACCTGGGCACGGCCTTCGCCGTCGGTGAAGGGCGCGGCGAGGATCGCGGCCGGGCTCGCCTCCACCGGGCCGGCCTCGAGGGCGGGCGGGCTGGCGCTGCGCCCGGCGAGGAGCAGCGACACGCCGGCCAGCGCCGCGAGCAGGGCCACGCCCGCGAGCGGAAGCCAGCCCTTCATCGCGGCAACCCGCGCGGCGGCTCCTGCGCCGGGAGGTCCATCACCCGGTAGCCCGGCGGGATGTTCACGACGACTTCCTGCGGGAAGGGCGAGTAGCACAGGCGCTCTTCCGCGCACCCCTGCGCCGTGATTTTCACCTTGTAGCGGCCGGGTTTGGCGATGCTCACGGCAAATGGGAGGTGGATCGTCACGCGATCGCGGAAGATCGCCGACTTTCCAAGGAACGGATCGTCGATTTCGATGCCCTTGGGCATCTCCGGCGGCCCCACGAGGAACGCCGGCGGCGTCACCTCGAAGCGCAACCGGTTGCGGTAGAGGTAGTAGCCGGGCTCGATGCGGTACTCGACGTCGATGCCGTGGCGCTCGCCGCCGGGGGCCGAGGGCAGCGTGGCCACGAGCCGCGCGGTGGGCACGAAGGCCTTGTCGGGATCCAGCGGCTCGTCGGCCGGCGCGGCGGCGAGGCAGGCGCCGGCGAGTGCGGCGGCGGCGAGGAGGGCGAGGCGTCTCATGGGGTGGCGTCGTCGGAAGGCTTGCATTCGTCCCCGATCCACCCCAGATAGTTCTCCAGGCCCCGCTCGATCGGCAGCGCGATGATCTCGGGAAGCTCATACGGGTGATTGGCGACGATCGCCCGCTCGAGATCGGCGTAGCGGTCGGTGGTGGACTTGATGAGGACGGGCACCTCGCGGGCCTCCTCCTCGCGGCCTTCCCAGCGGTAGAAGGAGGTCGCCGGGGCGAGGACGTTCACGCAGGCCGCCACGCGCAGGCGGACGAGCGCGCGCGCGAGATTGAAAGCCGACTCGGAGTCGGGTAGGTTTGTCAGGACGGCGATGGCACCCATGGCCTGGCGACGGGATTTCGGGCGCGCGGTCGGCGGGCGTGCTCGAGGAAGGAAGGAATGAGGCTACTGCTGCTGGCAATCTTACTGGGTTTCCCGGTGCTGGAAATCGTGGTGCTCGCCCGCCTGGCGGATGCGCACGGCTGGTGGGTGCTCGGCTGGGTGGTCTTCGCCGCGATGGCGGGCGTCGCGCTCCTCAAGGAGGCGCGCTTCGCGCTCGTGGCCCGCCTGGGCGCGGCGCTCGCGGCCGGGCAGTTCTCCATCGCGGCCTTCGTCGACAGCGCGCGCACGGTGCTCGCGGGCCTGTTCCTCATCTTTCCGGGCATCGTCTCCGACTTCCTCGCGCTCACGCTGCTGCTGCTGCCGCGCCGCGTGCCCGAGCCGGTGCACGCGCGCTCGCACGCCCATGCCCGCCGCCCCGCCACGGTGATCGACGGGCAGTTCCACCGGGAGCACTAGCCCCCCCCTTCGGGTAAAATCGCGGGCTTGTTCGCGGCCGCCGCGCCCGCGCGCCGCCGCCCTGCAAGGAAACCCCGTGACCCAGACCCCCATCCAGGCCGAGCGCCAGGTCCGCCTCGAGCCGAGCGGCCGCACCTTCACCGTCATTCCCGGCGAGACCGTCCTCGAGGCGGCCATCCGCCAGGGCGTGGGCCTGCCCTACGGGTGCCGAAACGGCGCCTGCGGCGCGTGCAAGGGGTCGCTCAAGAGCGGCTCGCTCGCCTACGGCGACCACCAGGAGCGCGCCATCACCGAGGCCGAGAAGGCCGCGGGCAAGGCGCTCACCTGCTGCACGAAGCCGCTGACCGACATCGTGCTCGAGATCCGCGAGCTCGCGGGGCTCAAGGACCTCGCGATCCGCACGCTGCCCGCGCGCGTCGAGAAGATCGAGAAGCCCGCCGAGGACGTGGCGATCCTCTACCTCAAGCTCCCGGCCTCCGAGCGGCTGCAGTTCCTCGCCGGCCAGTACATCGACATCCTGATGAAGGGCGGCGTGCGCCGCAGCTACTCGATGGCCAACCCGCCGCACGACGACACGCACCTGCAGCTGCACGTGCGGCGCACGCCGGGCGGCGCCTTCTCGCGCTACGTGTTCGAGGAGATGAAGGAGCGCGCCATCATCCGCTTCGAGGGCCCGCTGGGCGGCTTCTACCTGCGCGAGGATTCCGACAAGCCCATGATCCTCGTGGCCGGCGGCACCGGCTTCGCGCCCATCAAGGCCGTGATCGAGCACGCCTTCCACAAGGGCGTCGACCGGCAGATGGTGCTCTACTGGGGCGCCCGCTCGCTCGCCGACCTCTACCTGCCGGAGCTGCCGGTGAAGTGGCAGCAGGAGCACGGCAACTTCACCTTCATCCCCGTGCTCTCCGATCCCCTGCCCGCCGACGGCTGGGCGGGACGCACGGGCTTCGTGCACCAGGCGGTGCTGGACGATTTCCCGAGCCTCGCGGGCTACCAGGTCTACGCCTGCGGCGCGCCCGCCATGACCGACATCGCGAGGAAGACCTTCGTCGAGGAGCGCGGCCTGCCCGACGACGAGTTCTACTGCGACGCCTTCACCTCGGCGCCGCCCGCCCCGCCGCCGGCCTGAGCGCCCGCCGCTAGCGGGCGAGCGCCGCCTCGATCTGCGCGAAGCTCGCGGCGACCTCGTGGGTCGCGACCTCGGTGCCGAGGCGCCTCGCGACGTGCGTCGCCGAGAAGATGCCGCAGATGCGCCGGCCGCCCTCGTCGGTGACGAAGGTGTGCTGCCGGCCGGCCGCCTTGAGCGTGGCCACCACGTGCCCCACCTGCGAGTGCGAAACCTCCTGCAGGTCGAGCGCCTCCAGCGCCGAGGCGGGCGTCATGAGGTCGGAGACGAGGATCTCGTGCCGGCGCAGCCCCCGCTCGTGCATGAACCGCACCGGCTTCTCGCCGAGCAGGTCGGTCGCGGTGATGACCCCCAGCACGCGGCGCTGCGCGTCCTCGACGAAGAGCAGGCGGATGCCGCGCGCCACCATGACCGCGTTGGCCTCCTCGATGGTGCGGTCGGTCGCGATGGCGCTGGCCGGAAGGCGCCGCAGGTCCGTCATCGCCTCCAGGGCCGGCGACTCGGGCGTGAGCCGCGCCGGGGGTGGCGGCGCGGCCACGCGGGCGCCGGCGGCGAGCGCGTGGTGGGCGAGGGCGGGGTATTCGCGATCCATGGTCCTGCTCCTTTCGCGGAGGGAACCCGAGGGTGACAGCGGCGCTAGCCGGCGAGTTCCGCGCTGCGGCGGAAGTGCCGCACGGCTTCCTGGGGCTTGCCGAGCTTCTCCATGAGCGCGGCGAGCGTCATGTGGCCCTCGTGGGTGGGTTCCAGCGCGAGGCTCGCCTCGATGTAGCTCTGCGCCTTGCCCCACAGCTCCTGGCGCATGCAGAGCTTGCCCAGCGTGAGCAGAAGCGCCGGGTCGCGCGCGTGCGAGCGCAGCCACTTCTCGGCGCGCTCGATGAGGGGAAGGGCGGATGCGCCCGCGCAGTCGGCGTAGAGCGCGACGAGCCCCGCGTCCCAGCCGGCCTCGAGCGCGTTCTCGACGATCGCCTGCGCCTCCGTCGTGCCGCCGAGGGCGAGGTGGTAGCGCGCCGCCGTCGCCGCGATGGCGGAATCGACGCGCAGCTCCGAGGGAAGCTGCTTCCAGTAGGCGGCGAGCGCCGTCGCGTCCTGCGCCTTGCGGTTGAGGTTGCCGAGGTGCGCGGCGCGGCGCGAGGCCGAGGCCTCCGCCGGCGAGAGCCCGCCCAGCTTGGCGAGCGTGGCGGTGGTGGCGAGGAGCTCGTCCCACCGGCGCAGCGCCGTCTCCGCCGCGTGGCGCATGCGCAGCAGGCGCAGGTTCCTCGCGTCGCGCCCCGAGAGATCCTTCAGCACCGCGAGCGCCTCCTCGTGGCGGCCCTGCGAGAGCAGGAGGTCCGCGAGCGTGGTGAGGCGCGCCTGGTCGACCTCGGGCGCCGGGCCGCGCGCCTGGTCGAGGAAGGCCTCGCGCTCCGTGAAGCGGCCCAGCTCGTGGGCGCTCCTCGCCGCGATGATGGCCGCCACCGGCTTCGCATCCTCGCTTTCCATCGCGGTCGAGGCGGACTTCTCCGCGCTCGCGTAGCGCCCCTGGAAGAAGGCGAGCAGCGCGTCGTTGAGGGCGTTCCTCGCGCGCGAGCGGGCGCGCTCCGCCCGGTACGCGCGCACGCGCGCCGGGATGGCCACGAGCGTCTCCACGAGGCGGGCCAGCAGGTGGAAGGCGAAGTAGCCGGCCAGCACCAGGACGACCAGCAGGTTCAGCGAGAGCTCGACGCGGTAAGGGGCCGCGACGATCACCACGTAGCCGTCGGACTGCCTCGCGAGGAGCGCGATGCCCACGGCGAGCGCGGCGAGCACGACGGACCAGATCGCGAAGCGCATGGCGGCCCTACCGCTTCTCGCGCGCCGCCCGCGCGGAGCGCACCGCGGCGAGGCTCGCGTTGATGTCGGGCGGCGTGATCGACACCGGGCTTTCGCCGAGCTGCTTGAGCGTGGCGAGCGCGTTCACGTTGAGGCGCGACTTGGCGTCGAAGTACTTGGCGATCCAGGCCTGCGCCGCGCGCACGTCGTCGCGGAAGGAGGTCTCGTCGCGGGCGAGCAGCGCCACGCGCGCGCCCAGGAGCCTCAGCTTCAGGTTCTCGCGCAGGAAGTAGGTCTGCGCCGGGGCGAGGAGCACCGCCTCGGCGGGAGCGATCTCGCGGATGCGCACGAGCCCTTTCATCTCCTCCCAGAAGTCGCGCGCGGCGCGCAGGTAGGCGTTCTCGTCCGGGAGCTTCGTGCGCGTGGCCGTGCGCGAGGCGGGCAGCGTCTCGGCGACGATGAGCGGCAGCGCGTCGGCCTGCTGCACGAGGGCGTCGAGCTTCACGGCGATGCCCACGGTGTCCACGAGGGGCAGCGCCTTGAGGCGGTCCATGTCGGCGTTGAGCGCGCGGCGCAGGTTCGCCACCTGCAGCTTGTCGGCGCGGGCGAGCCGCTGGTCGGCCGCCTGCAGCGCGATGAGCGCGCCCTTCACGTTGCCCGCGAGCTGCAGCTGCTGGCTCGCGAGGATGAGGAGCTGCTCCACCTCGGCGAGCATGCGGTCGTCGGCGCTGCGCGAGAGCTCGCGGTACATGTCCTCCACGGCCACGCGGCTTTCCTGCGCGTCGACCATGCGGGTCTCCAGCTCCGCGATCCTCGCCTGCGCGTCGCGCAGCGCGGCCTGGGCCTGCGCGAGGCTCGTCTTCGAGGCGGCGACTTCCGCGCCGAGGTCGGCCAGCCGCCCGCCGGCCGACTGCGAGAGCGAGGCGTATTCCTGCTGCCCCTTCCACGCAAGCCCGATGGCCACGGCTGCGCCGGCGATGGCCACGGCGGCCGCCCAGCGCGCGCCGCTGTCGGCGCCGCCAGCGCGCGCGGGACGGGGAGCGGGGAGGGCGGGCGGCTCGGGAAGCGGGGAACTCATGGCACCTTTCGCAATCGGGTCAGCGCGTCGACGAGGTTCGGGATGCCCTGCCCGGACACCACCGCGCGGCCGAAAGCCGCGGCCGCGGGCTGGCGCGCGATGGCCGGGTGCGGCACCACCAATGCTACCTGCGACCAGCGCGCCGCGGGGCCGGTGAGCGCGAGGAAATTGTCCACCGTTTCGGCGCTCATTGCATGGACTGCGTCCACCTCGCCGCGATCGAGCGCCGCGAGGAGGCCCGCCGGGTCGCTCGCGGGGCGCTCGCGCCGGTAGCACTCCACGTAGGCCACGGTGGCCCCGCGCGCCTCCAGCGTCGTGCGCATGTGCTCGCGCCCGCCGACGCCGCGGAACACGAGGATGCGCTTTCCCTTCACGTCGTTGAACTCCGGGCAGGCGAGGAGGGATTCGCTGTCGAAGCCGGTCGCCGGGGCGATCACGCGGGCGAAGCCCGCCTCGCGAAGGGCCGCCGCGGTGGCCGCGCCCACGCCCGCGACGGCGACCGCTGCCGGCCACGCCCCCGCCGCGCGGGCGAGGGCCACGCCGTGCTCGGCCGCGTTGGCGCTCACGAAGATCGCGAGCGAGGCCGCGGAAAGGCTGGCCAGGGCGGCGCGGCTATCCGGCGAGAGGGCGATGGGCACGATGTCGAGCGCCGGGAACACGATCACGCGGGCACCGGCCGCTTCCAGCGCGGCGGCGATGGCCTCGCACTGCGCGCGCGGGCGCGTGAGCACCACGCCCAGGCCCGCGAGCGGGCGGGCGGCGGTCATTTCCCCGGCCGGGCGAGGAGATCGAGGACTTCGCGCCCGCCGCGGGCGAGGATGCGCTCGCCCAGCGCGCGGCCGAGCTTCGCGGCGTCGGCCGCCTCGCCCTCGGCCCGCTCGCGCACCAGCCGCGAGCCGTCGGGCAGGCCGAGGAAGCCCTCCACGACGAGGCCCGTGCCCATCACGGTCGCGTGGCCGCCCACGGGCACCTCGCAGCTTCCCTCCACCACGAGGCCCAGCGCACGCTCGGCCTGCGCGGCGGCGAGCGCGGCGCGGTCCACGAACGGCGCGAGGAGCGCCTCGAGATCCGGCCGGTCGGCGCGGAACTCGATGGCGAGGATGCCCTGCCCGATGGCCGGGAGCGCGAGCGAGAGCGGCAGCTGCTCGCGGATGCGCTCGCCGAACCCGAGGCGCTTCAGGCCCGCGGCGGCGAGGATGATGGCGTCGTAGTCGCCCGCCTCGAGCTTGGCGAGCCGCGTGTTCACGTTGCCGCGCAGCGGCTTGATCGCGAGCGTGGGATAGGCGCGGCGAAGCTGGCACTCGCGCCTGAGGCTCGATGTGCCCACGACCGCCCCGGCCGGCAGCGCGGCGAGGCTCGCGTGCTCGAGCGAAACGAAGGCGTCGCGCGCGTCCTCCCGCGGCCCGAAGGGCAGCATCGCGAAGCCGTCGGGCAGCTCCATCGGGACGTCCTTCATGGAGTGCACCGCGATGTCGGCGAGGTCGTCGGCGAGCGCGACCTCGAGCTCCTTGATGAAGAGCCCCTTGCCGCCCACCTGCGCGAGCGGCCGGTCGAGGATGCGGTCGCCCTTCGTGGTCATGCCCACGATCTCGATCGCCAGGCCCGGGTGCGCCTCGCGAAGCCTCGCCGCGACGTGCTCGGTCTGCCACATCGCGAGCTTGCTCTCGCGGGTGGCGATGCGGAGGCGCTGGGGGTTCACGGCGGCGGGCGGTTCTGGCGTGCGGAAGGGCCGCAAATCCTACCACGGCAGGGGGTGCAGGGAGGGGCGGGGGAGGGGGAACCGCAGATGAACGCAGATGAACGCAGATGATTCGGGATGGCCCTGCCTTCGACTCATCAGGAAGGGGCGGTGTTGGGGGCATGGATGTTCCTGCCATCCCGGACCATCTGCGTTCATCTGCGTTCATCTGCGGTTCCCCAACTCCGCATCCATCCGCGCGACGAAAAAAAACGGGCACTTGCGTGCCCGTTCAAAGGTTGCGGCCTCTTGGAGAGATTCCGATGGTGGAGACTGCGGTGAGGCCGGGGGCGGGTCCACCGCCCGCCCCCGGGGTTTGGTGCGTCAGTTGTAGGCGGATTCGCCGTGGGCCGTGATGTCGAGGCCCTCGCGCTCCTCCTCCTCGGGCACGCGCAGCCCGATGACCAGGTCGGCGATCTTGAAGGCGATGAACGCGACCACCGCCGTCCAGACCACCGTGAGGCCGACCGCCTTCGCCTGCACCATCACCTGCGCGGCGATGGAGTAGTCCTTGGCGGCGATGGCCGTGGCCGTGACCCAGTCGGCCGTGAAGCCGGGGCCGCCGAGGTCGGGCGAGTTGAAGACGCCGGTGAGGAGGGCGCCGAGGATGCCGCCGAGGGCGTGCACGCCGAAGACGTCCAGCGAGTCGTCGACCTTCAGCATCTTCTTCAGGCCCGACACGCCCCAGAGGCACACGGGGCCGGCGATGAGGCCGATGGCGAAGGCGCCCGGGATGCCGACGTTGCCCGCGGCCGGGGTGATGGCCACCAGGCCCGCGACGGCACCGGAGGCGGCGCCCAGCATCGAGGGCTTGCCCTTGAACATCCACTCGAACACGGTCCAGGAGATCACCGCGCAGGCGGTCGCGAGGAAGGTGTTCATGAACGCGAGCACGGCGAAGTTGTTGGCCTCCAGCGCGCTGCCGGCGTTGAAGCCGAACCAGCCGAACCAGAGCAGCGAGGCGCCGATCATGGTCATGGGCAGGTTGTGCGGCGTCATCTTCTCCCGGCCGAAGCCCACGCGCTTGCCCACGAGGTAGGCGCCCACCAGGCCCGCGACGCCGGCGTTGATGTGCACCACCGTGCCGCCGGCGAAGTCGAGCGCGCCCCACTGCCAGATGAGGCCGGCCTTCTTCGTGAGCTCGTCGACCAGCTTCGCGTCCGTGTAGGCGTCCGGGCCCATCCAGAACCACACCATGTGCGCGATGGGCGCGTAGGCGAAGGTGAACCAGATGACCATGAAGAGCAGCACCGCGGAGAACTTCACGCGCTCGGCGAAGGCGCCCAGGATCAGCGCGCAGGTGATGCCCGCGAAGGTCGCCTGGAACGCGACGAAGAGCAGCTCCGGGATCGGCGTGGCCTTGGAGAAGGTGGCCCCCATGGCGAACGAGCCGGTCGCGGCGTCGAACGTGCCCTTGAGGAAGAGCCGGTCGAAGCCGCCGATGTAGGCGTTGCCCTCGGTGAAGGCGAGCGAGTAGCCGTAGACGGCCCACAGAACGACGATCAGCGAGAAGACGACGAACACCTGCATCAGCACCGACAGCATGTTCTTCGAGCGGACCATGCCGCCGTAGAAGAGCGCCAGCGCCGGCACGCTCATCAGCAGCACGAGCGCGGTGGAGGTGAGCAGCCACGCGACGTCGCCCTTGTTGGGCGTCGGCGCCGGGGCGGCGGCAGGGGCTGCGGCGGGCGCGGCAGCGGCAGGGGCCGGCGCGGGGGCCGCCGGGGCGGCATCCGCGGGCTTGGCATCGGCAGGCGCCGTGGCGGCCGCGGGGGCGGCTGCCGGGGCGTCGGCCTTCTTCTCCTGCGCCAGGGCGTTGCCGCCGAAGGCGAGGGCCGCGGTGACCGCGATGAGACTCATCAGGCGTTTCATGGAGGGCTCCCCTTGTGTCCTAGAGTGCGTCCGCGCCGGTCTCGCCGGTGCGGATGCGCACGACCTGCTCGAGTTCGAAGACGAAGATCTTCCCGTCGCCGATCTTCCCGGTGTTGGCGCTCTTCTCGATGGCTTCGATCGCCTGGTCGAGGATGTCGTCCTTGATCGCCGCCTCGACCTTCACCTTCGGCAGGAAGTCGACGACGTACTCCGCGCCGCGGTAGAGCTCGGTGTGGCCCTTCTGGCGCCCGAAGCCCTTCACCTCGGTGACGGTGATGCCCTGGACGCCGATGGCCGACAGCGCCTCCCGGACCTCGTCCAGCTTGAACGGCTTGATGATGGCCGTGACCAGTTTCATGTCTGTCTCCCTTTGGCGGGCCCGCGCGCGGCGCGGTGCCCGCTCCTGTGTGCGATGTCAGAACGTGTAGGAGACATAGCCGACGAGACGGCTCTTGCCCCAATCCTTGCCCTTGTAGGTGTACAGGGCGGAGTCGGCGTCGGTGTCCTTCACGTAGCCGCCGACGTTCCAGCCGCCGCCCAGGTCGTAGGCGAGGCCGAGCTTGTAGACGGTGTAGTCGAGCGGCTTGTTGTTCTTGTACTTCTGGTGCCCGATGTGGCCCGTGAGCGTGAGCTTGTCCATCAGCGGATAGGCGATGTTCGCCTCGATGAAGTCCGAGCCCTCGCTGTTGATCACGCCGAAGGTGTCGTTGAGGGAGTAGGAGTACTTCACCGACACCGGGCCGTAGCCGATGCCCACGTACACCTCGTCGGTGTTGGGCTTCGGGTTGAAGGCGCCGGAGGAGGGATACTCGTAGCGCAGGTAGCCCACGTCGACCACGACGTCCTTGGCCACCTCGAACTTGTAGCCGCCGAAGATATCCCACTCGAGGTTGGCGGAGGTCGAGAAGCCGCCGACCTCGGCCGCGTCCTTCAGCCACTTGATGTTGGAGACGAAGGTGCCCAGGTAGAAGCCGCTGGAGTGCGCCCAGTCGATGTTCAGCTGCCCCGCGGGCTTCTCGGAAGTCTGCGAGATGCCGCGGTACTCGTACTCGCTGTACACCGAGAGCTTCACGCTCGGCATCGCCTCGGCGGCGCTCGCGGCGGGCGCGGCGACGGCGGCGGAAATGATCCCGGCGGCGACCAGGGCTTTGGAGAGGTTTCGCATGTTGGTATCCTTCGTGGACGTTGGAAAGAGATGCACCGGGCAGGGATTAGCAGGAGGTGTGCCACTCGCCTCGCCCGCGCAACGCCTTGTTCATGAAGGATTTATTTCGAGCCCCTCGCCGCCGCGCACCATGGCGGCACAGCGCCCCCTCTTGGTGCACCGCCGCGGTGCGCGCGGGCTTTGGGGACGGTTCTGAAGAACCGTCCCCATTTCCTGTCCCCGATGGCGGTCAACCGAACACCCCCGCAAGGAATTGAGATGAGAGAGAAGCTGCTGGGCGAAATCGCCGCCCGCCTCGCCGAAGCCGCCGCCTCCAACCCGGCCCGTGACTTCGAGAAGAACGCCAAGGCCGTGCTGTCATCGGCCTTCGCGAAGCTCGACCTCGTCACGCGGGAGGAATTCGACGTCCAGTCGGAAGTCCTCGCCAGGGCCCGGATCCGCGTCGCGGAGCTGGAAGCGAAAGTCGCCGCGCTGGAAGCGCGGCTCGCCGCCGACAAGTAACGCTCGCGCGCGAGGCCCTGCCGCCCGGGTGCGCCCGGGCAGGGGGTTTCGCGTGTCGCTCGCCGTCCTTCACCCGGCAGAGGGAATACGCCATTGGCGCTTATGCGCCATTGGCGTATAGTTCCGATGCGGTCCGTCGTATTCCTCGAAACGCCCGTTTTCACGCGGCGGATTCGCGAGCTCGCCGACGACGGGGACTACAGGCGGCTCCAGGTCCGGCTCCTCCTGGATCCCGAGGCAGGAGACCTCATCGCCGGGAGCGGCGGGCTCAGGAAAGTGCGGATGGCCGTTCGCGGGCGCGGCAAGCGCGGAGGAGCGCGCATCATCTACTACTGGATCGGATCCCGGTCGCTGATCTACCTGCTCCTCGCCTACGCCGAGAACGAGCAGCGTGACTTGGGCGAAGGGCAGCTGAAGACGCTTCGCGCGCTCGTGAGACAGGAGTTGGGCTGATGGATCCCAGGCTTTTCAAGGAACTGGCGCGGAGCATCCGGCAGGCGGGTGCCATTTCGCGGGGCGAAAAGAAGGCCTCCCGCCGCGCCGAGCTGACCCCTTCCCGCATCCAGTCGGTGCGGGAGCGGTCCGGGCTGTCGCAGGCGCAGTTCGCGCGCCTGCTCAACGTGAGCGTGCGGACGCTCCAGAACTGGGAGCAGGCCCGGCGCGAGCCCACGGGGCCGGCAAAGGCCCTCCTGCGGATCGTGGAGAAGGAACCCGCGGCGGCGCTGCGCGCGCTGCAGGCGGATCGCGCCTGACGATCGCGGGGTGCGTCAACGGGACGACGCGGCCGCCCGTTCTACCAGCAACACCCATCCAGGGCGACGCCGCCCGCATCGCCGAGGCCGCCGGCCACGAAGCGACCCATGCCGCGTTCGAGTCGCGGCTTTCGGCCAATCACCCGGGTAGCACACGTCGTGTCCGCGCCCGGGCAGGGGGTTTCGCGTGTCGCTCGCCGTCGTCCTCACCCGCGGCCTCGCGGGAATGCACTCTCCGCTCGTGCGCGTGGAAGTCCACGTGGGCGGGGGGCTGCCCTGCTTCCACGTCGTGGGCCTCCCCGAGACGGTGGTGAAGGAGGCGCGCGACCGCGTGCGCGCCGCGCTCTCCAACGCCCGCTTCGAGTTCCCCGACGGCCGCGTGATCGTGAACCTCGCGCCCGCGGACCTCCCCAAGGAAAGCGGCCGCTTCGACCTCCCCATCGCGCTGGGGATCCTCGCGGCCACGCGGCAGGTGCCGGCGAAGGCGCTGCACGGGCTCGAGTTCGCGGGCGAGCTGGCGCTCTCCGGCGAGCTGGGCCCCATCCGCGGCGCGCTGGCGATGAGCCTCGCCGTGCACCGGGACGGCCGCGCGTTCGTGCTGCCCGAGGCTTCGGCGAAGGAGGCGGCGCTGGTGCCCGGCGCGGTCGTGCACCCGGCGAGGACGCTGCTGCAGGTGTGCGCGCACCTCGCCGGGACGGAGCGGCTCGATCGCGTGGAGGGTGTCGCGCGCGCGCACGAGGCCGCGTGGCCCGACCTCGCGGAGGTGCGCGGGCAGGCGCAGGCGCGGCGGGCGCTGGAGATCGCCGCAGCCGGCGGGCACTCGATCCTCCTCACGGGCCCGCCCGGCACCGGCAAGACCATGCTCGCGCAGCGCTTTCCCGGGATCCTCCCGCCCATGTCGCAGGAGGAGGCGCTGGAATCCGCCGCGCTGCAGAGCCTCACCGCGCGCGGCTTCTCGGCGGAGCGATTCGGCGTGCGCGTGTGGCGCGCGCCCCACCACACCGCTTCGGCCGTGGCGCTGGTGGGCGGCGGCTCGCCCCCGCGCCCTGGCGAGATCTCGCTCGCGCACCACGGCGTGCTCTTCCTCGACGAGCTGCCGGAATTCAACCGCTACGTGCTCGAGGTGCTGCGCGAGCCGCTGGAGAGCGGGCGCATCACGATCTCGCGCGCGGCGCGGCAGGCGGATTTCCCGGCGCGCTTCCAGCTCGTCGCGGCGATGAATCCCTGCCCCTGCGGCTACCTCGGCCACCACTCCGGCCGCTGCGCCTGCTCGCCCGACCGCATCGCGGGCTACCGCCGCCGGATTTCCGGCCCGCTGCTGGACCGCATCGACCTGCACGTGGAGGTGCCGGCGCTGCGCGAAAGCGACCTCGCGGAGGCGCCGGCGGGCGAGCCCTCGGCCGCGGTCCGCGGGCGCGTGACGGCGGCCCGGGAGTCGCAGCTCGCGCGGCAGGGCCGGCCCAACGCGCTGCTTTCGGGCGGGGAGGTGGAGCACTGGTGCGCTCCCGACGCGGCGGCGCAGAAGCTCCTTCGCGAGGCGATGTCGCGGCTGGGGCTCTCGGCGCGCTCCTTCCACCGCGTGCTCAAGGTGGCGCGCACGATCGCGGATCTCGCCGGGCGGCCGGGCGTGGGCGCGGCGGAAGTGGCGGAAGCGATCGCGTACCGGCACGCGGAGGGCGTTCGATGACGGCAGGCTGGCCGGGTGTTGGAGTGATTGACAACGCCGCGCCGCCGTTGGTATCTTCTCCAACATGAAAGCGGACGCGCTCATCAGGCGCCGGGTCGTCGTCGCGACGGACGCTTTCGTCGAGGCGGTCGTCTGGCGCCTGCCAGTGCCGCTCGCGCCCTCCACGCATCGGTTCAAGTACCGGCTCGCCTACGTCGTGAAGGGGGAATGCGTGGTGCTGTACGACAACGAGCGCGGGAAGGGCGATCACCGGCATTTCCGCGGGCGCGAGGCCCCGTACCGGTTCATCTCGCCGGAAAGGCTGGTCGCCGATTTCGATTCGGACAGGGAAAGGTGGAACCGTGAGAACCGTCGTTCTTGAGGTGCAATCCGTCCGTGATTCCCTTCGCGAGGCGGCCCGGGCGATGAAATCCGGCCGCGGCGAACGCGAGGCGCGCATCGGGTTCGCGTCGCCGGAACTTCTCTGGAGGGTTCTCACTGCCAAGCGCTGGGAACTGCTGAAGGCCATGACGGGCGCGGGCCCCCTGTCGATTCGCGAGGCGGCGCGCCGCGTCGGGCGCGACGTGAAGGCCGTCCACGGCGACATGAAGGCGCTGCTCGCGGCGGGCGTGGTCGTCCGCACGACGGATGGCGCAGTCGAATTCCCCTTCGATGCCGTGAAGGTCGAGTTCCTGCTGCGCGCCGCCTAGGCTGCGGCCGCCGGCCGAGCGAACTTCCCGTCCGTGCTGAACGGGTAATCGCGGAATGGGCAAGTCCCTCGTCGCCGGCATCGTTCCGCTCAGGGACGCCGCCCGAGGGTAGGCATGCCCGGCGAGCGGCGAGGGCGAGACCGGCTCCGGCCCCGCCCCCTTCCACCGTTCCGGAAACGAATCCGCTACGGGGCGGTCCGGGACGCCGTGCCGCGGATCTTCACCTTCGTGCGCACGTTCGCCGCTTCCGACTCGCGCTCCATCTCCAGTTGCAGCGCGCCGCCGTCCTCCGGATGCGCGGAGGCCGCGAACTGGCCGGCGAGCGTGGCGTTGGTGCAACCCGAGGCAGAGACCGTTCCCGTGTAGATCCTCGCCACCGCGTCTGTGAGCGAGAGCGAGCCGGCGAACTGGCAGCCGAAACCCGTCCCGGAAAGCGCGCCGCTCGAGGCCACGGCGAACCGCAGCGTGGCCGTCTCCGACGACGTGGTCGTCGTGTCGCCGCCGTTGGCGCGGTTGCGGATCTCGATGGTGGCGGTGAAGTCGCCCTGGTAGCTGGCGGCGATGCCGGCCGGCGGCGTCGTGGGCGTGGTCGGCGTCGTGGGCGTGGTTGGCGTCGTGTCCGCGTTCGCGAGCCTGCCCTCGACCTTCGCCTTGGTGGTCACGCCCGCGGATTCGGCTTCCCTCTCGAACTCCACCTCCAGGCCGCCGTCGTCGCGATGGACGCCCACTTCCGCATACGCGCCGTTGAACACGGGCTCGGTGCAGCCGCTCGCGGAAAGCGTCCCGGCGAACCGGCCCGCGACGCTCGTCGGGGAAAGCGCGCCCGACAGCGCACAGCCGAAGCCCGACCCGGTGAGCGCGCCGGTCGAGGTGATCGCCACGGCCAGCGGGCGGTTCGACGTCACGAGGATCGTCTCGACGCCTCCCTGCCTGCGCAACGCCGTCCAGCCGACCGTCCCGGCCCAGCTGCCCGCGACCCCGGTGACGGAGGCGGGTGTCGTCCCGGGGGTGTTCGTGGTGATCGCGCCGGCGGAAAGCATCGCCTCGACCGACGCTTCGTTCGCGCCGTCGCCACGCTTCATGTCCACGGCGAGCGTGCCGCTCGCATAGCGTTCGAGCCGGAAGCGGCCGTAGGCGCCGTTGAAGGCCGCGCTCTCGCAGCCGCTCGCGGAAAGCGTGCCGGTGAAGAGCGAGCGGAAGCCGTCGCCGCGCTGGACCTGGCCCGTGAACGAGCAGCCCTGGCCGCTGCCGCTCACGCGCCCGTCGGATGCGATCGCGAGCGAAAGCGGCGCGGAAATGCGCGTCTCGGCGGCGCCGGCCTCGGTCTTCCACCGGGCGGTGCCGGTCCAGTCGGCGGCAAGGGCGTCGAAGTTGGTGCTGGTCGGCGGCAGGTTGGCGTTGGTGCCGCCCGACTTGGTGCGCGCGCAGAAGGCCACGCCCTCGCCCACCCAGGCCCGGTCGAGCATGAGGGCGCGCAGCTCCGAGTCGTCGACGAAGCGGTGGTTCGCGCCTTCGCCCGACGCGAAGCCGTTGTTGTAGACGCGCGAGATGGCCGCCGTGCCCGCCGGGCAGGAGTCGCCCGCCGGGGATTCGATGCGGAAGGCGACGCCTTCGTATTGCCAGCCGACGATCGCGGCGCCCGTGGACAGCGCGGCGCGGCGCTCCTCCGCCTCGAGGCTCTTCAGGTATTCGCACTCCCCGGCATTGGCCGTGTAGAAGTGCGAGTTCGCGCCGCGCGAGTAGAAGCGGCATACGGCGGAGGCATTCGCGGGCGCGCCGGCGGGGTCGAGCCAGGCCTGGAAGGAGCGGCCCGTGCGAACCCACCCCTCCCCAGCCGCGCCGTCGTCGATCATCCGCGCCTCGGCGGCCGTGGCGGTGATGAAGTAGTGGTTGAGGGACCGGTTGTAGTACTCCACGGCCTCCGTTTCCGGCTCCGCGGACTGCGCGGTGGCGGAAAGGACGGTCAACACGGCAAGGGTCAGCATCTGCGGCTTGTTCATGAGGTGCTCCAGTAAGCGAATGAGCGGAGGGTCGCACCCTCTTGACTGCACGCGCCGTGCCAACCGGAAAATTCAGGCAAGCCATTGAAACAAAGAGAAAACATGTGAAGTGTGCGATGGGGCAAAAGCCCCGCTGTCTGCCGCGGGCGACAGGGCTGGGGGAGAAGCCCCAGGCGCCGTTCCCCCGTGCGGGCCTTCATGCTTGATGCCCATCAACGGGCCGGATCCACCCGGGAGCAACGATGCCGAAGGACCCTGCCATGACCCGATCTCGGCCCCACCCTGCCGCCGGCCTCGTGGCGCCGGCGCCCTTCAACCTCACGCGCCGGTTCTCCATCGCCGCGCTGGTGACCGTCATCGCGGTGGCGAGCGCCCTGGGCTTCGTCCTGTCGCGGCTGCTGGGAGAGCAGCTCATGCACCGGGACGCGGTCGTCACGCAGGAGTTCGTGCAGAGCATCGCGAGGACGGACGAGACGGCCCCCTACTTCGCTTCGGGCACCGACGCGCGCTCGGCGCCGCTGGAGGATTCGTTCAGGCACTTCGCGCTGATGCCGGACGTGCTGCGCGCGAACGTGTATGGCCGCGACCGCGGGGTCATCTGGTCGAGCGACCGCAGCCTCGCCGGGCGCACATTCGGCCGCAACGACGAGCTCGACCGGGCGCTCGCCGGCGAGCTCGTCTACAAGAGCGGGATCGTGAGCAAGGAGGAGCACGTCGCCGCGGCCGTCCCTCTCTCCGGCGCCGGGGCGACGTACTTCGTCGAGATCTACGCGCCCGTCCGCGACCCGGGCGGGCGCGTGGTGGGCGTCGTGGAGCTCTACAAGACGCCCCAGGCGCTGTTCCGCGCCATCCACGACGGGCAGCGCACCATCGCCATCGTCTCGGCGGCCGGCGGCCTGCTGCTCTACGGCGTGCTGTTCGGCATCGTGCGCCGGGCGGACCGCATCATGCACGACCAGCAGCGCCGCCTGGTCGAGGGCGAACGGCTGGCCGTGGTGGGTGAAATGGCGGCCACTGTCGCGCACGCGATCCGCAACCCGCTCTCGTCGATCCGCACTTCCGTGGAGCTCGCGGTCGACCGGCACCCGGGCGATTTCGGCGAGCCCGCCGACGACATCGTGCGCGAGGTCGACAAGGTGGAGGAGTGGGTGCGGCAGATCCTCGCGTTCTCGCGGCCCGGCAGCATCGCCCGCGAGGCGCTCGATCCCAACGTCCTCGTGCGCAAGGCGCTCGCCGCCTGCGGGCGGCAGGCCGCGCGCCAGGGCGTCCGCGTCGAAGCCGACCTCGCCTCGCCCGCGCCCGGGGTCCGCGGGGACGCCACGCTCGTCGAGCACGTCCTCGTGAACCTCGTCACGAACGCGCTCGACGCGATGCCCGCCGGCGGCACGCTGGCGGTGGCGACCCGGCGCGTCGAGTCCGGCTGCGAGCTGGTCGTGCGGGACAGCGGCCCCGGCATCCGTCGGGAGGACCTCGCGCGGGTGTTCGAGCCCTTCTTCACCACGAAGACGCGCGGAACGGGCCTGGGCCTCGCGCTCGCGCGCCGCAGCGTGGAGCACATGGGCGGCTCCCTGGACCTCGAGAACGCGCCGGGCACCGGCGCCATCGCGCGGCTTCGCCTCCCCGCCTGAGAGCGCCATGTCCCTCGCCATCCTGATCATCGACGACGAGCCCACGCTCGTGAAGAACATCCGCGCCTTCCTCGGGCGCCACGGCCACGACACGGAGTCCGCCGAAAGCGCGGAGGAGGGTCTCGAGCTCCTCGATCGCTTCCAGCCCGATGTCGTCCTGCTCGACTTCCACCTGCCGGGAATCAACGGGCTCGAGGCGCTCGGCCGGATCCGGGAACGCAGGCCGGAAGCCAAGGTGGTGATGATCACCGGCCACAGCAGCGTGAAGGTGGCGGTCGACGCCATGAAGGCGGGTGCCTACGACTACGTCGCCAAGCCCGTGGTGCTGGGCGAGCTGAAGCTGTTGCTCGACCGCGCGGCCGGCCAGGACCGCATCGAGCACGCGCTGGACTACTACACGCGCCGCGAGGGCCGCGACGCGGGGGCCGGCGCCATGGTGGGCGAAAGCCCGGGCATGCGCGAGCTGAAGCAGACCATCGGGCGCCTGCTGGAGGCCGAGACGCGCATGACGACCGGCGCGCCGCCCGCCGTCCTCGTGGTGGGCGAGACGGGCACGGGCAAGGAGCTGGTGGCGCGCGCCCTGCATTTCGGCGGGCAGCGCGCGCGCAAGCCGTTCATCGAGATGAACTGCGCTTCGATCCCCACGCACCTGCTCGAGTCGGAGCTCTTCGGACACGAGCGGGGGGCCTTCACCGACGCGCGATCGCGACGCGCCGGGCTTGCGGAGGCGGCGCAGGGCGGCACGCTCTTCCTCGACGAGATCGGCGACACCGACCTGGCGATCCAGGCGAAGCTCCTCAAGCTCATCGAGGAGAAATCGGTGCGCCGGCTCGGCAGCGTGCGCGACACGCGCGTCGACGTGCGGATCGTGGCGGCGACGCACCAGCCGCTGGAGGAGCGCATCCGCGAGGGCCGCTTCCGCGCGGACCTGTTCTACCGGCTTCGCGGCCTGCAGTTGCGCGTCCCCGCCCTGCGCGAGCGCGGCGACGACATCGTCCGGCTGGCGCGCCACTTCCTCGCCGCGCAGGGGGCGCGCTACGGGCGGCCGGGACTCTCCCTGAGCCCGCAGGCGGAGTCGTTGCTGCTCGCCCATCCCTGGCCGGGCAACGTGCGCGAGTTGCGAAACGTGGTGGAGGAGGCCGTGCTCCTCGCGCGCACCGACGTGATCGGCCCCGGTGACCTGGGCGCCTTCGCCTCGCAAGCCTCGCTCATGCACGCCGCGGCAGCGAGTGCTGCCATCGACTCCGCAGTCCCGGCCGCGATCCCGGATGAAGGCATCGACCTGGAGCGGATCGAGCGTTCCCTGGTCGAGAAGGCGCTGGCGAAGGCGGACGGCAACGTCACGCGCGCGGCCCGCCTGCTCAACCTCTCGCGGGACACGATGCGCTACCGCCTCGAGAAATTCGGGCTCTCTTCCGCCGCGCGTGCCCAGGAGGGCCCGGGAGAGACCTCGAACTGACGGGCGCGCGGGCCGGCGCCAGGCGCCCTTCCGCGGTCGGCATGGTGGCGAAGGGTGGAAGGCCGCTTGATCCTCATCAAGCGACCTCGCATTTCGCCTTGACGTCCAGGGTGCGGGGGGGGGGCATTATTAACATGCGCAGTTGTCGACCCCGTTCCGGCCCGAGGCCGGTGATCCAGTAGGAGACAGACATGCATTGCGTATCCGTACGTCTCGCCGTAGCTCTCATCGCAATGTTCCTCGGCGCCTCGGCCAGCGCGCAGGGCCTCGCCTTCTCGCCTGCGAATCCGAATGACACGGACTGGATCACGATACGGTTTCTGGGCGGCTCTTCCGTAGGCGCCCCCGACAACCCGCTATGCGCGTACGCGAATGCCGCGTATCGGAAGGTCTCCGTTTCGAACAACGTCCTGAGGATCGAGTTGTTCGACGAGAATCCGGGTGTCTGGCCCGGCGGCACGCCACCGGCGCCGGTGGGCGCGCACGATGTGTGGGCCGGGCGCCTCATCGCGGGCGGCTACCGGGTCGAACTCCACTGCACGAACCAACTGGGGCAGTCGTTCCAGTATGCCTCCGGAGCCCTCTCGGTCGCGTCGTCCTACATGACGAGGGCCGAAAGGCGGAATCCTGCGGCCTATCCCCCCCACCCCCTCATCAACTACTCGGGTCATTGGACGCCCGCCGACGAGCTGGGGTGGGGCCTCATCATCCAGCAGGTCGACGGCCGGCAGGTCGCCGTCACGCTATTCACGTATGGGTCGGACACGCGCCCGGTCTGGTACTTCTGCGGCGGCGGTCGCTGGGAAACGGCGTTCACGTACCGGTCATCGTGCGAGAGGTTCCAGGCGAATGGCTTCGGCGCCTCCCCCGGAAGCCTGGCCGTGACAGGGACGGGAAGCGTCTACCTTCGCTTTGCGCTGAACAGCACGGGCGTGCCCGGTGATGAGCAGGTTGGATTCAGTCCTCCGGAAAACAGCCTGGTCGCCGATATCGTCGCGGAGGGCAGGGCGATCTCGTCGAAGCGATTCGTGCGCATCAGGTGACTTCGGCGGAAGGTCCCGCCGCGACCCGGTGGCGGGGAGTCGAACCGCTTTCAGGCCGGCAGCGCGATCTTCCCGTCCGTGCTGAACTGGTAGTCGCGGAACACGTGCTCGGCGCTGAGCACCTCGTAGCTGCCGTCCGGGAGCCTGCGGGAAGTGTCCTTCAGCCGGTAGGCGTAGTGCCCGCAGGTCCAGCAGTCGAAGTTGCGCATGGCCGTGCACAGGCAGGTCTTGTCCTTCACCGAGACCTTTTTCGCGCCCGGGTGCGCGGCCACCTCGCGGTTGTAGGCGGTGATGTAGGCGCAGTTGCCGGCGCCGTCGAGCAGGTAGCCGTAGGCCTCGCAGTTGGGGCGGATGCCGTCGCCGATGGCGGGGCTCCCCTTGAGCATGCGCATGGGGTAGCCGGTGGGCGAGATCATGTTGACCTCGATGTCCTCCTCGCTGGACCGGAAGTACTCCTGCTTCACCTTGTCGGGCAGGCCGCACTCGTGCGTCACGGTGAAGCGCGTGGCCACCTGCACGGCCGCCGCCCCCTCCTCGAGGTAGGACACCGCGTCGCTCCCGGTGAAGATGCCCCCGGCGGGGATGAGCGGGATGTCGAGCTTCTCGGCCGCGAGGTACTGCCGGATCTCGGCCACGATCGCGCGCAGGTCGTGCTTCATCCAGTCGTCGATGCCGAAGCCCAGGTGCCCGCCGGCGAGCGGGCCTTCCACCACGACGTAGTCGGGCAGCCGCGCGAGCCGCGCGTTCTTGCGCAGGAAGATCTGCAGCGCGCGCAGCGACGAGACGATGATGCCCAGCTTCGCGTCGCGGAAGCGCGGGTGGTCCGCGATGAGCGCGAAGGAGCCCAGGTGCAGCCCCGCGCTCAGCGTGATGCCGTCGATGCCCGCGTCCAGCGCCGCGCTCATGCGCACGCGCAGCGTCTCGCGCGGGGCGTTCATCGTGAGCTTCTCCATGCAGTTCACGAAGATGAGGCCGTCGCCGCGCTTGGCGGCCATGGTGCGCCCGACGTGGTTGTGCGTGGCCTCCGCGAGCCGGCCCAGGTCGAAGAGCACGCTCGACTTGTCGGAGTTGGCGACGTTGAACTTGTAGAGCTTGGACTTCTCCTTCACGAAGTGCGTCTGGAAGCGCCGGTCGGAGACCGTCTGCACCATCGCGTCCGAGATGTGCCCGACGCCGCCCAGGCGCGCCGCCTCGAGCGCGAGCGCCGCCGTCGAGATGTCCACCCCCATGCCGCCGGTCACGATCGGCACCAGCTCCTTCTTGCCGAACCGCAGGCGGTAGTCGTCCACGCGCTTCATGCTCGCCCCAAGGCTGCCTCCTCGAGGGCCTCGCCGCTTCCTGCGCGGCGGCGATGGCCCGATGCCCGGAGTGTGCCACAGGCGACGGACCGGCCGTCATCACGGCCATGTTACGGGGCGAGCACCTTCACGTCGGGAAACCCCATCAGCCGCAAGGCGAACCAGGCCACCGCCGCCTCGCCGGGATCGTCGGCGAAGGCGACCAGCTCGGCGTAGCGCGGCACGCCCGCCTTGGCGAGCGCCTTCCAGAGGTCCTTGGCGGGCTTCGGCGCTCCCCCCGCGTCGACGAGATCGGCGTAAGGCAGGTGGACCACCTTGCCCTCGGGCACCCGCGCGGGCATCGTCGCGCCGGCGGCGACGAAGACGCGGGGCGCGTCCCCCTTGCCGCCCGCGGCATCGGCGATCACGGGGTCCGGGCGCGCGCCCGCCGCCCAGGGCGCCGCCGGCCGCGCGGGCGACTTCTTCGCATCGGCCTCGGTCGCGAGCGCGATGCCCGCCTTCACGGCCTTCTCGTGGGAATCGCGGAACACGGAAACCCTCGCGACCCCCAGCCGCTCCAGCAGGAGGGCGGCGAGGGCCGAGTCGCGGTCGAGCCCGGCGCCGGAATCCACCACCACCTCCTGCGTGGCGCTCACCCCGGCCTGCGCGAGGATCGCCGCCAGCTTTTCGGGCGAGGCGAAGTGCTCCCGGAAGACGGCGGCGGGGACGTTCGCCGCGAACGGCACGTGGCCGAAGGCGAAGGCTTCCGGCGCGCGCACGTCGACCACGCCCATGCGCGAGACGCCGTACATGCGCATCGTGCGGCCGCCCCAGGTGCCCACCCACGCGGTGTCGCGCAGTCGCTGCGGCGCGCTCCAGGTCCACACCGGCAGGCCGCGGTCGTCGCGCACCCATTCCAGCGCCGAGCCCACGTAGAGGCGGACGTCGGGGTAGCCCAGCAGGAACTTGAGCGCGAACCACGGCACGGCCGCCGCCACGCCGCCGCCGCAGTAAGTGTAGACGGGGCGGTCGGGCCGCACGCCGAGGTGCGCGAGCATGCGCCGCATCTCGTCAGGCGACTTGAAGGTGCGGTCGGCGTTGTGGAGGTCCTTCGCGGGCAGCATGATGGCGTTGGGGATGTGCCCGCCGCGGCCGAAGAACGCCGTCTCGCCGTAGTGCCAGGCGGGGTCGAGCGCCTCCACCAGCGCGGCGCGGTCCGGCGCGCCCGAGGCGACGAACACCTCCGGCAGCCTCACCCGCTCTTGCTCCCGCACCGCGGCCACGCGGAAGTCTCCCCGCGGCGGCGCGGGGGTCGCCTCCTTCGTGACCGCCCCGCCGGCGGCCTGCCATTGCTGCAAACCCCCGTCGAGCAGGTAGAGGTCCGCGAGGGGGAAGCCGTGGCGGTAGAGGTCGAAGAAGAGCCGCGCGGCCCACATCGGGTCGCCCTGGTCGTAGATCACGACCTTGCGGCCGGCGCTCACGCCCCAGCCCTGGAAGAGCGCCTGCATCTGCGCGGGCGGGGGGTCCTCCACGCCGTAGGCCATGAAGCTCGCGCTCACGGCGCCGGGGATGTGGCTCGCGGCGTACATCGGCGGGGGCGAGGCGTCCAGCACGAGCACGCCCTCGCGCTCCCGGTTCTCGAGCAGCCAGCGCGCGCCCACGAGCGGGCCTGCCGGGGCGCCCGCGGCCGACGCCGCCTGCGCGAGGAGCAGCAGCACCGCCAGCAGCAGCGCGTGCCAGGGATGGGTGGATCGCGACATGGTGAGCTCCCGTGCGTTGGAATGCGGCGCACTGTGGGCGTGCGCCCGCGAAACGGGAACGGGTTTGCGACGGGCCACGGTTGCCGGTCGCGAGCCACGGCCCGAGCGGACGGGCCGCCGCGAACGGGGCGGAAAGGGCCCCGTTTCAGGGGATGGCGGCGCTTCGCGGCTGCTATCGTTACGCCATGCAAGCCCTGCAGAACGCGCCCGCCAGCCCTTCGGCCTCCGTCCTGCGCCGCGTGTTCGGCTGGCGGCGCGTGAAGGTCGCGGTCGTCACCTGCGTGATCGTGAGCCTCATGATCCTGCCCACCTGGGAAGCCTCGTACCGCATCCTCATCGGGCGGCTCCTGCTGGTGGGCGCCCTCGTGCTCGTCGCCTTCGGGCTCTTCGAGCGCTGGCCGGCGCGGCTGCCCGGGTGGCTCGCGCGGTGGGCGCTGCAGGTGGCGGCGGTCGCCGTCGCCGTGCCCGTCGGGGTCTTCCTCGCCTATTCGCTCACGACGATGGGCGACCAGCCGCCGTGGTACCTGAACGAGAAGCGCCAGACGGGCTTCTTCTTCATGAGCTTCCTCGGCCTGCTCGCCACGCCGTGGATCACGGTGGCGGCGCTCTTCGGCCAGATCAAGGACGAGGCGCGCAACCAGGCGCTCGCCTTCGAGCTGGAGCGAAGCGAGCTGGAGAGGAAGGCCCTCGACGCCCGGCTGCGCATGTTGCAGGCCCGCGTGGAGCCGCACTTCCTCTTCAACACGCTCGCCAACGTGCGCGAGCTGGTCGTCACCGGCTCGCCCAAGGCCCCGGCCGTGCTGGACAACCTCATCGCCTACCTGCGCGCCGCCGTGCCGCGGCTGCACGAGCCGGAGGCGACGCTCGGGCAGGAGCTGGACCTCGTGCGCGCCTACCTCGAGGTGATGCACATGCGCATGCCCGACCGCCTGCGCTTCGCCATCGAGGCGGACGAGACGGCCCGCCCGCTCGCCTGCCCGCCCATGGCGATCCTCACGCTCGCGGAGAACGCCGTTCGCCACGGCATCGACCCGGCGGAGGAGGGCGGGCGCATCGACGTGCGCGCGCGCGTGGAAGGCACGCGCTGCGTGGTGCAGGTGGCCGACACCGGCGTGGGCCCCGGCCGGGGCGATTCGGGCCTCGGCACGGGGCTCACGAACCTGCGCGAGCGGCTCGCGCTCGCGTACGGGCAGGAAGCGACGCTCGAGCTGCGGGCGGGCGAGCCGCGCGGCGCGGTCGCGGAGATCGCCTTCCCGGCGAGGAGGCCTGCCGCATGAGCGACCGGCGCCCCACGGCCCTCGTGGCCGACGACGAACCGTTGCTGCGCGAATCGCTCGTGCGCCTGCTGGCGCAGGCCTGGCCGGAGCTGGAGGTCGTGGCGCAGGTGCGAAACGGCCGCCTCGCCGTGGAGAGCTTCGAGGCGCTCAAGCCCGACGTCTGCTTCCTCGACGTGCACATGCCCGGCCTCTCGGGCGTGGAGGCCGCGCGCTTCATCGGCCGGCGCGCGCACGTGGTCTTCGTCACCGCCTACGACCAGTACGCCGTGCAGGCCTTCGACCAGGGCGCGCTCGACTACCTCGTGAAGCCGGTGGAGCTCGCGCGGCTGGCCGATACCGTCGGGCGGCTGAAGGAGCGGCTTCGCGCCGGCCGCGGCGTGCCCGACACCGAGGCGCAGGTGGAGCAGGTGGCCTCGCGGCTGGCGGGCGGCGCCGTGCCCGCCGCGCTTCGCTGGCTGCGCGTGGCCGTGGGGCAGAAGCTGCGCGTGGTGGCGGTCGACGAGGTCGACTTCCTGCGCTCCGACGACAAGTACACGCTGGTCGCCTGGCGCGCCCCGGACGGCGGGCATGGCGAGGGGCTGGTGCGCACGCCGCTTCGCGAGCTCGCCGCGCAGCTCGACCCCGAGCAGTTCGTGCAGGTGCACCGCTCCGTGGTGGTGAACCTGCGGGCCGTGGCCCACGTGGTGCGCGGCGCCAACGAGACGGCCGTGATCCACCTCAAGGGCCGCGAGGAGACGCTGCCGGTGAGCCGCAGCTTCCTGCACCACTTCCGCATGATGTGATGTCGCCTTCCGGCGACGCGCGAAACCGGGCGATGCGTGAAACTCGACGGCACGAGGGGGGTCGAACCGCCATGACACTCCACGCGAACACCCTGATGGCGACGGCCCTCGCGGCGGCGGCCCTCCTCGCGGGGTGCTCGGAAGGCGGCGCGGGCAAGCCTTCGGAGCCCCTCCCGCCGGTCCCCATCAACACGACGACCGGCTGGTCCGATTCCCCGTTCATCTCGCGCGACGGCCAGCGGCTCTACTTCATGTACTCGCGCTACGACTTCGCGCCGTGGATCCTGAGCGGCGGCGCGCAGGCGCCCGTGCTCTCCGGCCCCGACCGGCCGGGGCTGCACCACAGCGGCAACCCCTTCGACGAGTCCGACATCTACGTGGCCACGCGCCGGGCCGACGGCACCTGGTCGGAGCCGGTGAACCTCCCCTTCAACGACGACAGCGGCGACTCGAGCGGCATGGAGATCGAGGGCGGCAACGCCTTCGTGTGGCTGCACGGCAGCGGGTCCGCGCGCAACATCGTCATGGCCCGCCGCGGCGCCGACGGGAGCTGGGGCTCGCCCGTGAACCTCGGCGCGGGCATCAACAACCACGCCACCGGCGTCCTGCAGGACAACCCGCACATCTCGCCGGACGGCAATTCCCTCTGGTTCACCTCGAACCGGCCGGGCGGCGCGGGGCAGCGCGACATCTGGTTCTCCACGCGAACCGGCACGACCTGGTCCACGCCCGTGAACATCGGCCCGCCCGTGAACACCGCCGGGGAGGAGGACCAGTTCTGGTACTCGCCGGTGGGCACCGACATGTACTGGAACGGCCCCGCGGGCCTCATGCGGTGCCAGTCCAACGGCTTCACCTGCGCGGGGGCGCCGCAGGTCGTGGACATCCCGGGCTGCCGATTCGCCGCCGAGGCCTCGATGCCCGACGACGGCTCGCGCCTCTACTTCGCGTGCAGCGACCGCGTCACCGGGCGCGTGCGCATCATGTACTCGGCGCGGCGGGCGGACGGGAGCTGGGGGATCGCGACGCCGGTGGATTGAGCCGGCCTCCTCATCGCCGGCCGGGCCGGTCGCGTGCCTGCGCAGGAGGCGTAAGATCAGGGTTCGTTCCTTCGCCCACTTCAACCGGAACGGTGCCCTTCCCATGCTCACCCGGCGAACGCTTCTCGTTACCGCCGCCCTGCTCTTCGCGATAGCCGCCCGGGGCGCCTCCGTAGCCGACCGCTCCCCCTTCGCCCAGGGCCACTGGTGGGATCCCTCGCGGTCCGGCAACGGCTTCGAGATGTTCAACGCCGCCGGCACCGTGCAGGTCATCTGGTACACCTTCGACGAGGAGGGCCGCCCCGTCTGGTACACGGCGCAGGGCGCGGAGGCCTCGCTGGGCCAGGCGGACTGGCCGCTCCTGCACCACCGCTGGGTCGGCGGCCGCAAGGCGGAGCCCACGACGGTGGGCACGCTGCGGGTCACGCTTCGCCACCCGGAGGCCGCGGACATCGCCTGGCGCATCGGCGCGCGGCAAGGGTCGTGGCCCGTCGAGCCCTTCCGCGTGGCGGGCGCGCTGAACGAGGTGGACCACACCGGGTCCTGGTTCGACCCCGCCAACAGCGGCTGGGGCGTGAGCCTCACCGAGCAGGGCGACGTGCTGGGCGGCGTGCTCTTCACCTACACCGCCGCGGGCGAGCCCACCTGGGTGGCCGGCTTCGAGCGTGGCGGCAACGGTTCCGCGGCGATGTACTCGGCGACCGGAAGCTGCCCGGGGTGCGTGCGCGCGGCGACGGTCACGCGCACCGCCGGGCGCCTTTCCTTCGCGTTCCAGTCGGAGACGCGGCTCACGTTGCGCGCGCAGCTCTCCTTCGGGATGGCTGCGGGCGTGAACGCCGACGGTGCCTCGCTCGCGATGCTGAGCCGCCCGGCTTCGTGGCGGGCGGCCGACCGGCAGCTCGCGAGCTATCCCACGGAGGCGGGGCTGCGGGACTACCTCGCGGCCGGCGTTCCCGCGGTGCAGCCGATGCCCGTCTGGGTCCTGCCCTCGCCGCCGCCCTCGACGAGCGCCTCGACGGCCTTCTCCACGACCAACCTGCAGGAAGCGGGCGTGGACGAACCCGACTTCGTGAAGTCCAACGGGCGGCAGGTGTACACCTTCGCGCACGATTCCTCCGGCAATCGCGCACCGAGGATCCGCATCGCCCGCGTGGAGGGCGGCGGCACGGCGCTGGTGCCGGCCGGCTCGGTCACGGCGGCGGGGGACGCGAGCCTGTACCGGGACGAAGCGGGCCTGATCCTGCACGGAGACCGTCTCGCCGTGGTGGCCGGCACGAGCGCGTGGCGCTTCGGCTTCTCGCCCTGGTCCTATTCCTCGGGATGGATCGGGGGCAAGACCCTCGTCGAGGTGATGAGCCTCGCCAACCCGGAGGCGCCCGCCTCGCTGTGGCGCGCGCAGTTCGACGGCAGCGTCGTCGCCACGCGCCGTCTCGGTTCCCGCCTTTACGTCGTCACGCGCTTCGCGCCGACGCTGGAGGGCTACCGGCCGTATGCGAACGGCGCGGCGGAAGTCGAGGCCAACCGGCTCGTGCTCGCGCGGGCCCCGCTCGCCGCGCTCCTGCCGGGCGTTCGCGTGAACGGCGGCGAGGCCGTCCCCGCGGTGGCTGCGTCCGCCGTGTTCGTTCCTCCCCAGGGAGCGCGGCCGCCGACCTCCGAGACCACGCTGGTGACGGCGATCGACCTCGCCACGCCCGGCATCGTGCAATCGATCGCGCTCGCCGGGCCCGTGGAGGCGGTCTATGTCTCGGCCGGCCATCTCTACGTGGCCACTTCGCGCTGGGTGCTGCGTTCTTCGTCGAGCGTGCTGCTGCCCGAGCCTTCGTTCCACACCACGGAAATCCACCAGATTCGGCTGGGCGCGCCAACGATGGCGATCGTGGGGTCCGGCGCCGTCGAAGGATTCCTCTCCTCCGAGCCCGACCTCGCCCCGTTCCGCTTCGGCGAGCACCAGGGTCGCCTGGGCGTGGTCACCGCGAGCAACACGATGTGGGGTGCGGCGGGCGCCAACCGCTTCACGATCCTCGAGCCGTCCGCCGTCGCGCCGGGGCTCCTGCGGACCGTCTCCTCGTTGCCGAACGCGCGCCGGCCCGCGCCGCTGGGCAAGCCCGGCGAGCGGCTCTACGGCACGCGCTTCGTGGGCGACCGTCTCTACGCCGTCACCTTCCTGATGATCGATCCGCTTTACGTCGTCGACTTCTCGGACGCGGCCGACCCGCGCATCGCCGCCGCGCTGGAGTTGCCCGGCTTCTCCGAATACCTGCATCCCCTGCCCGGCGGGCTGCTGCTGGGATTCGGGCTCGATTCCGTTCCGTCGGCGGACGGGCGCTTCGCGTGGTTCCAGGGTCTGCACCTCACGCTTTTCGACGTGGCGAACGCCGCCGCGCCGCGCGTGCTCGAGCGCGTCTTCGTCGGCAAGCGCGGCAGCGACTCGGCCCTGCTGCGAAGCCACCACGCCTTCAGCCTCCTCGAGCGCCCGGACGGCACGCGCTCCATCGCCATTCCCGCGGCGGTGCACGACGGGCTCCACGCGCTCTGGGGAACAGGCCCGGCGGCGACCTACCCGTGGTCGCACAGCGGCGTGCTGCGGTTCGACCTGGCGGGACGCTCGGCGGCCGACGCGCGGCTCACGCAGCGCCCGACGATGGCCACGCACGCGATCGGCTCGTCCAGCGGCATTCCCAACGACCCGGCGCGCGGCACCGGGCGTTCAGTGATGTTCGCGAACGGCATCGTCTACGTCGGCAACGGCTTGTACTGGCTCGGCAACGACGCTGGCGGCGTGGCGGGGCCCTTCTGAGCACGATGCCCCGTTTCGCCCGCGCGGCGGCGGGCGTGGCCCTCGTCGTGCTCGCGGCGGCGGCGCTCGCGCTCTCGCCTTGGGGGCGCGAGCGCCTGCCCGATCCTGTTCGCCACGCGCTGGGCATCGGCGAAGGCTGCCTTGCGTGCCACGGCGCGGTCACGGGCCTCGAAGGCGCGCACGCGCCGGCACGGATCGGCTGCGCTTCCTGCCACGGGGGCGACGCCCGCTCGCGCGACAAGACGGTGGCCCACGCCGGCATGGTCCTCATCCCCGGCAACCTCGCCGACGCCGCGAAGACCTGCGGGCAGGCCGGCTGCCACGCGGCCATCGTCCCGCGCGTCGAGCGCTCCATCATGGCGACCATGGCCGGCGTGATCGCCGTCGACCGCGAGGCGCTGGGCGAGCCCGCCATGCCCGACGGCCGCCTCCCGCACGCCGCGCGGCTGGGCCACGGCGTCGCCGACAGCCACCTGCGCGAGCTCTGCGTCGGCTGCCACCTCGGGCAGGCGAAGACGGAATGGGGCCCGATCGGGCAGGAGTCGCAGGGCGGCGGCTGCAACGCCTGCCACCTCGAGTACGGCGCCGGGGCCGCGCAGGCGGTGAAGGCCTACGCGGCCACGCCGCGGGAGGCGCGCACGGCCATCCCCTCGGCGCACCCCTCGCTCACGCTCGACCCGCGCAACGACCACTGCTTCGGCTGCCACAGCCGCTCCGGGCGCATCGCGCTTTCCTACGAGGGGTGGAACGAGTTCCGCGAGGCTTCGGGCGACAACGCCGCGCCGACGGCGGGCGGCGACCGGGCCGCGTCCCTGCGCAAGCTCGACGACGGGCGATTCCTGCAGAAGGTCGTGGCCGACGTGCACCACGAGCGGGGACTCGAGTGCATCGACTGCCACACCGCCAACGAGCTGATGGGCGCGGGGGCGGAGGTTCTGCGGAAGAGCCAGCAGCAGAAGGTGGGCTGCGAGGATTGCCACGCGGCGAAGCTCGCCTCCGTCGCGCCGGAGAACCTCGACCCGGAGTCGCGCCTGCTGATGACGCTGCGGAAATGGCAGCTCGCCCCGGGCCAGCGCATGGGCACCACGCGCGACGGCGAGCCGCTCGTGAACGTGGTGGTCGAGGAGGGGCGCGGCGCGAAGCTGCTGCGCAAACGCACGGGCGCGGCGCACCCCCTCAGGCCCCCGGCCGCCGCGTGCACGCAAGGCAAGGGGCACGGGCGCCTCTCCTGCGCGAGCTGCCACACGGCGTGGGCGCCCCGCTGCGTCGCCTGCCACACGCAGTTCGACCCGAAGGACGAGGGCTTCGACCACGCCGCGCAAGCGTGGGTGAAGGGCACCTGGAACGAGACGGCGGGCCCGTTCGAGCCGCTGCCGCCGACGCTGGGCGTGCTGCACGACGGCCCCACGCGCGGCGCCATCGATACCTTCGTGCCCGGGATGATCATGACCTTCGACCGCAACCGCGAGGAAGGCAAGGCGCCCGACATCGTCTTCCGGCGCCTGTACGCCAAGCTCCACTCGCACACGACGCGGCGCGAGGCGCGCGATTGCCGGTCCTGCCACGCCGACCCGGTGGCGCTCGGCTTGGGCAAGGGCGAGCTGCGATACGAAGCGAAAGGGAAGGCCGGCCGCTGGACCTTCAGGCCGGCCGCGAAGCCCTCGCCGCACGACGGCCTGCCCGAGGACGCGTGGACGGGCTTCCTCGCCACGCGCACCGGCATGGTCTCCACGAGGGAAGGCGCGCGGCCGTTCTCGGCCGAGGAGCAGCGGCGCATCCTCACCGTGGGCGCTTGTCTTGCCTGCCACGCGGGCGATTCGCCGGTGATGCGGCGCGCGCAGGCGGACTTCGCCGCGGCGGTGGCGGGCAGGAGCCCGCGCTGCGCGATGCCGGCATGGCCGTGACCCCCGCATGAACGCGCCCGACCGCCACACGCGCGCCTTCCGCATCGGCTTCGCGGCGATGCTGGGGGCGCTCGCGACCCTCGGGCCCTTCGCGGTCGACACCTACCTGCCCGCCTTCGCCGGCATGCAGAAGGCGCTGGGCGCCACGCCCGTCGAGATGCAGCAGACGCTCTCGGCCTACCTGCTCGCCTTCGGCGTGATGTTCCTCTTCCACGGCGCGCTCTCCGACAGCTTCGGGCGCAAGCCCATCATCGTCATCTCGCTCTCCGTGTTCACCTTCGCCTCGGTGGGCGCGGCGCTCGCCGGGAACGTGCACACGCTGATCCTGTGGCGCATGGTGCAGGGCGCCTCGACAGGGGCGGGGATCGTCGTGGGCCGCGCCATGATCCGCGACCTCTACCACGAGGAGGACGCGCAGCGCCTCATGTCGATGGTGACGCTCTTCTTCGGGCTGGCGCCCGTGGTGGCGCCCTTCATCGGCGGCCTGCTCTTCGAGGCGCTGGGGTGGCGCTCGATCTTCTGGTTCCTCGCGGCCGTCGGGCTGGTGCTCGCGATCGTGGGCGCGCGGCTCCTGCGCGAGACGCTCCCCGAGGAGAACCGGCACTCCTTCCACCCGCGGGCGCTCATGCACGGCTACCGCGAAGTGGCGGCCAGCCGCCCGTTCCTGCTGCTTTCGCTCGCGATGGGTTTCAACTTCAACGCGTTCTTCCTCTACATCCTCTCGGCGCCGATGTTCCTCGGCGTGCACCTGGGGCTCGCGCCCACCGAGTACTCATGGCTCTTCATCCCCTCGATCGCGGGCATCCTCGTGGGCTCGCAGCTCTCGGGGCGCGCGGCGGGGAAGCTCTCGCGCGCGCAGGTGCTGCGCCGCGCCTACACCTTCATGGGCGTCTCGGCCGCGGCGAACCTGGCGTACGCCTTCGCCGCCCCGCCGTCGCTCCCCTGGGCCGTGATGCCGATCTTCTTCTACGCGCTGGGCTCGGCGATGGCGATGCCCACCATCTCGCTCACCACGCTGGACCTCTTCCCCACGCGCCGCGGCATGGCCGCGTCCCTGCAGGGTTTCGTGTCGGGAATGGTCAACACCATCACCGCGGGCGTGATCGCGCCGGCGGTGTTCCACGATCCGCGCTGGATGGCGGTCGCGATGGTCGCGATGATGGCGACGGGCTTCGCCTCGTGGCGCGTGTATCACGCGGGAGCGAAACAGGCCTGAGCCGGGCGGCGAGGCCTTGGGCGGCGGGTCGAGGCGGTTCGGGTTTTTTGTTTTCGGGCCGAGTGAATGGGCGAAGAGGCCCGAGGGTGAGGGGCGGTGTCGACATAGGCGAGGGCGTCGATGCTGGGCACGATTGAAATCGGCCCGAAAAACAAAAAAAACCCGAACCGCCCCGACCCGCCGCGCGCAACCGCCTCGTGCGGCCGGCTGCGTCTTGTTTCGCTCCCCTTGGCCGCGGAAGACGGCCTCCCACGGTGGCGAGACGCACCGCCGCCAGCATCGCGAAGAACCCACGGGGACGCGGGGGAGGGAGGGGTCCGCTTTCTCCTGGTTTCGGGCCGACTTCAATCGTGCCCAGTATCACCATCCCTGCCTATGTCGAGGTCGTCCTCACCTTCGGGCCTCTCCGCACATTCACTCGGCCCGAAACCAGGAAAAGCGGACCCCTCCCTCCCCCGCGCCAGAAGGACTTCACGCCAGCGTGCGAGGGGTCGCGCTCACCGCGGGCGGGTCATGTCCTCCGGCCGCACCCACTCGTCGTACTGCGCCCCGCTCACGTAGCCCAGGGCCAGCGCCGCCTCGCGAAGGCCCGTGCCCTCGGTGTGCGCCTTCTTCGCGATCTGCGCGGCCTTCTCGTAGCCGATGTGCGGCGCGAGCGCCGTTACCAGCATGAGCGAGCCTCGCAGCAGGGAATCGATGCGCGCGAGGTTGGGCTCGATGCCTCGCGCGCAGTGCTCCTCGAAGCTCGCCATGCCGTCGCCCAGCAGCCGTACGCTCTGCAGGAAGGCGTGGGCGATCACCGGCTTGTAGACGTTGAGCTCCAGGTGGCCCTGCGCGCCGCCCATGTTGATGGCCACGTCGTTGCCGAAAACCTGGCAGGCCGCCATGGTGAGCGCCTCGGCCTGCGTGGGATTCACCTTCCCGGGCATGATCGAGCTGCCGGGCTCGTTCTCCGGGATCGAGATCTCGCCGATGCCGCTTCGCGGTCCGCTCGCGAGCAGGCGGATGTCGTTGGCGATCTTGGCGAGCGAGGCGGCCAGGCCCTTCAGCGCCCCGTGCGCGTGCACGAGGGCGTCGTGCGAGGCGAGGGCCTCGAACTTGTTGGGCGCCGTCGCGAACGCGAGGCCCGTGAGGCGCGAGATCTCCGCCGCCGTTCGCTCGCCGAACCCGGGGTGGGTGTTCACGCCGGTGCCCACCGCCGTGCCGCCGAGGGCGAGCTCCGACAGGTGCCCGAGAGTCGCCTCCACGTGCCGGCGCGCGTGCCCGAGCTGGGCGGCGTAGCCCGAGAACTCCTGGCCCAGCGTGAGGGGCGTGGCGTCCTGCAGGTGCGTGCGGCCGATCTTCACGATGCCGTCGAAGCGGCGCGACTTCGACTCGAGCGTGGCATGCAGCGCCGCGAGCGGCGGCAGCAGGCGGCGGCGCAGGGCGATCACGGCGGCGACGTGCATGGCCGTGGGAAAGACGTCGTTCGAGGACTGGCCGCGATTCACGTCGTCGTTGGGATGCACGAGCCGCCCCTCGCCGCGCGTCCCGCCCATCAGCTCGCTCGCGCGGTTGGCCAGGACCTCGTTCATGTTCATGTTGGACTGGGTGCCGGATCCGGTCTGCCACACCACCAGCGGGAACTCGCCGGCCCAGCGCCCCGCGAGCACTTCGTCCGCGGCGAGCTCGATGGCGCGCGCCTTGTCCGCGGCAAGCGTCCCCAGGGAGGCGTTCACGCTCGCGCAGGCGCGCTTGACCCACGCGAGCGCCTCGATGATCTCCGCGGGCATGCGCTCCCCCGAGATGCGGAAGTGCTCCAGGGAGCGCTGCGTCTGCGCGCCCCACAGGCGCCCGGCGGGCACGTCGATCGGCCCGAAGCTGTCCTTCTCGATGCGCACGTCGCCCATGTCGGCTCCCGATCCTTGCCCGGCGCCCATTGTCCCCCGGATGGCCGCGGGCGGGCCGACCTACTCGACCTGCCTGCAGTGCGTCTCCCGCGTGAGGAGCAGGGCCACGAGCGCCACGGCGCCCCACGCGAACAGCAGCGAGAAGGCCGACTGGTAGGCCGCGAGGTCGTAGAGGCGGGCGCCCCCGGCCGTGAGCGCCCCGGCCCAGTGCCGGTCGAGCACCCAGCCCACCAGCGGCTGCATGACGAGCCCGCCCATCATCACCCCCATGTTGGTGATGCCGGAGACGGTGCCCGCCAGCCGCGCGGGAACGGATTCCTTGCCGAAGGGGAAGATGAGGATGAAGGCGCCGGCCGCGAAGCCCAGCGCCACGATGAGGACGACGAGCACCGGGCGGCTCCATCCCGGCACCCACACGAGCGCGGCCCACAGCGCCATCGTCGCGGCGAGGCCCGCGACGAAGGGGATCTTGCGGCTGTGCAGCTTCTGCGAGACGGGGCCGTAGGCGATGCTCGCCACGCTCCAGGAGATGAGCAGCAGCGAGCAGAGCGAGGCCGCCTCCGCCGTGGAGTACCCGTAGTGCGTGCTGAGGAAGGGCACGCCCCACAGCCCCGCGAACATGAGGACGATGCCGGAGAACGCGCCCGGCACGAGGAAGAGGAGCCAGGTGTTGCGGTAGCCGAAGACGATGCGCAGGTCGGCCCCGATCGATCCCGCGTGCATGCCGCCGGAGGCGTGCGCGAAGTAGCTGTCGTAGCCGCGCTCCGAGGGGTCGTCGCGCACCACGAGCCAGATGGCCGCGGCGACGAGCGCGGTGCCCACGGCGCTCGCGACCATCACGGTGCGCCAGCCGAGCGCGTCCACCAGCAGCCGCAGCGGCGCGCCGGCGATCGTGGCGCCCACCACGCCCACGAAGAGCGCCACCCCGCTCGCGAGCGCGAACTGGCGCGACGGCATCCAGTGGGAGGCGAGCTTCAGCATCGCGACGAACGCCACGCCGGCCGCCGCGCCGATCGCGAGGCGCCCCGCGTTGGCGACGTAGGCCGTGGGCGCCAGCGCGAAGACGAGCGTGCCCAGCGCGGTCAACGCCGCGCCCGCGGTGAGGAGCTTCCTCGGGCCCCAGCGGTCGGCGATGAGCCCGGTCGGGATCTGCATCGCCACGTAGCTGTAGAAGTAGAACGCGGAGAGGTTGCCGAGCGCCGCACCCGTGAGCGCGAACTCGCGCGTGAGCTCCTGCACCAGCACCGCGGGCGCCACGCGCTGGTAGAACGCGATGAGGTAGAGCGCGGCGCCCAGCCCCCAGACGAGCCAGGCGGCCGAGGCGGGCGGATGCTTCCTCAGTACTGCTGCCACGGCAGGCCTTCGACCCGCCAGCCGTTCTTCGCGTTGCGGTGGTGGTTGTCGTCGAGGTCGCCCTCGAAGCCGTGCAGCACGTTGGTCACGCGCTGGAAGCCGGCCTGCTCGAGCGCCTGCCCGGCCTCCACCGAGCGGTTGCCGCTGCGGCAGATGAGGACGATGGGCCGGTTGCGGAAATTGGCGCCGGCGAGCTTCTTCACCTGCCCCACGAAGTGCGGGTTCTGCTCCCACTCGGGCCCGTCGTACCAGGGCACCATCATCGCGCCCACGGGGTGGCCCACGAACATGAACTCCATCTCGCTGCGGCAATCGATGAAGACGGCGTCGGGGTTCTGCTCGAGGAAGGCGTGGGCTTCCTTCGGTGCGAGGTGGTCCATGGCGGCGGGCGCGCCGGGCGGCGCGCGAGAGGAGGCGGTCGGGCCATTATAAGGCGGGGTGACCCCGGGGCCGGCGCTACAATGATTCCCTCCGATTCCCCCTCGCCCGCCGCCATGAACGCTCCCGAGACGCCGCTCCGCTTCGATGCCGCCATCAATGCCGCCGCCGACCGCGTGGAGGCGAAGGTCGTCGCCTGGCGCCGCGACCTGCACGAGCACCCCGAGCTGGGCAACCGCGAGGTGCGCACCGCGGGCATCGTGGCCGCGCACCTGCGCTCGCTGGGCTTCGACGAGGTGCGCGAGAAGGTGGCGCTCACGGGCGTGGTCGGCGTGCTGCGCGGCGGCAGGCCGGGGCCGGTGGTGGCGCTGCGCGCGGACATGGACGGCCTGCCGGTGAAGGAGGAGGTCGACGTCCCCTTCGCGAGCAAGGTCGTCACGGAGTGGAACGGGCAGCAGTGCGGCGTGATGCACGCGTGCGGGCACGACGCGCACACGTCCATTCTCATGGGCGTCGCGGAAGTGCTCGCGGGGATGCGCGCGGAGATCCCGGGCACCGTCGTGTTCCTCTTCCAGCCCGCGGAGGAGATGCCCCCCATCGGCGAGGAGGGCGGCGCCCGCATCATGGTGAAGGAGGGGTGCCTCGAGAACCCGACGGTCGAGGCGGTGTTCGGGCTGCACGTCACCTCGATCCACGCCACCGGGAAGATCGGCTACCGCTCGGGGCCGCTCATGGCCTCCGCCGACCAGTTCCGCGTGTTCATCCGCGGCTCGCAGACGCACGGCGCGATGCCGTGGCGCGGCGTGGATCCCATCGTGGTGGGCTCGCAGGTGGTGATGGGGCTGCAGACGATCGTGTCGCGGCAGATGAACCTCACCAAGGAGCCCTCGGTCGTCACCGTGGGCGTGTTCCAGGGCGGTGTCCGGAACAACATCATTCCCGACGAGGTGAAGCTCGAGGGCACCATCCGCACCTTCGACGAGGGGCAGCGCGACGCCATCCACGGGCACGTGCGGCGCATCACCGAGATGATCTCGGCCGCGGGCGGGGCGAAGGCGCACGTGCACATCGACCGCGGCTACCCGGTGACGGTCAACCACCCGGGGCTCACCGAGTGGTCCGTGCCGACGCTTTCGCGCGTGGCGGGCGAGGGCAACGTGGGCGTGATCGACAAGGTCTGCGGCGCCGAGGACTTCTCCTACTACCAGCAGGCGGTGCCGGGCTTTTTCTACTTCATCGGCTGCACGCCCCCCGATCGGGACCCGATGACCGCCGCGCCCAACCACAGCCCGCGCTTCTTCCTCGACGAGGCCTGCCTCAAGCTGGGCGTGCGCTCGCTCTCCACCCTCGCCCTCGACTGGCTCGCCTCCCGCTGAGGGACAGGTTTCGGGGACGGTTCTTCAGAACCGTCCCCAATTCCTGTCCCTCATGACGGGGGGATTACGGATCTGTCAGGCGGGCGGGAAATTGCGATCGGTCAAAGGGATGGACGGGCCGGACAAGGCATACTCCGTGCCCATGACCCGCCGCCGCCGCACCGTCACCGCCTTTCTTGCCGCCTTCGCGTTCGTCTTCGCGCAGGGCGCGGTGTCGGTGCATGCCTGCCCGGTCGAGCAGGCGCCGGTTTCGAGCGAAGTGGTCGCTCACCACGAGGGCTGCCACGAGATGCCGGCGCCCGACCGGGAGCCGGTGAACGGCAACGTCTGCCAGGAGCACTGCCAGTACGGCAGCGTCTCCGTGGACAACGCCTCGGACATGGCGGCAGCCGATCCCGCGGGCCCCGTCCTGCGCGTCGACCTGCCGGAAGCCATCGCGACCGACGACACCCGCCCGGCCTGGCGCCCCGCCCCGGCCGCCGCCCCACCGCCACCCGCCATCCTCTTCGGCGTCCTGCGCATCTGACCTCCCGGTGATGTTCCCGGCCCGCGGCGTTCGCGGCCGGCTGCAATCGTCCCAGGAGGTTCCATGTCCCACGAGCATTCCGCCCGCGCCAAGCGGGCCACCCCGATCCACCCGGCACTCCGGGCCCTGGCCGCCGCCTGCATGGCCGCGGCGTCACTGGCTTCCGGAGCCGCGCTCGCCCAGGGGAGCGTTCCCGGCCGCAGCGTGGAGAGCCTTCTCGAAATCGCGCGGCAGGCCAACCCCGAGCTCGCGTCGATGCGGCACGAAGCCGCGGCCGCGCGCGAGAAGACGGGTTCGGCCGGGGCGCTGCCCGACCCCACCTTCCGGGTCGAGCTGATGGACGTCACCAACGCGGGCATGGACGCGAGCCCGAACCTCCTGCCTTCGCGCATCGGCGGCGCCAAGTACACCGTCATGCAGATGCTGCCCTGGTACGGAAAGCGCGATGCCATGCGGGAAGTGGCCGAGGCGGACGCGCTGGCGAGCGCGAGCCGCGCGGACTCGGCCTGGCTGGAAGTGGCGATGAAGATCAAGACCGCCTTCGCGCAGTACTACCTCGCGGTGGAGAACGAGCGGCTCACGAAGGAGGTGCTCGACCTGATGGTCCGCCTCGAGGGCGTGGCCCAGGCCCGCTATTCCGGCGGCCTCGCGGCCCAGCAGGACGCGATCCGGGCGCAGGTCGAGCAGACCACGATGCGCACCGACCTCGTGATGATCGAGGCCGAGAAGCGCCGGCTGCGCGCGCGGCTCAACGCGCTCGTGGCGCGGCCCGTCGCGGCCCCGCTCGCCGAGCCGCAGGCCCTCCGGCCGCTGCCGCCGCCTTCCCGCCTGCAACCGGCGGACCTCGAGGAAAGGATGCGGGGGCGCAATCCGCTGGTCGCGGCCGAGGCCGCGAAGGCGAGGTCCGCGGGCAAGATGGCCGAACTCACGCGGCTGGAGCGCTACCCCGATTTCTCCCTCGGCATTTCCCCCACGCAGATGCGCAACCGCATCTCCGAGTGGGAGATCATGCTCGAGGTCAACATTCCCCTCCAGCTCGGCCGGCGGCGCGCGCAGGAGCGCGAATCGCTCGCGATGCGCGATGCCGCGGGCGCTCGGCGCGACGCCGTCGAGCTGGGCCTCCAGGGCGAGCTGGGCGAGAACCTCGTGGCCCTCGACGCATCGCGGCGCACGGAGACGCTCGCCGCCACGAGCCTCCTTCCCCAGGCCGAGCTCACCTTCCAGTCGGCGCTCGCGGGATACGAGAACGGCAAGGTGGATTTCGCCACGCTGCTCGACGCCCAGCGCGAGATCCGCAGGGCGAGGCTCGAGAAGCTCAAGGCACAGGTGGAGGCGCAGATGCGCCTCGCGGAAATCGAACGGATCGTCGGAGAAGACCTATGAAAAGCGGCATGGCAATCGTCGTCGGGATCGTCGCGGTGGCTGCGGCGGCGGGAGGCTACTACCTCGGCAACCGCCACGCGCCGGCACCGGCCGCGACGAGCCAGGCCTCCGGCCCGGCGGCCGCGGGCGAGGTGAAGAAGGAGAAGAAGCTCCTCTACTACCGCAACCCGATGGGGCTCCCGGACACCTCGCCCGTGCCGAAGAAGGACTCGATGGGCATGGACTACATCCCGGTCTACGAGGGCGAGGACGAGGCGCCCGCCGCGGGCGGCCTGAAGATCTCGACCGACCGCGTGCAGAAGCTGGGCGTGCGCACGCAGCTCGCGGAGAAGCGCGCGCTGGACCGCGTGGTGCGCGCGGCCGGCCGGGTCGAGGTGGACGAGCGGCGCCTGGCGACGATCTCGCCCAAGTTCGAAGGCTACGTCGAGCGGCTGCTGGTCAACGCGACCGGCGAGCCTGTCGCGAAAGGCCAGGCCCTCTTCGAGGTCTACAGCCCCGAGATCGTTTCCGCCCAGCGCGAGTACGTGATCGCCACGCGGGGCGTGAAGGCCCTCAGGGATGCCGGCACGGAAAGCCGCGCCGGCATGGCGCAGCTGGCGGAATCCAGCCTGCTGCGGCTTCGCAACTGGGACGTGCCGGAGGACCAGATCGCGTCCCTGGAGAAGTCCGGCGAGGCGCGGCGCACGGTCACGTTCCGCTCGCCGGTCTCCGGCATCGTGATGGAGCGCAAGGCCATCGCCGGCATGCGCTTCATGCCCGGGGAGATGCTCTACCAGGTGGCGGATCTCTCGAGCGTCTGGGTGCTGGCGGACGTGAACGAGCAGGACATCGGCCTCGTGCGAAAGGGCGCGCGGGCCGCGGTGCGCATCAACGCGTATCCGGACCGCCGCTTCGAGGGCGTGGTCACCTACGTCTACCCGACCCTCAAGCCGGAAACCCGCACGGTGCAGGTCCGGCTGGAGCTCGCCAATCCCGGGCACGCCCTCAAGCCCGGCATGTTCGCGCAGGTGGAGCTCGCCGCCGGCGGCGGCGGGAAGGTGCTGGCGGTCCCCGTCTCGGCGGTGATCGATTCCGGCGTGCGGCGCGTCGTGATCGTGCAGGCCGCCGAAGGCCGGTTCGAGCCGCGCGAGGTCGAGACCGGGGAACGCAGCGCCGACTGGGTGGAAGTGCGCTCCGGCGTGAAGGAGGGCGAGTCGGTCGTGGTCGCCGCCAACTTCCTCATCGACGCCGAGAGCAACCTGCGCGCGGCCCTCGGGGGCCTGGGCGGGGCGAAGCCCGCCGATTCGCCGAAGGCGATGAGCCACCAGGCGACGGGTACGCTCGATGTCCTCGGCACGAACGGGGCCGTCACGATCACGCACGGGCCGGTCCCGAGCCTCAAGTGGCCGGGCATGACGATGGAGTTCACGCTGGCCAATCCGGCGGTCGCGGCGGGCGTGAAGCCCGGTTCCCCGATCGCGTTCGAGTTCGTCGAGAGAAAGCCCGGCGAATGGGTGGTCACCTCGCTTCGGGCCGAGCCGGCCGCCCCGGGCAAGGGCGCGACCGCGCCGGCCGACGCGCACAAGGGGCACTGAGCCGTGGCAGACGAAGGAACCGGCAACATGAACACCAGCCAGGACCGGTCCGGCGGCGTGCTCAACGCCCTCATCGAGTGGTCCGCCGCCAACAAGTTCCTCGTGCTGCTCGCCACCCTCGCGGTGACGATCGCCGGCATCGTCGCCGTCGCGAGGACGCCGCTCGACGCGCTGCCCGACCTCTCCGACGTGCAGGTCATCGTCTACACCGAGGTGCCCGGGCAGGCGCCCCAGGTGGTCGAGGACCAGGTGACCTACCCGCTCACGACGGCGATGCTGTCGGTGCCCAAGTCGAAGGTGGTGCGCGGCTTCTCGTTCTTCGGCGCGTCCTTCGTGTACGTGATCTTCGAGGACGGGACCGACATCTACTGGGCGCGCTCGCGGGTGCTCGAGTACCTCAACTTCGTGTCCGGGAAGCTGCCCCGGGGCGTCACGCCCCAGCTCGGCCCCGACGCGACGAGCGTCGGGTGGGTCTACCAGTACGCGGTCATGGGCAAGGACCGCACGCTGGCGGAGCTGCGCACGATCCAGGACTGGTTCCTGCGCTACCAGCTCACGAAGGCGCAGGGCGTTTCCGAGGTGGCTTCCGTCGGCGGCTTCGTGCAGCAGTACCACGTGATCGTCGACCCGGTGAAGCTGCGCAGCTACGGCGTGCCCCTCATGAAGGTCTCGCAGGTGATCCGCGACTCCAACCGCGACGTGGGCGGCCGCGTGATCGAGATGGCGGAAGCCGAGTACATGGTGCGCGGGCGCGGGTACCTGCGCGGCAAGGCGGACATCGAGGACCTGGTCGTCAAGGCGGAGAAAGGCACGCCCGTGCTGGTGCGCGACGTGGCGCGCGTGGAGCTGGGCCCCGACGAGCGGCGCGGCATCGCCGAGCTCGACGGCGAGGGCGAGATCGTGCAGGGCATCGTCGTCGCGCGGTTCGGGCAGAACGCGCTCGACGTGATCCACAACGTGAAGGCGAAGATCGAGGAGATCAAGAGCGGGCTGCCGGAGGGCGTGACCCTGCAGGCGGTCTACGACCGCTCCGACCTCATCCACCGCGCCATCGACACGCTCAAGACCACGCTCCTCGAGGAAAGCCTCATCGTGGCGCTGGTCTGCGTGGTGTTCCTCCTGCACGTGAGGAGCGCGCTCGTGGCCATCCTGATGCTGCCGGTGGGCGTGCTCATCGCCTTCCTCTGCATGAGGGCGCTGGGCATCAACTCCAACATCATGAGCCTGGGCGGCATCGCCATCGCGATCGGCGCCATGATCGACGCGGCCATCGTGATGATCGAGAACGCGCACAAGCACCTGGAGCGCCTCAAGCCGGGGGAATCGCGCGCGCAGGCGATGGTGGACGCGTGCAAGGAGGTGGGGCCGGCCCTGTTCTTCTCGCTCCTCATCATCACGGTCTCGTTCCTTCCGGTCTTCACGCTGGAGGCGGAGGAGGGGCGGATGTTCGCGCCGCTCGCCTTCACCAAGACCTTCGCGATGGCCGGGGCCGCGCTCCTTTCGGTGACGCTCGTGCCCGTCCTCATGGGGCTCTTCATCCGCGGCCGCATCCTCCCGGAGGCGAGGAACCCGGTGAACCGCGTCCTCATCTCGATCTACCGGCCCGTCATCGCGTGGGTGCTGCGCTGGCGGAAGACGACCATCGTCCTCGCGACCGTCGCCATGGGCGTGACGGCCTTCCCGGCCGCCCGGCTCGGCACCGAGTTCATGCCGACGCTGAACGAGGGCACGATCCTCTACATGCCGTCCTCGCTTCCGGCCATGTCCGTGACGAAGGCCGGGGAGCTGATGCAGGTGCAGGACCGCATCCTCAAGAGCTTCCCGGAGGTGGCGAGCGTGGCCGGCAAGGCGGGCCGCGCGCTCACGGCCACGGACCCGGCGCCGCTCGAGATGTTCGAGACGGTGGTGAACCTCAAGCCCGAGAGCGAATGGCGGCCGGGCATGACGATGGACAAGCTCATCGCCGAGATGGACAAGGCGATGCAGTTCCCGGGCGTCTCCAACGCCTGGACCATGCCCATCCGCGCGCGGATCGACATGCTGGCGACCGGAATACGCACGCCGATCGGCATCAAGGTCTTCGGCAAGGACCTGGGCGAGATGGAGCGGATCGCGCGCGACATCGAGCGCGTGGTGAAGGAAGTGCCCGGCACGACGAGCGCCTACGCCGAACGCCTCACGGGCGGCTACTACCTCGACATCGAACCCGACCGCGCCGCGCTGGCGCGCTACGGGCTGGCCGTCGGCGAGCTGCAGGACGTCATCATGACGGCCCTGGGCGGCGAGATGGTGACGACGACGGTGGAGGGGCGCGAGCGGTTCGGCGTGATCGTGCGCTACCCGCGGGAGCTGAGGTCGGACCCGCAGGCGATCGCGACCCAGGTCCTCGTGCCGACGATGCCCGAGATGGGCATCGCGCCGGCCATGGTGCCGCTGGGCGAGGTCGCCCGGGTGAGGGTGACGAAAGGCGCGCCCGCGATCCGCACCGAGAACGCGCTGCTCTCCGCCTACATCTACGTGGACCTGCACGGCCGCGACATCGGCGGCTACGTCGCGGATGCCCGGAAGGCGGTCGCCGAGAACGTGGATTTCCCCCCGGGCTACTACATCGCCTGGAGCGGCCAGTTCGAGTACATGGAGCGCGCCGTCGAGAAGCTCAAGATCGTCGTCCCGCTCACGATCCTCGCGATCATGGTGCTGCTCTACCTCAACTTCCGGCGCATGACGGAGACCATCATCGTGATGCTCTCCGTCCCGTTCGCGCTGGTGGGCGGCGTGTGGCTCATCTGGTGGCTCGGCTACAACCTCAGCGTGGCGGTCGCGGTGGGCTTCATCGCGCTGGCCGGGGTGGCGGCGGAAACGGGCGTCGTGATGCTGATCTACCTCGAGCACGCCTGGGAGCGGATCAGGGCCGAGCGCGGCCGCCCGACGGCGGCAGACCTCTACGAGGCCGTGATGGAAGGCGCGGTGGAACGCGTGCGGCCCAAGATGATGACGGTGGTGGCGATCATGGCCGGCCTGCTGCCCATCATGTGGAGCACGGGCACGGGCTCGGAGGTCATGCGCCGGATCGCGGCGCCCATGGTCGGCGGGATGATCTCCTCCACGATCCTCACGCTCGCGGTGATTCCGGCGATCTACTCGCTCGTGAAGGGCCGCGGCCTGCCCGCCCGGACGAACGCAACGACTGGAGAAGCGAAATGAAGACACGAACGATGCTGCTTGCCGCCGCGCTGTCCTGGGCCGGCGCCTCGCTGGCCGCGCAGGGCGACGGCTTCGCGACGGGCGAAGTGCGCAAGGTCGACAAGGCCGCCGGCAAGATCATCCTCAAGCACGGCGAGATCCGGAACATCGACATGGGCCCCATGACGATGGTGTTCAACGTGAAGTCGCCGGCGCTGCTGGACAAGGTCGCCGTCGGCGACAAGGTGAAGTTCCGCGCCGAGATCGAGAAGGGCGACTACGTCGTGACCGCGATCGAGAAGGCGAAGTGAGGCCGGCGCGGCACGCCCGCGCGAAAGGCATGCCATGAAGAGACGCGAATTCCTCGGCGCCGCGCTCGCGGGCGCGATCCTGCCGGGCTGCGGCGGGGGCGGCGGGGGCGGCGGGCCGATGATGGGCGGGCCACCCGCGGTCGCATCCGCCCTGCTCACGGCGGGCCAGCCGCTGCGCGCGCTCGTGCCGCTCGCCAACACGGCGACGCAGGCGGGCCGCTTCGAGGGCGCGCTCGCGGCTTCCCCCGCGAGCCTGGGCCTCGTCGAAGGCCGGGCCACCGCGCTCTGGCTCTACAACGGCCTCTTCCCCGGGCCGGTGATCGAGGCGCGCGAGGGCGACCGCGTGCGCCTCGCGCTGGCGAACGGCCTGCCCATCGACACCACCGCCCACTGGCACGGCCTGCCGGTGCCCGCGGACCAGGACGGCAACCCGATGGACCCGGTGCGGCCCGGCGCCACGCGCCTCTACGAGTTCGACCTCCCCGCGGGCGCGGCGGGCACCTACTGGTACCACCCGCACGCGCACGGCACCACCGCGGAGCAGGTGGCGCGCGGGCTTGCCGCGCCCTTCATCGTCCGCGCCGCGGACGACCCGCTCGTGCACCTGCCGGAGGTGACGATGCTCGTGACGGGGCTGCGGCTCGACGCGAACGCGCAGGTCTCCGCCAGCGGCCCGATGGATTTCGCCGTCGGACGGCAGGGCGAGCAGCTGCTGGTGAACGGCGGGCGCCTGCCGGTGCACGCGATGCGCCCGGGTGCCACCGAGCGCTGGCGCATCCTCAACGCGACGAGCGCGCGCTACCTGCGCCTCGCGCTCGACGGCCACGCCCTTACGCTCGTCGGAACCGATGGCGGATTGCTCGCCGCGCCCGTCGGCCCGCTCGCGGAGATCCTCGTCGCACCCGCGCAGCGCGTGGAGGTCGTGGTCACCGCAAGCACTTCGCCCAACGCGCGCTTCACCCTGCGCGCGCAGCGCCACGCCATCGACGCGATGGGCATGGGGACCTACGCGGCCGAGGACCTGCTCACCGTGGCGACCACGAACGACCCGCCCGCCGCGCCCGCGGCCCTTCCCGGCGCGCTTCGCGCGATGCCCGCGCAGGCGGCGGCCACCGCGCGCAAGCGGCTCGTCCTCACGCAGTCGGGGATGGGGATGATGGCCGCCTTCGGGATCAACGGCCGCCTCTTCGACATGAACCGCGTCGACCTCGTCTCCACGGCGGGCGAGACGGAGGACTGGGACATCGTGAACGACACCCTCATGGACCACCCCATCCACATCCACGGCACGCAGTTCCGCCTCGTGGCCCGCGAGTCGCGGGGCGTCGCGACGCCCGCGCCCTTCGCCGCGTGGCTGGACACGGTGGACGTGCCGTCCGGCGCCACCGCCACGATCCGCGTGCGCCAGGACCGCCCCGGCAAGCGCATGGTCCACTGCCACATCCTCGAGCACGAGGATGCCGGGATGATGGCGGTGCTGGAGGTGCGGCCATGACGATCGCCGACGACGGCCCGGCCGGCGGGGGCCACACCGAGCTGGCCTGGTTTCTCGTCTTCGCCTGCTGGCTCCTCGCCACGGTCTCGGCCCTCGGCGCGCTCTTCTTCAGCGAGGTGATGGAGCTGCCGCCGTGCACGCTTTGCTGGTACCAGCGCATCTTCATGTTCCCGCTGGTGATCCTGCTGCCGCTCGGCCTCTTCCCGTTCGATCCGCGCGTGGTGCGCTACGCGCTGCCGCTCGCGGCCATCGGCTGGGCCATCTCGGTCTTCCAGGTGCTGCTCGTCTGGGGCGTCATCCCCGAGTCGATCCAGCCCTGCACCAAGGGCGTGCCCTGCTCCGAGGTCCAGATCGAGTGGCTGGGCTTCGTGAACATCCCCTTCCTTTCCTTCCTCGCCTTCACCACGATGGTCGCGCTGCTGGTCGCGGCCCACTACCGGAGCAAGCCATGAGCAGAAAGAGCAAGCGAAACGAGCAACCCCAACCCGCCGCGCCCGCCACCCCCGCCCGCGGCGGCGTGAGCCGCACCGCGGTCTTCGCCACCGCCGTCGTCGCCCTGCTGGCGGCCTTCGCCGTAGGCGCCGTCGCCTACCGCAGCCACCAGTCCGAGGCCGCGCGCCAGGTCGCCGCGAAGAGCGCTTCCCTCCTCGCCTCCACCCACGCGCCGCTGCTGGGCAAGGCCGAGGCCAAGGTGCACATCGTCGAGTTCCTCGACCCGGCCTGCGAGACCTGCGCCGTCATGTACCCGCACGTGAAGAAGCTCATGGCCGACAACCCGGGCCGCATCAAGCTCTCGGTGCGACACGTGCCCTTCCACCAGGGCTCGGAGCACGTCGTGCGCGTGCTGGAGGCCGCGCGCGCGCAGGACAAGTACTGGGAGACGCTGGAGGCCCTCTTCGCCACGCAGGACCAGTGGACCGTCAACCACCGCGTGTACCCCGAGCGCATCTGGGCGCTCCTCGGCGGCGTGGGCATGGACCTCGAGCGCGTGCGCCGCGAGATGAACGCGGCCGACATCGCCGCGCGGATGGAGAAGGACATGGCCGACGCGACGGCCCTCAAGGTCGAGAAGACGCCCGAGTACTTCGTGAACGGCCGGCCGATGCCGCGCTTCGGGCTGGAGGAGCTGCAGGGGCTGGTGCGCGACGAGCTGAAGCTCGCCTACCGCTGAACGGGCGGGGCGGGCGCGGCCACGCCGCGCCCGCGAGGCGGCCGCTCAGCGCGACTTGGGGCTGAGCGTCCCGAACTGGCGAAGCTGTTTCCAGTTCAGGTCTTCCTTCATCGCGATCGACTTGCCGTCGCGCGTCTCCATCATCACGCCGTCCTGCATGTGCAGGCGCTTGCCGTCGGCGGTGAACATGCGCATCCAGCCGTTGTCCGCCACGACGAGCGTGGTGCCGTCCTTGAGGGGATAGGTGCCCGGCGCGGGCGCGTCGGTGCGGGCGGCGAGCGCCGGGGCGGCGAGCGCGCCCAGCGCCGCGGCAAGGACGATCGGCCGGGCGAACGGGAAGGCGAGGGGTTTCATGGCTTTTCTCCGGTGACGTACGCGATTCGTACGCGACCATGGTGCGCCGCCGTGCCTGTCGCGCCGTTGACCGCCGCATTACATGCCGGAGATCCCTTCGCGCGCGGCCGGCAGGACGATCTCGAACGCTGTCGATCCATCGGCGGAAGCGACCGAGATCGTCCCCCCGTGGGCGACGACGATGGATCGCGTGATGGCGAGGCCGAGGCCGGCCCCGCCGCTCGAGCGCTGCCGCGCCGGGTCCACCCGGTAGAACCGGTCGAACAGGCGCGGCAGGTGCTGCGGGGGAATCGTCTCGCCCGGGTTCTCGACGACGAGGCGCACCCCGCCGGGCGCCTGTGCGATCGACACCGACACCCGGCCGCCGGGCGGCGTGTGCGCGATCGCGTTCGACAGGAGGTTGCCGATGGCCCGGCGCAGCATGAGGCGGTCGCCGTCGACGCTGCCCTCCCCCCGGCTCGCGAGGCTCACGCCGCGCTCCTCGACGAACGCGTCGTAGAACTCGAAGAGCTCGCGCACCTCGCGGGCGAGGTCGATGCGCTCGACGGAGGGAATCACCTGCCCGTGGTCCGCCTTGGCGAGGAAGAGCATGTCGGAGACGGTGCGGGCGAGGCGCTCGCACTCCTCGAGGCTCGAATAGAGCACCTCCCGGTACTCCTCCGGCGAGCGCGAGCGCGACAGGGCCACCTCCGTCTGCGTCATCACGTTGCTCAGCGGCGTCTTGAACTCGTGGGCGAGGTCCGACGAGAAGTCCGACAGGCGCCGGAAGGAATCCTCCAGCCGCGCGAGCATGTCGTTGAAGGCCGCGGCGAGCGGGGAGAGCTCCGGCGGCAGGCTCTCCACGCGCAGGCGGTCGTGCAGGCGGCTCGCGCTGATGCTGCTCGCGACGGCGGTCATCTCCCGGACGGGCGACAGGCCGCGCCTCGCGGCGATCCAGCCCAGGGCGGCGGTGAGCAGGGCGCCGGCGGCTATGGAGATCCACAGGCTGCGGATGAAGGCGTCGAGGAAGGCGACGTGGTGGTCGATGCTCACGGCCACGGCCACGTTCACGAGCGGCATGCCCGGGTAGCCGGTCGGCACGGTCGTCATCGTCCCGCGGAAGGCGTGGCTGCCGTGCCGCCACGTCGTGATGTCCGGAGAGCGCTGCATGCCCTCGGCCAGCCGCATCGGAAAGTCCTCCGCGGGAAACGACGCGTCCGCGGAAGCGTAGAGGAGATCGCCGTCGGGCGCCGAGAGCCTCACGCCGAGGTGCGGGTGGCCGATCAGCGCGTCGTCCATCCTGCCCGGCATCGCCGCGAACTCCGCGCCGGTGCGGACCTTGGCGAGCGTGTGGCGCACGAGCTGCACCTTGCCCAGCAGCTCCTCGCGGTCCATCTCGACGAAGTGGGCCTGCACGGACATGCCGACGAGGTAGCCCAGCACCACCAGCACGGCGGTCGAGGCGGTGCCGAACAGCAGCGTGAGCCGCAGCGTGAGCGACGGGCGGCGCATCAGCGCGCTTCCGGCGTCTCGAGGACGTACCCCATGCCGCGGACGGTCTGGATGAGCTTCGGCTCGTAGCCGTCGTCGATCTTGGCGCGCAGCCGCCGCACCGCGACCTCGATCACGTTGGTGTCGCTGTCGAAGTTCATGTCCCACACCTGCGAGGCGATGAGGGACCGGGGCAGGACCTCGTCGTGGCGGCGCATCAGGAGCTCGAGGAGCAGGAACTCCTTGGCGGTGAGGTCGATCCGCCGGCCCCCGCGGTGCACGCGGCGGCGCAGCAGGTCGAGCTCCACGTCGGCGACGCGCAGCACGTCGGGCTCGGTCGCCCGGCCGCGGCGAAGCAGGGTGCGCACGCGCGCGAGCAGCTCGGAGAAGGCGAAGGGCTTCACCAGGTAGTCGTCCGCGCCCAGCTCCAGGCCCTTCACCCGGTCCTCCACCTGGCTTCGCGCCGTGAGGAAGAGCACGGGCATCATCCGGCCTTCCTTGCGCAGCGCCCGGATCACGCCCCAGCCGTCGAGGCCGGGGAGCATCACGTCCAGGATCACGAGGTCGTAGTCCTCGCTCGACGCGAGGTGCAGGCCGTCCGGCCCGTTGCGGGCCAGGTCGACCACGAAACCCGCCTCGGCCAGGCCTTGTCTGAGGTAATCGCCGGTCTTCGGCTCGTCCTCGACGACGAGTATCTTCACGGTTGCGGGGGTCCCGGTGGAGGAGGACGCCATTTTCGCCCCGGGGTGGCGCCGTTGGGACGAAGCTGACGGGATTGTAATCTCGTTGTCAGCCCGGGGACGGGGCCGGCCCACGAAGATGCGCCGGTTGCGGTGGCGTCGCGCCGCGCTCGACCGAATCGCCGCGAGGAATGCCGATGACCGCTCGAACCGTTGTCCTTGCCGCCAGCCTCTGCACCCTGGCCTTGCCTGCACTGGGCGAGGCGCCGGCCGGTGCCAGGCCCCGGAACCCTGCCGATCCCGCGGCCACGACGCCACCGGCCACTTACGTGTCGCCCTTCGCGAACTACCGTCCCTTCGCCCATGACGGCCCTGCCCCATGGCGCGGCGTCAACGACGAAGTGGGCCGCATCGGCGGCTGGAAGGCCTACGCCCGCGAGGTCTTCGAGGCGCAGAAGTCCGCCCCGGGGGCGGGGGAGGATGCGGCGAGGCCCGCCTCCCCTGCGCAGGGCGGCCCGCGCAAGGAAGGGAAGTAGGCGATGCGCCCGCACGCGAATGCCGCTCGCCGCGCCGGGGCCGCGATGCTCGCGGCGACCGCGCTCGCCGGCTGCGCCTCGTTCTCGCCGGACGGGGGCTTCGGGCCCGTCGCCGGCGCCGTGCGCGAGCACACCGGCCGGGAAGCCGCGTGGGCCCGGACGGAGACCGAGCGCGAAGCGCTCGAGGCGCGCGCGTCCGCCCTCCTCGCGAAGGGCCCGCTCTCGGCCGACGACGCGGTACAGGTCGCCCTCTTCAACAACCGCGGCCTGCAGGCGCAGCTCGCGGAGCTGGGTCTCGCCGAGGCGGATCTCGTGCAGGCCGCCCGGCTGCCCAACCCCCGCTTCACCCTCCACCGCGTCTCCGACGACCACCACTACGCGCTGGAGCGTTCGATCTCCTTCAACATCCTGTCGCTCGTCACCCTGCCGCTCGCGACCGAGGTCGAGAAGCGGCGCTTCGAGGGCGCGCGGCAGCGTGCCGCGATGGATGTCCTGCGGCTGGCATCGGACACGAGGAAGGCGTGGATCGACGCGGTGGCGGCCGAGGAGGCGGTGCGTTACCTGCGCCGCGTGCGCCTTGCCGCGGATGCGGGCGCGGAGCTCGCCGCGCGCATGGCGAAGGCGGGCAACTGGAGCGCCCTCCAGCGGGCGCGCGAGCAGGGGTTCTACGCGGATGCGGCGCTCGCCGTCGCGCGCGCCGAGCAGAAGGCGAGCAGCGCCCGCGAGCGGCTCACGCGGCACCTCGGGCTCTGGGGGCCGCAGGCGGCGTCGCTTTCGCTGCCGGAGCGCCTGCCGGATCTTCCCGGCGGGGCCCGGGACCGTCCGGACATCGAGCGCGAGGCCATCGCCACGCGCCTCGACGTGCGCGCCGCGATGCACGACGCCGAGGCGACCGCGCGAAACCTCGGGCTCACGAAGGTCACCCGCCTCGTGAACGTCCTGGAGTTCGGGGCCAGCCGCGAGAACGAGGGCCGCGACGAGCCCTACGTGCGGGGCTACGAGATCTCGCTCGAGGTGCCGCTCTTCGACTGGGGCACCGCGCGCACCGCGAAGGCGGAGACGCTCTACCGGCAGGCGGTGGATCGCGCGGCCGAGACCGCGATCAACGCGCGCTCGGAGGTGCGCGAGGCCTACCGCCACTACCGGCTCGCGCACGACATCGCGCGGCACTACCGCGACGAGATCGTGCCGCTCCGGAAGCGCATCGCCGAGGAGAACCTGCTCCTCTACAACGGCATGCTGATCGGCGTCTTCGACCTGCTGGCGGACGCGCGATCGCAGATCGCAGCCGTCGCCGGCTACGTGGAGGCGCTGCGCGAGTTCTGGGTCGCCGAGGCCGATCTCGGCATGGCGATGATCGGCCGCACCGCGCCGCCGGCGGTGGCCGGGGCGGCCATGCCGCAGGCCGAAGCCGGCGGCGGCCACTGAGGGCGAGCGAGACATGAGCGACAGACGCAAATTCCTGCGGGGCGCCGGGCTGGCCGGCGCGGCCGTGGCCGCGGCGGCGGTGAGCCGGGTCTCCCTCGCCGCGCTGCCCGAGCCGGTGATCATGGACAAGGCGGCCACGCAGCCGCCGCTCCCGCCCCCGAACGGACGGCCCTACAACCCGGTCGTGACGCTGAACGGCTGGACGCTCCCCTGGCGGATGAACGCGGGCGTGAAGGAGTTCCACCTCGTGGCCGAGCCGGTGGTGCGCGAGATCGCGCCGGGCATGAAGGCGCACCTGTGGGGCTACAACGGCCAGAGCCCCGGCCCCACGATCGAGGTGGTGGAAGGCGACCGCGTGCGGATCTTCGTCACCAACCGCCTGCCGGAGCACACCACCATCCACTGGCACGGCCAGCGGCTGCCCAACGGCATGGACGGGGTGGGCGGCCTCAACCAGAAGCAGATTCCCGTGGGCAAGACCTTCGTCTACGAGTTCGTGGCGCGCCGGCCCGGCACCTTCATGTACCACCCGCACGCCGACGAGATGACGCAGATGGCGATGGGGATGATGGGTTTCTGGGTCACGCACCCGAAGGGCCGGCATCCGCTCATCGACCCGGTCGACCGCGACTTCTGCTTCCTGCTGAACGCCTTCGACATCGACCCGGGCAGCTACACGCCGAAGGTCAACACGATGCTCGACTTCAACCTGTGGATGTGGAACAGCCGCTCCTTCCCCGGCATCGACTCGCTCAATGTCCGCCTCGGCGACAAGGTGAGGATCCGCATCGGCAACCTCACGATGACCAACCACCCCATCCACCTGCACGGCCACGAGTTCCTGGTCACGGGCACGGACGGGGGACCCACGCCGAAGTCCACGCGCTGGTACGAGGTGACGACCGACGTGGCCGTGGGCCAGATGCGCCAGATCGAGCTCCTCGCCGACGAGGAGGGCGACTGGGCCTTCCACTGCCACAAGTCGCACCACACGATGAACGCCATGGGCCACGACGTGCCCACCATGATCGGCGTGGACCACCGCGAGGTGGTGAAGACCATCACCTCGCTCATCCCCGACTACATGGTGATGGGCGAGCGCGGCATGGCCGACATGGGCGAGATGGAGATGCCGCTGCCGGACAACACGCTGCCCATGATGACGGGCACCGGACCCTACGGTCCCGTGGAGATGGGCGGCATGTTCACCGTCTTCAAGGTGCGCCGCGACCAGAAGCCTGGCGACTACAAGGATCCGGGCTGGTACCGCCAGCCGAAGGGAACGCAGGCGTACGAGTGGACCGGCCCGCTCGCCGAGCCCGCGCGCTTCAAGTCCGAGGGCGGGCAATCGATGCCGGCATCCGGCAAGCCCCCCCGCCGCCGAGATCCGCGTGCGCAAGCCCGGCGGCCATTCCGACCATTGACTGGACTACACGAGGAGAACCCGACGATGAAGCACTCCCTGGCCTTGGCCACCACCCTCTCGATGCTGCTCGCGTTCGCGCCGCCCGTCCTGGCCCACGGCGACAGCCACGGCGCGGCGAAGCCCGCGAAGGCGCGCGCGATGTCCGCCGAGGAGCACTCCTTCGGCCGGCAGGGCGATCCGGCGAAGGTCACGCGCACCGTGGTGGTCGACATGAGCGACGCCATGCGCTTCAGCCCCGCCGAGGTCCGCGTGAAGCGCGGCGAGACGATCCGCTTCGTCGCGAAGAACGGCGGCAAGGTGATGCACGAGATGGTGCTCGGCAACCTCGCCGACCTGAAGGCCCACGGCGAGATGATGAAGAAATTTCCCAACATGGAGCACGACGAGCCCTACATGGCCCACGTCGCGCCCGGGAAGTCGCAGGAGATCGTGTGGACGTTCACGAAGGCGGGCGAGTTCCACTTCGGCTGCCTGGTGCCCGGCCACTTCGACGCCGGGATGATCGGCCGCGTGATCGTGGCCGCCAACTGACCGCCCGCAAGCCGACCGACTCGAATCCGGGAGCTGCCGCCATGAAGACCCTCGCATTCCTCGCGACCCTCGCCTCGCTCGCCGCCGCGCCCGTCGCGACGGCCCAGTCGCACCACGACCACCCCGCCGCCGTCGCGCAGGCGCCATCGGCCGCCATGGCCGACGGCGAGGTGCGCAAGGTCGACAAGGACGCCGGCAAGGTCACGCTGAAGCACGGCTACATCAAGAGCCTCGATATGCCGCCGATGACGATGGTGTTCCAGGTGAAGGACCGCGCCGTGCTCGACAAGCTGAAGGCGGGAGACAAGGTCCGCTTCGCCGCCGAGGAGAAGGCCGGCGCGTACGTGGTGACCGCCATCGAGCCGGCGAAGTAGGGTGCGCATCGCGACGCAGGCCGTGACCCGCGCCGGGCCGTGGCTCGCGGCCGCGAGCCTCGGCGCCGGCATCGCGCGGCGCGATTGCGCGCTGATCGCGGCGGCCGGCCCGATCGCGCTCGCCGCCTTCTACGGGCGAATGGACGCCGATGCGCCGGTGGACGCCTTTCGCGCTGCGGTCCGCTGCATTGCGGCGGGGGCAGGCTCGCTCGCTGCCGCCATGATCCTCGCGGCCGGGGTTGTCCTGGCCGTGCAGGGACTGTGGCTTCCCGCCCACGATCCGTATCTTGCGGGTGCTGTCGTGCTCGCCGCAGCGGTCGGGGTGCTGGTCCGCGTGATGGCGGACGAGCAGGATGCGGCCGCGGGCCGCTGGCTCCTGCCGTCGGCGGCAACCGCGGGCGGTGGCGCGCTGGCGCTCGTGGCGGCAGTGGAGCCATCGGGGTGGGCCGCCTGCGCCTTGCCCCTGGCGACGGCCGCCCTCATGGGACTCGCGGGCTGGCGACTGCTGGCGGATGTGAGTACCGGACTGCTTTCGGCGGGAAGGCGGGAATCGTGAAGGAGACCGACGGTCCCGACCGCGGGAGTGCGATTCCGTCTCCGGAGGGACACCGGTTCGTTCCGGCGCTCGGCTTCGCCGCGCTCACGCCGCTCTACGATGCCGTGATCGCCGCGACGATGCGGGAATCGACGTTCCGGCGCGCATTGCTCGCGCAGGCGGCCATCGCGAACGGCCACCGCGTCCTCGACCTGGGCAGCGGTTCCGGCACCTTCGCCATCCTCATCGGCCGGGAAGTGCCTGGTGCGCTCGTGGAAGGGCTGGACGCGGATCCGGAGATGGTCGAAGCGGCCCGTCGCAAGGCGGCGCTCGCCGGTTCCGGCGCCCTCTTCCATCTCGGCGATGCGACGCGACTGCCGTTCGCGGACGCCTCGTTCGACCGCGTCGTCTCCAGCCTCTTCTTCCACCACCTGTCCCCGGCCGGGAAGCGGCGGGCGGCCGCGGAGATCGCGCGGGTGCTCCGCCCCGGCGGCGAGCTGCACGTGGCCGACTGGGGAGCGGCCCCGAATCTCCTCATGCGGTCCCTGTTCCTCGCAGTGCAGATGCTCGATGGATTCGAGAACACGCGCGAGAACGTGGAAGGGCGGCTGCCGGAGTTGTTCGCCGCCGCAGGACTCGAGGGCGTCGCCTCCCGCCTCACCTTGCCGACCGTCTTCGGCGCGCTCTCGCTGTACCGGGCGCGCAGGCCATTTGAATGAGACCGGGCTGATTCTCCTTCGCTTCCGGCCTCGGGGAAGGCTCCAGCGGAAGCCGCCCCGGCCGAGGCCAAAAGAATCGGGAGCCCCAAACCGATCCTCCATCCGGGAAGAGGTCGGACGGGCGGCTCCCGATGGCCTCAAGCTTCCCCGCCGACGCATGGCGGGCGGACTGAATCAGAAGCGGTAACGGATGCCCAGCGCGATCCCCTTCGGATCGGCGCCCACGCCCGCCGCAGGCGCGCCCGATACCCCGAAGTTGTAGGCGGCCGACTCCTCGTTCCGGATCTGCGACCAGAACGCGTAGAGCCAGGTGTTGGCATCCAGGTCGAAGACGTAGCCCACGGCCCACTGCTCCGCCCCGAGGCCGGCCGTCGAGCAGGCGGCGCCCGTCGCGAGGCTGCAGCTGCCGGCGTCGGCCTTGCCGTAGCTCGCGATCGCGTGATGCCGGCCCATGCCGTGTCTGACCGAGGCCACCCACGCGTCGCGCTCGAACTCCCGCACCGTGCCGGTGCTCGTCGTGTACTTGAGGTTCTCCCACACCAGCAGGAAATCGGTGCTCGACCGGAAGCGATATCCCAGCCCCACCTTGTTGGCGCTGTCCTTCGACGATGCGCCCGCGGGCGGGGAGAACAGGGCGCCGGTCGACCCCGTGCCGGGCACGAGCGTGAGGAGCGAGTTGAGGCCGAACACGTCCTCGCGCTCCTCGTACGCGTAGCTCGCGAACCACGGACCCTTCTCGTAGAGCAGGAGCGCGGACACGACCGAGGGCGTGATCCCGCTCGCGGACTTCTGCTCGTTCATGCCCCAGGCGATCTCCCCCGAGAAGTCGGCGAGCTTCGGGCTGCGGTACACGACCGCGTTGTTGAGCCGCGCGTCGAATCCCGCGTTCTGCTGCTGCGCGCCGGCCGCGTTGCCGCCGACGGTGGACCCGGCCACCGCGTTCACGCTGGTCACGTTGAAGCCGGGGCTGCCGAGGATCCCCTTCTGCGTGGCGATGCCCGTGGCGAAGAACGGGTCCTTGCCCTGCACGCCGCGCTTGTAGGGGCTGTCGAGGTTGCCGCCGTAGAGAAGGGTGCCGAAGCGGCCCGCAAGTCCCAGGAACGTATCCCGGCCGGAGAGCGTGCTCGAGGCCCCGTCGGCGCCGATGGCCGATTCGAGCTGGAAGACCGCGCTCAGGTCGGCGGTGAGCTTGCGCGTCCCGCGGATGCCGAAGTTCGAGGAGTTGGAGCGCAGGATGGACCGCGAGCCCGAGTTCGACGGCGTGGCCCCGGGAGCGCCCACGAGGCTGTTGAGCG
>JAHCAK010000060.1 GCA_019634955.1 Burkholderiales bacterium
TTCGGCGCGGGGGCCGGGGCGGGAGCGGGGGCTTCGGTCTTGCCGCAAGCGACGACGCCGGCGGCGAGGAGGGTGGCGAGGAGATAGGACAGCTTCATTTTTGGGGGATCCTTCGGGACAGGTTTTGATGGAGTTGGCGTGGCCGCGGGTCCCGGCGGATGCTGCACCGCATCACGCGCGGTGCCGGTGCCCGAGGCAACGCGAGATCATAGCATCCCGCCCGCGCCGATGCCAGCCGGCGCGGGAAATAACCCTGTCGATTCAAAGGCCGAGCGTCGAGGAGGCGACCGCCGGCTCGGACAGCGCCCAGATCTCCTCGAAGCGGTCGAGAAGGGGGGTCGCATCCGCCGGCGAGTGCAGCGCAACAACCGCGCGGGGTTGCCCCAGGTGCTGCAGGTGCCACACGCTGTGGTCGTCGGCCAGCACGAACGGGTCCATGGCGTTGCGCGCCTGCCCGATCGTGCGGTGGATGGCGATCGAGCCCGGCAGCTGCCGAAGCAGCGCGATGAGGCGCGGCTCGTGGCGCTCGAGGTGCTCGGGCTCGTGCAGCGCGATGCGCAGCCGGTGCGCTCTCCCGGCCAGGAGGAAGTGGCGCAGCCGCTCGATGCGCGCCGGGTCGCCGTACCCGCGCTGCTCGAGGTTGTGGTCGAAGATGCAGATCGACTTCGCCGCCGCCGCGATGACCGCGTCGATCGCCTCGCGCGATTGCGCGAGGCCCTCGATCTGCCGGTACGAGGCCTTGGGTTCCGGGCTGCCGGGCGTGCTCATGCTTTCGTCTCCTCGCCGAGGTGCAGGACGCCTTCACGGTACCAGCGGTGCGCGAGGTCCGCGAGGGCCGCGGGCGCGCCCGCGATGGACGCAAGGGTGCGCGAGTCCGCGAGGCGGCGCAACCACGGCGCGCAGCCGCGCGCAGCCTCGACGGGCTCGCCGTTGAGGAAGAAGCGCCCCCGCGCGTGCAGCAGGCGCGCGCGCGCGTCGAGCCGGATGCCGCGGCGCCGCGCCGCGGCGCAGAAGCGCGCGGGCGAAAGCGGCCGTGGCGGCAGGTTGAAGTACACGTGCGCCTTGGGCTCCGTGAGGAAGCGGCCCGCGAAGTCGAGCGCGTCGCCGGGGCGGGCCCGCACTTGCGACAGCGTGCGCGCGACATGGGCGACGAGCGCGTCGGGAATGCGCCCGGGCGATCGCGCCGGCGCGAGCCCCGGGTCCGCGTAGCGGCCCGCAAGCGCGAGCCGCTCCCCGAGGTAGTCGAGAAAGCCCGCGGCGAGCTCCTGGTCCGAGGGCGCGCGGAATCCCACCGACCAGGTGAGGCACTCGGTCTCCGCGATGCCGTAGTGGGCGACTTCCGGGGGCAGGTAGAGCATGTCGCCCGCCTCCAGCACCCACTCCTCCTCCGGCTCGAAGCGCGCGAGGATCCTGAGGTCCAGCCCCGGCACGAAGGCGAGGTCGCGGCTCCGGGAGACCTGCCAGCGCCGCCGCCCCCGGCCCTGGATGAGGAAGACGTCGTAGGAGTCGACGTGCGGGCCCACCGTGCCGCCGGGCACGGCGTAGCTCACCATCAGGTCGTCCACGCGCGCGTGCGGGACGAACGCGAAGCGCGCGAGGAGGGCGGCTGCGCTCGCGCTGAAGTGGTTCGTGTCCTGCACGAGCACGGTCCAGTCGCGGCGCGGGCGGCGCGCGAGGCGCGAGCGCGCGAAGGGCCCGTGCTCGACCGACCAGTGCGGGCCGTCGCGACGAACGATGCGGGACTCCGCGTCGGGCGATGCGGCGAGGGCGAGCACTTCGCCGGGCGCGAGCGGGTCCTCGAAAGCCGGGAACGCGCCGCGCACGAGGAGCGGCCGCTTCTGCCAGTGCCGCCGCAGGAAGGTTGCCGTGTCCATCGGCCCGGGGAAGCGCGCCGCACCGGCGGCCCCGGCCCGCGGCCTGTCCTTGCGTGCCATGAAAATCCGCTAGAATCGATTCGAGTCTCGAGGACGCCCATGTTACAGGTTGGACACCCGGCCCCGTCATTTTCCCTTCCCGACGCGAGCATGGAGATGATGCATCTCTCCAGCTACCGCGGGAAGAAGAACGTCGTCCTCTACTTCTACCCGCGCGACGGCTCGCCGGGCTGCACGATCCAGTCGATCGACTTCAGCGACCGCGAGCAGGAATTCGCGAAGCTCGACACGGTCGTGTTCGGCATCTCCCGCGACGACGTGCTCTCGCACGCGGCCTTCCGCGACGAGCAGGGGCTCTCGGTGCAGCTGCTCTCCGACACCGAGAGCGTGGTGAGCCGCAAGTACGACGTGCTCGAGACGAAGGTGGTCGACGGCCGGAGCCGCGAGTCCGTGTCGCGCTCGACCTTCATCATCGACAAGAAGGGGATCCTGCGGCACATCCTGCGCGACGTCGATCCCCACGACCACGCCGACGAGGTCCTGAAGAAGGTGAAGGGGCTCAATGGCCGCGCGCGTTGACGCCGGCACCGTCGTCACCATCGCCTACGAGCTGCGCGACGCGGACGGCGAGCTGCTGGACGAGCCCGGCGCCACGGTCGCGTACCTCCACGGCGGCTACGGCGGCATCTTCCCCAAGGTGGAGGCGGCGCTCGCGGGGCACGGCCCCGGCCACGAGCTCGCCCTGTCGCTCGAGCCCGAGGACGCCTTCGGCGACTACGACCCGGCGCTGCTTCGCGTGGAGCCCCGCGACGCCTTTCCGGAGGTGCTGCAGGTCGGCATGCGCTTCGAGGGCGTCCCCGGCGACGAGGCGTCGGGCGACGACGCGCGCATCTACACGGTGACGGGCATCGCGGACGAGCAGGTGGTGGTCGACGGCAACCACCCGCTCGCGGGCGAGCGCGTGTGGTTCCGGTGCACGGTGCGCGAGGTGCGCGAAGCCACGGAGGAGGAACTGCGCCACGGCCACGCCCACGGCGAGCACGCGCCGGAAGGCGAGGAAGGCTAGCCGCCTGCCGCTTCTCCCGGGTGCGGCTCAACGCGGAAGAGCGAATCGTCCGCCGGGTCCACGGTGACGCGCACCCAGCCCACCACGGGGCTTCCGAAGCTCTCGAGGCGCCGCGCGTTCCCCACCACCGCGCCCTGCGCGTCGCGCAACGGGCGGTCGAAGCGGTAGGTATGCGTGTGCCCGTGCACGAGGAGCAGCGGCTTCGCGAGCCTTCGTGCGCCGGCCGCGAGCTGCGCCAGCAATCCGTCGTACACCTTGTCCCGGCTCGCTTCCCAGGGGTTCGCCTGCGTGACCACGACCAGGCCGCGCATCCCCGCCGATTCGGCCAGGCGGATCGCGTCGGCGAGCCAGGCGCGGTTGGCGGCCGCGCGGCATCGCTGCTCCGCGTCGGCCGCGGCATCGAAGCCGCGGTTGTCGTTGCCGCCCACGACGTGGATCGTGGCGAAGACCACGCGGTTCTTCGTCCAGAGGCGGTTCTCCGGCAGCCCCGGGCAGGCGCACGCGGTGCCCTCGCGCTCGGCGCACGCCTCCTGCCGAGCCAGCGGCAGGCGCGCGCGCCCCAGCGACCAGCCGTCGGCGAAGAACACCTCGCGCAGCCGCGCGAGCCGCTCCTGCGGGTCCATCGCGCCGTTGGACTCGCGCCGGCAGTCCGTCCAGTCGTTGTCCCCGGGCGTGAGCACGAGGGCGTGGCGCGAGGCGTCCAGGCGCGCCTTGCGTTCCGCGTAGAGCGCGTCGGTGCAGGGCGCGCCGCCGCCGGCCTTGAAGTCGCCCACGTGCACGACGAAGGCGAGCGGCTCCGCGCCGAGGCGCCCCAGCATCGCGTCGAACTCGAGTTCCTCGCGGGCGTTGTAGGGTGCGTCCCCGATCACCGCGAAGGAGAACGCCTCCGGATGGGGCGGGCGCGTGGCGCAGCCGGCGGCCGCGAGGGCCGCGGCGAGGAGGGCGAGGAGGCGGCGCATCGCTAGTCGAGGCGCGACCTGAGGCGGTAGAGCGCCTCGTGCGCCTCGCGCGGCGTCATCGCGTCCGGGTCGAGCGCGGCCAGCTCCTCCACGACGGGGTGGGGCCCGGCGGGCGCGGGGCCGGCGGGCGCGGCGAAGAGGTCGGGCTGCGCCCCCGCGGGCCGCAGGTGCGTCTCCAGCTCCGCGAGGTGCTTCCTCGCCGCGCGCACCACTTCCTTCGGGATGCCGGCGAGGTGGGCGACGTGGATGCCGTAGGACTTGTCGGCGGGGCCGGGCTCGAGGCGGTGAAGGAACACGATGCGGTCCTTGTGCTCCACGGCGTCGAGGTGGACGTTGGCGACGTTGGGCAGCTCGGCCGCGAGCGCCGTGAGCTCGAAGTAGTGCGTGGCGAAGAGGGCGTAGCAGCGCACCTTCTCCGCGAGGTGGCGCGCGATCGCGTACGCGAGGGCGAGGCCGTCGAACGTCGAGGTGCCGCGCCCGATCTCGTCCACGAGGACGAGGCTGCGGGGCGTGGCGTTGTTGAGGATGGCCGCGGCCTCCGTCATCTCGACCATGAAGGTCGAGCGCCCGCCGGCGAGGTCGTCGGAGGCGCCGATGCGCGTGAAGATGCGGTCGAGCGGGCCCAGCGTCGCGCGCGCCGCGGGCACGAAGGACCCGCAGCAGGCGAGGAGCGCGACCTGCGCCACCTGGCGCATGTAGGTGGACTTGCCGCCCATGTTGGGGCCGGTGATGAGCAGCAGCTGCCGCGAGCGGGAGAGGCTCGCGTCGTTGGGGATGAAGTCGTCCACCTGGCTCTCCACCACGAGGTGGCGGCCGCCGGCGATCTCGATCGTGTCCTCGCCCGTGAACTCGGGCCGCGCGAGCCGCAGCGCCTCGGCCGAGGCGGCGAGCGCCGCGAGCGCGTCGAGCTCGGCCGCGGCGTCGGCGATCTCCTGCAGCCTCGCGAGCCGCGACTGCAGGCGGGCGAGCAGCGCCTCGTAGAGCTCCTTCTCGCGCGCGAGGGCCCGCTCGCCCGCGGCGAGCGCCTTGTCCTCGAAGGCCTTGAGCTCCGGCGTGATGAAGCGCTCGGCGTTCTTCATCGTCTGCCGCCGCCGGTAGTCGGCGGGGACCCGGTCGAGCTGGCCCTGCGTCACCTCGATGAAGAAGCCGTGGACCTTGTTGAACTCCACGCGCAGGTTGGCGATGCCGGTGCGGCTGCGCTCGCGCTTCTCCATCTCGAGGAGGAAGGAGCCGCAATCGGACTGGATGGCGCGAAGCTCGTCCAGCTCGCGGTCGCAGCCGTCGCGGATCACGCCGCCCTCGCGCACCACGGCCGCCGGCTCCTCGCGAAGCGTCGCGTCGAGGTCGGCGTGCAGGTCGTCGGCCGGCGCAAGCGGCGCGGCGAGCCCGTCGAGAGTGCCCGCCGGTGCCGAGGAGAGGAGCGCGTGCAGTGCGGGGAGCGTGGCGAGCGTGTCGCGCAACCCCGAGAGGTCGCGCGGCCGCGCGGTGCCCAGCGCCACGCGGGCGGCGATGCGCTCGACGTCGGCCCACCCCGAGAGCGCCTGCAGCACGGCCGCGTGGCGCACGGGCGAGCCGGCCGCGAGGAGCGCCTCCACCGCGTCGTGGCGCCGCGAGACGGCGGCCGCGTCGCGAAGCGGGTGGTGCAGCCAGTGCCGCAGCCGGCGGCTTCCCATCGAGGTGGCGCACCGGTCCAGCAGCGAGGCGAGGGTGGGCGCGGGCGCGCCCGAGAGCGTCTCGGTGATCTCGAGGTTGCGGCGCGTGTGCGCGTCCATCTGCACGAACTCGCTCTCGCGCTCGACGGCGAGCCCCGTCACGTGCGGCAGGGCCGACTGCTGCGTGTGGCGCGCGTAGGCGATGAGCGCGCCCGCCGCGCCCAACGCCGGCGCGAGGCCGTCCACGCCGTAGCCGGAGAGGTCCGTGGTGCCGAACTGGCGGGCGAGCTCGCGGCCGGCCGTGGACGGGTCGAACTGCCACGACTCGATCCGCTTCACGGGAACGCCCGCACGCGCGGGGGGTGAATCGAAGTCGTCGGGCACGAGCAGCTCGGCGGGCTGCAGGCGCTCGAGCTCGCCTTCCAGCGCCGCCGCGGGGACCTCGGCCACGCGCAGGCGGCCGCTCGCGAGCGAGAGCCAGGCGAGGCCGGCCGTGCCGCCGGCGACGCAGGCCGCGACCAGCAGGCTCTCGCGCGTGGCGGGCAGCAGCGCCGAGTCGGTGAGCGTGCCCGGCGTCACGACGCGCACGACCTTGCGCTCCACCGGCCCCTTGGCGAGCGCCGGGTCGCCCACCTGCTCGCAGATGGCCACGGACTCGCCCAGCCGCACCAGCTTCGCGAGGTACTGCTCGACCGAGTGGAAGGGCACGCCCGCCATGCGGATGGGCTGCCCGGCGGAGGCGCCGCGCGTGGTGAGCGTGATGTCGAGGAGCTTCGCCGCCTTCTCCGCGTCGGCGTGGAAGAGTTCGTAGAAGTCGCCCATGCGGTAGAAGAGCAGCATGTCGGGGTACCCCGCCTTCAGGGCGAGGTACTGCTGCATCATGGGCGTGTGCGCAGTCGCCTTGGCGGGCGCCGGAGCCGGGTTCCGGGCCGGAGTTCGTTCCGTCATGGCCTGCCCAGGTACGACGCCAGCGTCATCAAGGGAATGCCTTCGAACGACTCGAGCGCGAGGAGGCCCTTGTCTCCGGTGACGATCGCCTGGGCCTTTCCCGCCAGGGCGCATTCGAGGATCCGGTTGTCGGGATCATCCTTCACGACGCGCAACCGGCGCTTCGGGGCAACGACTGTCGCCAGGTCGGAGACGAACACGGCGACGTGGGCGAGTTCCTCCGCGTCGCGGGCGAACTTCCGGCCGAGCACCTCCAGCAGCTCGCCCAGGATGGCCCGGGAGAGCACCAATTGGTCCCTTCCCTCCACGACGCGCCGGAGCGCCGCGTCCCCCTGCCCGCCGGGGAACACGAGCGCGGCAACCAGGACATTGGTGTCGAAGACGACTCGCATGCGGGACCGGCCCGTATCGCCACGGCGCGCGGATCAGTCGCGCAGGTAGCGCGCGAGATCCTTCTCCGTGAGGATTCCCCGGGCGCGGGCCTGCTGGCTCCAGAAGGCCTGGATGCCGCGCAACTCCTGCAGGCGGCGTTCGATGCCCGCCTGCCGCAGCGCATCCTGGATCACGCCGCTCAGCGACTTTCCCTCGGCCTGCGCGAGCGCCTCGGCCTGCTGCGCGAGGTCGGCGGGCAGCGAGATGGTCTTCTTGACGGCGTGGCTCATGGCATGGCGTTCCCGGTGAGTATGAAAAAATCATACTCCACGCCCGGCGACGGCGCAATCCTCCCGGCGATGCCCGGCTCGGCACCTCTCCTCAGGCCCGCGCGGCGGCGCGGCGGCGCTTCGGAGCGCGGCGGCGCGCGGCCTTCGGCGCCGCGGCGACCCCGAGCGCCGTGCGGATGCGCGCGAGCATCTCGCTCGTCTCCTCGCTCATCTCCCCGGGAGAGCCGAGGACGAACTCGCAGTCGGCGAGGGCGCGCCGGCGGTCCGCCATCGCGGGCACCAGCTGCGGCAGCGTCGCGAGCGCGAGCCCCGGCTCGAACTCCACGATGAGGCCCTGCTCGTGGATGATGCGCGCGCGCGTCGTGGCGCCGAGCGCGGCGAAGGGCTCGCGGGTGGAGAGCAGCGCGTTGGACCGCTCGAGCCGGTCGCGCCGCACGGACTTCCGCGCGTGCGCGAGCAGGATGAGCATCCGGATCACCGCCACGGCGTAGCCGCCGCGGCCGACGGCGTCGAGCGCGAGGCTCACCTCGTTCAGGGCGCGCAGGTCGGTGCCGGCGACCTCGCTCGTCCGGCAGGGCTCGGACTGCGCCAGCTCGCGCATCCACGGCGAGGACCAGGCGGCGAAGAAGGCCATCTCGGTGGCCGCGTCGCGCAGGTCGCGGCCGAAGTCGAGCCACTGCGTGAAGAGCGCGGCGTTCGCCTTCTCCAGCCGGTAGAGCGGGTTCTCCTTGCCGCCGCGCACGCGGTTGGCGCGGGCCAGGTCCGCCAGGGCGGGCACGGCGCCGAGCAGCGGGTTGCGGTCGCTCAGCAGCGTGCGCTGCAGCCGCAGCGGCTGCGCGTCGGCGAGCACGCGGGCGGTGGCCTCGGAGGACATCGCGCGCACGAACGGGCGCAGCGTGAGCTCGTAGGCCTCGGCGGCGAGCCGCGAGAACCGCGACACCGCGGCGAACGGCCGCTCGTCGCCTCGCTCGTCGTCCAGCGCGAGGATGTCGGCGATCGTGCGCTCGTGGAAGGAGATCTCGTAGCGCGCCGCGAGCCCCTCGCCCAGCACGTCCTCGATCTTCATCTCGTAGAGCCCCGGGGCCATCGCCTCGATGGCCTTGAGCGTCGAGACGATCTCCCGGTGCTCCCTCTGCGCGATCGACGAGGACACGAAGATGCCCAGGTGGCCGACCTTGTCGTGGATCGTGTAGACGATGCGCTGCCCGCGCGCCTTGATCTCCTGCACGCTCGCGTAGAGGTCGGGGATCCAGTTGAGCGCCTGCGGCGGCGGCGTGATGTTGTCGCCGTGGGAGGCGAACACGATGATGGGCGCGCGGATGTTGCGCAGGTCGATGTGCAGGCGCGGGTCGAGCTGCGCGCCGCCGCGGCCGAGCCGGTTGCCCACGAACAGATTCTCGACGATCCAGCGGATCTCGGCCTCGTTCATGAAGTAGAAGCCGGACCACCAGCGCTCGAACTCGAGGTAGCGCCGGGCCTGGCCCTCGACGTCGGCGAAGACGTCGTAGTACTTCTCCCACAGGCTGTTGCCGGGGTTGAGGTTCTCGAAGTTGAGCACGAGGTTCGCGCCGTCGAACTGGCCGTTGCCGAGGTCGGCCATGAGGAGCGCCGGGGTCACGCCGCCCACCATGCCGCCCACGTAGCGCATCGGGTTCCTGCCGCGCGTGCCGGCCCAGTAGGAGAGGGGCGCGCCGTTCACGACGACCGGGCCGGCGAGGTCGGGGTTGGAGGCCGCGAGCACCATCGCGGCCCACCCGCCCTGGCAATTGCCGACGATCACGGGCTTCGGGCTGCGCGGATGGCGGCGACGGACCTCGCGGACGAAGTCGGCTTCCGCCCGCGTCACGTCGGCGAGCGTCTGGCCGGGGGCCGGATGCGTGCTGAAGATGCAGAAGTAGACCGGGTGCCCGGCGTGCAGGGCGACGCCGACCTCGCTCTCGTCCTTGAACCCGCCGATGCCGGAGCCGTGCCCGGCGCGCGGGTCGACGATGATGTACGGGCGACCGTCCTGCCGCACCTTCACGCCCTGCGGCGGGTGGATCGCCACGAGCGAGTAGTTCACCGGGCGGGCGAGCTTCATGCCGTCGATGACCACGTCGTAGTCGTAGACGAGCACCGGCGGGCAGCCCTCGGCCTCGTGCGCCACGAACGTGTTGCCGCGCTGGCGCAGGATGTCGAGGAAGATCGCCCCGCGCTGCCAGGCGTCGAGCCAGTAGCTCGCGGCGTCCTCGGGCCCGAGGGCGGCGAGCGTCGATCGCGCCGTCTCGGCCGCGTCGGCCTGGCTGCGCCCGAGGGCGGCGAGCTTCTCCTGCAGGGCCGTCGCGTTGATGCGCGCGGTCGAGGCCACGTCGTCGGCGTAGTCCCCCAGCGAGCGCGCGCCGGCGCCGAAGCGGCCGACGGCCCCGGCGGGGTCGAGGACGGCGTCGAGCCCCGAGGCTCCCAGCAGGTCCCGGGCCGTGACCGGGCGGGTTTCGGCGCTGGCTGCGCGTTTCATGGTTCGCTCCCTCGGCAAGGTGGGTGGGGAAGGGCGGGTCAGGCGTCGACGAGGCGCGCCGTGTGGCGCGCGATCATCCACTCCTCGTTGGTCGGCAGGACGAGCACCGTCACGCGGCTTCCCGGGCGCGTGATCACCGTGCGCCCGGCCGCGTTGGCCTCGCCGTCGAAGTCGATGCCCAGCCACGCGAGCGCCGTGCAGGCGCGCTCGCGGACGGCCGCCGCGTGCTCGCCGATGCCCGCGGTGAAGACGAAGGCGTCCAGGCCGCCCAGCGCGGCCGCCATCGCGCCCGTCTCGCGCACGAGGCGGTGGCAGTAGAGGTCGACCGCCTCGCGGGCCTCGGGCTCCCCGCTCGCCAGCAGCTCGCGCATGTCCTGCGAGATGCCGGAGACGCCCAGCAGCCCGGACTCCTTGTAGAGCAGCCGCTCGAGCGCCTTCGCGTCCAGGCCGTGGTTCTGCATGAGGTAGAGGATCACCCCGGGGTCGAGGCTGCCGGTGCGCGTGCCCATCATCAGGCCCTCGACGGCGGAGAAGCCCATCGAGGTCGCGCGGCTGCGGCGGCCCTCCATGGCGCACAGCGAGGAGCCGTTGCCCAGGTGCGCCACGACCACCTTGCCATCGGCCCGCTCGCCGAGGTGCCGCGGCAGCACGTCGGCGATGTACTCGTACGACAGGCCGTGGAAGCCGTAGCGGCGCACGCCCTCGGCCGTGATGCGCCGCGGCAGCGCGAAAAGCTGCGCCACCGGCGGCTGCGTGCGGTGGAACGCCGTGTCGAAGCAGGCGACCTGCGGCACGCCCTTGAGCGCGGCGGTCATGGCCTCGATGCCCGCGAGGTTGTGCGGCTGGTGCAGCGGCGCGAGCGGGCAGAAGGTCCTGAGCGCCTCGATCGTCCTCTCGTCGACGCGCACCGGCTGCGAGTAGCGGGCGCCGCCGTGGACGACGCGGTGCCCGACGGCGGCCACGCGCCACCCCGATTCCCGCCCGCGCATCCAGTCGAGGAGCAGGCCCAGCGCGGCGCGATGGGGCGCGTCCCCGGCGGGCGGCAGGTCGCCGTCCTCGAGGATCGCGCCGGAGGCGTCCCGCACCTTGAGGTGGGGGCGCGCGCCGATGCCGTCGATCTGGCCGGCGATCTCGGGCGCCTGCGGGACGGGCGGGCCGCGGCGGAACACCGCGAACTTGATCGACGACGAGCCGGCGTTGACCGTGAGGATGGCTTCGTTCATGGGGCCTTCGCGGCCTTGCGGCACGCCATCACGGCGGCGACGGCGGTGGAGGCCGTGCGCGTCTCGGCGGAGTCGGCGCGGCTGGTGAGGACGATGGGCACGCGCGCGCCCAGCACGATGCCGGCGGACACGGCCTCGGCCAGGTGCTCGAGCTGCTTGGCGAGCATGTTGCCCGCCTCGATGTCGGGCACCAGCAGGATGTCGGCCTGGCCGGCCACGACGGAGCGGATGCCCTTCGTGCGCGCCGCGGCGACGGAGACCGCGTTGTCGAACGCGAGCGGGCCGTCGAGCAGGCCGCCGCGGATCTGGCCACGGTCGGCCATCTTGCACAGGCAGGCTGCGTCCACCGTGGCCTGCATCTTGGGCGTGACCGTCTCCACCGCGGCGAGGATCGCCACCTTGGGCTCGGCGATGCCGAGGGTGTGCGCGAGGTCGATCGCGTTCTGGGCGATGTCGGCCTTCGTCGCGAGGTCCGGCACGATGTTCACGGCCGCGTCGGTGATGAAGAGCAGCCGCGGATAGGTGCGCACGTCCATGAGGAACACGTGGCTGATGCGCCGGTCGGTCCGCAGGCCCGTGGCGGAGGCGACCACCTCGCCCATCAGCTCGTCGGTGTGCAGCGACCCCTTCATGAGCGCCGCCACCTTGCCCTCGCGGGCGAGCGCCACGGCGACCTCCGCCGCGGCGTGGCTGTGCGGCGTGTCGACGACCGGGATGCCGGCGAGATCCAGCCCCGCCTCCTCGGCGACGGCGCGGATGCGCGCCTCCGGGCCCACCAGCGTCGGGATGATGATGTCGCGGTCGCGCGCGAGGACGGCACCGCGCAGCGACTCCCGGTCGCACGGGTGCACCACCGCCATGGGGATCGCCGGCAGGCCCTCGGTGATGCGGATCAGGTGCTCGAAGCGCGCCGCCTTGGTCTCGCGCAGGGCGAGCTCCGGCAACTGCACCTTCGGCAGGCGGATCTTCTCCGCGGGCGCGAGCACCTCGGCCACGCCGGCGAGCGCCACCTCGCCCAGCTGGTTGGAGGCGCGGCAGTCGAAGACGATGTGGCGGTTGTGCTCGAACTTGCGCCGGCAGGTGACGGTGACGGTGAGCGTGTCGCCCACGCGCACGGGGCGCTCGAAGCTGAAGGTCTGGCTCACGTACACGGTGCCCGGGCCGGGGAACTCGGTGCCCAGCACGTTGGAGACGAGGATGCCGCCCCACATGCCGTGGCCGACCACGTCGCGGAACCCCGCCGACTTCGCGTACGCGGGGTCGACGTGGGTCGGGTTGAGGTCGCCGGAGAGGACCGCGAACATCTGGATGTCCTCGTGGCGGAGCGTGCGCACGAGGGTGGCCGTCTGGCCGACCTCGATCTCGTCGAAGGTGAGGTTCTCGATGTATTCCATGGTGGCGGGGGGCGTGGGACGAAAGGGGCACGGGCGAAGGCGCCGCGGCGCCGGCCCGATGCCCCGAGCATGGCCCATCTGCCGGCGGGGGTGTCGGGTATCATCAAGAAGTCCGCAAATTCCGCGTCCGCGCCACAGGAAGGCGATGCCCCCCACCCGAGGAAGGACCGTGCGGCCGAGGCCGGTGGGCCTCGCCTTGCAGGGCGGCGGCAGCCACGGCGCCTACGCCTGGGGCATTCTCGATGGCTTCCTCGAGGACGGGCGGCTGGATTTCGAAGGCATCTGCGGCACGAGCGCCGGCTCGGTGAACGCCGTCCTTTGCGCCTACGGCCTGCTCGTTGGCGGCCGGGAGGGCGCGCGGCGCAAGCTCGACGACTTCTGGCGAGGGGTGGCGGGCATGGGGGCCTTCTTCAACCCGGCCGCGCACCTGCCCGTGGAGGGCCTCGTGCCCGGCTGGCCGAGGGAGAGCCCCATGGCCCTGGAGGGCTTCAAGGCCGTCACGCGCCTGCTCTCGCCCTACCAGTGGAACCCGCTCGACTGGAACCCGCTGCGCGACGCGCTGGAGCGGCACGTGGACTTCGGCCGGCTTCGCCGCAGCAGCGGCACGAAGCTCTTCGTCTCCGCGACCAACGTGCGCACCGGCAAGGGCCGCGTCTTCGAGACGAGCGAGGTGACGGTCGACGTCATCCTCGCCTCCTCGTGCCTGCCGACGCTCTCGCAGGCGGTGGTGATCGACGGCGATCCGTACTGGGACGGCGGCTTCATGGGCAACCCCGTCCTCTACCCGCTCATGTACGGCACCCGGACGCGCGACATCATCATCGTGCACATCAACCCCATCGAGCGGCCGGGCACCCCGCGCACCCCGCAGGAGATCGAGAGCCGCATGCACGAGATCACCTTCAACGCCTCGCTCATCAAGGAGCTGCGCGCCGTGGCCTTCGTGAAGAAGCTCCTCGACCGGGGGTGGATCAAGGACGAGTACCGCGGCAAGCTGAAGGACGTCCTCATGCACTCGATCCGCGCCGACGAGGCGCTGCGCGACCTGTCGGTGGCGAGCAAGTTCGACGTGAGCGCGGCGTTCCTGGAGGACCTGCGCGAGCGCGGGCGGGAGACGGCGCGCGCCTGGCTCGCGGCGCACTGGCAGGACGTGGGCCGGCGCTCCAGCGTGAACGTGGCCGCGCAGTTCCTCTGAGGCGCCCGGCGGGCCGTATAATCGCCCGCGTCCCCGCGAACCCCCCCCACTCCCCGATGGCAGCCGGCGGCACCGCCACCCACGACGACATCGCCCCCGGGTCGCTCCGCGCCTGGGCCATCGCCATCCGGCCGAAGACGCTGTGGATCGCCGCCGTTCCCGTCGGCGTGGCCACCGTCCTCGCCTGGATGCACGGCGCGCCCATCCTGCCGTGGGTCGCGGGCCTCGCCTTCCTCGCCGCGATCCTGGTGCAGGTGATCAGCAACCTGCAGAACGACGTCGGCTACACGGCGCGGGGCCTGGAGACGGGCAAGCGCGTCGGGCTGCCGCGAGCCACCGCGCGCGGCTGGCTCACGCCGGGAAGGGTGCGGGGCGCCATCGCGCTCGCCATCGCCGGCACCGTTGCGGTGGGCGCGCCCCTCGCCCTGCATGCCGGGCCCCTGGTCGCCGTGATCGGCTTCGCCTCCGTCGTGGCGGCGCTCGCCTACATGGGCGGGCCGCGCCCCATCGCGTACACGCCCTTCGGGGAACTCGCGGTGTTCGTCTTCTTCGGGCTGGTCGCCGTGCTCGGCACCTACTACCTGCACGCGGGCGCGCCCGGGGCGGCGGCGTGGCTCGCGGCGGCCGCGGTCGGCTCGCACGCGGCCGCGGTCCTCGTCGTGAACAACCACCGCGACGCCGAGCACGACCGGCGCACCGGCCGCCGCACCTTCGCGGCGAGTTTCGGAAAGGCGGCATCGGAGCGGCTCTTCGCCGCCGCGCTCTGGCTGCCCTTCCCGCTCGCCGCCGCGATGGCCGTGATCGAGTCCCGCCCGTGGCTCGCCGCGCCGCTGGCGCTGCTGCCCGTGGCGCGGCGCCTGCAGGCGGACTTCCTGAACATGCCCCCGGGGCCGGCTTTCAACCTGCTGCTCTTCCGCACGGTGAAGCTCGAGCTCGCCTTCGGCGCCGCGATGGCGGCGGGGGCGGTGCTGCAGCGCGCGACGGCCGGCTGAGCCGGGCTAGCGCTTCGGCGAGGCCAGGCGCTTCGCGAAGGCCTCGGCGAACGCGCCAACCGCCTTCCAGTCCGTGTACTCGTGGTCGCCGGGCTCGGGCAGCCCGGTCTTGCGAAGCGAGAAGTGGGCGAGGAGCGTGCGCAGGAAACCGTAGCGCGAGTGGCGGATGGCGCCGGCGAAGCTCGCGGAAAGGTCGGGCTGGAGCCCCGTCTCCTCGCTGAACTTCGCGAGGTGCCGTTTCGCGGCGTCGGGATCCCGGTTGGGGCCGCCCGCGGAAAGCGACACGCTGAAGAAAGCGGTGTGCCGCGTCGCGAGCACGGCTCGGTGGTCCTTCACGAGCGCGAGGAGAGGCTTGGCGGCGCGGCCGAAGTGGATGCCCGAGCCGATGACGACGCCATCGTAGGTCGCGAGGTGCGCGCCCGCGTCTCCCCGGGCGCAATCGCGAAGCGCGACCTCCACGCCGGCCGCGGCGATCGCCTCGGCGAGGCGGGAGGCGACCTTCGCGGTCTGCCCGTCCTCGGTGGCGAAGACGATGAGCGCCTTCGGCATGGCTAGCCGCGGTGCGAGATCGCCTGCAGGAGCGGGGCGAAGACCTTCGGGTTGGCGGCGGCGATGCGCCCGCTGTCGAGGAAGCCGTCCGCGCCCTCGAAGTCGCCGACCATGCCGCCGGCCTCGCGCACCAGCAGCGCGCCGGCGGCCATGTCCCACGGCGACAGGCCCATCTCCCAGAAGCCGTCGGTGCGCCCCGCCGCGACCCACGCGAGGTCCAGCGCCGCCGAGCCCGGGCGGCGCACGCCGGCGCAGCGCCGGGTCACCTCGCCGAACATGCGCAGGTACTCGTCGAAGTGCGCGAACTCGCGGAACGGGAAGCCCGTGCCGATGAGCGCGTCCTCGAGCTTGTCCGTGGCGCTCACGCGGATGCGCCGGTCGTTCAGGAACGCGCCCGCGCCCCGGGTCGCGGTGAAGAGCTCGTTGCGGTTGGGGTCGAAGATCACCGCCTGCTGCAGCACGCCCTTGTGCCTGAGCGCGATGGACACGCAGTACTGCGGGAAGCCGTGCAGGAAGTTGGTGGTGCCGTCCAGCGGGTCGATGATCCACACGTGCTCGGCGTCGGCCGCCTTCTCCGAGCGGCCGCTCTCCTCGCCGTGGAAGGCGTGCGCGGGATAGGCCTCGCGCAGCGTGCGGATAATGGCTTCCTCGGCGGCGTGGTCGACCTCGGAGACGAAGTCGTTGTGCGCCTTGCGGCGGACGGTGAGGCGGTCGAGGTCGAAGGAGGCGCGGGTGATGATCGAGCCGGCCTTGCGCGCGGCCTTCACGGCCGTGTTGAGCATCGGGTGCATGGGAAAGAGCGGGGCGGGCGGCCTGCTCGGCCGCGGCGCCGGGAAGTGGCGTGAGGCAGAATTATACGATGAAGCCCGCCCCCGCCCTGTCGCGCGTCGCCGTGGTGCTCTCGCGCACGAGCCATCCCG
>JAHCAK010000061.1 GCA_019634955.1 Burkholderiales bacterium
CGAGCCCCTCGCGCCACGCGGCGGCGGCGGCCGCGGCGTCGCCCGCCTGCGCGTCGAGGAGGCCCGCGAACCACGCGGAGGCCACCCGTTTCGTCGCGAGCAGCGGGCTGAAGGGCGAGACGTCCGTCGCGGCACACGCGGCGAAGAGGCGGCGCGCGGCCGGGCGGTCGCCGGCGACGAGCGCCGCGAGGCCCTCGGCGTGCAGCAGCGAGACGCGCCATCGCAGCGCGTGCGGGCCGTCGCCTGCCGCGGCGCGCCACTGCCTCGCGCGGGTGGCCGCGGCGGCGATCGCGTCGGCCTTTCCGCGCTCGAGCGCCCCGTAGAGCGCCACGCACAGCGCCGCCCCCGCGTCGACGCTGCCGGCGGGCGATTCCGAGGCCACGCGGCCCGCGAGGTCCAGGAGGGCCCCGCGGTGGGCGAGGCGCGTGCCGGTGTTCACCATGCCGCGCACCAGCCAGGGATTGGCGTAGGCGCGGGCGAAGTCGACCACGGCCGGCGTGCCCTCGCCGCCGTAGCCCGCGTGGACGGTCTCCTCGTAGGGTGCGCCGCGGCCCTTCGCGGGATCCTGCATCGCCACGGCGAGGATCCACTCGCCCTCGGGCGCTTCGCCCTCCGGCGCGAACTCGGCGAGCGAGCGCGACCGCCCGGCGTGCACCATGCCGCCGCCGGCGGTCTGCACGAAGGCGCGCTCCACGATGAAGTGGCGGGCCAGCTCGCCGCGCAGCCGCGGCCAGTCGTAGACGTGGTGGTGGTGCGGGTTCGGGTCGCGGCCCGTCTCGTCGACCCACCGGTTGGGCACCGACACGACGAGCCGCCCCGAGGGCCGCAGCACCCGCGCCACTTCCGCGAGGAAGCGCTCCGGCTCGAGCAGGTGCTCGAGCGTCTCGAAGCTCGCCACGAAGTCCACGCTCGCCGCGCCGAGGAAGGAGAGGTCGGTCGCGTCGCCCTGCCGGTACTCGACGCGCCCGGGGATGCCGTAGCAGCCCCGCGCGTATTCGACGGCGCCCGCGTCGACGTCGATGCCGGTCACGCGCGCGACGCCCGAGCCCTCGAAGAGGAGGCGGCTGCCGTAGCCCAGGCCGCAGGCGGCGTCGAGCGCCGCGTCGCCGCGGCGCGCGAAGGCCATCGCGAGCCGGTAGCGCTCGGCGTGGGCGTCGGAGCGGCGGCCCGCCTCGCGCAGCATGTCCATGTGCAGGTCGCGCTCGCGCGCGAGCGCCTCGAGCGGCCAGCGCGCGAGCGCCGGCGCGGGGACCTTCTCGAGGGCGGCGACGAAGGCGCGCTCGTACTCCATGTCCGGGTACGGCGAGGCGAGCAGGAAGAGCGGGTGCCGGCGCAGGCCGTGCGCGAAGGCGAGGCGTTCCCAGGCCGCGCGCGGCGTGGCCGGGTCCGTGCCGGTGTCGGTGGCGGAGAGGACGACCGAGCGCCCGGCGGCGGCCGCGGCTCGGACGAGGGCCGCGCGGGCTTCCGCCTCGGGCATCGCGCCGAGCGCGCCGGTGAGCAGGACCGTCTCCGCGCCGGGCGCGCGCCCTTTCGCCGGCAGGGGCAGCGCGTCCACGCCGGACTTGCGGGCTTCGGCCACGACCTCGGCGGCGCGCGGGCCCGAGACGAGGAGCCGCCCGGGGCCGCAGACGGCCAGCACGCGTCGAAGCAGCTCCCGCGCGTCCATCGCGGGCCTACCCCCGGCCCGGCAGCCGGGCCTCCATGCGCAGGTCGGCCACGCCGCCGAAGAAGTACTCGCGGAAGCGCTGCGTGACGTGGAAGAAGGCGGCCTCGTCGACCCAGTGCAGCATGCGCTGCGCGCCGTAGAAGCGGTCGCCCTCCTCGCTCACGGACGCCTGCACCTCGTAGAAGTTGGTGCCGAGCGCGCAGTCGAACCCGAAGCCCACCTCGAATTCCTCGCCGGCGGCGAAGCGGCGGCTCCAGAAGTCGTCCCCGGCCGAGAGCCCCGCGGCGACGGCCATGTCCTGGTTGAGCGTGCCCCAGGAGTAGATCTTCACGCCCTCCTTGTTGCGCAGGCGCAGGCCCACGTTGAGGCGCGTGAGGTCGCGGTGGCAGCGCACGCGCACGGCGACGTTCACGCGGTCGCCGGGGTGGAAGGCGTTGCACTCGGCGCCGGACGCGTCGGTGATCCGCACGCCGAGGACCTCGGCGTCCAGGTCCCCGTACGCGCGCTCGCCGGCACGCGCGGCGGGCGCGGCCGCTGCCGCCTCGGCCTGGGCGCGCCCCGCCAGGTGCGAGAGCCACTGGCGCTCGTCGTCGTGCATCTGGCGGCGGTACTCGAGGATCACGTCGGCCGACGGGCCCGCGGCGCGCACGTGCCCGTCGCGCAGCAGGATCGCCTGCGAGGTGAGCGTGCGCACGGCCTCCGCGTCGTGCGAGACGAAGAGGAGCGTGGTGCCGTCGGCGAGCAGCTTGTTCATGCGCTCGAAGCAGCGCTTCTGGAAGAGCGAGTCGCCCACCGCCAGCGCCTCGTCGACGATGAGGATGTCGGGCTGCACCTGCACCTGCACGGCGAACGCGAGGCGCAGCATCATGCCGCTCGAGTAGGTCTTCACCGGCTGGTCGATGAAGTCGCCGATGTCGGCGAAGGCGGCGATGGCGTCGAAGCGCTCGTCCATCTCGGCGCGCGTGAAGCCGAGGATCGCGCCGTTGAGGTAGACGTTCTCGCGGCCGGAGAACTCCGGGTTGAACCCGGACCCCAGCTCGAGCAGCGCCGCCACGCGGCCGTTGACCTCCATGGTGCCCTCGGTCGGCGTAAGCGTGCCGGCGAGCATCTGCAGGAGCGTCGACTTGCCCGAGCCGTTGCGCCCCAGGACGCCCAGGGCGGAGCCGCGCTCGACCTCGAAGGACACGTCGCGAAGCGCCCAGAAATCGCGCGGGGCCGGGCCCGTGCCGGCCGGCAGCAGCAGGCGCAGCAGGCGGTGCGAGGGCTTCTCGAAGAGCCGGTAGCGCTTGCCGAGCCCGGTGGCCTTGATCGCGAGGGGGTGGGACATCGGGCTAGACCAGGTCGGCGAACTCGGGGCGGCTGCGCTGGAACCACCAGTAGCCGGCGGCGGCGACGGCCAGCCCGAAGGCGAGGTTGGCGCCCCACTCGAACGCGTCGGGGATGCGCCCGAAGACCACCACCGCGCGCAGGTGCTCGATGGCGAGGCTCAGGGGGTTCAGGCGCACCAGCCCGCGCAGGTGCTCCGGCACCGCCGTGAGCGGGTAGAAGACGGGGCTCAGGAAGAGGAGCGCGCTCGTGACCAGCGCGACGAAGTGGCGCAGGTCCTGCAGGAACACGCCCAGCGCCGCGAAGAGCCACGAGGTTCCCAGGGCGAGGAGGGCGGCGGGCAGGATGGCCAGCGGGACGAGGGCGATCGTCCAGGGCAGCGCGCCGTAGACGAAGAGGCAGAAGGCGAAGAGCACGGCGAGGCCCGCCGCGAAGTGGAAGAGCGCGCTCGCGAGCGTGACCACCGAGAGGAACTCGAGCGGGAACACGACCTTCTTCACGAAGTTGGGGTTGTCGGTCACCTGCCGCGGCGCGGCCAGCGCGCATTCCGAGAAGATGCCGTAGACGAGCAGCCCGGCGAAGAGCAATACGGCGAAGTCGACGCGGGAGACGGCCATCTCGCCCCAGCGCGCGCGGAAGATGATGCTGAAGACGTAGGTGTAGATCCCCAGCATCACGATGGGGGTCACGAGCGACCAGGCGATCCCGCCCATGGAGCCGCGGTAGCGGGCCTCGATCTCGCGGCGGACGAGCTGGCCGACCAGGGAACGCGCGCGCCAGAGGCGTGCCGGCAGGGTGAGGACGCTCATCGCGCGCGCCCCCGGGCGAGGGCCTCGGCCAGCCGCTCGAGGTCGACGGCGTGACGGGCCTCGAGCGCGCGCAGGGCGCGGGCGGTGCGCGATGCCGTGGCGAGCGCGAGGACCCAGCCCGCGATCGGGCCGACGAGCGGCAGCCGCGCGGCGGCGGCGGCGGCTGCGCGCGGCGCCAGCCCGGGCACGGTCGCGCCGTGGGCGCGCCCTTCGGCAGACCAGCGCAGCCGCGCCAGCACCTCGGCGCGCGGCATGCCTGCCAGGAGCTGCTCCACCCAGTGGCGATGGCCCGCGGCGTCGGGCTCCCGCCCGAGGAGACCGCGATAGCTGGCGGTGACGAAAGCCGCGCCGTGCAGCGCCAGGAAGTCGCCGATCGCATAGCGGCGGTCGGCGCGCGGGGTGAACGCGGGGCCGGACGGCACCGGGGACGGCGCGGGCGCCCCGGGGCCGCCGATTCCTGCCACCGACGCGAGATCCGCCCAGCGGGGCCGGCCGAGCGGTGCGGCGGCGGCCCGGCGGCGCTCCGCCTCGGCCATCACCCGCGCGACGATCTCGTCGAGAGGCGGGGCGTCCCGCGACCCGGGCCGCTCCATGGTCAGGCGGCCGCCCGCGCGGACGCGGGGCCGGCGGGCGCAAAGCGGACCTGCGGTCCGCGGGCGGCGGCGATGTCGATGGGCACCAAGGGGGGCTGTTCTTCGGGGTGGGACGAGTAGGGAATTCTAGCATTTGGCCGCCGGCGGTGACCTATAATCCGCCCTCCCGCACCGTCCCGCGGCCTCACGACCGATGAAGGCCTTTCTCGCCGCCTGCGCCATGGCACTCCCGCTCGCCGCCGCCGCCCCTGCCGCCGCCGAACTCCCGCCGCCGCCCGTCGCGAAGAAGGTCCCCAAGGCGATGACGAAGTTCGGCGACCGGCGCGTCGACCCCTACTTCTGGCTGCGCGGCAAGGAAAAGCCCGAGGTCATCGCCCACCTGCAGGCCGAGAACGCCTACGCGGAGGCGGCGACGGCGCACCTGGCGCCGTTCCGCGAGAAGCTCTACAAGGAGATGCTCTCGCGAATCAAGGAGACCGACGAGAGCGTCCCGTACCGCCGCCACGGCTGGTGGTACTACGCGCGCGAAGTCGAGGGCCTGCAGTACCCGATCTACTGCCGCCGCAAGGGCACGATGGAAGCGCCCGAGGAGGTCATGCTCGACGTGAACGCGCTGGCGGAGGGCCGCGCGTACACGGGCGTGGACTTCTGGGAGGTGAGCCCCGACGGCAACCTCCTCGCCTACGCGGCCGACTTCTCCGGCTACCGCGAGTACACGGTGTTCGTGAAGGACCTGCGCACGGGGGAGCTCCTGCCCGACCGCCTGGAGCGCGTCGACGACATGACCTGGGCAGGCGACAGCGCGACCCTCTTCTACGTGCGGCAGAACGCCGCCAAGCGCCCCGACCGCCTCTACCGGCACAAGCTGGGCGCCAGGCGCGACGCGCTCGTCTGGCACGAGCCGGACGAGCTCTTCAGCCTCTCCGTGGGCGCCACGCGCAGCGACGAGTGGATCGTGGCGACCTCCGCCTCCAAGGACACCACCGAAGTGCGCGTGATCCCGGCCGCCACTCCCGGGGCGGCCCCGCGGACCGTCGCCCGGCGGCGCAAGGGGCACGAGTACTCCGTGGACCACCACGGCGCGGACTTCTGGATCCGCACCAACGACCGCGGCAAGAACTTCCGGCTGGTGCGCGCGCCCGTGGCCGACCCCGCGCCGGCGCGGTGGAAGCAGGTGCTCGCGCACCGCAAGGGCGTGACGCTCGAGGCCGTGGACCTCTTCAAGGGCTTCTGGGTGGCCGAGGAGCGCGAGGACGGCATCGTGCGGCTGCGGGTGACCGACTTCGCCACCGCCGCGCGCCACGACATCGGGATGCCCGAGGCGGTGTACTCGACCGGCGCCGGGATCAACGCCGAGTGGGACGCGGACCGCTTCCGCTTCGTGTACGAGAGCTACGTGACGCCGCGCTCGGTGTACGACTACGACCCCGCGAGCCGCGAGAGGACGCTGCTGAAGCGCCAGCCCGTGCTGGGCCCCTTCGACCCGCTGGACTACGACTCCGCCATGCTCTTCGCGACGGCGAAGGACGGCACGAAGGTGCCGGTGTCGCTGGTGTGGAAGCGGTCGCTGCGCGAGGGCGGGCCGCAGCCGCTGCTCCTGTACGGCTACGGCGCCTACGGCATTCCCATGGACCCGCACTTCAGCTCCGCGCGGCTGTCGCTGCTGGACCGCGGCATGGTCTTCGCGGTGGCGCACGTGCGCGGCGGCGGCGACCGCGGCCGCCCGTGGTACGACGACGGCAAGCTCGCGCGGAAGATGAACACCTTCACCGACTTCATCGCGGCGGCCGAGTTCCTCGTCGCGCGCAGGTGGACCGCGAGCGACCGCCTGGTGATCGAGGGCGGGAGCGCCGGCGGGCTGCTCGTGGGGGCGGTGGCCAACCTGCGCCCGGACCTCTTCCGGGCGGTGGCGAGCCAGGTGCCCTTCGTGGACGTGCTCACCACCATGCTCGACGCGACGCTGCCGCTCACCACGGGCGAGTACATCGAGTGGGGCAACCCCAACGTCGAACGCGAGTACCGCTGGATCCGCCGGTACTCGCCCTACGACAACCTCGCGCGCAAGGCCTACCCGGCCATGCTGGTGGAGGCGTCGCTGAACGACAGCCAGGTCCCCTACTGGGAGGCGGCCAAGTACGTGGCGAGGCTGCGGGAACTCAAGACCGACGCGAACCCCGTCCTCCTCAAGACCGTGATGGAGGCGGGCCACGGCGGCGCCTCGGGGCGCTACGACGCCCTGAGGGAGACGGCCTTCACCTACGCGTGGATCCTGGACCAGGTCGGGCTGGCGCGTTGACGAACCTGCAGCTCTTCGCGGCCTGCGTGGCCATCTGGGGCTCGACCTGGATCGCGATCACCTTCCAGCTGGGCGCGGTCGCCCCCGAGGCGAGCGTCTTCTACCGGTTCCTGCTCGCCTCCGGCCTCGTGTTCGCCTACTGCCGGGCGCGCGGCCTGCCGCTGCGCTTCACCCGGGCCCAGCACGGCTGGATCGCGCTGCAGGGCATGCTCATGTTCAGCGTGAGCTACGTGTGCGTCTACTACGCGGAGCAGCACGTGGTGTCGGGGCTGGTGGCGGTGGGGTATTCCGCGAGCCCGCTCCTCAACATGGTGGGCATGCGGCTCTTCTTCGGCACGCCCATGACGGCGCGCGTGGCCGGCGGGGCGCTCCTCGGGATCGCCGGCATCACGCTCGTCTTCTGGCCGGAGTTCTCGCACCTGAACACCGACCGGCACGTGGCGCTGGGGGCGTTCTTCACGGCGGCTTCCGTCGTGCTCTCGGCGCTCTCCAACATGGCCGCGCACCGCAACCACGACGCGGGGCTGCCGGTGTGGCAGACGATGGCGTGGGGGATGCTGTACGGGGCGATCTTCACCCTGGCGATCACGCTGGCGCTGGGCAGGCCGCTCGGCTTCGAGGCCACGCCCGGCTACGTGCTCTCGCTCCTCTACCTCGCGGTGTTCGGCTCCGTGCTCGCCTTCGGCGGCTTCCTCACGCTGCTCGCGCGCATCGGCGCGGCGCGCGCGGGCTACATCGGCGTGATGGTGCCCATCGTGGCGCTCGCGATCTCCTCGGTCTTCGAGGGCTACCGCTGGGAGTGGCTCGCGGCGGCGGGCGTGCTCGTCTCGATCGCGGGCAACGTGATCATCCTGCGCCGCGGGCCGGCGCGGTGACGGCGCCGTGAGACAATCCGCCGCCGCCTTCCCACGACCCATGCGCCGCGCCCTCGCGAACCTCGCCCTCCTGCTCGCGTCCTGCGCCGTCGCGCTCGCGCTGGGCGAGGCGATCGCCCGCCGCGCGCTGCCCGACGACAGGCAGGTGGAGGCGACCGCCAACCAGTACCGCTTCTACCGCTTCGACCCGCGGCTCGGCTGGGCCAACGCGGCGCTGCGCCACGGCGAGTTCCGGCGGCAGGAGTTCGCCTATCCCGTGCGCATCAACGCGCACGGCATGCGCTACCGGGAGGTGGACCGGGCGCCGTCGGGCAAGGGCACGCGCGTCGCGGTGCTGGGCGACAGCTTCGCCTGGGGCATCGGCGCGGCCGAGGCCGAGCGGTTCACCGAGCGCGTCGAGCGCGCGACCGGGGGCGCCTTCGAGCTGCTCAACTTCGGCGTGTCCGGCTACGGCCCGGTGCAGCACCTGCTGGTGCTGGACGAGGTCCTCGCCTTCCGCCCGCGGGCGGTCGTGCTCTCCTTCTGCCTCGGCAACGACTTCGCCGACAACGTCCTCTGGCGCCGCTACGGCTACTACAAGCCCTTCGTGGCCGAGGCCGCGCCCGGCGCGCCGCGCGTGGAGGGCTACCCCCTCCCCAACGTGCGCGAGTTCATCGTGTCCGAGACCTCGGGGGCCGGCGCGTGGCTGGACGAGCGCTCGCGGCTGTACCGGGCGGTGCGCGCGGCGCTGCGCGCGAAGGCCGGCGCCCCCGTGGCGGAGGACCCCGGCCAGCGCGGGCTGGTGGGCTTCGAGGAGAACCAGCGCGACCTCTACTTCCCGGAGCGGGCCTCGCCCGAGGCCCGCGCGCTCGCGACACGGGCCGTGGCGGTGAACGCCGCCATCCTGGGGGCGATCGCGGACCGGCTGCGCCGCGAGGGCGTCGCCTTCGCGGTCGTGCTGGCGCCCACGAAGTGCGAGTACGGCGCGTGCTTCCCCGGGGAGCCGGCGCCCAACCCGCGCGCCCGCGACCACCTGCTCGCGACCCTGGGCCGCCTGGGAATCGACGCCATCGACCCCACGGGCGAGATGACGCTCGCGGACTTCTGGGCGGTCGACGGCCACTGGCGCCCCTCGGGCCACGACAAGGTGGCCGCGCGCGTGCAGGCCTGGCTCGAGCGGCTGCCGGCCCGGTAGCTACGCGGCCGCGCGGCGCTCGCGGAACCGCGCGAGCCCGCGCGCCGCCTCGCGGCGCACGAGCCACTTCACCAGCAGCGACCAGCCGAGGAAGCGACCCAGCGGGCCGAGGGCCTGCGAGGCCCAGCGCCAGAACCCGAAGTTGTCGTAGTGCCGGACGATCCGGCCGTCGCGGAAGGCGAACATCGCGGCGATGCGGTTCTCCACCCGGCGGCCCGTCTTCGAGAAGGTGTAGCGGGCCGTCCAGCGGGCGCGGCCGCCCTCGGCGTCGGCGCTCGCCTCCTCCAGCACGATCTCCAGGTCGGGCGCGCGCGAGACGAGCATGCGCCACATGTCGCGCGCCTCCTCGCCGTGCAGCTTCGGGAAGGCCGGGTCGGAGAAGAAGACCTCGTCGTGGTAGCAGCGCGCCATCGCCTCGGCGTCGCGGCGGGCGAAGGCGGCGTAGAACTCGCGGATGAGCGTTTCGTGGGGGTGCATGGCGCGGCGCCTTTCTTGACGGCAGTCAAGCCTTGACCCGAGTCAAGGCCCCGCATTTTGGTGCCTTCCTATACTCCCGGCAACCCGGGAGGAGCGACCGCGCTCCCGCGCCGGCACCATTCCACGAGGAGACCCGTCCATGCTGTCCGACATCGAGATCGCCCAGAAGGCGAAGATGAAACCCATCGGCGAGATCGCCGGCAAGCTCGGCATCCCCGAAACGGCCATCGAGCCCTTCGGGCGCACCAAGGCCAAGATCTCGCTCGAGTACATCGACACGCTCAAGGGCAGGCCGGACGGCAAGCTCGTCCTCGTCACCGCCATCAGCCCCACGCCCGCCGGCGAGGGCAAGACCACCACCACGGTGGGCCTGGGCGACGCCCTCAACCACATCGGCAAGAAGGCGGTCATCTGCCTGCGCGAGCCCTCGCTGGGCCCGGTGTTCGGCATGAAGGGCGGCGCCGCCGGCGGCGGCTACGCGCAGGTGGTGCCGATGGAGGACATCAACCTGCACTTCACCGGCGACTTCAACGCCATCGCGCTCGCGAACAACCTGCTCGCCGCGATGATCGACAACCACATCAACCACGGCAACGAGCTGGGCTTCGACGTGCGCCGCATCGCCTGGAAGCGCGTGATGGACATGAACGACCGCGCGCTGCGCCAGATCACCGTGGCCCTGGGCGGCCCGGCCAACGGCTTCCCGCGCGAGGACGGCTTCGACATCGTCGTGGCCTCCGAGGTGATGGCCATCTTCTGCCTCGCCACCAGCGTGAAGGACCTGAAGGAGCGCCTGGGCAACATCGTCTGCGGCTACACGCGCGACCAGAAGCCCATCCTCGCGAAGGACCTCAAGTGCCACGGCGCGATGGCGGCGCTGCTGAAGGACGCGCTCGCCCCCAACCTCGTGCAGACGCTCGAGCACTCGCCCGCGTTCATCCACGGCGGCCCCTTCGCCAACATCGCCCACGGCTGCAACTCCGTGCTCGCGACGAAGACGGCGCTCAAGCTCGGCGACTACGTCGTCACCGAGGCGGGCTTCGGCGCGGACCTCGGCGCCGAGAAGTTCATCGACATCAAGTGCCGCAAGGCGGGGCTGCGTCCCTCGGCGGTGGTGCTGGTCGCGACGATCCGCGCGCTCAAGTTCCACGGCGGCGTGGACGTGAAGGAGCTCGGCAAGCCCAACCTCGCCGCGCTCGAGAAGGGCATCACCAACATCGAGCGGCACGTGAACAACATCCGCAACAACTACGGCCTGCCCTGCGTGGTGTCGATCAACCACCGCACCGAGGACACCGACGAGGAGGTGAAGCTCCTCATGGACAAGATGGCCCACCACGGCGCCAAGGTCGTCCTCGCGCGCCACTGGGCCGACGGGGGCAAGGGCGCGGCCGACGTCGCGCGCGCCGTCGTGGAGCTTTGCGAGCAGCCCAACGACTTCAAGTACGTCTACGAGGAGCAGGTGCCCCTCTGGGACAAGATGAAGGCCATCGCCACCAAGATCTACGGCGCCTCCGACATCACCGCCGACTCCAAGGTGCGCGGCCAGATCAAGAAGCTGCAGGAATCGGGCTACGGCCACTACCCGGTGTGCGTGGCGAAGACCCAGTACTCGTTCTCCACCGACCCGCAGCTGCGCGGCGCGCCCTCGGGGCACGTGGTGAACGTGCGCGAGGTGCGCCTGGCGGCCGGCGCGGAGTTCATCGTGATGATCTGCGGCGACATCATGACGATGCCGGGCCTGCCCAAGGTGCCCTCCGCCTGCTCAATCGACGTGAACGATGACGGCAAGATCGTCGGTCTGTTCTGAGCGTCACCCTGTTGGCGGCCCGAGGCGGAGACGTGGATGACAGCGAATATCATTGATGGAAATGCAGTGGCGAGAGAGGTGCGCTCGCGGTGGCGCGAGCGCGCCGAGACGTTGGCGGTCAGGGGCATCGTGCCAGGACTGGCCGTTGTTCTCGTGGGTAACGACCCTGCTTCACGAGTGTATGTCGGCCGCAAGACCAAGGCCTGCAAGGAGATCGGCATACACTCGGAAGTCCACGAGTTTTCCGCGGATGCTTCCGAAGAAGTGGTACTGGGCCGTATCGGGCAGCTGAACTCGAATCCGTCGATCCATGGAATCCTCGTTCAGCTACCGGTCCCGGCGCACATCAACACACGGCGCCTGATCGAGGCGATCGACGTTCGCAAGGATGTCGACGGATTCAATCTCTACAATGTCGGCGCGCTTGTGGCCGACAGCACTGTCTTTCCCCCATGCACCCCCTACGGGGTGCTGTGCCTCCTTGAGCATACGCGGGTTCCTATCGCAGGGCAGAATGTCGTCGTCGTCGGAGCGAGCAACATCGTGGGAAAGCCCATGGCGATGATGCTCATGAAGCGGGAAGCGACGGTAAGCATCACTCACATTCGGACCCGCGACCTCGCCCAGTACACGATTCTCGCGGATATCCTCGTTGTCGCGGCAGGAAAGCCCAACCTCATCACGGCCCCGATGGTGCGTACCGGCGCCGTGGTCATCGACGTGGGGATCAACCGCCTGGAGGACGGTCGGCTGGTAGGCGACGTCGATTTCGAGGGAGTGCGGCAGAAGGCATCCCACATCACGCCTGTGCCTGGCGGGGTGGGGCCTATGACGGTCACGATGCTGCTCGTGAACACTATTCAAGCGGCCGCGCGCACTTGCGGCATCGAATTTGAGGCGTGATGGTCGGTTTATCCCGCAGTTTGATGCTTCTTGCCACATTCACCGCAACGCGGCAGGCGGTGGCGGCACGCCTTCGGACTCGGAGCGATAGTTGATGTCGTTGCCCAGCACGCCGATCGAGGCTGGTGGGCGCGGGTCCGTTGGACGGGTATCGAAGGCGACGATAAGCCTTCTGTCGGTGCTGGCGATGGTCGCATTTGCGGGAAATTCCCTTCTGTGCCGTATCGCACTCAAGGAAACATCGATTGACGCGGCTACGTTCACCACGTTGAGATTGACCTCGGGAACCGCGATACTCCTCCTCTTCGCGCGCTTCAGGGCGTCGGGAGCCGTGGTGCAGGGCGATTGGATGGGCGCCCTCGTCTTGGTGATCTATGCGTTCGCTTTTTCGTTTGCCTACGAGAAGTTGACCGCAGGCACGGGAGCATTGCTGCTGTTCGGAGGCGCCCAGGCTGCGATGATTGGTTATGGCGTCTGGATTGGCGAGCGATTCCGAGGTCCACAAGTTCTCGGCATAGTGATTGCCATCGCCGGCCTCGTCGCCCTGCTGTTGCCGGGACTAGCGGCGCCACCGTATGGAGCAGCGATTCTCATGCTTGGATCCGGGCTCGCGTGGGGGATGTACTCACTGCTCGGAAGGCGTCGTGGTGATCCGATTTCGACGAACGCCGGGTATTTCATTCGTGCCCTGCCTATCGCCGTCGTCGTAAGCCTGGCATGGAGTGACTACTTCTCCATCGACACCACTGGGGCCTTGTGCGCAGCCGCGTCGGGCGCAGTCACTTCGGGAATCGGCTACATCATCTGGTATACGGTGGTTCGCGAGATCACGGCGACCAGTGCATCGACGATGCAGTTGAGCGTGCCCGCCATCACCGCGATCGCCGGAGGCGTTCTTCTGGCGGAGCCCCTGTCGTTGCGACTCATTGTCTCGTCGATCGCTACATTGGGAGGGATTGGGCTGTTCATCTCTTCCATGCGGCGGTAGTGTTTCTCAAAGCTCCCTGCCACCTTGTCGCCGCCGCCCCCGGCGCTCAAGGTCGAGGCCTTGCCCAGTAGACGGTGGGTTCCAGGTACCCGGTCGGTTTACGGACCGACGGGGCTAAGGGATCGCCACGCGGAGATGGTACGCCACCGACGGCGCCGGAACCGCATGCTCAATCGCGCCCGCCCGGCATCTCCCGGAAATGCGCGCGAACGAGGCCCGCGAAGGCCTGCGCCATGGCTGAGGGCGCGGCGTGCGCGGGAAAGGCGAGGCACACCGCGATCGGGATGCGGGGGCGCAGGGGCAGCACCGCCAGATCGCGCGCGAACACCGAGGCCACGTACGGATTCACGATGCCGATGCCGGTGCCCTGCAGGGCCAGCATGCAGATGGTGGCGGAGTAGGTGGTCTCGAGGGTCGCGGCCGCCTCGATCCCGTGGCTCGCCAGCGTCCGGTTGAAGGGGGCGAGCAACTCGTCGTCGGCGTTCAGCGTGAGGAGGACCTGCCCGCGCAGGTCGCGCACGTGCAGGCTCGGCCGCGCGGCGAGCGCGTGCCGACGCCCGAGGACGCAGACGGTGTGCGAGTGGTGGACGGTGGAGGCCTCCAGCAGCGGGTGGTCGATGGGCGTGGTGGACAGCGCCAGGTCGTAGGCCGCGCGGAGAAGCCCCTCGCGAAGCGCGTGCGCGCTGACGGTCTGCAGGTTGACGTGCACGTCGGGGTGCTGGCGGGCAAAGACGTGAACGACGGCGGGCAGGACGCCCAGGCCGAGCGCGGGCGTGCTGCCGATGCGAAGCGACCCCGTTCCCGACTTGCGAAGGAGGGCTACCGTGCGCTCGATCGCGTCCAGCCCGAGATATTGCTGCTGGACCACCTCGAACAGCCGGCGTGCCTCGTCCGTGGGGCGCAGCCGCCCCTTGTGGGTGTCGAAGAGGCGCACGCCCGAGGCATTGTGCATCTGCGCGAGCAGGCGGCTCACGGAGGGCTGGGTGGTATGCAGCATCGCGGCGGCGCCCGTGGTGGTGCCCGTCTGCATTACGGCCCGGAAGGCGGCGATCTCGCGCAGGGTGAGGGGGCGGGGCACGGCGGTCTCCTTCCGGCCCGCCGCGGCGGCGGGTCCATAGGTATATCAATTCCGCATAGCCTACCAAAGGGAAGGCATTTTCCCCGCGGAGCGGGTGTCCCTAGACTGCCAGGAAATTCACCGCGGCGCCGCCGCGGGCGACGCCCTGGAGGAAACCATGAAAGCCAACCTGTCCCGCAGAACCGTCCTGGCCGGCCTTGTCGCGCTGACCATGGGCGCGGCAGCCAGCCTGCCCGCCGCCGCGCAGCCCGACTACCCGGGCAAGATGATCAAGATCGTCGTGCCCTTCGCCGCCGGCGGCAGCTCGGATGTGCAGGGCCGCATGCTGGCCGAGCGGCTCTCGAAGCTCTACAAGCAGTCGGTGATCGTGGAGAACCGACCCGGCGCGGGCGGGCACATCGGCGGCAAGGCCGTGGTGGACGCAGGGTCGGACGGCTACACACTGCTTCTGGGCTCCATCGGCCTGCACGCGACCTACGGCGTCTACAAGAAGCTGGCCTACGACCCGGGCAAGGACCTGAAGCTGGTCACGATCCTCGCCGAGATGCCGCACGTGGTCGTGGCCACGCCGGGCCTACCGGTGAGGGACCTCAAGCAGCTAACCGCACTCGCGAAGGAAAAGCCGGGCACGATCCACTTCGGCTCGGCCGGGGTCGGATCCTCCGTGCACATGATCGGCGAGCTCTACAGGATCACTTCCGGCGCCCCCGTCGAGCACGTGCCGTACAAGGGCAGCTCGCTCGCGCTGAACGACCTGCTGGGCGGACAGATCCAGCTCATGTTCGAGAACCCGCCGACGGTTATCGGCCACCTCCAGTCCGGCCGGCTCAAGGCGCTGGCGGTGACGGGCAAGGTGCGCTCGCCCGCGCTTCCCGAGGTTCCCACCACGGCGGAGGCGGGACTGCCTGGCTACGAGGCCACGTCCTGGACGACCATCGCGGTCGGCGCGAGCGTTCCCGACGCCATCGCCGAGAAGCTGAACGCCGACATCCGCGGGATTCTCGCGACGGCCGACTTCAAGAAGGGGCTGCTCGATCAGGGCATGACGCCGGTCGGAAACTCGCGCGAGGCCGCGAAGCAGTTCGTCGCCGCGGAGAAGGCGAAGTGGGACAAGGTCATCCAGCAGGGGAAGATCACCCTAGACTGATGCGCGCGGCGGCCCATCGCGGCCCCGCCCCCGGAACGGAAGACACATGAAACCCGCACCCGCCTTCCCGTGCCGCCGCGTCGGCGCCGGCCCCGGCCACCATTTCTTCGGCTACTACAACAAGACCAACTGGGACCGGACCTCGCGCTACCTGCTCGCACAGCAGGTTCCCGCGATGGACTTCCGCCTCGACCCTGCGCGCGAGGCTGCAGTCGGCTACTTCGACCTGCAAGAGGACGACCGCTTCCACGCGTTCGACCGCACGCGGGCCTGGAACTGGCAGATGGGAAGCCAGCTGCAGTGGCTGGACGGGCGCGAGGGCCTGCACGCCGTCTACAACACCCGCACGGACGACGCCTCGGCGCGCTACCCCGGCTTCGGGGCGGCGATCTGCGACGTGCGCTCCGGCCGCAAGACGCGCCTGCCGATGCCGGTCTACGTGGTCGCGCCCGACAGCCGCTTCGCGCTGTGCGTGGATT
>JAHCAK010000062.1 GCA_019634955.1 Burkholderiales bacterium
GCACATTGGGTGCTCCGACTGCAACCGCCGTACCTCATGCCGTTCGTCTGGATTGGAGCCCTGCTGATTGTCCTGAAGTGGCTGGAAATCGGCCCGATCGGGCAGTGGTCGTGGTGGTGGGTGCTCGTCCCGCTGGCGCTCGCGTTCGCCTGGTTCGAGCTGATCGAGCCGCTGTTCGGATTCGACCGCCGCAAGCAGGTCGAGGACAACTACGCCAAGCTGCGCAAGCAGCGCGTCGAAGCCCAGTTCCCGGCGCGATCGGGCACCGGCTCGTCCAGGCACAGCGGCCCGCGCGCCTGAACGGGCGGGGCGTCGGCCCCGCGCGCCTCGAGCCTCGTCGCATCGCGCGCCTTCAGGCGCAGCGCATCTTCAGAAATCGTCGAGCACCGCTCCGCGGCTCGCACTGGACGCGAGCTTGTAGAACTTCGCGAGCACGCCGCGCGTGTAGCGGGGCGCCGGCTGCTTCCAGGCTGCCATGCGGCGCGCGAGCTCCGCGTCGTCGACGTTGAGCTGCAGCACGAGCCGGTGCGCATCGATGGTGATCGTGTCGCCTTCGCGCACCAGCGCGATCGGGCCGCCGGCCGCCGCTTCGGGCGCGACATGGCCGACGACCATGCCCCAGGTTCCGCCCGAGAAGCGCCCGTCGGTGACCAGGCCGACCGATTCGCCGAGCCCCGCTCCGATGATGGCCGACGTTGGCGCGAGCATCTCGGGCATGCCGGGCCCGCCCTTGGGGCCGAGGTAACGCAGCACCATCACGTCGCCGGCCTTGATCTGTCCGGCCATGATGGCCGCGAGCGCCGATTGCTCGTCGTCGAACACGCGCGCCGGGCCGGTGATGACCGGGTTCTTCAGGCCGGTGATCTTCGCGACGCTGCCCTCGGGGGACAGGTTGCCCTTCAGGATCGCGAGATGGCCCTGCGCGTAGAGCGCCTTGTCGATCGGGAAGATCACGTCCTGGTCGGCGCGCGGGGTCGCGGGCACGTCCTTCAACTCTTCGGCCAGCGTGCGCCCGGTGATCGTCATGCAGTCGCCGTGGATCAGGCCGGCTTCGAGCAGGATCTTCAGCACCTGCGGAATGCCGCCCGCGCGATGCAGGTCGGTGGCCAGGTACTTGCCCGAAGGCTTGAGGTCGCAGATCACGGGCACGCGCTTGCGCACGCGCTCGAAGTCGTCGATCGTCCACTGCACATCGGCGGCGTGCGCGATCGCCAGGTAGTGCAGCACGGCGTTGGTCGAGCCGCCCACCGCCATGATCACGGCGACCGCGTTCTCGATCGACTTGCGCGTGACGATGTCGCGGGTCTTCAGGCCCTTCTTCACGGCGGCGACCAGGACGCGCGCGCTCTCCTCGGCGCTCGCGACCTTCTCGGCGTCCTCGTTGGCCATGGTGGAGGAGTACGGCAGCGACATGCCCAGCGCCTCGAAGGCGGAACTCATCGTGTTGGCGGTGTACATCCCGCCGCAGGCGCCCGTGCCGGGCAGCGCGCAGCGCTCGATGCAGTCGAAGTCCTCGCGGCTCATCTTGCCGGCGTTGAGCGCGCCCACGGCCTCGAACACGCTGACGATCTGCAGGTCCTGGCCCTTGTGGTGGCCGGGCTTGATGGTGCCGCCGTAGACGAAGATGGCCGGCAGGTTCATGCGGCACAGGCCGATCATGGCGCCGGGCATGTTCTTGTCGCAGCCGCCGATGGCGAGCACGCCGTCCATGAACTGGCTCTGCACCGCGGTCTCGATGGAGTCGGCGATGACTTCCCGCGAGACGAGCGAGTACTTCATCCCCTCCGTGCCCATCGAGATGCCGTCGGTCACGGTGATGGTGCCGAACATCTGCGGCATGCCGCCCGCGTCGCGGATGGCGCGGTCGGCCGCGTCGGCGAGCGGCTGCAGGCCCGCGTTGCAGGGATTCAGGGTCGAGTGCCCGTTGGCGAGCCCGATGAAGGGCTTGGCGAAGTCCTCGTCCCGGTAGCCGATGGCGCGGAGCATCGAGCGGTTGGGGGAGCGGGAGTCGCCCTCGGTGATGGTGGTCGAGCGGAATTTCTCGGTCATGGCGGTCTTCGGCGGGAGAGGGTCGGTCGCCCCGAAAGCGGCTTCGTCGGCGCGCAGGCGACCGGACGCAGGGGCGAGACCGCTAGCATAGCCCGGCGCAATGGCACGGCGAAACCTCCCGCCGTCGTCGCGGCATTTCCCCGGGGCGCCGGGCGTCTCGCGTCGCACGATGGCGGCGGTGGCCCAAATGGACTAGACTAATCAAACTTAGTTTACTTGGACCGGCCGCGGGCCGGGCGTGCCCATGAAGACGGTGAACATCCACGAGGCGAAGACCCACCTGTCGCGGCTGGTCGACGGCGCGGCGAAGGGAGAGCCGTTCGTCATCGCCAAGGCGGGCCGGCCGCTCGTGAAGGTCGTCGCGCTGGAAGGCGACGCCGCCGGTCGACCGGGACGCCTCGGGTTCCTGCAAGGGCAGCTCAAGGTGCCGGACGACTTCGACCGGATGGGAGAGGGGGAAATCGAGCGGCGCTTCGGCGCGAAGTCGCCGTGAGGCTCCTGCTGGATACGCACCTGCTGCTGTGGGCCGCGGGCGAGCCGCGCCGGTTGTCGCGAAAGGCGCGCACCGCGATCGCCGATCCCGCCAACACCCTTTTCTTCAGCGCCGCGAGCCTCTGGGAAGTAGCGATCAAGAGCAGCCTGGGCCGGGCGGACTTCCAGGTCGACGCGGTACGGCTGCTGCGGGGGCTCGCGGAGAATGGCTACGAGGAACTGCCGGTGACGGGCCGGCACGCGGCGGAGGTCGCGCACCTGCCCGGCCTGCACTCGGACCCGTTCGACCGCATGCTCGTGGCCCAGGCGCGAGCCGAGGGGCTGCTCCTGCTCACGGCCGACGACCAGGTGGCGCAATACCTGACGCCGGTCCAGCGGGTCTAGCCCGCCGTCATCTGGGATAATGCGGGACGGCCGAACGGCCATGCCCGAACGCTTCCGCCTTGCTCACCCACCCGCAGTTCGACCCCGTCTTCTTCAGCCTCGGCCCCGTGGCCGTGCGCTGGTACGGGCTCATGTACGTCGTGGCCTTCGTCGCCTTCGTGATGCTGGGCAAGCATCGCGCGCGCAAGGGGCCGGCGTACGGCGTCACCGAGGAGGGCGTGGACGACATGCTCCTCTACGGCGTGCTGGGGGTGATCCTCGGCGGGCGGCTGGGCTATGTCCTCTTCTACAAGCCCGAGTACTACCTCGCGCACCCCGCGGAGATCCTGCAGGTATGGGCCGGGGGCATGAGCTTCCACGGCGGCTTCCTCGGGGTGCTGCTCGCGATCGCGCTCTTCTGCGGGCGCAGGAAGCTGCGCTGGATCACGACGATGGACTTCATCGCGCCGCTGGTGCCGCTGGGGCTCGCCGCCGGGCGGCTGGGCAATTTCATCAACGGGGAGCTGCCCGGGCGGCCCACGAACCTGCCCTGGGGCATGTGGTTCCCGCAGGTCGACCGCGAGCCGCTGGCGCGCCACCCCTCGCAGCTCTACCAGTTCGCGCTGGAGGGCCTGGCCCTCTTCGCGATCCTGTGGTGGTTCTCGTCGAAGCCGCGGCCGGCCGGGGCGGTCTCCGGCGCCTTCCTCGCGGGCTACGGCACCTTCCGCTTCCTCGCGGAGTTCGGCCGCCAGCCGGACGACTTCCTGGGGCTGCTCGCGATGGGGCTGTCGATGGGGCAGTGGCTCTCGCTGCCCATGGTCGTGGCGGGGCTTGCGCTTCTCGCGTGGGCCTATCGTCAAAGGCGTTGATACCCCCGCTTGACAGTTTGTGCGCCGCACCATAACTTGAAGCCCTAGCGTTTGAAGTCCTGCCGAGGCCCCGGGCTACCCGCCCCGCCCCCCGGCCCCGCCCCAACCCTCGCGGGAAGCGACATCGGCGGCAGCTAAACCGCCCGGCGCCATGGCACACATTCCGATTTCCGGCCCCATTTCCGCCCGCACGGCCGGGGTGGCGGCCCGCTCATGGGGGTAACAATGCGTTTCTGTATCGTTGGCGCCGGCGCCATCGGGGGGTTCGTGGGTGCGAAGCTCGCCCTGGCCGGCGAGGAGGTGACTTTCATCGCCCGCGGCAAGAACCTCGAGGCGATCAACGCCGAAGGCATGAAGGTGTTCTACCGCGACGGCCGCGAGGAGGTCGCCTCCACCGTGCGCGCGACCGACGACTACGCGGCCGCCGGCACCTTCGACGTGGTCATCCTCGCGCTCAAGGCGCACCAGGTGGGCGCCGTCGCGGGCAAGCTCGCGCCGCTCTTCCACGCGGGCACCGTCGTGATCCCGATGCAGAACGGGATCCCCTTCTGGTACTTCCACGACCACGGCGGCAGCCTCGCCGGGCGGCACGTGCAGACGGTCGACCCCGACGGCGTGGTGATGAAGGCGATCCCCAAGGAGCGCCTCGTCGGCTGCGTGGTCTACCCCGCCACCGAGCTCGTGGCCCCGGGCAAGGTCGTGCACATCGAGGGCGACCGCTTCCCCATCGGCGAGCTGGACGGCAGGCCCAGCGAGCGTGCCACGCGCATCTCGGAAGCGTTCGTGAAGGCCGGGCTCAAGTGCCCGCTGCTCGACAACGTGCGCGCCGAGATGTGGCTCAAGCTCTGGGGCAACCTCACCTTCAACCCCATCTCCGCGCTCACCCACGCGACGCTGCAGGACATCTGCGAGGACCCGTACGGCAAGGAGCTCGCCGCGCAGATGATGAAGGAGGCGCAGGCGGTGGCCGAGCACCTCGGCATCACCTTCCGCGTGCCGCTGGAGAAGCGCATCGAGGGCGCGAGGAAGGTCGGCAAGCACAAGACCTCGATGCTGCAGGACGTGGAAGCCGGCCGGCCCATCGAGATCGACGCCCTCGTGGGCTCCGTGGTGGAGCTGGGCGAGCTCACCGGCATCCCCGTGCCCACCATCCGCGCCGTCTTCCAGGCCGCGAAGCTCCTGGACACCACCTACACCTCGCAGGCCCTCAGCATCCGCGGCGTGCAGGTCGACGGCAGCTGACCCGCGGCGCGCCTCACTCGGGGAAGCGGTAGCCCCGGTCCCGGAACAGGGCGAGGCAGGCGGCGCAGGCGCGCGCGTCGTAGCGCGTGCCGCTGCCCGCCTCGATCTCGGCCAGCGCTGCGTCGAGCCCCAGCCCCGCGCGGTACGGGCGGTGGTTGGCCATGGCCTCCACCACGTCGGCCACCGAGATGATGCGCGCCTCCGGCAGGATCTCCTCGCCGCGCAGCCCGCGCGGGTAGCCGCTGCCGTCCAGCCGCTCGTGGTGCTGCAGGATCACCTCGGCCACGGGCCACGGGAAGTCCACGCGCTTGAGCACGTCGTAGCCGCTCTGGGCGTGGCCCTTGATGAACTCGAACTCCATGCGCGTGAGCGCGGCCGGCTTGGAGAGGATCTCGGCGGGCGCGCTGATCTTGCCGATGTCGTGCACGAACCCGGTGAGGCGAAGGCCCTTCACCACGTGCTGGTCCAGCCCCATCTCCTGGCCGATGGCGGCGGCAAGGTCGCCCACGCGGCGCTCGTGGCCGGAGGTATAGGGGTCGCGCAGCTCGACCATCGCGGAGACGGCCTCCAGCGTCCCGAGCACCGTGCGCTCCAGGCGGGCGATGTAGCGGTCGATCTCCTCCTGCGCCTTGCGGCGCTCGCCGATGTCCTGCGCGATCCCCAGCACGGCGCGCTTGCCGCGCAGGTTGGCCATCACCGCGTGCGCGCCGATGTCGGCCACCGTGCCGTCGCGCCGCAACGCGCCGAAGGTCTCCTCGATCGCCTTCGCCTCGCCGTCGAGGAGGCGGCGCACGGCCGCCAGCAGCTTCCGGCGGTCGGCGCGGACGACGAACCGCAGCAGCGCGCGGCCCATGAGCTCCCCGGGCTCGTGGCCGAGGATCTCCCCCGCGCGGCGGTTGGCGAAGGTGATGCGGCCTTCCTCCACCATGAAGATCGCGGCGATGTTCTGCTCGAGCATGCCGCGGAACCGCTCCTCGCTCTCCGCGAGCCGGTCCTGGGCCTCGCGCCGGTCCTCGAGCACGCTGAGCAGCGCCCCGCGCGCCCGCTCGGCCTCCTGCACGTGGCGGCGAAGCTCCTCCTCGGTGCGCTTCCTCGCCGTGATGTCGTGCACGAACACGAACATCTCCACGCCGTCGCGCCCCCAGGCCGTGGCCACCACCTCGACGTCGATGAACTCGCCGTCGCGGCGCCGCCACCGGCACTCGAAGCGCGCCCGCCCGCTCGCGCCCACGGAGGCGAAGCAGGCGGCGAAGGAGTCGCCCGTGAGGCCCGCCTGCACCTGGGCGAGCCCCATCCCGAGGATCTCGTCGCGGTCGTAGCCCGTGAGCGAGCACATCGCGTCGTTCACCTCGAGGAAGGCGCCGCCGGGGCCCACCGCGGCGTAGCCGTCGAGCGTGGAGTCGATCGCGGCGATGTAGCGCTGGCGGGTGGCCTCGACGGCATCGCGCGCGCCCTCGGCGGCGCGGTGCCTTTCCGTCGTGATCCTCGTCAGGTTGTCCATGGCGTCCTCAGGCCCCCACCGCGTCGACGGGCTCGACGCTCGGGTAGCGCACCGGCTCGCCCAGCCGGCGGCGAAGCGCGTTCACCTCCGCCTTGAGGTCGCGCAGGCGGTCCTCGCGGTCCAGCGTCGCCGCGTACCAGCGGCGCAGCTCGGCGAGCTGCCGGTTCACCTCGAGCTCGGCCTGCTTGCGCTCCGTGATGTCGACGAAGGCGGCCACGAAGTGCTCGCGCTCGGGGCGGTACACGGAGACGAGGAACCACCGCGCGAGCCGCCCGATCTCGACCTCGAGCGACTCCGGCACGCCCGTGGCCACCACGCGCTCGCAGGCCGCCACCAGCGCCGGGCTCGCCGCGCGGATGTCGAGCGGCGCGTCGGCCGCGCGCAGGCCCTCGGCGCCGGCCAGGCCCAGCATCCGCCCGAACGCGTCGTTCACGCGGAGGTATTCGAAGTCGGGCGCTCGACCCTCCTCGCGCACGAGGCGGCAGAACGCGAAGCCCTCGTGCATGTTCTCGAAGAGCCCGCGGTAGAACGACTCGCTGCGGCCCATCCGGTCCTCGGCGTTGCGCAGGTCCTCGACCACGCTGAGGAGCGCGAGGCGCGAGGCGTCGGAGGCCTCCAGCAGGCGCGTGGCCTCGGCGCGGGCCTCCCGCTCGCGCGCCTCGGCCTCGCGGCGCCCGGTGACGTCGGTGTGGGTGCCGGTCACGCGCAGGGGCCTGCCCGCGGCGTCGCGCGCCACGATGCGCCCCACCGAGAGGATCCACACCCACTCGCCCGCGGCGTTGCGCAGCCGGAACTCGCCGCGGAACTCGGGGCGCCGGCCCTCCATCAGCTCGCGGAAGGTGGCGAGCGCGCCGTCGCGGTCGTCCGGGTGCATGCGCTCGAGCCACTGCTGGTGGGAATCTCGGAAGGTGGCCGGGTCGTGGCCCAGCATGCGCGCGTAGCCGTCGCTCACCGTGGCCGCCCCCGTGACGAGGTCGATGTCGAAGGAGCCCTGGCGCGAGGCGTCGAGCGCGAGGCGCAGCCGCTCCTCGCTCAGGCGCAGCGCCTCCGCGGTGCGCGCGCCGCGCACCCACTTGGCGAGCAGCATCCCGAGGAGCATCGTGGCGAGGGGGAAGACGCCGAGCACCGTGGGGGCGATGGCCGCGGCGATGCGCCCGCGGGAACCCGCCGGCAGCGCGAGGAGGGCGACAAGCGTGGCGGCGTGCACGGCCACGCCGAAGGCGAAGAGTTCGGCGGCCCGCATGTCCTCCGCGGGGCGGGCGCGCCAGCGTCGCCACGCGAGCCCGGCCAGCCCCGAGAGGGCAATGACGGCGAGGCCGGTGGCCGCCGCGTCGCCGCCCTGCCACAGGCGCAGTGCCGAGCAGGCGGTCATCGCGATCGCGGCGGCGATCGGGCCGAAGAAAAGCCCCGTGACGGCAAGCAGCACCGAGCGCGCGTCGAAGAACGCCCCGGTGACGGACTGCCAGGGCGTGAGCATGAGGACGATCCCCATGGCGCCGGCGAGCGCGCCCAGCCCCGTCTGCCGCCCGCGAGTGCGCCGCACGAGCCAGTCGTCGGGCAGGGCGTGGAAGGCGAGCCCCAGGGCAAGCAGCACGGCCACGCTGGGTGCAAGCGCGAGCAGGGCCGTCTCAGACACGCGCGGCCTCCTCGCGGCCGGCGCGCGGGCTCTCGTAGCGCGGCGGGCGGCCGGCGGCGGCGAGCGCCTCGTTCACCTCGCGCTTCAGCTGCAGCACCCGCACCTCGCGCCCGAGCATCGCGGTGTGCCAGCGGCGCAGCTCCTCCAGCTGGCTGCGGATGCGGTCGTCGGCGAGCTTCCTCTCCGTGATGTCGGCGACGAACCCCACCATGCGCGCCATGCGCCCCGCGGCGTCGCGCACCGCGTAGCCGTCGTCCTGCACGACGAGGGTCTCGCCGTCGCGGCGGCGGACGCGGTACTGGAGGTGGAAGGCGACCCCGTCCTGCCCGGCGCGCGCGATCTCCGCGGCGAAGCGCGCGCGGTCCTCCGGGTGCACGATCGCCGTCCAGCGGCCCGCGTCGCCGGAGAGCTCGTCCTCGCGCCACCCGAGGATGCGCAGCGCGTCGCCGGCGACTTTCATGGCGCCCGCGGCGAGGTCGCGGTCGAGGAGCAGCTGGCCGCTGGCGCGCACCGTGGCCTCGTAGCGGCCGGCCCACTCCGCGAGGGCCGCCTTGCGGTCGAAATTGTCGAGCGCGAAGGAGACGTCGACCGCCATCTCCTCGAGGAGCGCGCGCGTGCGGTCGTCGAAGGCGCCCGGCGCGGGCGCGCGAAGCGCCAGCACGCCCGCGACGGCGCCGCCGCGGCGCAAGGGCAGGGCGGCGATGCCGTCGCCGCCGAAGCGGGGCAACCCCGAGCGCAGCGCCTCGCGCACGGTCGCGTGGCTGGCCGGGACCGCGCCGGCCTCGCCGTGGCCCGCCGCGGGGACGACCTCGCCGGACCGTACCTCGACGAAGCCGATCCACGCGCCCGCGTAGCCGCCGAACTCCACGGCGATCTGGCAGACGCGGCGCAGCATCACCGGCTCGTCGGCCGCGCGCACGATCGCCTGGTTGGTCTCGCTCAGCGTCGCGTACGCCGTGGCCAGCCGCTCGAGCTGGCGCCGGGCGGCCTCGCGCTCGGAGATGTCGCGGATGAAGCTCTGCCGCCACGGCCGGCCGGCGATGTCGATCACGCTCGAGCTCACCTCCACGGGGAAGGGGGTCCCGTCGCGCCGGCGGTGCACCGTCTCGAAGAGCACGCCGCCAGGGCGGGCCGACTCGGCCCAGCGCGCCTCGACGTCGGCCCGCTGGTCCTCCGGCCTCAGGTCGCGGATGTGCATGCCTCGCAGCTCATTGGCGCTCCATCCGTAGGCCCGCACCGCCGCGTCGTTGGCCTCGACGATGCTGCCGTCGGGGTCCACCAGCAGGATCACCTCGCGGGCGAGGCGCGCCAGCGTGCCGAAGTGGCCCACGAGCGCCTCGCGCTCCTCGCGCAGGCTCTCGCGCACGTCGAGCATGCGGTTGAACTGGCGCGCGACTTCCTCCAGCTCCGCGGGGCCCGTGACGGCGGCGCGCGCCTGCGTCTCGCCCGCGGCCACGCGCGCGGCGGTGCGGCCCAGCGCGACGATGGGCCGCGCGAGCGTCGACCCCGCCCACCACGCGACCGCGAGCACGGCGGCGAGCATGGCCACGCTGGTGGCGACATGGCGATTGCGCTCGGCGCGGTAGGCGGCGAGCACGCTTTCCTCAGGCAACCCAGCCATCACCTGCCAGCCGGACCGCGGCACGGTGGCCACGGCATAGAGGCGGGCCACGCCGTCGGGCCCGTTCGCGGCTACCACGCGCCCGACGGGGTTGCGGGTGAGCGCGGAGAACTCGCCGGCCAGGGGCTTGCCGACCCAGGCCGCGGGCTCCATCGAGCGCATGAGGACGTTGCGGCCGCGGTCGGCCACGATGATCTCGGCCTCGGCGGGGCTCGCGCGGAAGAGGCGCTCCTGGAAGCGCAGCAGGTCCAGCGGCAGGCCGACGATTCCCGCGACGCGGCCGTCGTCGCGGCGAACGGGATGGGTGAGCACCGAGATCCAGCGCCCGGCGGGGGAAAGAAACGCATCCCCGGCGGAGAGCCCCGGCGTGCGCAGCGCCTCGTCGAACCAGGGCACCTGGCCGGGGCCATCGATGCGGGCCGGCTGCCGGTTGGAGGTGCAGATCACGCGGCCCGTGGCATCGCGCACGCCCAGCGAGACGAACTCCGCGTGCAGGCCCGCGAACTGCAGGATCGCCGGGTCGCAGCGCGCCGGGTCGAGGGCACGAACGAGGGGGCGCTCGGCCGCGCGGGAGAGGATCGCCTCCTGGTCGGCGAGGAAGTTGTCCAGCTGGGCGGCGGTGGTGTCGGCGAGGATCGTGACCTGCGCGTACGCGGCCTCCCGGGCGCCATGGGCGGTTTCCCAGGCGTGCCAGGTGAAGAGCGCCGCGGCGGGGAGACCGACCGCGAGACCGAGCAGGAGGAGCTGTGCGCGTACGGGCAGGCGCAGGGCCATCGGTGTCATGCCGTGCGTTTTTTTCAAACGACACTTTGGGGCCCCGCGCCCGCCCGCGGTTGATGCGAGTCAAGCTTCGCGGCGGGCCTTGGGGGCAGGTCGCGGCGGCCCGCGAGACCGTGTATAATTTCGCGCTTCCCGTGGGGTGGTAGCTCAGCTGGGAGAGCGCCGCGTTCGCAATGCGGAGGTCGAGGGTTCGATCCCCTTCCACTCCACCACTATCGCAAGGCCAGACTCATCATCTGGCCTTTTTTTCGTCCGGAATTTCGCAATGAATCCGGACGTTTGCAGACACGTGCGAAGAGTGGCCTCGCTGTTGATTTCCACCCAGTCTTGACCCAGTAGCGGTCGGTTTTTCCATCCAATTTTGACCCACGTGATTTCATTGCCCTGCCTACTTCTTAGGCAGGGAGCGAATGGGAGTGATCACAGTGGGAATGCTAGCCAAGATCAGGCGGATGCGCTTTCGCGAGCATCTGTCATTTCACGAGATATCGCGCAGGACGGGACTGGCGCGCAATACCATCAAGGCGTGGCTGCGCAAGGCCGAGGTGACCGAGCCGCGCTATCCGAAGCGCGAGGTGGCCACCAAGCTCGACGACTACGCCGAGGTGCTGGAAGCGTGGTTGAAGGCTGACGCGCACCGCGCGAGGCGGGAGCGACGCACCGTGTGGGCGATGTTCCAGGAGCTTCGCGCTCGCGGCTATGCCGGGGGCTACGGCCGGGTTGCGGCCTTCGCGCGCCGGTTTCGGCAAGAGCAACGCCTGCGGGGAAGCGGGGGTGCATTCGTGCCACTTCGCTTCGCGCTCGGCGAGGCGTTCCAGTTCGACTGGAGCACCGAGTACGTCTTCGTGGCGGGGCTGCGGCGCAAGCTCGAGGTGGCGCACACGAAGCTGTGCGCCTGCCGGGCCTTCTGGATGACGGCCTATCCCGGGCAAGGCCACGAGATGCTCTTCGATGCGCACGCGCGAGCGTTTGCCGCCTTCGAGGGCATCCCGGGCCGCGGGATCTACGACAACATGAAGACCGCGGTCGACCGCGTGGGTCCCGGCAAGACCCGCAAGATAAACGCGCGCTTCGAGGCGATGAGCTCGCACTACCTCTTCGAGCCGGAATTCTGCAACGTGGCGAGCGGCTGGGAGAAGGGCATCGTCGAGAAGAACGTCCAGGACCGGCGCCGCGAGATCTGGCGCGAGGCGGCCGAGCAGCGCTGGCCGAGCCTGGAGGCGCTGAACGACTGGCTCGCGGCGCGCTGCCGCCAGGCCTGGGAGGAGATGAAGCATCCGGAATGGCCCCAGTTGACCGTGGCCGAGCTCCTGCAGGACGAGCGCTCCCGGCTCATGCCCTGCCCACGGCCCTTCGACGGCTACGTGGAGCAGCCCGCGCGGGTCTCCTCGACGAGCCTGGTGTACTTCGAGCGCAATCGCTATAGCGTGCCCACGCGCCTGGCCAATCACGTCGTGAGCCTGCGCGCTTACGCCACCCGCATCGAGATCGTGGCCGAGGGCGAGCACGTGGCCGTCCACGAGAGATCCTTTGAGCGCGAGCAGACCCTTTACGACTGGCGCCACTACCTGGAGCTCATTGGCAGGAAACCCGGTGCGCTTCGCAATGGCGCGCCCTTTGCAACGCTCCCCGAGCCGCTCAAGGCGCTGCAGGGCCACCTGCTTCGCCGCCCGGGCGGGGATCGCGTGATGGCGCAGTTCCTCGCCGCCGTTCCGGTCCATGGGCTGGAGGCGATCCTCGCGGCCACCGAGGAGGCGCTCGCCATCGGCAAGCCCAGCGCCGAACACGTCCTGAACCTGCTCACCCGGCTCAAGGAGCGCGATCTCGCGCATCCGGGCGTCGTCGACACGGCGCTCGCGCTCAGGGAGGAGCCGCGGGCCGATCTGGGCCGCTACGATCGGCTGCGCCAGGAGGACGAAGAGCCACAGGCCCCGGTGCCGCCCGGCGCCCTCGGCGTGTGCCTGCTGATCGGCGTCGTGGCCGCCCTTGCGCCGGGAGGCAGCCATGTCGGGTGAGATCGTGGAGATGCTCAAGCGCCTGCGGCTGAACGGCATGGCTGCCAATTACCCCGAGCTCGCAGCCAAGGCACGCCACACCGACTTCGAACCCGAAGCGTTCGTGAAGCAACTGCTGAGCGCCGAGATCGCCGAGAGAAGCGTGCGCTCGATGGCCTACCAGATGGGGGCGGCGCACTTCCCGATGCACCGCGATCTCGCGGGATTCGACTTCGCCCAATCGCGTGTCGATGAGGCGCTCGTGCGCGAACTGCATGCCGGGCACTTCATGGACAGCGCCCAGAACGCCGTCTTCATCGGCGGCCCGGGCACCGGCAAGAGCCACCTCGCGGTGGCCATCGGCATCGAGGCCATCCGCAGCCACGCCAAGCGCGTACGCTTCTTCTCGACCGTGGAGCTGGTCAACGCCCTGGAACTCGAGAAGGCTGCCGGCAAGGCCGGCCAGATCGCCCATCGCCTCATGTACGTCGATCTGGTGATCCTCGACGAGCTGGGCTATCTGCCCTTCAGCCAGGCCGGCGGAGCGCTCCTCTTCCACCTGCTCTCCAAGCTCTACGAGCGCACGAGCCTGGTGATCACCACCAACCTCTCCTTCGGTGAATGGGGCAACGTCTTCGCCGACGCGAAGATGACCACGGCGCTGCTTGACCGCCTGACGCACCACTGCCACATCGTCGAGACCGGAAACGACTCGTGGCGCTTCAGCCACAGCTCGCTGACCGCCACTCCACGCAAGACCAAACCGAAAGGAGGTAAGACCCGGGAAACCCCCGAGATATCCACAGCGGGGTAACCCGCTATGCCAAAATGGGGTGGGTCAAATCTGGATGAAAATGCTGGGTCGAAACTGCGCGGAAATCAACATGCGGGATTTTAATGCTGGCTGGCCGCATTGCTTTTCAAAAACGCTGACAGGCACTAAACTACCGTTAATGTCCTGATGGGTTAGAGAATCTGTGAGCTCCGCAGTCCCATTTCGTGTCCTTTGCCTTGACGGTGGCGGAATGCGAGGGGTCTACCAAGCCGCCTACCTCGATACGTTCGTCGAGAGACTTCGCGAGTCAGAGCACATCGTCGAGTCAATTGACATTGGTCGCGCCTTCGATCTAGTTGTTGGCACCAGTACAGGCGGAATAGTTGCTTGTGCACTGGCGGCGGGTATTCCCCTGCAGCAGGTCCGCGACTTGTATGCCAAACATGGCAAACACATCTTTCCGTTGCAATGGGCCAGGGCAGTTCCGGTGCTTGAGAAGTTCGTTCGCGGTTTGGGCGTGGGCGTTAGATGCGGAGACTTGGCACTTCGTTCTGCACTTACTGAAGCGTTTGGAAATCGCACCGTCGGCAGCGTCTATGCGGAGCGCAAGATCGCACTTGCCATTACATCACTTGATCTCAATCGCCATGCATCTGTTGTCTTTAAGTCCCAGCATCTGAAGCGATTGAGAGCTATCGTCAAATCTGGTGTACGCGAGCTGATCAGGCGGCGGCCCTGCGAGGCGCTTGATTGCCGGTCTTCCGTACACGTTGCTGCACTTCAAGTCCGTCGCGGAACCTCACTCCCCTGATCACCTTCGCGAGCCATTCGAAGCCGCGTAGGCGGTACCAGTTCTTCTCGGCGCTCATGCCGAGCTTGTAGATCATCGAGAGCATCCCGTCGCGGGTGAGGCAGCCCTTGGTGCGCTCGGTGCGCTGTCGGATGGTGGCGAACGTCGATTCGATGGGGTTGGTCGTGCGGATGTGGATCCAGTGCTCGGCCGGAAAGTCGTAGAAGGCGAGGAGCACCTCGCGGTCCTTCACCAGGCATTCGACTGCCTTGGGATATTTCGCCCCGAAGGCGGCGACGAACTGCTCGAAGGCGACGATGGCCTGCGACTTGGTCTCGGCCATCCAGATCTCGTGCAGCGCCGCCT
>JAHCAK010000063.1 GCA_019634955.1 Burkholderiales bacterium
AACACCCGCAGCTTGCCGGCACCGTCCGGCGCGGGCAGGTTGCCGTTGGCGGCCGCGAAGGTGGCTCCCGAGTCCGTGCTGCGGAAGAGGCCCTGGCTGAAGGTCGCGACGACGATCACCGTCCCCGTCGAATTCACCGAGAGGGTGCTGGCATCGAGGTCGTCCGGGAGCGTCGCGCCGCCGAGCTTCGTCCAGGTGGCGCCGCCGTCCGCGGTGCGGAAGACGCCGCTCGCGTAACGGCACCCTGTCGCAAGGATCACCTCGGTGTCGGAGCGCACGGCCATCGCCCTCGCGACGACGCAGGGCAACGCCCCGCCGCCCGAGCCGTTCACCTTCGTCCAGTTCGCGCCCTGGTCGGTGGAGCGGTAGATGCCCGTGGTCTCGATCATCGCGTAGAGGGAGCCGATAGTGGCCGCGCCGATGCCGCGCACGCGCGGATTGGGATCGCCCCAGAGCCCGCCGTTGGCCTTCACGGCCGCCGTCGGCACGCCGCCTGCCGACAAGGTGAACTTGTAGATGCCGCCGGTGGTCGTGGCGGCGAAGACGGTGGATTGCCCCGCCGCGGGCGTGTTGGGAAAGACGCGGACGTTTCGCACGTACGCCGAGCCGTAGCCCTTGCGCACCCACTTCTCTTCCGCTGTCGCTGTGCCGGCCGCCACGAGGGCGACCACGAGCGCCAGGAAGGGCGCCCACCTGTTCGCTGACGCAGACATCTCGATGCCTCCTTTGCGGGAAGTGCATCGGTTCGCGTCGTCGCGAACGCCATCCGGGGACCCGCACGCGAACGCGCCGGGCCGCGAACCGCCGTCAGTCCACGCTATACCGCGTTTGGCGGCGCGTCGTGACGTGGATCAATTGGCATGCTCCCCTCTCCCGCTTGCAGGAGAGGGGTCGGGGGTGAGGGCGACTTACGGCGCCACGACCTGCCAGGTCCCGCCCGGGTTGAGCAGCGGCTGGAAGGCCGACACCGCCGCCCCGTTCATCTTCCACAGGTAGGTCGTGCCGTCCGTGTGCCGCCACACGAGGTCCGCCTTCCCGTCGCCGTCGTAGTCGCCGATGGCCCGCACGCTCCACGCCACCCCCGGGTTGCCGATCCCGCCCGCCGACACGAAGGCACCCCCGTTCATGATCCACACCCAGGTGTCGCCGCTCGTGTGCCGCCACAGGATGTCGGCCTTGCCGTCGCCCGAGAAGTCCGCCGCCCCCGCGATCGTCCACGCCGCCGGGTCCACGATCCCCACGAAGGTGCCCGAGGCGATCGCAAGCCCGTTCATGAAGTAGATGAACACGCCGCCGTCCACGGTGTTGCGGAACACCAGGTCGGCCTTGCCGTTGCCGTCCATGTCGGCGATGGCCGCGATGATCCACTGCGCCCCCGGGCTCACGATCACGCCCTGGCTCGCGATCGTGCCGCCGTTCATGAGCCAGCCGTAGACGGTGCCGTCGGCCGCGCGCCAGACGACGTCATCCTTGCCGTTGCCGTCCAGGTCCGCGATCCCCGCCAGGCTCCAGGTCGCCGGGTCCAGGATCCCCAGGTCCGCGAAGCCCTTGAAGGCGAAGCCGTCGAGCAGCCACAGGTAGCTCGCGCCATCGCCCGGGCGGCGCCACACGAGGTCGGCCTTGCCGTCGCCGTCGAGGTCGCCCACGTCCGCGATCTGCCACTCCGGCCCCACGTCGTGGTAGTTGGTCGAAACCGTCTGGTTGCCGTTCATCGTCCACCACGACAGCCCCGTGCCCGGCGCATCCGTGCGCCAGAAGAGATCGGACTTGCCGTCCCCGTTCACGTCGCCGCGCGACTTCGGGATGGCGGTGAAGGTGGCCGTCACCGACTTCGCCGCGTCCATCGTGACGGGGCAGGTGCCCGTGCCCGAGCAGCCGCTGCCGCTCCAGCCCGCGAAGTTGAAGCCCGTGCCGGGCGCGGCCGAGAGCGTCACCGGCGTCCCCGAGTTGAAGTTGGCCGAGCAGGTGGCGCCGCAATTGATGCCCGCGGGGTTCGAGGTCACCGTGCCCGTGCCGACCTTCGACACGTTGAGGGCGAATTGCGTGACCGGCAGCGGCAGGCTCACTGCGTCGATCCACGCGCGGTCGGCGCACGAGGCGCCACCCTCCGGCGGCGGGTTCCAGCCAGCGCCGCAGAAGGGATCCAGGCGGTTCTTGTAGCGCCAGGTGAGCGTGTGCGCGCCCGGCGTGGCGATGTCGTAGGTGAAGAGCGTCCAGCCCTTCTCCCCCCCGACCGAAAGCACCGACACCCCGTCGACGAGGAACTCGAACTGGCCGAAGGCCGCGTAGCTGGAGACCTTGTAGGCGAAGGCCACCGGGCCCGCCGCGAGCGTTCCCGTCCACACGAGGTCGGCGTTGTTGTAGTCGCCGATCCCGCCGTCCACGGTGCCCAGCACCTGCGGCGAGCGCAGGCTGTGCGTGCCCTCGAAGACGTGGTCTGTCGCCGGCGCCCAGGAACCGAAAGCGCCCGACGGCGGCGCCGTGAAGCCCGCCGGAAGCACGCCACCCGCCGGCCACGGCTCGACGATGAGGCCGACGGCCGTCGCCGGGTGCCCCAGGTGCACGCCCGCGGCGCCGGTGGGCGCCGAGAGCGTGGCGACGATCGACTCCGGCCCTTCCGTGACGCCGTCGTTCGCGAGCGTGAGCACGAAGCTCTTGTCCGCCGCGTCGCCGTTGGCCCAGTTGAGCGTGCCGCTCCCGCCCGTGAAGTCCACGCCCGCCGTGGCGGTGCCGCCGCCGACCGAGTAATTGACCGACACCGCGCCGGAAGAGCCGCCCACGCGGCTCACCGTGAAGGTGAGCGTGCCGCCGGCCTCCGTGCCCGAGTACCCCGCCGCGGTGAACTGCAGCGAGCCCGGCAGGGACGCGATCGTCTGCGTGCGGTAGGCGGCGATGTTGTGGCGCACGTTGTTCATCGAGCGCGCGTTGTCGTTGTTGTCGGCCAACCCGCACGCCCGGCCCGGGTCCGCGCCTCCTGCGGGCTTGCACAGCACCGCGGGGTTGGAGAACTTCATGACGCGCGGGTTCACGTAGGCCATGATCGTGCCGAAGTCGTTGGCCTGGCGGTTGAGGCACTGCGCGTAGGTCGACGGGCAGCCGCCGGCCACGAACGGGTTGCAGGTGAGGCCGTTGATGCAGTCGTAGTGCCCGTAGGAATAGGCGAACACGCCGTTCGAGCCGGAGACAATGCCGCCGTTGTCGCGCGCCACCGTGGCGCGGTCGTGCGCGTTGCCCATGTTGTGGCCCAGCTCGTGGGCGAAGATGCCCTCGCAGCCCGAGGCGCAGAAATTGTTCACGGAGTACGCGCTCGACGTGGCGACCGTCGGCCCGGCCGGGTAGATCGTCGGGTTCTTGAGCAGGAAGGCGATGCCGCCGGTGTCGTCCGGGCCGTCGCGAACGAGCGCCACGAAGTCGGCGCCGACGGCATTGCGCACGGAGTCGGGGTTCCAGGTGTACGGCGCGAAGAGCGCGGCGTTGCTGCCCCCGCCCGACATCGAGCTGAGCGTGTCGGACGAGCCCGCGGTGTTGGGGAGATCCAGCGGCATCGAGTAGACGAGGCGCAGCGACAGCGCCACCTCGCTGTCGACGTAGGCCTGGTTGGCCGAGGCGATCAGGTTGTAGAGCATGGGCAGCAGGCCCGCGCCCAGCTTGTTGGCGATGTCGCGCGAGTAGATGAACATCACGTCGGCCTGGAAGGCGGGCGTGGGCGCGGCCTTGGCGGAGGCGGATTTCTGCAGGGCCTCCGCGAAGACATAGGTGGGCGTGCCCTTGAGCGGGGCGATGGCGGGGTCGTCGGGCGGGGCCTCGACCGAATCGCTTCCGCCGCCGCGCGGGCCGTACCAGGCCGGCAGGCGCTCGGCCAGCCAGTCGTGGGACTCGCCGGGATAGAGCCGGAACTCCCCGTACGGGGTCTGCATCCACCCCCAGGTGGCGCCGGGCCCGGTGGTGACGATGGCGCGCCCGTTGTCGCCCACCCCCGCGCCGCGCGCGATCCAGGTGGAGAGGCCGCCGCCGTGGCTCACCGTGTGCTCATAGACGTAGGCGTGGCGCTTGCCGTTGGGCAGGGTCAGCTCGACCTCGGTGCCGGGCATGAGCGCCGCGAGCGCCTCGCGGTTGAAGCGCACGGCCGCGGCGGGCAGTCCGCTCGCCGGGGCCGCCTTGGGCGCGATGCCGGGCAGCGGCGTGACCATCTGGGGGGCGGCGAAGGCGCTGCCCGCAATGAGGGAAACGGCGAGGCCTCGCAGGATGGGGTGCATGGTTTTTCTCCCGTGGAGCCCGCGCTGGAGGACATCGGCGCCGCGCGGGCCGAACGCGCGAAGCATACGCGTTCGCGCCGCCCGCTGGAAACACCCTCTTCAGGGGGCAACGACCTGCCAGGTCCCGCCCGGGCTCGCCATCGGCTCCCACGCCGCCACCGTCGCGCCGTTCATGCGCGCGAGGTAGAGAGAGCCGTCCGTGTGCCGCCACACGATGTCGGCCTTGCCGTCGCCGTCGAAGTCGCCCAGCGAGCGGACGGCCCAGCCCGTGCCGGGGTTGCCGATGCCGCCAGCCGACTGGAACGCCGCGCCGTTCATGAGCCACACCCAGGTGTCGCCGCTGGAATGCCGCCACAGGAGGTCGGCCTTGCCGTCGCCGCTGAAGTCCGCCGCGCCGGCGAGCGTCCACGCCGCCGGGTCGACGAGGCCCGCGAAGCCGCCCGAGGCGATGGCGAGCCCGTTCATGAGCCACGCGTACACGCCGCCATCGGCTGCGTTGCGGAACACGATGTCGTCGCGGCCGTCGCCGTCGAGGTCGGCGAAGTCCGCGATCGCCCACTGCGCGCCCGGGTTGGCGATGGCGCCCTGCGCGACGATCGCGCCGCCGTCCATGAGCCACGCATAGACGGTGCCGTCCGCGCCGCGCCACACGAGATCCGCCTTGCCGTTGCCGTCGAGGTCGGCGGCGCCCGCGAGCGCCCACTGCGCCGGGTCGAGCGCGCCGAGGCTCGCGGTGCCCTTCACCGTGACCTGGTCGAGTGTCCACAGGTAGGTCGCGCCGTCGGAGGCGCGCCGCCACACGACATCCGCCTTTCCATCGCCGTCGAGGTCGCCCACGTCGCCCACCTGCCACGATGCGTCCACGGCGAAATACGGCGTCGCCGCGACGGCCGTGCCGCGCACGAGCCACCACGAGAAGCCGGCCCCCGACGCCTCTCGCCAGAAGAGGTCGGACCGGCGGTCGGCGTCCGCGTCGCCGCGCACGCGCGGCTGCAGGATCTTCAGGAGCTTGCCGCTGTCGGTGAGCGCGTAGACCCAGCCGTCGGGGCCTTGGCGCACGTCGCGGAAGCGCTCGCCCATCGTGCCGAAGAGGCTTTCGCGCGCGACTTCCGTCGTGCCGCCCAACGACACGCGCCACAGGGCCTGCCCCGCGAGCGCTCCCATGAGCGCGCTGCCTTGCCACTGCGGGAAGCCGTTGCCGGTGTAGAAGGCGAGCCCCGCGGGCGCGACCGAGGTGGGCACCCAGTAGCTCACCGGCTCCACGTAGGTGGGCGCGTGGGTGCCGCCGCCGATGCGGCAGGCGTCGCCGACCGGCGCGCCGTAGTTGCAGCCGTAGCTCACGAGCGGCCAGCCGAAATTGCCGCCGGCCGCGACGCGGTTCAGCTCGTCGCCGCCCTGCGGCCCGTGCTCGTTGGCCCACAGCTCGCCCGTCTGCGGGTGGATCGCCGCGCCCTGCGGGTTGCGGTGGCCGTAGCTCCAGGTCTCGGGGCGCGCGCCAGGGATCGCCGGATTGCCGGCGGGAATCGTGCCGTCGCGGTTGATGCGCACGACCTTCCCCAGCGTCGTCGCGAGATCCTGCGCGGGGCTGCCGAGCTGGCGCTCGCCGAGCGTGACGAAGAGCGTCTTGTCGGCGCGGAAGGCGAGGCGCGAGCCGAAGTGGCCGGTGCCGCCCACCTTCGGCACCTGGCGGTAGATCACCGCGACATTCTGCAGCGCGTTGCCGACGAGGCGCCCGCGCGCGACGGCGGTGCCGGCAAGCCCCGCCTCGGGGCCGGTGCCGGCTTCGGCGTAGCTCCAGTACACCCACGGGTCGATCGCGAAGTCGGGATCGATCGCGACGTCGAGGAGGCCGCCCTGCCCGCTCGAGGCGACCGCCGGCAAGCCGGTCACGCTCGCGAGGATGCTCTTGCCGTCGTTGGAGAGGATGCGCATCGCCCCGCCCTTCTGCGTGACGAGCATGCGCCCGTCGGGCAGGAACGCGAGCCCCCACGGAGACGAGAGCGAGGCGTTCAGCGTGAGCGCGCGCGGCATCGCCGGGATGGGGTCGGCGGCTTGCGCGATGCTCGCCGATGCAAGGAGGAATGCGGCCGCGAGCGCGCGAACCGTGAAGCGATTGTCGTCGTGTGGAGACATGCGGCACCTCGCAAAATCGGGCGTGCCGCCATTGTTATCACACTTCGGGGACGTACCCGCGGGACAGACCCCGGGGACGTACCCGCGGGTCTGTCCCGCGGGTACGTCCCCGAATCAGGGCGCCACGATCCCCCAGTTCCCGCCCGGATTCGCGATCGGCTCGAAGGCCACCGGCGCCGCGCCGCGAATGCGCCAGAGGTAGACGGCGCCCCCCGCGTTCCGCCACACGAGATCCGAGGTCCCGTCGCCATCGAGATCGCCGACGGCGTGGAGTCCCCAGACGGTGTCGGGATTGCCGAGCAGCGCGCCTGCGTCGGGTCGCGTCGGCCCCAGCGGCGTCACCCAGGTGTCCCCGGCCGGAGAGCGCCAGAGGAAATCCGGCCGGTAATCGCCGTCGAAGTCGGCGATCGCATCGAGCGACCACGAAGACGGATCCCACGCGCCGTACCGATGGGCGCCGGACGGCACGAGGCCCCTCATGTACCACCTCACCACCTCGCCGGACACCGCATGGCGAAAGATGATGTCCGCCATGCCGTCGTCTTCCGCGTCCGTCGTGGCGACCACGACCCAGCCGTTGTCGGGGCTCGTCATCGCGGCCTGCGAGACGATCGTGCCGCCGTCCATCAGCCATCCGTAGAGCGTGCCGTCCGCGTGCCGCCAAAGGATGTCGGCCCGTGAGTCGCCATCGAAATCCGCGATTCCCGCGATCGCCCACGCCGCGGGATCCACGACGCCGAGGTCGTGGAAGCCCTTGATGGCCTGGCCCTCCAGCGTCCACAGGTAAAGGGCACCGTCCGCGGCGCGACGCCAAAGGAGATCCGCCCTGCCGTCGCCATCGAAGTCGCCCAGCCCCGCGACCTGCCACTCGCTCCCGACTTCGAGATAGTTCGCGGCCGCGACGGCGGCGCCGTTCATCGACCACCAGGAGACGCCCCGCCCGGGCGGCGCCTCGCGCCAGAAGAGATCGGCCTTGCCGTCGCCGTTCGCGTCGCCGCGCACTGGCCCGTTCTGGATGAAGATCGCCACCGTCGATTGGTTCACCGGCAACGGCGGGCAGGACGGACATTGCGTGATGAATGCCGTGTAGACCCGGCACGGATTGCCCTGCCTCGGGCACGCGCCGTCCCAGCCGTGAAGGTGCCACCCGGGATCGGCCACGGCCTGCAGGTCGATGACGTGGATGAACTGCCAGCCACACGACTCGCGGCAGCCATTCACGGTTCCCTGGCCGACGATGCCGACGCCGATGCCGCTGATGTACGCCGTCTTGTCGCCCGTGGCGGGGGCTGCGGTCGCGCAAAGGGCCCCCAGCGCAAAAGCGCCGATGGGCCGCCGCACTCGCGCATTCGTTGTCGGCCAAGCCACCACCGGACTCCGGTCACCGCATGCACGAATTGTCGCGCCGCTTCGCGACGCGGATGTTGTCCCCGGACAAGACCAGGCCGAATACCCGCCGGGGACAGCGCGCCCGCCGACTTTGGGGACGCTCCCGGGGAGCGTCCCCGCGCTACGGAGCGATTACCTCCCAGCCGAGGCCCGGGTTGGCCACAGGCTCCGCGCTCGTGAGCGCGCCGTCGTAGATGCCCCAGAGGTAGAGCGAGCCGTCCGTGTGGCGCCACAGGAGGTCCGCGCGGCCGTCGGCGTGGAAGTCGGAGACGGCGCGGATCGACCACGAGAGCCCGGGGTTGCCGAGCGGGTGCGCGGAGACGAAGGCCGGCCCGTTCATGCGCCAGATCCAGGTGTCGCCGGTGATCGACCGCCACAGGAAATCGCCCTTGCCGTCGCGGTCGAAGTCGGCCACGGCGACGAGCATCCACTCTGCCGCGGGCAGCGCGCCGGCCGAAGCCTCGCCCGTGCGCGCGAGCCCGTTCATCGTCGAGATCGTCACCTCGCCCGTGGCGATGTCGCGGAAGATCATGTCCGCCTTGCCGTCGCCGTTCATGTCCGCGAAGTCCGCGAGCACCTGCGTGGCCCCGGCGGTGAACATCGCGCCCTGCGAAACGATCGTGCCGCCGTTCATGAGCCAGCCATAGTAGTTGCCCGCCGTGCCGCGCCAGACGATGTCCTTCTTCCCGTCGCCGTCGAGGTCGGCCGTGCCGGCGAAGGCCCAGTCGCCCGGGGGCACGATGCCCAGGTCGAAGAAGCCCGCGGGCACGAGGCCGTCGAGCTTCCACAGGTAGGTCGCGCCGTCGAATGGACGCTGCCACACGAGATCGGCCTTGCCGTCGCCGTCGAGGTCGCCCACGTCCACGACCTGCCACGCGGCGTCGACCTCGAAGTAGTTCGCGCCCGTCACCGTCTGCGCAAGCATCGTCCACCACGACAGGCCCTGCGCCGGCGGGGGCTCGCGCCAGAAGAGCTCGGCGCGCCCGTCGCGCGTGGCGTCGCCGCGCGTGAACACCATGCAGGAGGTCGCGCCGGCCGAGTAGGTGGTGAGGCCGGCGCCGCACAGCACCTGCGCGATGGCGCCCGTGCCGGCGACGAAGTAGCCCGGATCGGCCAGCAGGCAACCCGTCTGGCCCTCGAGCGGCTGGTAACGGCCCGGCGAACAGGCAAGCGCGAAGCCCGAGCCGGGATTCGCGACGAAAGCCCCGGCCGGCGCCGGCATGCACGACGATTGCCCCGCGCTCGACTGGAAGGTGCCGGCCGCGCAGAGCGTCGCCGCGGTCTGCCCGCTCGAAGCGACGAAGCTGCCAACGGGCGCCTGCTGGCAGGACGACTGCCCAGCCGTGGTGGAGAAGGTGCCGGGCAGACACGCCGTGGCGCTCGCCGCGCCCGCGAGCGAGAAGCTGCCTGCCGGCACCGTGAGGCAGGTCGACGTTCCCACGCTCGGTTGGTACTTCCCCGGCGCGCATTGGGTGGCCTGCGCCGCGCCCATGACGTCGACGAAGCTGCCGGCCGGTGCCGCGAGGCAGGATGTGGTGCCCGTGTTGGGCTGGTAGGTGCCGATCGGGCACTGCGTCGCGACCGTCATCCCGGTCGAGAAGACGAAGCTCCCGGCCGGCGCCTGCAGGCAGGACGACTCGCCCTCGGCGGGCTGGAAGGTGCCGGGCAGGCAGGCGGTCGGATTGGCCGCGCCCGCGAGCGAGAAGCTGCCTGCCGGCACCGTGAGGCACGCGCTCGAGGCCACGCTCGGCTGGTACTGCCCAGGCGCGCACTGGGTCGCCTGCGCCGCGCCCATGACGTCGACGAAGCTGCCGGCCGGCGCCGCGAGGCAGGAGGTAGTGCCCGTGTTGGGCTGGTAGTTGCCGATCGAGCACTGCGTCGCGACCGTCATGCCGGTCGAGAAGACGAAGCTGCCCGCGGGCGCCTGCTGGCAGGTGGACTGGCCCGCCGTGGGCTGGAAAGTCCCGGCATTGCAGGCAGTCGGCGTGGCTGCGCCCGCGAGCGAGAAGCTGCCCGCCGGCACCGTGAGGCACGCGCTGGTACCCACGCTCGGCTGGTACCGCCCCGGCGCGCATTGGGTGGCCTGCGCCGCGCCCATGACATCGACGAAGCTGCCGGCCGGCGCCAGCAGGCACGCCGTGGTGCCGGTGTTCGGTTGGTACCTCCCGATCGAGCACAACGTCGCCGCGGTCATGCCGGACGAGGCGACGAAGGAACCGGCCGGCGCGTCGGTGCACGGTTCCTCTCCCGTCGCCGAGAAGGTGCCCGGCTGGCACGCCTGGGCGAAGGCCTCGGGCGAGAACCAGAGTGCGACGGCCAGCGGGAAGGCGGCGCGCGCGGCGTGGCGGCGGCGGGAGGCGGCGGAACGGCGGGAAGTCGGCTGGGCGTTTTTCATCGTTCTTTTCCGTGGGCCGGGAGACGCGCCATTAGAGCAGCATTCGCGCCCGCCGCGAAGTCCCGTCCCGGTTTGCTATCGTGTCGGCGATGGCGTCCACCCCCTCCCTCCCCGGCCCGCGCGGCGCAGGCGAAGTGCTCGCCGACGCCGTGCGTCTCCAGGAGGCGGGGCGACTGGGCGACGCCGAGGCGGCGCTGCGCCGCGCCATCGCGCTGGCGCCCGACCATGCCGAGGCGCACGCGCGGCTGGGCTGGGTCCTCGGGGGCCTCGCGCGCCACGACGAGGCGATCGCCGCGCAGCGCCGCGCGATCGAGATCCAGCCGCGATTCGCGGGCGCCTGGTCCAACCTCGGCGTGGCGCTGCAGGCCAAGGGCGACCACGACGGGGCGCTCGCCGCGATGCAGCACGCGCTCACCCTCGACGACGGCATCGCCGAGTGCCACGTGAACATCGGGCTCGAGTGGCAGGCGCGCGGCATGGCCGCGCAGGCCGCGCGCAGCCTGCGGCGCGCCGCCGCGCTCGACCCCGGCCTCGTGCAGGCGTGGACCAACCTCGGCATCGCGCTTCAGGAGGCGGGCGACGTGCGCATGGCGCTCGCGGCGAGCCGGCGCGCGCTGGGGATGTCCCCCGGCGACCGCGCGGCGCGTTCCAATGCACTGATGACGGCGCAGTACGACGGGGAGATCGCGATGGCGGCGCTTCGCCACGCGGCCGTGCAGGCGGCGCCCGCCTTCGGCGCCGAGCGCCCCCTGCCGTCGCGGCGGCGCGACCCCGGCGCGCGGATCCGCGTGGGCTACCTCTCCGCCGACCTCTGGTCGCACCCCGTGGGGTGGATGGCCGCGCGCGCGCTCGTGGCGCACGACCGCCACGCCTTCGAGGTGCACTGCTTCGCCGACCACGCGGTCGACGACGCGGTGAGCCGCGAGATCCGCGCCGGCGTCGAGCACTGGCACGGCGTGCGCGGCCTGGACGACGAGTCGCTGCGCGCCTTCATCCTCGCACGCGGCATCGACGTCCTCGTGGACCTGGCCGGGCACACCGCGGGCAGCCGGCTCGCCGTGTTCGCGGCCCGCGCGGCGCCGGTGCAGCTCGCGTGGCTGGGCTACGCGGCGAGCACGGGGCTCGCGACGATGGACGGCGTGCTCGTGGGCGAGGCGCTCGCGCCACCCGGCGCGGAGGCCGCGTTCTCCGAGCCGCTCGTGCGCCTGCCGCGGCTGCACTTCACCTACCGCCCGCCGGACGGGGCGCCGCCCGTCTCGCCGCCACCCGCCGCGCGAACGGGCACGATCACGCTCGGCTCGTTCAACAACCCCGCCAAGATCGGGCGCGAGACGATCGCGGCGTGGGCCGCGGCGATGGCGGCCGTGACCGGAAGCCGCCTCGTCCTCAAGTGGCGCTCGCTCGCGGACGCGGAAAGCGCGCAGCGCGTGCGCCGGCGCTTCGCGATCCGCGGCATCGACCCGGCGCGCGTCGACGTGCGCGGGCCCTCGCCGCACGCGGCGATGCTCGCGGAGTACGGCGACGTCGACATCGCGCTCGACCCCTTCCCCTACGGCGGCGGGCTCACCACCTGCGAGGCGCTGTGGATGGGCGTGCCGGTGGTGACGATGCCGTGGCTGCGGCCGCTGTCGCGGCAGGCGCTCGCGGTGCTGGAGGCGATCGGGCTGCCCGACCTCGTGGCTCGCACGCCGCGCGAGTTCGCAGCGACCGTGGCTCGGCTCGCCGCCGACGCAGGGCGACGCGCGGCGTTGCGTGACGGGCTTCGCGAACGGATGCGCGCGAGCGCGCTCTTCGACGGGCGCTCGCTCGCCGCCGCGCTCGAGCAGTCATACTCCGCCGCGCTAGCTTCCCGGGAGGCCTCGTGACCGATCCGCAATCCATCGCCGAGCGCATGGCCCTCGCCATGCGCCACCAGGCCGAGGGGCGCCTCGCGGAGGCGGCCACGCTCTACGAGGCCCTCGTCGCGGAGGACGAGCGGCAGGTGAACGCGCGACACAACCTCGGCATGGTGCGGCTGGCGACGGGCCGCATCGCCGAGGGTATCGCGCTCCTCGAGGAGGCGCTCGCGCAGGACGAGGACAACCCCGGCTGGCCGGCGAGCCTGCCCGCCATCGGCATGACGCTCTTCCGGCTCGGACGCTGGGAGCAGGCCGCGCCGTGGCTCGAGCGCGCGGCCGTGGCGGGCACGGCGGACGCGGAGGCGCTCGCGGCCCTCGACCGCGCGCGGCCGCGCGACTATCTCGCGCCGGAAGTGTTCGTCCCGGCCACGGGCGAGGCGCTGCTGCGCTACGCGCCGCGAGAATCCGGCACCTACGTCTACGCGATCGACGTCTCGGGCCTGTGCAACCTGCGCTGCCCCACCTGCCCCGTGGGCAACTCGCCGCCCGGCGGCCGGCCGCGGGGGTTCATGGAGGTCGATCTCTTCCGCCGCATCGTCGCCAAGGCCAGGGCGGAGTGCCCGGCGGAAAAGCCCGAGGTCTTCCTCTTCAGCTGGGGCGAGCCGTTGCTGCACCCGCGCATCGGCGAGCTGGTCGGCATCGTCAACGAGGCCGGGCTCGCGAGCCACCTTTCCACGAACCTCAACATCGAGCACGGGCTGGCGGAGGTCGCGAAGGCGAACCCCACCTCGATCAAGATCTCGATCTCCGGATTCACGCCCGAGACCTACGGCACCACGCACGCGAAGGGCGACCTCGCGCTCGTGAAGGCGAACCTCTACCGCCTGCGCCACGAGCTGGACCGCTTCAGGGCGACGACGCGCGTGTGGGTGGGGCACCACCTCTACCGCAACAACCAGGACCAGGTGCCGGCCGTGCAGGCCGTGTGCCGCGAGCTGGGTTTCGAGCACCACCCCATCGCGGCCTTCTTCCAGCCGCTCGAGCGCCTGCTCGAGGTGGCGCAGGGCCGCGGCGCGCCGCACCCCGTGCTGGACCTGCTGCTCGAACACCCCGCGAGCTACGTGCCGCGCATCAAGGCATCCCGCAGCGGCGCGTACGACTGCGAGCTGCGCTTCAACCAGACGGCGATCAACTTCGACGGCACGGTGGCGCTTTGCTGCAGCGTGTACGACGCGGCCAACATGCTCGGCGTGGGCTTCCTCGACCGCACGCACGACGAGCTGGAGGCGATGAAGTACGCGCACCCCTTCTGCGCCACCTGCCGCGCCAACGGCCTCGACTACGCCCCCGCCGACCTCGGCTGACCGGGGACGTACCCCGGGGACGTACCCCGGGGACGTACCCGCGGGTCT
>JAHCAK010000064.1 GCA_019634955.1 Burkholderiales bacterium
TTCCGCAGGGCGGGACCTTCAGGCTATATCGGAACGGGGCGCTTGCGTTGACCCGAATCAAGGCCGCGGGCGCGGCGCGCCGCCGCGAGCGCGGTACAATGCCGCCCTTTCCGCACACACCGAAGCGTCGCACGCAATGAGCCAGAAGCAGAAGCCCGTCCCCGTTCCCGTCCGCGTCCTCTATTCCTGCGAGAAGTGCCCCGCCTACTGCTGCACCTACTCCGACATCGAGGTGGGCAAGCGCGACATCGCGCGGCTTGCGAAGCACTTCGGGGTGGACTACGCGACGGCCGAGGCCCGCTTCACGCGCGAGGACCCGAAGGAGAAGGTGCGGCTGCTGCGCCACCGCAGCGACAAGGTGTTCGAGTCCGCCTGCATGTTCCTCGACCGCGAGAAGCGCCAGTGCACGGTGTACGACGCGCGTCCCGGCGTCTGCCGCCACTATCCCGACAGCCGGCGCTGCGGCTACTACGACTTCCTGCGCTTCGAGCGCGAGCAGCAGGGCGACCCCGAGTTCATCGCGCTCACCTGACCTTCCCGCCGCGGAGCGTGCCATGCAGGACCAGGCCTTCAAGCTCACCTACTCGACGATGTTCGACCCGCCGGAGGACCTCCACCGGCGCTTCGAGGAGGCGCTCGCCCGCGTGTCGGCCGGGCTCGGCGCTTTCCACCCGATGCGCATCGGCGGCGAGGACCGCGCCGGCGCCGGCGAGTCCGAGTCGCGCTCGCCCATCGACCGCGACCGCCTCCTCGCGAGGCTGCCGCGCGGCACGGCGCGCGACGTCGCCGACGCCGTCGCGGCCGCGCGCGCGGCCTTCGGGCCGTGGTCGCGCACGCCGTGGCCCGAGCGCGTGGAGATCCTGCGGCGCGTGGCGCGGCGGATCGAGGAGCGCGTCTACGACCTCGCGGCCGCGATGGCGCTGGAGATCGGCAAGAACCGCATGGAATCGCTGGGCGAGGCGCAGGAGACCGCGGACCTCGTCGCCTGGTACTGCGCGGAGATGGAGGAGAACGGCGGGTTCGTGCGCTTCCTGCCCGACGACCCCATCCCGGGGCTTGCGAGCCACAACCGCACGGTGCTGCGGCCCCACGGCGTGTGGGCCGTCATCGCGCCGTTCAACTTCCCGCTGGCGCTCGCGGGCGGCCCCGTCGGCGCGGCGCTCGCCGCCGGCAACACCGTCGTCTTCAAGGTGGCCTCCGACACGGCGTGGAGCGGCGCGCTCCTCATGCAGGCCTTCCGCGAGGCGGGCGTGCCCGACGGCGTCGTGAACTACGTGGCCGGCAGCGGCGCCGAGGTGGGCGAGGCGCTGGTGCACCACCCGGACGTGGCCGGGATCACCTTCACCGGCTCGGGCGAGGTGGGCATGGGGATCGTGCGCACCTTCGCCGCGGGGCGCTGGCCGCGCCCGTGCATCGCGGAGATGGGCGGCAAGAACCCGGTCGTCGTGACGCGGCACGCGGATCTCGATCGTGCCGCGACGGGGATCTTCCGCTCGGCCTTCGGGCTGCAGGGGCAGAAGTGCTCCGCGGCCTCGCGCGTGCTGGTGGAGCGGCCGGTGATGGACGAGCTGGTCGCGCGCCTGTCGAAGCTGGCCGACGGCGCGGCGGTGGGCGACCCCACGCGGCGCGAGAACTGGCTGGGCCCGGTGATCAACGCGGCGGCGCGCGAGCGCTACCGCAAGGCAGCGGCCGAGGCCGCCGCCACCGGGGCCGTCTTCGCGGGCGGGCGCGAGCTCGTCGCGGGCGACCTTGCGCGCGGCTACTTCGTCGCGCCCACCGTGGCCACGGCGCCGTGGAGCTCGCGCCTGTGGCGCGACGAGCACTTCCTGCCCTTCGTGATGGTGGGGGCCGTCGAATCGCTGGACGAGGCGCTCGCGCGCGCCAACGACACCGAGTACGGCCTCACCGCCGGCTTCTACGGCGCGCCGGAGGAGGTGCCCGCGTTCCTCGACCGCATCGAGGCGGGCGTGGTGTACGTGAACCGCCCGCAGGGCGCCACCACCGGCGCCTGGCCCGGCTACCAGCCCTTCGGCGGCTGGAAGGGCTCGGGGTCGACGGGCAAGGCGATCGGCTCCTTCTGGTACGTCCCGCAGTACCTGCGCGAGCAGTCCCAGACCGTCGTCGAGTAGGCGTTCAGGCCGCGGCGGCGAGCGCGTCGTTCGACGCGGGCGCGGCCGCAAGGCGCGCGATCTCGTCTCCTGCCTTCGCCAGCGCCTCGGCGCGCGGCCCCTCCCCCATCGCGAGCCCCTCGGCGTAGACGAAGCGCACGTCGTCGATGCCCACGAAGCGCAGGAAGTCGCGCACGTAGGCGCTCTGCGTGTCGAGCGGCGTGCCGGCGTACTGGCCGCCGCGCGCGGCGAGGATCACCACCCGCTTGCCGGTGAGCAGGCCCACCGGCCCCTTCTCGGTGTACTTGAAGGTGACGCCGGCGCGCGCCACGTGGTCGAAGTACGCCTTGAGCGTGGAGGGAATGCCGAAGTTGTACATGGGCAGCCCGATCACGATCGTGCCGGCGGCGCGCAGCTCGTCGATGAGCGCATCGGACTCCGCCACCACCGCGCGCTGCGCCGGCGTGCGTTCCTCCGGCTTCGCGAGGAAGGCGCCGAAGCGCTCGGCGGTGAGATGCGGCACCGGCGTGGCGGCGAGATCGCGCTCGATCACGCGAAGCCCGGGCTCGTCGCGGCGCAGCGCGGCGATGTAATCGCGGGCGAGGCGGCTCGATTGCCCGTCGCGGGAGAAGAGGCTCGCGTTGAGGTTCAGCAGGGTCGTCATGGCATCGCTTTCGGGTCGATGGGGTCGAATCCATTATCGATTCCATGAAATCGATAAAAAAGCGCAAAATATCGACATTTCTGATCGATTGCATCGATAGATAAATGGCATCGCCCCCCCGGATCTCCCTCGAGCAGTGGCGCACCTTCGTCGCCGTGGTGGAGGCGGGCGGCCAGGCCGCCGCCGCCGCGCGCCTTCACAAGAGCCAGTCGACCGTCACCTACGCCGTGAAGCAGCTGCAGGCGCTCCTCGGCGTGCAGGCCTTCGAGACGCGGGGGCGCCGGGCGGTGCCGACGGCCACGGGCCAGCTCCTCTACCAGCGCGCGAAGGCGATCCTCGAGGACGCGGAGGGGCTGGAGCGTTCGGCGACCCGGCTGTCCGCGGGGTGGGAGCCGGAGATCTCCATCGCGGTCGAGATGCTCTTCCCCACGAGCCTTCTGCTCGCTGCGCTCGCGCGCTTCGGCGAGGAGAGTCCGCACACGCACCTGGAGGTCTACGAGTCGGTGATCGGCGGCACGCAGGAGATGCTGGCCGACGGGCGCGTGGACCTCGCGCTCACGCCGCACGTCCCGCAGGGGTTCGAGTCCTCGCCCCTCATGATGATGCGCTTCGTGCCGCTGGCGCACCCGCGGCACGCGCTGCACCGGCTCGGCCGCCCGCTCACGATGCGCGACCTGCGCAAGCACCGGCAGGTGGTGGTGCGCGACACCGGGGCGAAGCGCGACAAGAAGGCGGTGTTCATCCAGGCGGAGCAGCGCTGGACGGTCGGGCACTTCGCCACTTCGGTCTCCGCCGTGGCCGCCGGGCACGGCTTCGCGTGGTTTCCCGTGGAAAAGGTGGCGGGCGAGATCGCCGCGGGGCTGCTGGCGCCGCTGCCGCTGGCCGAGGGCGGGGAGCGGCGGGTCGAGGTCCACCTCGCCTACCGCGACCGCGAGTCGGCCGGGCCGGGGGTGCTGCGCCTCGCGCAGGTCGTGCGCGAATGCGTGGCGGCCGTTCGCGAGGGCGGCGCCGGCTCCTAGCGCACCTCGGCGCGAAGGCGCAGCAGGTCCCCGCGCAGCTGGAGCAGGCTCTTCCCGGTTGCCGACCGCGCCCAGGCGATGAAGCCGGCCTCGCGGAACTCACCGTTCACCAGCACGACCTGGCAGCGCATGGCCGCGTGGCGCGCGCAGTTCTCGAGTGCAGCCTCCTCGGCCACCTGCGGCGAGCGCGCGCCCCAGGAGCGGCCGCCGGCGAGCGTGCCCTTGGCGGTCACGCCGAGCGAGAAGGCGCTCGCGTAAGGCAAGTCCTTCAGCGAGCGCTCCTTGCCCACGAGGACCAGGAGCTGCTCGTCCGTGAACGGGCCGAGCAGGATCGCCACCGCCTTCGAGAAAGAGAGCTGGCCGCGTAGTTCCTCCAGGGAAGCGATGCGGCGCGCCCACTCGCGCGCGCCCGCGTCGCGCAGCGCGCTTCCGGCCACCGGCCTCGCATCGGCGCGCTTGGCTTCCGCGGGCCTCGCTTCCGCAGGCTTCGCGGGCGCCGGCTTCGGCTCGGCCGCCGTGGCCGGGGCCGGCTTCGGGGGGGAGGGCTTCGCCGCGGCCGGCTTGGCGGGGGCAGGCTCCGGCGCGGGCGCGGCGGCGACGCTGAGCCGACGCACCTCCTCGCGCAGCTTCTCCATCTCGGCCTTGAGGGCGGCGGCATCCTTCTCGCGCTGCCGGCGCTCCGCCTCGAGCTTCGCCTGCAGGTCGGCCTGCTTCGGCTCCGCGGCGGGCCGGGCCGCGACGGCCGGCCGGAAGAAGTAGTCGCCGGTGAGCGAGGACGACTCCCACGGCACCTGGGCGCCCGCGGTCGCCTTGATCACGTTCACGCGCACGGCCTTGAACACCTCCTCGACCTTGGCGCCCGGGAGGTCCATGGCCTTCAGGAGCTCCGCCGTGTAGAGCCCGTGCGAGCCCTCGCCGTCGGAGGCCACCTTGCCGGGCGCCGTGGCGTAGGCGAGGAGCGTGCCCTTGGGCGCGTCCACCTGGGCGAGCCCGCTGCCGCCCGAGGACCGGAAGCGCCCCTCGAACGGGTTGTTGCGGCAGGCGTCGAGGATCACCATCGCCAGCCGCGTGGGCCCCAGCTGCTCGAGGACGAGGTCGAGGTCGACGGCCTCGCTCCTCGCCGAGGCCTCGCTCTGGATGTCGGCGTCGACCGGCACGAGGAAGTTCCTCCCGCGCACCTGCATGCCGTGCCCGGCGTAGTAGAAGAGCGCGACGCTGCCCGGCGCGAGGCGCTGCCCGAACCGGCTCACCGCGCGCGTGAAGTCGCGCTGCGCGACGTCGGTGTGCAGCGCCACGTCGTAGCCGAGCGCCTGGAGGCGCGCGGCCATCGCCTTCGCGTCGTTGACGGGGTTGCGAAGCGGCGCGGTGGGATACGCGGCGTTGCCGATCACGAGCGCGATCTTCCGCTCGGCGCGGGCGGGCAGGCCGGATACCGTGGCGAGCGCCGCCGCGAGGAGCGCGAGCCGGGCGAGCAGGACGGGGAGCTTCATGCGCGGCATCTTGCGCCCGCCTCTCGCGGGCGGTCAAAGCGCCCGGGCGGGCTACAGACGGCCGAGCACCTGCCGCGCCACCTCGTGCGTGGAGAGCACGGCGCCGTCGGGGTCCTTCGCCATGGCCTCCTTCACGCCCTTGCTGAAGGCATGGTTCACGAACACGAGGCGCTTTTCCTTGACCGCGTAGCTCGCCGCCGAGAAGCCCGGATTGTGCGTGAAGAAAGCCGGGCTCGCGCCGAGCTTGGCGGGCTTCGCGCGCGAGCCTTGCGAGTTGAGCTCCCCCTGGTACGCGGCCGTGGCGGCCTCGTAGGAAGCGAACTCCATCACCACGATGGCGAGCTGGCCCACGAGCTCCCCGGCCGCCTTGAAACGGCAGGTCGTGGAGGCAGTCATCGCCTTGGCGTTGGCGAAGACCGGGTTCTTCTCCACCGTGGCCTCGGCGGGCTTGGCGAGGATCACCTGCGCGGCGACCTCGGCCGGCAGCCAGGGGCAGGGAGCGGCCCGCGCCGCCACGGGGGCGAGGGCCGCCAGGAGGGCGAGGAGGCAGGCGGCATCTCGGGCGTTCATGGTTCCTCCGGAAGGCGATGGCCGCCGGCAGTCTCGCGCGAACCGCCCCGTGATTTCAAGCCGCCCGCAGCACCGCGACCTCGCCCGCCGGAGACTGCGCGAAGAGCGCGAGCGCCTCCTCCGGCGTGGCGGCCTTGAGCAGCCGCTCCTGCACCTGCGCCGGCGACCAGCGGCCGGGCTCGAGCGCGCCGGCGAAGCGGGCCGCCGCCGCCGGGTCGTCGATGAACTTCACGAACATGCGCTCGAGCTGGTCGCGGTCGCAGGGGCCCAGCTCGAGGCGGAAGTCGACGCGGCCCGAGCGGATGGCGGCCTCGTCGATGAGCTGCGGGTGGTTGGTGGTGAGGAAGACCACCGAGCCCTCGTGCGCGGCCACCCCGTCCAGCGCGTTGATGAAGCCCGAGTACGACACGCGCACCTGGGCGTCGGCCTTCGTGCGCGCCTGGAAGAAGGCGTCCACGTCCTCGATGAGGATCACCGAGCGAGCCGGCACGCTGGCGAGCAGGTTGCCGATCTTCTCGTCCGTGACGCTGGGCGAGGCGAGCGAGAGCACGCAGACGTTGAGCGCGAGCTCCGAGGCGAGCGCGGTGACGAGCGAGGTCTTGCCCGTGCCGGGCGGGCCGTAGAGCAGGTAGCCGCGGCGCCACGGGATGCCGAGCGACTCGTAGCGGGCGCGGCTGGCGAAGAAGCGCGTGAGGTCGGCGAGGATCGCCTCCTTCTGCCCGGCCTTGAGCACCACGGAATCGAGCTTGCGGTTGTTGCCCAGGCGCGCGCGCGTCCAGTCGTTGCCGTAGGTGCCGGGGACGTAGATCGCGATTCGGTTGAGCTCCCGGGCGATGCGGTGGTCCATCGCCGCCTGCACCAGTGCCTCCAGCGGCGACTTGTCGCGGCCCAGCGTGGAGAGCGTGATCTTCTCGACGACCGCCATCCCCACCTGCACCTCGCGCTTCATCCACATGAGGCGCCCGTCGAGCAGGAAGACGTGGAAGCCCTCGCCGGGCGAGAACGCCGTGCGCGGGCGACCGCCCTGCTGCAGCTCGTCGGCGAGGCTCTGGTAGCTCGAATCCTGGTCGCGCACCGTGCGCGCCGTGAAGTTGTTGAGGCGGCGCAGGGCCTCGCGCGTGTCCATGTACTCCACCAGCGCGGGGAAGAGGAGCTCCTCGCGGCTGTCGACCGTGAGCGTGGTCACGAGGAAGTGTTTCGCCCACTTGGCGAACTTCCCGGGCACCTCGCGAAGCCACATGGCGGCCACGCCCAGGGCGGCGAGCACCATGCCGCCGGAGACGAGCTGGTTGGCGGCGAGGGCGGACTGGATCGATTCGAGCACGGTCTTCTCCCGGAAAGGGGCGGGCCCGGATCGGCCCGCTCCCTTAACGCGGGGCGAGGTGGGCGGTTGACACGGCCACCGCCTAGAATGCGGGGCCATGGACAAAGCCTTCGACGCGATCGTGCTGGGCCTGGGCGCGATGGGCAGCGCCACGCTCTGGCAGCTCGCGCGGCGCGGCGCGCGCGTCCTCGGCCTCGACCGCCACTCGCCGCCGCACGACCGCGGCTCCAGCCACGGCGACACGCGCATCACGCGCCTGGCGATCGGCGAGGGCGACGCGTACACGCCGCTCGCGCTGCGCTCCCACGAGCTGTGGCGCGAGATCGAGCGCGAGACGGGCGCGGACCTGCTCACGGTGACCGGGGGGCTCGTGATCTCCGGCGCGGGCGAGCGCGCCCAGTGCCACGTGCCCGGCTTCTTCGCCAACACGCTCGAGGCCGCGCGGCGCCACGGCATCGCCCACGAGATCCTCGACGCGGCCGCCATCCGCCGCCGCTTCCCGGCCTTCGCCGTGCGCGACGACGAGGCGGGCTACCTCGAGCACGGCGCCGGGTTCCTGCGCCCGGAAGCGTGCGTGGCCGCGCAGCTCGCCCTCGCGCGCCGGCACGGGGCCGAGATCCGGCTGGAGGAGTCCGCGACCGGCTTCGCGGCGGACGGCGACGGCGTGCGCGTGCGCACCGCGCGCGGCGAGTACCGCGCCCGGCGGGCGGTCGTCACCGCCGGCCCGTGGCTGCCGGGGCTGCTGGGCGACACCTGGCGGGGTCGGTTCACGGTGCGGCGGCAGGTGCTGCACTGGTTCGCGATCCGCGGATCGCCCGCGGAGTTCGAGCCGGGGCACTTCCCGGTGTTCATCTGGGAGCTCGCGGGCGGCGGCGAGCCCATCTACGGCTTCCCGGCCGTCGACGGGCCGGGCGGCGGCGTGAAGGTCGCCACCGAGCAGCACCTCACCGAGACTGCGCCGGAAGCCTGCGAGCGCGCCGTGGACCCGGCGGAGTCGCGCGCGCTGTTCGAGGCGAAGGTGGCGCCCTGCTTCCCGGGGCTCTCCCCGGACTGCGTGAAGGCGGTCACCTGCCTCTACACCACCACGGCCGGCAGCCGCTTCGTGATCGAGCCGCACCCGGAAGTCCCGGGCGCGATCGTGGCCTCGCCCTGCTCCGGGCACGGCTTCAAGCATTCGGCGGCGCTGGGCGAGGCGCTGGCGCAGCTCGCGACCGAGGGCGCGAGCCGCATCGACCTCTCGGCATTCGGCTGGCGCCCGCCCGGGGGAGAGGCGCGCGCGTGAAGGGCGTGGTTATAATCGCCGCTCCATAACGCCCGGCCCACGGGCGCAACCGCTGGCGCGGGGAGGTGCTGGTGGCGATCAAGGACGAGGTACGCGAAAGGACGGCCGCCTGCCCCTCGTGCGGCGGGCCGCTGCGGTTCCGCGGCGCGACCTCGATCGTGGCGGTCTGCGCCTTCTGCCGCGCGACGCTGGTCCGCGAGGGCGCGCGCCTCGAGGACGTCGGCAAGCAGGCCGACCTCCTGCCCGACGCCTCCCTCCTGCAGCTCGGCACGACGGGCCGCCACAAGGGCGAGCCCTTCACGCTCGTCGGGCGCATCCAGTACCGCTACGGCGCCGGCACCTGGAACGAGTGGCACGCGCTCTTCGACCGCGGCAAGAGCGCCTGGCTCTCGGACGCCAATGGCGAGCACACCATCGCCTATCTCGCGCCTCCCGCCGCGGTGCCGGCCTTCGCGGACCTGCGGCCGGGCGCCGCCATTGCGCTCGTGGGCGACAAGTACACCGTGACCAACCTCGAGAAGGCGCAGGTCGTCGCGGGCGAGGGCGAGTTGCCCTTCCGCTTCACGGCCGGCTGGGAAGCGCCGGTTGCGGACCTGCGCGGGCCCGGCACGCGCTTCGCGACCATCGACTACTCCGAGGACGTCCCCCACATCTACGTGGGCGAGCGGCTCCCGTTCGACACCTTCGGCTTCGCGGGGCTGCGCGACCCCGACCGCCCCGTGGAGCCGGGCGGGCGCGCCATCGCCTTCAAGTGCGCCGGCTGCGGCGCCCCCATCGAGAAGCACGTCGCCGCGACCGAGGTCGTGGCCTGCACCTCCTGCGGCTCCGTCACCGACGTGACCGGCACGGTGGGCGAGATCGTGCAGAAGAACGAGCGGCAGGCGCGCCTCGCCGAGCCCACCTTCGCACTGGGCACGACGGGCACCTGGGCCGGCGCGAAGTACGAGGTCGTGGGCGCGCTGCGGCGCGCCATCGTCGTCGAGGGCGAGACCTACGAGTGGAGCGAGTACCTGCTGCACAACGCCACCGCGGGCTACCTGTGGATCAGCGAGTACCAGGGCCACTTCAGCGTCATCAGGTCGACCACGGAATTGCCGAAGGTGGAGGCCGGCAGCCTCCTCGGGGGAGGCAAGCCCGTGGCGAAGTACCTCGGGCGCCGCTTCGAGCACTTCCAGCGCGCGCAGGCGAAGGTGACCTGGCTCGCCGGGGAGTTCAACTGGCGCGTGAAGCTGGGCGACGCCTGCGAGGTGAACGACTACGTCTCGCCGCCGCTCATCCTTTCGTCGGAGACCACCGACAACGAGATCACCTGGTCGGTGGGCGAGTACACGGATTCCGCGCTCCTCTGGAAGGCGTTCTCGCTCCCCGGCAGGCCGTGGACGCGCATCGGCGTGGCGCCCAACCAGCCCGCGCCGCTCGCGGGCCGCGTGCACCTCTACTGGCTCGTGTTCTTCGCCTTCCTGCTCGCCGGCACGCTCGCGCAGTTCGGCTTCATGGCGCTCAACGCCGCCGGCCGGTCGCCCACCGTGCCCTTCCTCGTGGACGTGAACGGCACCTCGCGCACGACGAGCGAGCCCTTCGAGGTGGGCGGCACTTTCGCCGGGCCGGTGACCGTGCGCACCTCCTCGAACGCGAACGACAGCTGGCTCGCGCTCGGCATGCAGTTCACGAACGTGGAGTCGGGGCGCTCCTGGCGACTGGACCGGCAGCTCGGCTACCGCGGCGTGGGCACCGCGCGCGAGGGCGGCAACGACGACGTGGCCGAGATCGCCTCGCTGCCCCCGGGCCGCTACACCCTCGTGATCGACGCGCGCTCGGGGCCCTTCACCGGGACGCCCGGCGACGCGCAGTACGCGCAGGTGACGGGCATCGTCCACGTCACGCGCAACGCCGTCGCCTGGTCCAACTTCTTCCTCCTCGCCGGGTTCCTCGCCCTCTGGCCCCTCGGCGTCTGGATGAAGCACCGCGCCTTCGAGGCGCGACGCTGGGCCGAGAGCGACTACGCGCCCGATTCGGGCGGCTCCGGCGACGACGACGACTGAAGGAGAGGCCCACCCATGCCCAAGCTCTACATCGCCTGCTCGCTCATCGCCCTTGCGCTCTACGGCACGGCGCAGGTGCGCGGCTGGTCGCTCTTCGGCTCCGACGCCGCCGAGTTCCAGCGCCTGCGCGCCGAGCGCGCGGACGCCTTGCGCGGCACCCGTTCCGGCGGCGGCGGCATCTTTTCCGGCCACAAGTAACCTTCTCGAGGAGAACGTCATGGAATACCTGAAGCCCGCGGCCCTCGTCGGATCGCTCGTCTACTCCGTCCTCGGCATCATCCTCGTCGTGGTCGCCTTCGTCGTCATCGACAAGATCACGCCCTACAACCTCTGGAAGGAGCTGATCGAGGAGCGCAACCAGCCGCTGGCGACCGTCGTGGCCGCCTTCTGCATCGCCATCGCGATCATCGTGGCCGCCGCGATCCACGGGGGCTAGGCTTGTCCCGCCCCGCCGGGGAGCTCGCCGCGCCGGCCGGGGCGGCGCCGCTCCCGCCCTCGGAGGTGCTCAACCGGGCGCTCCTCGCCTCGGTGTTCGTGATCGCCGCCTGCGGGCTCGTCTACGAGCTCATCGCGGCGGCTGCCTCCACCTACCTGCTCGGCGACTCGATCACCCAGTTCTCGGTGGTGATCGGCGTGTACCTCGCGGCCATGGGCGCGGGGTCCTACGCCTCGCGCCACGTGGTCTCGGGCATCGTCTCCCGCTTCATCGACATCGAACTCATCATCGCCGTCGCCGGCGGGTTCTCGGCGGCGCTCATGTTCCTGTCGTTCGCGTGGATGGGAACGGGCTTCCGCGTCGTCCTCTACGGCCTCGTGGTGCTGGTGGGCTTCCTCGTCGGGCTCGAGATCCCGCTCGTCATGCGCATCCTCAAGGAGCGCCTCGGCTTCCGCGACCTGGTCGCGCAGGTGCTCACCTTCGACTACCTCGGCGCGCTCGCCGTCTCCATCGCCTTCCCTCTGCTGCTCGCGCCGCGGCTGGGGCTCATCCGCACCGCCTTCCTCTTCGGCGTGCTCAACGCCGTGGTGGCGCTCTGGGCGGTGTGGCTCTTCCGCGGGCAGCTGCGCCGGCCCGTGGCCGCCGCCGCGCGCTGCGTCGCCGTGACCGCCCTGCTCGCGGCGGGCTTCCTCTCCGCCGAGCGCCTCACGCAGCTCGCCGAGGAGCAGATCTACGCCGACCAGATCGTGCACGCCGAGTCGAGCCGCGGCCAGCGCATCGTGCTCACACGCTGGCGCGAGGACCTGCGCCTGTATCTCAACGGCAACCTCCAGTTCAGCTCTCTCGACGAGTACCGCTACCACGAGGCGCTGGTGCACCCGGGGCTCGCCACGCTCCCGCACGCGCGCCGCGTCCTGGTGCTGGGCGGCGGCGACGGGCTCGCGGTGCGCGAGATCCTGCGCTACCCGCAGGTCGAGTCGGTGACGCTCGTGGACCTCGATCCGGCCATCACGCGCCTCTTCGCCGACGCGCCGCCGCTGCGCGCGCTCAACGCCGACGCCCTCAACTCGCCGAAGGTGAAGGTGGTGAACGCGGACGCCTTCATCTGGCTGGAGCAGTCGCGCGAGCAGTTCGACTTCGTCGTGGCCGACTTCCCCGACCCCAGCAACCACTCGCTGGGCAAGCTCTACACGACCTCGTTCTACGCCATGCTCAAGCGCCGCCTCTCGGCGCGCGGCATGGCGGTGATCCAGTCGACTTCGCCGCTCTATGCGCGGCGCTCGTTCTGGTGCGTGGTGACGACGCTGGAGGCCGCGGGCTTCGCCGTGACGCCGTACCACGCGCTCGTCCCCTCCTTCGGCGAGTGGGGATTCATCATCGCCTCGAACGCCCCCTACGAGCCGCCGCCGCGCTACCCGTTCCCGATGCGGTTCCTCACGCCGGAGCTGCACCCGGCGCTCTTCCGCTTCCCCGCGGACATGGCGCGCGTGCCGACCGACGTGAACCGCCTCAACAACCAGGCGCTCGTCACCTATTTCGAGTCGGAGTGGCGGCGCGGGATCTCGGAGTGACGGGCCGCCGCCGGTTCCTCGCCGCGGGCGCCG
>JAHCAK010000065.1 GCA_019634955.1 Burkholderiales bacterium
CGTCGCTCGACGGCACCTACTACTCGGGCGACCTGCTCGCCGCGAGCGGCGGGCAGGCGCTGGGCGGCGCCTACCCCGGCTTCCCCGCGCTCGCGAGCGTTGGGCGGCTCACCCTCGCGTTCAACAACGCGAACACGGGAACGCTCGTGTGGCCCGGCGGCACGGTGCCCATCCAGCGCTTCAACATCGTCCCCAACGGGCTCGACCTCGCGCCCGTGGCGGGGCAGCCGGAAAGCGGCTGGTGGTGGAACGAGCAGGAAGCCGGGCGCGGCTTCTTCCTCGAATGGCAGGGCGGCAACCTCGACATCGCCGGCTACATGTACGACGACGCGGGCAACCCCGTCTGGTATCTCACCACGGGCCCCATCGGCGGCACGCCTGCGGCGCGCTCGTTCGCCGGCAACTGGTGGAGCTTCGGCGGCGGGCAGACGCTCACCGGCCCGTGGAAGCCCAACACGCGCACCAGCGACAACGTCGCGCCCGTCACCATCCAGTTCAGCTCGCCGGAAACGGCGCTGATGACGCTGCCCAACGGGCGCACCACGAGCCTCAGGCGCCACCGCTTCTAGCGGCGGCCCGCCCTCAGAGGGCGTAGTCGTAGTCGATCGTGAGCGGCGCGTGGTCGCTGAAGCGGCGGTCCTTGTAGATGCGCGCGTACTCGGCGCAGCGCGAGATGGCGGGGGTGGCGATGTGGTAGTCCAGCCGCCAGCCCACGTTCTTCTCCCACGCGCGGCCCCGGTTGGACCACCAGGTGTACTGCTCCGGCAGCGGGTTCAGCGTGCGGAAGACGTCCACCCAGCCCACGTGGTCGAAGGCCTTCGTGAGCCAGGCGCGCTCCTCCGGGAGGAAGCCGGAGTTCTTCTGGTTCGAGCGCCAGTTCTTCAGGTCGATTTCCTTGTGGGCGATGTTCCAGTCGCCGCAGAGGATGAACTCGCGCCCCGAGGCCTTCATGGCCGCGAGCCGCGGCATGAAGCGCTTCATGAAGGAGAACTTGCGCGCCTGCGCCTCCTCCGAGGAGGAGCCCGAGGGCACGTAGAGCGAAACCACCGAGAGGTTGCCGTAGTCCACCTGCAGGTAGCGGCCCTGCGCGTCGATGTCCTTGATGCCGAGCCCCAGGACCACGCGGTCGGGCTCCTTGCGGGCGTAGATCGCGACCCCGCTGTAGCCCTTCTTCTCGGCCGGGTGGAAGAAGGCGTGGTGCCGCGCCGGGGCGAGGATCTCCTTCGGCAGGTCCGCTTCCTGCGCCTTGATCTCCTGCACGCAGACGATGTCCGCCTTCTGGCGCTTCATCCAGTCGAGGAAGCCCTTGGCGGCGGCCGAGCGGATGCCGTTGGCGTTGAGGGTGATGATGCGCAAGGGTCGGCCTCGTCGGGTCGGGGATTTTCAGGGAAAATAGCGCGCCATTCTAACGGCCATTGCAATGGACGCCCCCGCGAGCCCCGCCAGCCAGGATTTCCGCCGCCAGTTCGTCGAATTCGCCATCCAGGCGGGGGTGCTGCGCTTCGGGGAGTTCCGGACGAAGGCCGGGCGCCTGTCGCCCTACTTCTTCAACGCCGGCCTCTTCCACGACGGGGCGAGCCTGGGGGCGCTGGCCGGGTACTACGCCCGGGCCGCGCTCGCCTCGGGCATCGCCTTCGACCTGCTGTTCGGGCCGGCCTACAAGGGCATCACGCTCGCCAGCGCCACGGCTGTCGCGCTGGCGCAATTGGGTCACAATGTGCCGTTTTCGTACAATCGCAAGGAAGCCAAGGACCACGGGGAAGGCGGCCTCATCATCGGCGCCCCGCTCGCGGGCCGGGTCCTGATCGTCGACGACGTGATCTCCGCCGGCACCTCGGTGGGGGAATCGGTGGCGATGATCCGGGCCGCCGGGGCGGTGCCGGCTGGCGTGCTTATTGCAGTGGATCGGCAGGAACGGGGGCAGGGGGCGCTGTCGGCGGCCCAGGAAACCAGCCGGAACCACGGCATCCCCGTAGCGGCGATTGCGACGCTCGACGACATCCTGGCTACCCTCCGGGGGCAGGAAGGCGCGGGCGAGCGCGTGGCGGCGATCGAGGAGTATCGTCGGCAATACGGGGCATGACCCCACAACAGGCTTGGTGGAGCACGGGCGCGCCAGACGCCCGGCCCGGGCGCAGACTGAGGTGCAAGGCGTAACGATGAAGATCCTGCTGATCCTGGCCGCGCTCGCGGCCTTCCCGGCTCACGCGGCCTTCAAGTGCAAGGACGAGAAGGGCATCACCCACATCGGCGACACACCCCCCGCGGGCTGCGCCAACGTGGTGATGTACGAGGTCACCCCCTCGGGGACCGTCCTGCGCAAGATCGACCCCACGCCCACGGGCGAGCAGCTGCGCCTGCGGCAGGAGGAGGAAGCCCGCGCGAAGGAAGCCGCGAAGCAGGCCGCCGAGCAGCGCCGCAAGGACGTGGCGCTCCTCGCGACCTATGCTTCCGAGAAGGACATCGACACCTCGCGCGACTTGAACCTCAAGCCCATCGAGGGGCGCATCAAGAGCGCGCAGGAACGCACCGCCGCCGTCGACAAGCGCCAGAAGGAGCTCGAGGCGGAGATGGAGTTCTACCAGGCCGGCAAGAGCACCAAGGTCACCGGCAAGAACCGCGAGGCCCCGCCCCAGCTCAAGGCCGACCTCGAGCGCGTGAAGGCGGAGAAGGTGGCGCTCGCGAAGGCGGTCTCGGACTACGAGAAGGAGATGCAGGAAGTCCGCGAGCGCTACGACACCGACAAGCGCCGCTGGGTCGAGCTGAAGCAGATGCACCGCGAAGGCAGGCTCGACCTGCGCGACCCCAAGGAGCTCGAGGCCGCCAAGAAGGGCGCGCCCAACAAGCCCGGGGTCAAGAAGTACAACATCTACATCGTCCCCGCCAACTGACGCCCGGCGGCGGCCCCTACCCCAGCTTCGCCTTCAGGATCGCGCTGGCCTGCGCGGGGTTGGCCTTGCCCTGCGAGGCCTTCATGACCTGCCCGACGAGGGCGTTGAACGCCTTCTCCTTGCCGGCCCGGTAGTCCTCCACCAGCTTCGCGTTGGCCGCGAGCACCTGCCCGACCAGCGCCTCGATGGCGCCGGCGTCGGAAACCTGCCGGAGCCCCTTCGCCTCGATGATCGCGTCGGCCTCGCCCTCGCCGGCGGCCATCGCGGCGAAGACGTCCTTGGCGGCCTTGCCGGAGACGGTGCCATCCAGCACTCGCCTCACCAGCCCGGCGAGGGCCGCCGGCCCGACCGGGCTCGCATCGGCCTCCACCTCGAGCCGGTTGAGGAGCGCGGAGAGCTCCCCCAGCACCCAGTTGGCGCAGGCCCGCGGCTCGCCGCCGGCGTGGCGAACCACCGCCTCGTAGAAATCGGCGAGCGCCCGGGACGCCGTGAGCGTCGTCGCGTCCGCCGGCGGCAGGCCGTACGCCTCCACGAAGCGCGCGCGCATCGCGGCCGGCAGCTCCGGCAGGGTCGCGCGCACGGCCTCCATCGACGCCGGCGTGATCGCGAGCGGCAGCAGGTCCGGGTCCGGGAAGTAGCGGTAATCGTGCGCGTCCTCCTTGGAGCGCATGGGGCGCGTCTCGCCCTTCTGGGCGTCCCACAGCCGCGTCTCCTGGCGCACCGTGCCGCCGTCCTCGATCAGCTCGACCTGGCGGCGCGCCTCGAACTCGATCGCCTTCTCGAGGAAGCGGAAGGAGTTGAGGTTCTTGATCTCGCAGCGCGTGCCGAGCGGCGCGCCGGGGCGGCGCACGGACACGTTGGCGTCGCAGCGGAAGGACCCCTCCTGCATGTTGCCGTCGCAGATGCCGATCCAGCGCACCAGCGAGTGCAGGGCCTTCGCGTAGGCCACCGCCTCCCGGGCGCTTCGCATGTCGGGCTCCGTGACGATCTCGAGCAGCGGCGTGCCGGCGCGGTTGAGGTCGATCCCGCTCATGCCGTGGAAGTCCTCGTGCAGGCTCTTGCCCGCGTCCTCCTCGAGGTGCGCGCGGGTGAGGCGCACGCGCCGCTCCTCGCCGTCCACGACGATCGCCACCTCGCCGCCGGTGACGACCGGAGCCTCGTACTGGCTGATCTGGTAGCCCTTGGGGAGGTCGGGGTAGAAGTAGTTCTTGCGCGCGAAGACGCTCCTCGGCGCGATCGCGCCGCCCACCGCGAGGCCGAAGCGGATGGCGCGCTCCACCGCGCCGCGGTTGAGCACGGGGAGCACGCCGGGCAGCGCGAGGTCGACCGCCGAGGCCTGCGTGTTGGGCGCGGCGCCGAACGCGGTGGAGGCGCCCGAGAAGATCTTGGACGCCGTGGAGAGCTGCGCGTGGGTTTCCAGCCCGATGACGATTTCCCAGGTCATGCGCCGTACCCCGGGGGCGCCTTGCGGTGCCAGTCGGTGGCGAGCTGGTACTGGTGCGCGACCTGCAGCATGCGCGCCTCGTCGAAGTAGTCGCCGATCAGCTGCAGCCCGACCGGCAGGCCGTGCGCGCCGAGGCCGCAGGGCACGGAAAGGCCCGGCAGCCCCGCGAGGTTCACGGGAATGGTGTAGAGGTCCTCGAGGTACATCTGCACCGGGTCGCTCGACTTCTCCCCGATCGGGAAGGCGACCGTCGGCGCCACGGGGCCGGCGATCACGTCGCAGGCGGCGAAGGCCCGCGCGAAGTCGCCGGCGATGAGGCGCCGCACCTTCTGCGCCTGCAGGTAATAGGCGTCGTAGTAGCCGTGCGAGAGCACGTAGGTGCCGACGAGGATGCGCCGGCGCACCTCGGGGCCGAAGCCCTCGGCGCGGCTCCTGCGGTACATGTCGTTGAGATCCGCGTATTGCGCGGCCCGGTGGCCGTAGCGCACCCCGTCGAATCGCGACAGGTTCGACGAGGCCTCCGCCGGGGCGATCACGTAGTACACCGGCACGGCGAGCGCCTGGTTGGGCAGGCTCACCTCGACGGTCGTGGCGCCCAGGCGGCGCAGCTCGTCGACCGCTGCGATGACGCAGGCACCGACGTCCGGCGCGAGGTCGGCCGTGAAGTACTCCTTCGGCAGGCCCACGCGCAGGCCGGCGAGCGGCTTCGCGAGGTCGCGGCGGTAGTCCTCGGCGGGCCGCTCGACGCTGGTGGAATCTCGCGCGTCGAAGCCCCCCATGGCGTTCATCATGAGCGCGAGGTCCTCGGCGCTCTTGCCGAAGGCGCCGCCCTGGTCCAGCGACGAGGCGAAGGCGACCATCCCGTAGCGCGACACCGCGCCGTAGGTGGGGCGGATGCCGCAGGTGCCGGTGAGGGACGCGGGCTGGCGGATGGACCCGCCGGTGTCGGTGCCGGTGGCCGCGGGCACGAGACGCGCGGCCACCGCGGCGGCGGAGCCCCCGGAGCTGCCGCCGGGCACGCGGGCCGTGTCCCAGGGGTTCCTCACCGGCCCGAAGTGGGAGTTCTCGTTGGAGGAGCCCATCGCGAACTCGTCCATGTTCGTCTTGCCCACCAGCACGGCGCCGGCGCGGTCGAGGCGCTCGACCACGTGCGCGTCGTAGGGCGAGACCCAGTCCGCGAGCATCCGCGAGGCGCAGGTCGTCTTCCACCCCTTCGCGCAGAAGAGGTCCTTGTGGGCGATGGGGATGCCGGTCAGCGGACCCGCCTCGCCCGCGGCGATTCGGGCATCGGCCGCGCGCGCAGCGGCCAGCGCCTTGTGCGCGTCCACCGTGATGAAGGCGTTGAGCGCGGGGTCGAGCCGCTCGATGCGCGAGAGGAACAGGCGCGTCACCTCCTCGCTGGAGGCCTTGCCGCCATGGAGCAGCGCGGCGAGCTCGGGAAGGGTGTGGTCGAACATGGGCAGGCGTGTCGGCGCGCGGCGACGGGCCGCGAGGCCGGCGGGGCTACTCGATGACCTTCGGCACGAGGTAGAGGCCGTCCTCCACCTGCGGCGCGCAGGCCTGGAACAGTTCGTGCTGGTCGGTGTCCGTCACCTTGTCCTCGCGCAGGCGCTGCGTGAGGTCCACGGCGTGGGCCATGGGCTCGACGCCCGCGGTGTCGACCGCGCGCATCCGCTCGACCAGCCCGAAGATGCCGTTGAGGTCGTGCTGCACCGCCGCAAGGCCCTCCTCGGGAACCTCGATGCGGGCCAGCTCGGCGATGCGGCGGACGTCGTCTCGGGACAGCATGCGAAAAGCGCTCTAAGGCCTTAATTCATCGTGATTTTGGGCTATTATAGGCGACCCCCGCCCCGCGGGGAAAGGCGGCCGCCCGAAATTCCTTACGGATCAAGATGTTCTCCTTCGTTTCCAAGTACTTTTCCACCGACCTCGCCATCGACCTCGGCACGGCCAACACGCTCATCTACGTGCGCGGCAAGGGCATCGTCCTCGACGAGCCGTCCGTCGTCGCCATCCGCCAGGAAGGCGGCCCCAACGGCAAGAAGACGATCCAGGCGGTGGGCCTCGCGGCCAAGCAGATGCTCGGGCGCACGCCCGGCAACATCACGGCCATCCGTCCGATGAAGGACGGCGTGATCGCGGACTTCACGATCACGGAGCAGATGCTCAAGTACTTCATCAAGAAGATCCACGACAACCAGTGGTTCCGGCCCAGCCCGCGCATCGTGATCTGCGTGCCCTACGGCTCGACGCAGGTCGAGCGGCGCGCCATCAAGGAAAGCGCCATCGGGGCGGGCGCTTCCCAGGTGTTCCTCATCGAGGAGCCGATGGCCGCGGCCATCGGCGCGGATCTCCCCATCGCCGACGCGACCGGCTCCATGGTGGTCGACATCGGCGGCGGCACGACGGAGGTGGGGGTGATCTCGCTGGGCGGCATCGTCTACTCCGCGAGCGTGCGCGTCGGCGGCGACAAGTTCGACGAAGCGATCATCAACTACATCCGCCGCAACTACGGCATGCTCATCGGGGAGTCGACCGCCGAGCAGATCAAGAAGCAGATCGGCTCCGCCTTCCCGGGGAGCGAAGTGCGCGAGATGGAGGTGAAGGGCAGGAACCTCGCCGAGGGCATCCCGCGCTCCTTCACCATCTCGTCCAACGAGATCCTCGAGGCCCTCACCGACCCGCTCAACTCCATCGTCTCGGCCGTGAAGAGCGCGCTCGAGCAGACGCCGCCGGAGCTGGGCGCCGACATCGCCGAGAAGGGCATGGTCCTCACCGGCGGCGGCGCGCTGCTGCGCGAGCTCGACCGGCTCCTCATGGAGGAGACGGGGCTGCCGGTGATCGTCGCCGACGACCCGCTCACCTGCGTCGTGCGCGGCTCGGGCCGCGCGCTCGAGGAGATGGACAAGCTGGGCACCGTGTTCACGAACGACTGACGCCCGCCCGGCGTGATCCGCGAGCCGCCTCCGTTCTTCCATCGCGGGCCCAGTCCCCTCGCCCGCCTCACGTTCTTCGCGCTGCTCGCGATCGCCACGATGATCGCCGACCACCGCTTCGGGGCGCTGGAGGCGGTGCGGCTGTCGCTCTCCGTGCTCGTGGCCCCGCTCCAGGGCCTGGCCGCCGCGCCCGGCGCCGCGCTCGCGCGCGTCGCCGACTACTTCGCCTCGCAGGACCGGCTGCTGCGCGACAACGAGGCGCTGCAGGCGAAGCTACTCGAGTACTCCGCGGCCGCGCAGCAGGCGAAGCTGCTCGCCGCCGAGCAGCAGCAGTTCCTCGCCATGACCCCGCCGCGCAGCCGCTTCGGCGCCGAGGGCGTGATCGCGGAGGTGCTCACCTACGGCCGCAATCCCTTCGTGAGGAAGCTCGTCCTCGACAAGGGGCTCACCCACGGCATCAAGGCGGGCATGCCCGTGATCGACGCCGAGGGCGTGGTGGGCCAGGTCACCGCCGTGGGCACGTTCACGAGCGAGGTGACGCTGCTCACCGAGAAGGACCAGTCGGTTCCCGTGATGCTCGTGAGGAACGGCCTGCGCGCCATCGCCGTGGGGTCGGGCAAGGGCGGCTCGATCGACGTGCCGTTCATGCCCGTGTCCGCCGACATCCAGAACGGCGACCTCTTCGTGACCTCCGGCATCGACGGGACCTACCCCGCGGGCCTCGTCGTCGCGCGCGTCGCGGCGGTCGAGAAGAACGCGGCGTACGTCTTCGCGCGCATCACGGCCCTGCCGGCCGCGGGCGTGGACCACCACCGGTTCGTGCGCATCCTCACCTCGCCGCGGCCGGCGCTGCCCGCGCCGCCCGCGTCGCGCCCCGAAGAGCGGCGCGCGCCCGCCAGGGGCCGCCGCCAGCCATGAGACCCGCGGACCTCACCCCGGTTGCAAGGGACGTGATGAAGCTCCCGGCGGGGCCGGGGCTCATCCTCGCCTCGCTCGTGGCGGCCTACCTGTTCAACTCCCTGCCGTGGGCCGGCTGGGCGCTCCTCGCGCGGCCCGATCTGGTGCTGCTGGTGCTCGTGTTCTGGGCCGTCCACCAGCCCGGCTCCGTGGGCCAGGGCCTCGCCTTCGCCCTCGGCCTCGCCATGGACGTGGGCGACTCGATGCTGCTCGGCCAGCACGCGCTCGCCTACGTGGTCGCCGCCTACGGGGCGCAGGTGATCCGCGTGCGCGTGCTCTCCTTCGCGATGCTGGAGCAGTCGCTGCACGTTCTGGGCCTCATGGTCGTGGCGACGGCCGTGATCGTGCTCCTCAACCTCCTGCTCGGCTCGCCGGCGCCCGGCCCCGCGGTCCTGCTCTCGCCGGTGATCGCCTGCCTCGCCTGGGGCCCCCTCACCTGGCTGCTGTACCTGCCGGGCCTGCGCCGCATGCGCCGGGAGGCGGCGTCGTGACGGTGGGGCTCGCGCTCCGCGACCAGCGCGCGGAACTCACGATCTTCCGCACGCGCCTCACCGTGGCGGGGCTGCTGGCGCTCGCGGCGTTCGGGGTCCTCGTGGCGCGATTCGCCTGGCTGCAGGTCGTGCAGCGCGAGCACTACCACACGCTCGCGGAGGCGAACCGCATCTCGGTGGTGCCGGTCGTGCCCAACCGCGGCCTCATCCTCGACCGCAACGGCGAGGTGCTCGCGGCCAACTACTCGGCCTACACGCTGGAGGTCACGCCCTCGCGCGTCGGCAACGTCGAGCTCGCCATCGACGAGCTCGCCCAGGTGATCGAGGTGAGCCCGCGCGACCGGCGCCGCTTCAGGCGGCTGCAGGAGGAGAGCAAGAACTTCGAGAGCCTGCCCATCCGCACCCGGCTCACCGAGGAGGAGGTGGCGCGCTTCGCGGTGAACCGCTGGCGCTTCCCCGGCTTCGAGATCAAGGCGCGCCTCTTCCGCTCCTACCCGCATGGCGACATCGCCTCGCACGCCGTGGGCTACATCGGGCGGATCAACGAGGCCGACGTGCGCCGCATCGAGTCGGCGGGCCTTGCCGCCAACTACAAGGGCACCGACCACATCGGCAAGCTCGGCATCGAGGGCGCCTACGAGCGCGAGCTGCACGGCACCACGGGCAGCGAACAGGTGGAGATCGACGCGGGCGGACGCGCCATCCGCTCGCTCTCGCGCGCCGAGCCGCAGTCCGGCAACAACCTCGTGGTCACGCTCGACGTGAAGCTGCAGCGCGTGGCCGAGGAGGCCTTCCAGGACTACCGCGGGGCGCTGGTGGCCCTGGACCCGAGGACGGGCGACGTGCTGGCGCTCGTCTCCCGCCCCGGCTTCGACCCCAACCTCTTCGTCGACGGCATCGACCCGGCCAACTGGGACGCGCTCAACAACTCGCCGGACCGGCCGCTCAACAACCGGGCCCTGCGCGGCCAGTACCCGCCGGGCTCGACCATCAAGCCGTTCATGGCGCTCGCCGCGCTCGCCTACGGCAAGCGCACGCCCGAGTTCACGATCTCCGACCCCGGGCACTGGACGCTGCCGGGGGTATCCCGCCCCTTCCGCGACTGGAAGGCCGGCGGGCACGGCCTGGTGAACCTGCACAAGTCCATCGTCGTCTCCTGCGACACGTACTACTACGGGCTCGCCAACGACCTCGGCGTCGACGCCATCCACCGCTTCATGACGCAGCTCGGCTTCGGGTCGCGCACGGGCATCGACATCGACGGCGAGCTCTCCGGCCTGCAGCCCTCCACGGACTGGAAGTGGCAGCGCTTCCGCCAGAAGTGGTACGCCGGCGACACGATCAGCGTGGGCATCGGCCAGGGCTACTGGCTCGCCACCCCGCTGCAGCTCGCCGCGGCGACGGCGACCCTCGCCAACGGCGGCGTTCCCGTGCACCCGCGGCTGGTGCGCGCCGTCCAGGACGCCCGCACGCAGGAGATCCGCGAGCTGCCGGTGAGGAACGGGCCGCCGCTCGACTTCAGGCCCGAGCACCTCGAGCTCGTGAAGGCCGCCATGATCGACGTGACGCGCCCCGGCGGCACCGCCGTCCGCGCCGCGCAGGGCGCGCCGTACCTGGTCGCGGGAAAGACGGGCACGGCGCAGGTCGTGGGCATGAAGGCCGGCGAGAAGTACGACGAGAAGAAGGTGAGGGAGCGCCACCGCGACCACGCCCTCTTCATCGCCTACGCCCCTGCCGACGACCCGAGGATCGCGCTCGCGCTCCTCGTGGAGAACGGCGGGCACGGCGGCTCCACCGCGGCCCCGATCGCGCGCGAGGTGCTCGACTTCCACCTGCTGGGCAAGCGTCCCGAGCGCAGGCAGGCGCTGGGCGACGAGGAGGCCGAGGGTGATTAGCCGCCTCTTCGACATGGTGTCGCGCCGCATCGACGGCCCGCTCATGGTGGCGCTGGTGCTGACCCTCGCGCTCGGCCTCACGGTCGTCTACTCCGCCTCGGGCGGCGCCTCGTTCGACCGCGTGCTGGGCCAGGCCCGCAACATCGCGGTCGCCGGCGCGGCCCTGTGGGTGGTGGCCAACATCCCGCCGCAGGCGCTCATGCGGCTCGCCGTGCCCATCTACGCCGCGGGGCTGGTACTGCTCGTCGCCGTGGCCCTGTTCGGCGAGGTGAGGAACGGCGCCCGCCGCTGGATCAACCTGGGGTTCACGACGGTGCAGCCCTCGGAGATCATGAAGATCGCCGTGCCGCTCGTGCTGGCGTGGTACTTCCACCGCCACCAGGAGGGCATCGAGCTGCGCGACTACGCCGTGGCCGCCTTGCTCCTGGCGCTTCCCGTGGGGCTCGTCGTGCGCCAGCCGGACCTCGGCACGGCCCTCCTCATCTTCGCCTCCGGCTTCTTCGTGATCTTCCTGGCCGGGCTGTCGTGGAAGATCCTCGCGGGGCTCTTCGCGGCCGGGCTCGCGAGCCTGCCGTTCCTGTGGGGCATGCTGCACGACTACCAGCGAAGGCGCGTGCTCACCCTGCTCGACCCCACCGAGGACCCGCTGGGCGCCGGCTACCACATCATCCAGTCGACCATCGCCATCGGCTCCGGCGGCGTGCTGGGCAAGGGCTGGCTCAACGGCACGCAGGCGCAGCTCGACTTCGTGCCGGAGCGCTCCACGGACTTCATCCTCGCCGTCTATGGCGAGGAGTTCGGGCTCGCGGGCAACCTGCTGCTCATCGTGCTCTACATCCTGATCGTCTCGCGCGGCCTCATGATCGCGGCCAACGCCTCGACCACCTTCGCGCGCCTCATGGCCGGCGCGGTCACGCTCACCTTCTTCACCTACGCCTTCGTGAACATGGGCATGGTGAGCGGGATCCTCCCGGTGGTGGGCGTGCCGCTGCCGCTGGTGAGCTATGGGGGGACGGCGCTGCTGTCGATGCTGGCGGGGTTCGGCATCCTCATGTCGATCTCCACGCACAAGCAGCTGGTGTCCTCGTGAGCCGCGCCGCCGGCTCCGCCCTCCTCGCACTGGCCGCGCTCGCCCTCGCGGCCTGCGGAACGGCGCCCAAGGCGCCGCCGGGCAAGCCCGCCTACTACCAGGACGACGGCCCCCCGGAGAAGGTGCCCGGCGACATCGCCGCCATACCCGACGCGGTGCCCACGGACGAGCCCTACCACCGCTTCGCCAACCGCCCCTACACCGTTTTCGGCCGGTCCTACGCGCCGGTGGTGAACGACGACCCGATGCGCGAGCGCGGCCTCGCGTCCTGGTACGGGCGCATGTTCCACGGCCGCAAGACCGCCTCCGGCGAGGTCTACGACATGTTCGCCATGACGGCCGCGCACAAGACGCTGCCCATCCCCAGCTTCGCGCGCGTGACGAACCTCAGGACCGGGAAGTCGGTCGTCGTGCGCGTGAACGACCGCGGCCCCTTCCACGAGGGGCGCGTGATCGACCTGTCCTACGCCGCGGCCGCGAAGCTGGGCATCGCCGGCCCCGGCAGCGGGCCCGTGGAGGTCGAGCGCGTGTTCGCGC
>JAHCAK010000066.1 GCA_019634955.1 Burkholderiales bacterium
GATCTGCCAGGCGGGATCGACATCGTGATAGTTGGCTGCGGTGGCGGTAGCGCCGTTCATCGTCCACCACGACAGGCCCCCGGAGGACTCGCGCCAGAAGAGATCGGCCTTGCGGTCGTCGTCCGCATCCCCGCGCACGGCAGGCAGCGCGAAAGGCCGGTCGAACGCGAGGAGGCGCTCGCCGGCATCGACGACGAAGATATTGCCGAGCCGGTCCGCCGCAAGACCCGTCGGCCCGTTGAGGCTCGCGGGTCCGCTGCCCACCAGGCGGGACGAAAAATCCGGCTGGCCCAGCACGCCCGTAGCCGCCATGCCGGTCTGCAGGGGTGCCGCGAAGCGCAGCACGCGATGGTTGGACTGGTCGGCCACGAGCAGGCTGCCGGCCGGATCGAGCGCGATGCCGACCGGCCCGTCGAGAGTCGTCCCCGTGGTTCCAGCCGTCGACGAGAGGAAATCCTGTTGCCCGATGACGAGGTCGGCGGCCATGCCGTTGGAGAATGGAGGCGAGAACCGGATGATGCGATTGGCAGCACCATCCGCGAAGTAGATGCGGCCCATGCGATCGAGCGCGAGCCCGCCCTGCTGCGATCCCGGCACGGCACCGCCCCCGCCGCCCGCGGAGATCCGCGTCGCCCCCGGTGGCGCCAGCGCGCCGGAATCCATGCCTGCCTGGCCGATCACGGTGTCGGCCGTCGTGTCCGCCATCGGGTCGTCGTACACGAGCAGGCGCGCGTTGCCGGAATCGTGGACGATAAGCGCCGTCCCGGTCGCGGCCAGGCCCAGCGGCGTGGCCAGGCTGTCCGCGCTGATGCCGCCGTTGTTGGGGAGAATCGACGTGAAGGAGCCTCCCTGGCCGAATACCCGGGACGGGGCCATGCCCGTCACGAAAGGCGGCGACCACGCGAGGATGCGGTTGCACGCGCTGTCCGAGACGAACAGCACGCCGCCTCCTCCGACAGCCAGCCCGACAGGCCCGCACAGGTCCGCAGGCCGCGGACCCGGTCCCGTCGTGAACTCGTCCGGCGTCCCGAGGATGACATCCGCGGCCTGCCCGTTGTGAAACGCGGCGGCACTGGGCCACGACAGCACCCGGGCCTCGAGCAGGCTCGCCACGAAGAGCCGCCCGGAATGCGGGTCGATGGCCGCGTGGACGGGCTTGCCGCTGATCTGCGCCGCATTCGCGGACCCAAGGCGTTCCTCGCCGAGCCATTGGCTCGCGGGACTCCACACGGGGCCGAAGTCGTACTGGCCGAGGACGCGGTCGGCGGCATTGTCGAGCGCGCTCCTCGCGTATGTCGCGAGTTGCTTCGACGGCGAGGCGCCTCCCCCGGGCCCCGGCGTCACGACCGTCACCGAATGCGGTCCGGCGGAGGCGATGTGGCCGGCGGGCACCTGCGCGACGAGCCGCTGCCCGGAGAGGTACCGGGTCGCGAGCGCCACGCCGTTCCAGTGAACCGCCGAGCCGCCGTGAAAGCGCAGCCCGTTGACGGTGAGCGTGAAGGCGCCTCCTCCCACGGGCATCGCCGCAGGGCTGATCTCGCTCATCCCGGGCTCGGCCCGAGGTCCCGGCAGGTCGTGGCGAAGCACGCGCGCATTGCCGCCGTCGACGACGAGGACGTGCCCGTCGCGGTTGACCGCAACGCCCGCCGGGTTGCAGAGCGTCGATGCGGCGACACCCGCGCCCGCATTGCACGCGCTGGAAGCGAAATCGGGCTGGCCCATCACCCCGGTCGCGAAGGCCCCCACGGCGGGAGTGGCGAACCGCAACACGCGCGAATTCTGCGAATCGCCCACGTACACCACGCCCGTGAGGTCGACGGCGACGCTCGCTGGCGAGGAACAGGCGCCCGCTCCCGTTCCGGCCGCGACGCCGGCGAAATCGGGCTGGCAAAGGACGATGGTGGCGGGCCCTGCGACGAGGCCCGGGAACCGGATGACCCGGTTGTTGCCCGTGTCGGCCACCCAGATGTCGCCCCCCGACGCGCCGATCGCCACCCCTTGCGGAGCGCTCAGGGCAGCGCCCGCCGCGGGCGCGGTGCCATGGCCGCTCGCCTCGATCATGCGGCTGGCCGCGGCGCCAGTCACGGCGGGCGCCGTGAAGCGAAGAACGCGGTCGTTGCCTGAATCCGCGACAAAGAGATCGCCGACGTCATTGACCGCGAGCTGGCGGGGGTGCGCCAGCGTGTTTCCGCCCTTCGTCCCGCCCCGGTTCGCCGAGGCCGAAGCGAAATCGGCCTGGCCGATCACCGCGAAGGCCTCCATCCCGTTCGCGTACGGAGGCCGGAAGACGAGGATCCGGTGGTTGCCATCCTCCGCGACGTAGACGCGGCCCGCCTGGTCAACAGCGATGCCGACGGGTGCGGAAAGCGCATTGGCCGCGGGCAGCCCGCCGCGATTCGCGGCGCTCGACGTGAAGTCGGGTTGGCCGAGAACGAGATTCGCCGCCTCGCCGTTGGCGAATGCGGCCGCCGATCCGAAGCGAAGGACGCGGTGAGCCGCGGTGTCCACGACCCAAAGCGTTCCTTCGACCGGGTCTTCCGCCGCCTGGCCGGGGCCGATGAGGTTGGCTGCGGAGGCGGCCCCTCCAGCGGCCGTCGTGAACGTGGGCTTGCCCAGCACCGCGTCGGGCGCGAGGTCGAGTTCCGCGCCCTGGGCGGCGATGGACGCGGCCAGCATCGCAGCCGCCGCGAGCGTTCGCGCCACCGGCGCGCTGCCAGGGAGTTCGTGCATGGGACGGTTCCATTCGAGGGGCGCGCCCCGGATTTCCGGCCGCGTATCGCCGGACATTATACGCAAGCCGCTTGCGTGAAATTAACGCGTATGAGTCCGCGCCCCTCTCCTTCACGCGGCTACGGCGCCACCACCTCCCAGGTGCCGCCCGGATTGGCGATGGGCAGGTACGCCGTCGCCGCCGTGCCGTCCATCTTCCAGAGGTAGGTCGTGCCGGCCGCGTCGCGCCACACGATGTCGGCCTTGCCGTCGCCGTCGAAGTCCGCGACCGCCTTCACCGCCCAGGTGCCGCCCGGATTGCCGGGGGTGCCGCCGCCGGTGATCGTGCCGCCGTCCATGAGCCACACCCAGTGCAGCCCGGAGATGTTGCGCCACAGGAGGTCGGCGCGGCCGTCGCCGTTGAAGTCGGCCGCGGCGAGCAGGGTCCAGAACATGTCGATGGCCCCGGGGCTCGCGCCTCCGGTGGGCACGAGCCCGTTCATGAACCAGACGTACACCTGCCCCGTCGTCGAGTGGCGGAAGACGATGTCCGCCTTGCCGTCGGCGTTCATGTCCGCGAGGTCGATCACCTGCCACGCCTCGCCGGGATTGCCCAGCACGCCCTGCGCGACGATCGTGCCGCCGTTCATGAGCCAGGCGTAGAGCGTGCCGTCGGCGTTGCGCCACAGGATGTCCGCGCGCGCGTCGGCGTTGAAGTCCGCCGCGCCGATGAGGACCCACGCCGCCGGATCGAGGATGCCCAGGTCGTGGAAGCCCTTGAAGCCGAGGCCGTCGAGCGTCCAGAGGTAGGTCGCACCGTCGGATGCGCGTCGCCACACCAGGTCCGCCTTGCCGTCGCCGTCGAGATCGCCCACGTCGGCGACCTGCCACTCGGCGCCCACCTCGTGGTAGTTGGCGCCGATGGTCGCGGCGCCGTCCATCGTCCACCACGAGAGCCCCGTGCCCGGCGCGGGAATGCGCCAGAAGAGGTCCGCCTTGCGGTCGCCGTTCGCGTCGCCGCGCGCCGGCAGCGTGATCGTGCCGGTCACCGTGTGGAAGAGGTGGTTCGAGGCGCTCACGCCGTTGGAGGCGTCGCCCGAGTAGACGGCGTTCAGCAAGTGCAGGCCCCCGGTAAGGAAGGCGGTGACGCACGTCGCGTTGCCGGCCACGAGTGGCGCTGCCGCACAGCCGCCGATGCTCGCCGGCCCGTCGGTGAAGTTCACCGTGCCGGTGGGCGACTCTCCGACGACGGTGGCGGTGAACACGACCGTCGTGCCCGCGTTGGAAGCCGTGGGGCCGTTCAGCGTCGTCGTGGTGACGGCCGGGCCGGCAACGGCGGGAAGGGAAAGCGCGAAGGCGGCGAGCGTCGCCGCGAGGCCGCGGGCGGGAGACATGGCGGGGCTCCGTTGCGAGGGGATCCTCGCTTCACCCTACGCCGCGCCTTGCGCGGGCCCGTGACGTGGATCAACGGGGACGCTCCCGGGGGACTGCCCCCGCATCTTGGGGACTGTCCCCGAAGGGCGTCCCCACTACGGCGCCACGACCTGCCAGCTCCCGCCCGGGTTCGCGATCGGCTGGAAGGCGGAGACCACCGCGCCGTTCATCTTCCACAGGAACGTCGTGCCGTCCGTGCGCCGCCACACGAGGTCCGACTTGCCGTCGCCGTCGAGGTCCGCGACGGAGCGGATCGTCCAGTCGAGCCCGGGGTTGCCGATGGAAGCGCCGGAGACGAACGCCGCGCCGTTCATGAGCCACACCCAGGTGTCGCCCGCGGTGGAGCGCCACAGGAGATCGGCGCGGCCGTCGCCGTCGAAGTCCGCCGAGGCGAGCAGGTTCCATTCCGCGACCGGCAGCCCGCCCGGCGAGCCGCCGCCGGCGATCGCGAGCCCGTTCATGAACCACGTGAACACCTGTCCCGTGGTGGCGTTGCGGAAGACGAGGTCGGCCTTGCCGTCGCCGTTCGCGTCGGCCAGGTCGACGATCGCCCACTCGGCGCCGGGATTGCCCATCACGCCCTGCGAGGCGATCGCGCCGCCATTCATGAGCCAGCCGTATGCCGTGCCGTCGACGTTGCGCCACACGAGGTCGTCCTTGCCATCGCCGTCGAGGTCCGCCGCGCCCACCAGCGACCATTCCGCCAGCGGCAGGACGCCGAGGTCGAAGAAGCCCTTGAACGCGAAGCCGTCGAGCGTCCAGAGGTAGGCCGCGCCGTCGAGCGAGCGGCGCCACACGAGGTCGGCCTTGCCGTCGCCGTCGAGGTCGCCCACGTCGGCGATCTGCCATTCGCTGCCCACGTCGTGATAGTTGGCCGCGGTGGCCGCGTTGCCGTTCATCGTCCACCACGAAAGCCCCTGCCCCGGCGCCGTCTCGCGCCAGTAGAGGTCCGCCTTGCCGTCGGCGTTCACGTCGCCGCGCGGGGGATCGGTGGCGGCCACGAGCGCGAACGAGAAGGACGCGACGCTCCACGAGGCGCCCGTGACCCGCTCGAGGCGCAGCGCGTTGAGCCCCTTCCGAAGCGTGACCGGGATCGCCGCCGAGTTGCCGGTCGACGCGGGCAGCGTCACGCCCGCCGCGACGGTCGCGTTGTTGAGCTTCACGCGGAAGCTCTCGCCCGGCGGAGCGGAGCCGTTGAAGACCACCGTGTAGGCGCCGGCCGTGTCGGCGCGCACGAGGTATTCGACGAAGCCCGGGAAGCCGAACGGGCCGTCGAGCCCCGTCACCGGCCCCGCGGGATTGGCGCCGCCGCGGTAGCTGCCGCCCGCGATCGCGCCGCCCGTCGCGGGCGAGCCGATCGTGATCGCCGGCAGCGGCGCGGCGAGGATGTCGTCCATGCACTGGTTCTTGGGCGTGGCCTGGTCGGCCATGTCCTCCACCAGCGGCCACATGCCGAAGGGCGTGTCGTAGCTGTCGGCGCCGGCGCTGAACCACAGCGCGTGGTCGAAGCCGAAGGCGTGCCACTGGTCGAGGAAATCGCGGCAGATCCCGCGGATGCGCGGGTCGAGGTTGGCCGCGCGCTTGGCGGCGACGTTCTGCGCGCCGAAGTTGTCGAAGCCGAACTCGTAGGCCACGACCTTCACGCCGTACCACGCCGCCATCGCCGCGTGGGTGAGGTACTGGTAGGCGTTCTCGTTGGGGGCGTTGGCCACGCCCGCGGCCAGCCCGTCGAGGATCTGGTCCTTGGTGAGGCCGGGCACCTCGTCGGCCTCGCCGTCGGGGATGGCGGAGGGAAAGACGTAGGGCGCGCCGCTGATCGCGTAGATCACCGTGTCGGGCTTGCGGCCCAGGCCCTCGTCGATGAGGCGCAGCCCCTCGCTCACGATGAAGCTGTTGGCCATCTGGCCGGCCAGCACGGGGCGCACGCGCGTGTTGATGGCCGCGGGCCCCCAGACGGCCTTGAAGATGTCGCTCACCTGCGCAAGCCGCAGCGCGACGCGGCGGAAGCCGAGGATGAACTTGTCGCTCTCGCCGTCGAAGCGCAGCGGGGAATCCGGCGGCGAGGCCTCCGCGAGGTCCGCGTTCACCGTCGCCCCGTTGAAGAAGCTGCCGGCGGCGTTGTCGAGGTCCACGTCGCGGATGGAGAAGTTCCAGAGTTCGTTGCCGTACTCGACGTAGACGGCGAGGTTCGGGGCGAGCCGGTCGCGCACGAGGGTCGCGAGGTTGGTCACGTACTCGTCGTTCGCCTGCACCGGGATGTTGATCCAGGCGTCGCGCCCGAGGGCGTTGGCCGCGTCGATCACCGTCTCCCACTGCGCGATCCAGGCCTCGGTGCGCAGCTTCTCCGGCGTGGTGCGGTCGGCCCAGGCCACGTGGCGGTTGCCGTTGGTGCGCGTCCAGTCCATGAAGCGCAGGATCGAGAAGCGGCCGGCGTGGCTCGTCCAGGCGGGCGTGAGCAGCGGCGGGGCGTCCGGGTCGAGCCCGGGCCGCACGATGCGCAGGTTCTTCACCGCGCCGCCGGTGTTGGTGAAGTCGACGATCATGTTCTCCGCGCCGGCCGGGAAATTGAGCGTGGCGCGCGTCTTGTTGGTGCCGGCGTCGAAGGTCTTGCCGGAGATCGTGCCCCCGCCGCCGCCGCCCACGGCGAGATCGGCCTGGCCCGTGAAGGCGATCGCGTAGGCGCCCGCGAGGTTCTGCGTGTTCTGCTGCCCGGCCATGGCGAGCACGCGGAAGTCCGTGGTCGGCCAGCCGTCCGGGCCGATGGGCGCGAGGTTGGCGGCATCCTGGTCGTCGAACTGGCCGAGCTTCAGGAACTTGCGCGACTGCTTCACCACGTCCGCGAACTCGTGGTTGCGGCGGAAGTCGGCGATGCCGTTGAGGAGCGCGCCCAGCTTGTCGTGGGCCTCCGCGGGGCGCGGGACGAATGCGAGGGCGAGCGAGATCAGGGCGGCGGCGGCCGCCCGCGGGGTCGAGGCGCGCATCAGGAATCCTTCGGAAATGGTCCGGTCACGCCGAAGCCTACGGGAAACCGCCCGCGAACCGGACATCGGGGACATACCCGCGTCGCTCGTCACCCACGCGTGGCTCGCTCGTCACCCCCGCGTAGGCGGGGGCCCAGGCTCGATTCCCGCCTTCGCGGGAATGACGAGGTGCCGCTACGGCCCCACGACCTGCCAGCTTCCGCCGGGGTTGCCGTCGGTGTGCCGCCAGAGGAGATCGGCCTTGCCGTCGCCGTCGAAGTCGCCGAGCGACCGCACGCTCCAGCTCGTGCCCGGGTTGCCGATGCCGCCGGCGGAGACGAAGCTCGCGCCGTCCATCAGCCACACCCAGGTGTCGCCGCTCGTGTGCCGCCAGAGGAAGTCCGCCTTGCCGTCGCCGTTGAAGTCCGCGGCGCCCGCCAGCGTCCACGCCGCCGGATCGACCGCGCCCACGTAACCACCGCGGCGATCGAAAGCCCGTTCATGAGGAAGATGTACACGCCGCCGTCCGTCGTGTTCCTGAACACGATATCCGATCTTCCGTCGCCGTTCATGTCGGCGAGATCGGCGATGACCCACACGGTTCCGGGGTTGGAGATCACGCCCTGCGAGGTGATGACGCCGCCGTTCATGAGCCACGCGTACACCGTCCCGTCGGCCCCGCGCCAGACGATGTCGTCCTTGCCGTCGCCGTTCAGGTCGGCGGCACCCACGAGGCTCGGGCGGGATCGAGCACCCCGAGATCGGCGAAGCCCTTGAAGGCGAAGCCGTCCAGCAGCCACAGGTAGGTCGCGCCATCCGAAGCCCGCCGCCACACGAGATCCGCCTTGCCGTCGCCGTCGAGATCGCCGACATCGGCAATCTGCCAGGCGGGGTCGACGTCGTGATAGTTGGCCCCGGTCGCAGCCGAACCGTTCATCGTCCACCACGAGAGCCCGGTCCCGGGCGCGGCCGTGCGCCAGAAGAGATCGGACTTGCCGTCGCCGTTCGCGTCGCCGCGGCTGCCCCGCGGAGTGACGACCGCGGGCGCGGAAGGCTGCGAGCAGTTGCCCGCCGCGTCGCACGCCACCACCACGTACGAGTACGCGGTGCCCGGCACGAGGCCGACGTCGACAAAGGTGGTGCCGGAGAGGACCGTCGGGTTCGCGATCGGCACCGCATCCCGGAACACCACGTAGCTCGCGACCGCCACGTCGTCCGCCGAGGCCGTCCACGCGAGCGCAACGCGCGTCGCCCCGGCAGATGCGGCCGTGAGCCCGGTGGGCGCCGTGGGCGGCGTCGTGTCGCCCGCGCCGCCGATGGCGACCGCGTCGAGGATGTTGAAGCCCTCCGGCGCGCAGCAGTCGGTCACGAAGGCCATGATGCGATAGACGTTCGCGGGGCTGCCGATCATCGCGCGCGGGATTCGCAGTTCGAGCACGCTGCCGTTCACCGCCACGAACGAGGCCCCCTGCAGCGCCGGCGGCGCCGCGCCGTTCGAGCCGTTGTAGCCGAGCACCCACTGCCCGTACCCCGGCAGCCCGTCGTACACGCCGAAGGCCACGCCGAGGTCCAGCACCGGGTAGGTGGCGCTGTCGCTCTCGATGCGGAAGCGGTAGGAGCCGCGGTTGGGCGCGGGCCCGTTGCCGAAGCTCGCGTTGAACGCGTCCCACAGGTCGAGGCGGATGTAGAGGTTGCCGGCGTCTCCCGCGGCGTACAGCGCGCGGATGTCCGAGCCCGCGAGCGCCGAGCCGGTGTACGACCGCAGCGCGTCGCCCGGCGCATCCGTCGCGAGCGGGGCCACGCCGCTCCAATCGGCCGTCGCGCCGTCGAGCGAAATGGTCAGGGACGGAAGGGCGAGGCCGGCGCGCGCGGCGCCGCTGAAATGGAACGCGGTGTAGGAGCGCTCGCCGAACGGCCCCCTGGCCATCACGCCCACGCCGGCCGTCTCCACGGCTTCGCCGTTGCAGGTCGTGGGAATCGTGAGCGTGGTGGAGGTGGCCGTCGTCGGGAACGAGCCGCTCTCCACGCGGCACTCGAACGCGTTGCCGGCGGTGTGCACCCACGCCTGCGCGAACAGGTCGCTCACCGGGTACGCGGTGGGCAGCGTCCACGACACCGTGAGCGGGCTGCCGAGGGCCGCGTTGGCGAGCAGGTGGCCCGTGGGGTACGTGATGTACACCGCGCCGCCGCCCGCATCCGACACGATCGCCTCCAGGTAGCGCACCGCGTACACGAACGTGGCGCCGCCCGCGGCCGGCGTCATCGTCACCGCGAAGGTCCAGGTGTCGCCGGCCCTGAGGACGGTTGTCGGCGCGAAGACGTGGACGAAGACGTCGCGCTCGACCTGCGTGAGCACGCCAGGTTCGCCCTCGATCGGGTTCACGCGGACGGTGGCGGGAAGCATCGGGTACGGCGCCGCGATGCCCGGGCCGGACACGGTCACAGAAGCGACCGTACCCACCGGGGCCTCGATGTCGACGTTCAGGCGCTGCGCCGGGCCCACGGTGGAATCGCGGGAGAGCTCGAGGCGCATCTCGGCCTGCAGTTGCGTCTTCGCCTTGCGCTGGTTGCCGTACGGCTTCCAGGTCACGCCCCCGTCGGCGCTGTGGAAGGTGAAGAGCTGGCTGTCCTCGAGGCCGCCGACGCTCTCGGGATTGCCGTTCACGAGCACCGTGCCGCCCACGGAGATCACGCGGGCCGCCTCGTCGTAGTGGTCGACGTACTCGACTGCCAGCGTGCCCAGCGTCGCCCCGCGCAGGTCCGCGGCGAGGAGTTTCGCGGAGAGCGCGGCGTTCATCCCGTCGTTGAGGTATGCCGCGTCGAAGAGCGGGGAAAGGTGCGTGGACGAGAGGTTCGTCCCCTGTGCGTTCACGACCGCCGCCACCTGCGCGAGGGCGGCCACGGCGCCCGCCTCGGCCGCATCCACCGTGGCCGAGGGCATCGACACCACTTCGTACGATGCCGCGCTCTCGCCCCCCGGCCCAGTCGCCGTGACGACGAAGTAGTGCGGCGTGCCGTTCGCGAGCGGCGCGGGGCTCGTGAAGCTGGTGCCCGTGATGCCGGGGTGGCTGGTGAACCCAGGCAGGCCCGTGGTGCCGGGGCCGACGCCCGGCGCGCTGGCCTTGTAGACGGTGTAGCTCGTGGCGCCGGCGACGGCGCTCCACTTGAGCGTCACGTTCGCGTTGGTGGGATCGGCGCGGACGACCGCGGGCTGCGCGCCGGCGAGCCCGGAGGCCGCCGAGGCGAGAAACGCGAAGGCGAACGCGCCCAGCCGCGCCCAGTGGCGGCGGGAAAGGATGCTGCGCGACATGAAAGCCCCCTTGCGGCGCTCCCGAGGGGCGCGCCCTGCCGGGCGCCGCGGCGTGCCGCGGGCGGACGCCCGCGTGCTCAGTTCACGCTAGCACTCGCCATCGACCGTTCGTTGACCCGGGTCAACTCGACCCATTGGGGACGTACCCCGGGGACGTACCCCGGGGTACGTCCCCGAATTCACGGCGCCACGACTTGCCAGGAGCCTCCGGGATTGGGAACCGGGAGGTAGGCCGTCACGCTGCCGCCGTTCATCGTCCAGAGGTAGGTGGTGCCGTCGGTGTGTCGCCAGACGATGTCGGCCCTGCCGTCGCCGTCGAAGTCGCCGAGCGAGCGCACGGCCCAGCTCGCGCCCGGGTTGCCGAGCGGGTGCGCCGACTGGTACACGGCGTCGTTCATCAGCCACACCCAGGTGTCGCCCGAGGTGTGCTTCCACAGGAAGTCGCCCTTGCCGTCGCCGTTGAAGTCGGCCACGGCGAGGTTCCAGGCCGCGTAGTCGACCACGCCGACGAAGACGCCCGAGGCGATGGCCAGCCCGTTCATCAGGTAGACGTAGATGCCGCCGTCGTTCACGTTGCGGAAGACGATGTCGGCCATGCCGTCGCCGTTCATGTCCGCCAGGTCCGCGATCACCCACTGCGTGCCGGGGTTCGAGATCACGCCCTGCGAGGCGATCGTGCCGCCGTTCATGAGCCAGCCGTACACCGTGCCGTCCGCGCCGCGCCAGATGACGTCGCCCTTGCCGTCGCGATCGAGGTCCGCCACGCCCACGAGCGACCACTGCGCGGGGTTGAGGATCCCGAGATCGTGGAAGCCCTTGAAGCCCAGGCCGTCCAGCGTCCACAGGTAGTTGGCGCCATCGCTCGAGCGACGCCACAGCGCGTCCGTCTTGCCGTCGCCGTCCAGGTCGCCGACGTCCGCGATCTGCCACGCCGAGTCGACCTCGTGGTAGTTCGTGCCCACGGGGCTCGCGCCTTCCATCGTCCACCACGAGAGCCCCAGCCCCGGCGCGGCCTGCCGCCAGAAGAGGCTCCGGCGGAACGGCTCGAACGCGCCGATCGATGGCGGATTGCCGCGCGCGGCACCGTCGAGATCCGCCGCGGGTGCGCCCGAGGGCGTGCCGGCCGCCCGCGCGGGCGAGCCGATGCGGATGCGCAGGTTCGCGGGCGCCGCCTCGAAGGCCGGGTTGCCGCTGGCCGATGCCGTGCCGAGCGTCTCCGCGCCCGCGCCGGCGTTGCCGTGGAACAGGTTGTGCGAGACGACGGCGACCCCCGTGTCGGCGGAAAGCGCCGGCGCGCTGAAGGCTTCCTCGCCCGGCGACGGCCCGGTGCCGAAGATCGCCGCGTTGGCGGAGAAGACGTTGTTCACGATCGTGGCGGAGGGATTGCCCGACGCCGAGATCGCGCCCGCGGAGGCGAACCCGCCCGCGCCGGTGCCGTTGCTGCCCGTGCCGCCATTGCCGCCCACCGCGTAGTTCGCGTGGAAGGTGTTGTTGGCGATGGTCCCGTTGCCCGAGTAGTAGATCGCGCCGCCGAGCGCC
>JAHCAK010000067.1 GCA_019634955.1 Burkholderiales bacterium
GCGCCTTCGCCGCGATCGGCAGGCTCGAGGTCGCGAAGGTCAACCTGCCGGTGGGCGCGCTCATCTGGGTGATGATCATCCCGATGCTGGTGAAGATCGACTTCGGCGCGCTTCACCAGGTGAAGGCGCACTGGAAGGGCATCGGCGTGACCGTCTTCGTGAACTGGGCGGTGAAGCCCTTCTCGATGGCGCTGCTGGGCTGGATCTTCATCCGCGGCCTCTTCGCGCCGTACCTTCCGCCGGGGCAGCTCGACAGCTACATCGCGGGCCTCATCCTGCTCGCCGCCGCGCCCTGCACGGCGATGGTGTTCGTGTGGAGCCAGCTCTGCCGGGGCAACCCCTACTTCACGCTCTCGCAGGTGGCGCTCAACGACGCGCTGATGATCGTGCTCTTCGCGCCCATCGTGGCGCTGCTGCTGGGGATCTCGAGCATCACGGTGCCCTGGGACACGCTCTTCGTGTCGGTGGTGCTGTACGTGGCGATCCCGGTGGCGCTCGCGCAACTGTGGCGGAAGTGGCTCCTCTCGCGCGGCCGCGCGGCCTACGAGGCCACGCTCGCGCGCATCGGGCCCTTCTCCATCGCCGCGCTGCTGGCGACCATCGTGCTGCTATTCGGCTTCCAGGGCGAGGCGATCCTGCGCCAGCCGCTGGTGATCGCGCTCCTCGCGGTGCCGATCCTGCTGCAGGTGTTCTTCAACTCGGGGCTCGCCTACCTCCTGAACCGGAGGCTGGGCGTGGCGCACGAGGTCGCCGGGCCCTCGTGCCTCATCGGCGCGAGCAACTTCTTCGAGCTCGCCGTGGCCGCGGCGATCACCCTCTTCGGGCTGGAGTCCGGCGCGGCGCTCGCCACCGTGGTGGGCGTGCTGATCGAAGTGCCGGTGATGCTCGCCGTGGTGAAGGTCGTGAACTCTACGAAGGGGTGGTACGAGGCTGGCCGCGCACGCTAGCGCTTGCTTCGCCGCGGCTCGGGCACTCCGCACGCCGCCGTCTTCGGCAGGCACGCCTTGCCCTGGCAGCAGTTGGACGAAAGGAAGGCGAGCAGGTCGTCCATCAGCGGGTAGTTGGCGGAGTAGAAGATGTAGCGCTTCTCCTGCCGTCCCCTGATGAGCCCCACGCGGCTCAGGTGCGCGAGGTGGAACGACAGGGTCGGCGGCGCGAGCCCCACCTTCTCGCCGATGGCGCTCGCGTTCATGCCCTCGCTCCCGGCCTCCACCAGCAGGCGAAACACCGCGAGGCGCGACTCGTGGCCCAGCGCGGACAGCAGCTCGGCGGCGTCCAGGGTATCCATCACGTGCGGCCGGTCTCGGCGGCGAGGAACCGCCGCGTGAGCACCGCGAGCTCCCGGTAGAAGCGCGTTCTCGCGTGGGTCTCGACCGCTTCCGTGAATGGGTCGGCCCAGCGGCCGAGGTGCTCGTCGAGGAACCGGGCCTTCAGGCGCCGCGCCTCATCCGCGCCGGGGGGGGGCCCGTTTTCGCGATGCAGCAGGAGGTAGAGGAACTCGAGCTCGGCGGCGACGTGATCCGGGAGGTCGCGGAAGTCCTCGGAGAGGTCGAAGCCGGCCTCCTCGTAGAGCGAGAGCACCGCCAGGGTTGAATCCTGCATCAGCGTGGATCCGGTCCCCAGCCAGACGCAGCCGTACGGCCTTGCCGGGGCATCCACCGGCCCGAGGAAGAGCCGCGTGTAGTCGACCAGGAGATCCTCGGGGCGGTCCGCCGCGAAAGCCTCGCCCAGACGAACGGACGCCTCTTCCAGCACCCCGTCGACGTGGGAGGCGACACCCGCCATCGAGTCGAACAGCCCCTCCTCGACGAAGGACGGGTCGGGCTCGTAGTAGCACGCCGCGAGGAAGCGGCAGAAGTCGGCCCGCGCGGCGCCCTGGATGTCATCGGCCATGGAAGGTTCCCGAAAGAATGGGGGCGGGATGTCCCGCCCCCGAGTCTACCGCCGCGCCGTGCTCAGGCGCGGGCGCTGTACTTGTTGATGTAGTGGACGTTGGGCCTCGTCCCCTTCTCCTCCTGAAGGCGGAAGGACTTCTGCGCCTTGAGCACCTGGGCGATCTCGGACTTCGGGTCGTCCTGGTCGCCGAAGATGCGCGCCTTCGACGGGCACACCTCGACGCAGGCCGGCTGCAGGCCGTTCAGCGTGCGGTGGTAGCAGAAGGTGCACTTCTCGACCACGCCTTCGGGGCGGACGCTCTTCTCGTCGCCTTCCACGAACGCGTTGAGCGCGGGGACGGCCGCGCCCGCCGCCTTGGCCACGTCGGCTGGCGTCGAAGTGCAGCCAGCGATGAGGGCCGTCGCGTCCGCCCACTGCGGCTGCGCCGGCTTGCCGTCGGGGTTGAAGCTGATGACGCTGTAGGTCTCGCCGTTCAGGCTCTCCGGGCCCAACTCGCGGTTGCTGTACGGGCAGGCGCGCTGGCAGCGCCGGCAGCCGATGCACTGCTCCGAGTCGTGCAGCGTGATGCCCTCGGGCGTCTTGAACATCGCCTTGGGCTCGGTGGGGCAGATCTCCACGCAAGGCGCGTTCGAGCAGTGGTTGCACAGCACCGGCATCACCCAGTGCGTGACGTTGGGGAAGGTCCCCTCGGTCTTCATCACGAAGTCGGCCCAGTTGAAGCTCTGGCCGTCGCCGCGGGTCCGGGTGTTGTTCTCCGCCTTGCAGGCGAAGGCGCACGCTCCGCATCCCACGCAGCGCTGGAGGTCGATCACCATTCCGAATCTCATGTTCTTCTCCTATGGCTCGCGGGTGGGGGTCAGGCCTTCTGGATCCGGACGCCGGTGAAGCCGCCGTTGCGCGCCGTGGAGCCGCTCAGGCGGTCGTAGTCGTCGACCAGGATCTCGTTGTTGTTGCCGCCGTTGGCCGCCGCCTTCGCGTAGTCCTTCGCGGCCACGCGCCCGTAGGCCCAGTGGCCCTGCCCGTAGCACTTGGTCACGGTGCCCGGCCGCACGCCCTCCCACAGCTTGAGCGTCGAGGTGATCGACCCGGCCATCGAGGTCACCCTGACCGTGTCACCGGTCTTCAGGCCCAGCTTCGCGCCGTCCGCGGGGTTCATCTTCAGGACATCGCCCCAGGAGACGTCGCCCGGGTCGACCTTCTTGAACTCCTGGTACAGCGGCAGGTTGGCCGAACGACCCTCGCGATTCAGGCGCGACTTGTAGTCGATGAAGGTGAACGGGTAGTCCTGGACGCTGCCGTGGCGCTTCGCCGGCTCGTAGTGCGGCACGAACGCCACCTCGCCGCGGGCCACGTAACCGCTCTCCGCGAGAATGTCGTCGGTCGTCGCGTCGTACTTCTTCGCGTGCTCGAGGAGCCCCTTCTTCAGCGTCTCGCTGTAGAACTCGAACTTCTTCGTGGCCGTGTTGAACTTGCCCCCCCAGCCCTTCTTGAGCGTGTACTTCGGGCCGCTGAACATGCCCTTCTTGCGGAAGTCGTCCCAGCCTGCGAGCGGCGCGTCGCCCTTGAGAGGCTCCTTGGGCTTCCACAGGCTCGCGCTCGACATCTTCGCGGCCGTGACGCTGAACTCCATCGCCGAGGCGGGCGCCTTGCCCGTCTCCGGGTCCTTGAACTCCTGCGAGTAGTAGTTGAAAAGGTTCGGGAAGCCCTTGGCCTTCAGCTTCTCGGCCAGCAGCCACATCACTTCCGTCTCCTCCTGCTTCACGTCCCACAGGCGCTTCACGGCGCCCTGCTGGATGGAGGCGTAGCCGTGGCCGTTGCCCATGTTGCTCACGATCGACCAGCCCTCGGCCGAGTTGAAGGTGGCCGGCAGCACGATGTCGGCGAACTGGGTCATCTCCGAGGGGTTCGTCACCATGTGCACGAAGAACGGAACCTTCGCCATGGCCTTGTCCCAGCGGTCCGCGCCGGTGCAGGAAAAGTTGAAGTTCGACCACGAGGCCATGAACACCTTCACGGCGCCCGGATCCTTCAGCATCCCGTTGGCCACGTTGTTGGTCACCACGCCGCTGCCGGGCTTGGCGCCCATCATGGCGGGCATGTCCTTGGCGCCGCGGCCGTCCAGCTTCTTGCCCTTGCTCGCGGCCTTGGCCTGCTCGTCCACGTACTTGTCGGCGCTTGGGAACTTGGCGAGCGGCACGCTGCTCGACTGCCAGACGCCGCCCTCGACGTCGATGGAGCCCAGCAGGCCGTTGAGCGCGTGCACCGCCATCGCGCTGTAGGTGCCGCGCGGGTGCATCGCCGCGCCAGGCCCCATCCACACCGCGACTTTCGGCGCCGCCTTGCCCATCGCGCGCGCCACGCGCAGGATCTGCGCGGCGGGGATGGCCGTTTCCTTTTCCGCCCAGGCCGGCGTGCGGTCCTTGAGCTCGAGGTTCCACCACTTCACCACGCCGTGGGTTTCCTTCTCCGCGAAGGCCGCCTCGTCCACCGCCTGGCCGGCCACGAAGAGGTTCCTGCCGTCCTTGAAGTCGCCCACGAACTCGCGGCTCCAAAGGCCCTCCGCGAGGATCACGTGGGCGATCGCTCCGGCCAGTGCGCCGTCCGTTCCCGGCAGCAGCGGCAGCCATTCCTGCGCCTTGGCCGCCACGTTCGAGAGCCGAGGGTCGACCGCGATGACGGTGCCGCGCTTCAGGATCTCGCCGAAGCGGTGGATCACGTTCGGGACCATGCGGTTGGAGGCCAGCGGGTCGCAGCCCCAGGCGACGAGGCACATCGTCTTGTCGAGGTCGTAGTCGCGGTAGCCGAAGAACCCCTGGGTGAGGCCCGGGCCCATCTTCTCCGCCTCGGCGCAGATGGCGCTGTGCGAGAAGTAGTTCGGCGTGCCGAAGACCTTGGGCAGCGTGCCGTACAGGAGGTCCGTCGAGGTGGACGAGTAGCGGCCGCGCATGTAGACGAGCTTGTGCGTCTCGTTCGCCGCGCGCAGCGCGATCATCTTCTCGGCCACCGTGTCGAGCGCCTCGTCCCAGGTGATGGGCACGAACTTCGGGTCGACGCCACGGCCCTTGGCCGGGTTGGTGCGCTTCATCGGCACCTTGATGCGGTCGGGATCGTAGACCTGTTGCGGGATCATGTGGCCGCGCGGGCAGACGAACCCGTGGTTCGTCTTGCTGAGCGGGTTGCCGCGCACGCGCGTGGCACGCCCCCCCTGCACGAAGATCTGGATGGCGCACCACTGGGTGCACCCCTGGCAGGTGGAGGCCACCCACTCGCCCTTGGCGGGCCCGCCGGGCCTGGCCTTCCGGGGCGCCATGGCGTTCGTGACGGGCACGCCGTCGCCCGTGACCGCGCAACCGGCAGCCACCGCGCCGGCGAACGCCGCCGACGCCCTGAGGAATTCGCGTCTCGTGAGTTTCATGCGGAGGCCTCCTTGGCCCTTGGTCCAATGCGGGGGTACCCGGGAATCGGCGCTGGAATACTCCCTGGGGGACAGGGGGGTATGCCGGCTCGAGGCCATTTCAACAGTTCACGAATCCGCAAAGTTGATCTGAGTCAACGGAAATCGAGGTAGCGGGGCAATGATGGAGCCGTGATCGGCCAACTCCTCCAGTCGGGACTCGGCAACCTCGCGGCCTACCTCGCCGCCCACGTGCTGCTGTGCTTGGTGCCCGCGTTCTTCATCGCCGGCGCGATGGCGGCGCTCATCCCGCAGGAATCCGTGACGCGCTTCCTGGGGAGGGATGCGCCGAAGGCGGTCTCGTACCCCGCCGCGGCCGCCGCGGGGTCCCTGCTGGCCGTTTGCTCCTGCACGATCGTGCCGCTCTTCGCCGGCATCTACCGCAAGGGGGCGGGGTTGGGGCCGGCCATCACCTTCCTCTTCTTCGCGCCGGCCGCGAACATCCTCGCGCTCGTCTACACGGGCGGCGTGATCGGCGTGGACCTCGCCGGCGCCCGCTTCATCCTCTCGCTCGCCTTCGGCATCGGCATCGGGATGATCATGGCGCTCCTCTTCCGCGCGGACGATGCCGCGCACGAGGAGGCAGGCGGGGGCTTCGCGGGATCCGGCGCGGGCGGCATGGGCCGTGGGGCGCTCGCTTTCCTGCTGCTCTGGGTGGGGCTCCTCCTCGCGGGCACGCTCAAGCTCGCCTTCCTCACCGACGCAGCATTCGAGGTCACGCTGCCCGTGGGGGACACGCGCCCCTGGCAGGCGGCGCTGGACGGCCTCGTGCCGCACGACGCGGGCCGGGGCGAGGAAGGCGTCTCCATCCAGGGCGTGGCGCTCATCGCGCTGCTCGCCGCGATCGGCCTGTGCGCGTGGAAAGGCTTCGAGGGCATCCACGAGGGCTTCAACGCCTGGGCGCGGGCGGGGCTCGGGCTCATCGCGGCCACCCTGCTCGTCGCGGCGCTCGCCGTCCGCGAGAGCGCGGCGGGGCTCGCGATCGGGTTCACGGGGAAATTCTTCGCGGTCGCGGCCTTCCTCGCGGCGCTGTCGGCCGTCGGGCGGTGGATGATCGCCCGCGAGGACCTCCACGCGTGGCTGTGGGAATCGTGGCGCTTCATCCGCCAGATCTTCCCGCTGCTCGTCGCGGGCGTCTTCGTGGTGGGCGTGCTGCGCGCGCTCATCCGGCCGGAGTGGATCCAGGCGCTCGCGGGCACGAACTCGGTCGCGGGAAACCTCGCGGGCGTGGCCTTCGGCGTGGTCATGTACTTCCCGACGCTGGTCGAGGTGCCCATCGCGAAGATGTTCCTCGACCTCGGCATGCACCGCGGGCCGCTCCTCGCCTACCTGATGGCCGACCCGGAGCTGAGCCTCCAGTCGATCCTCATCATCTCGGCCATCCTCGGGCGGCGCAAGACCGCCGCCTACGTGGGGCTGGTCGCCCTCTTCAGCACCGCGGCCGGGCTCGCTTACGGGGCGTGGGTGGACGGCGCCCCGCCCCTGGCGATCGCGATCGCCGTGGCCGCCTTCATCGGCCTGCTCGCCGCGCTGGTCGCGCGCGCGGGCGCTTCCCATCACGCAACGCCACAGGGAACCTGACCATGCTCACGATCAAGGTGTTCGGCCCCGGCTGCGCCAACTGCCGCAAGCTCGAGGAGATCGCCACGAAGGCGCTGGCGGAGACCGGCGTGCCGGGCGAGGTGCTCAAGGTCACGGACACGCCGGGCATCGTCGCCGCCGGCGTGCTCAAGACGCCGGGGCTATCGATCAACGGGCGTCTCGTGGCCACCGGGCGCATCCCGGCGCCGGAGTCCGTGGCGCAGTGGATCCGCGAGGCGCGGGCGGCGACGAACTGATCCCGGGGTGCGCGAAAGAAAAGGGGGCGACCCGAAGAGCCGCCCCCAAAGCCACCAGTTGATCGGAGGAGAGACGCTGGTGGCGCCGGAGAAAACCGGTCCGGCGATTCGCCGCCAAGAGGAAGCGCGATCATGGGCCCGCCGTGTGTCAGGGCCGTGACCGGCCCGCGTCCGCGCTGAAACCTTTCCTTCACCCGGCCGTCACGGCCCTTACGCGATGCGCCCGGACAATCCCGGCGCATGGTCGACGACTGCCCCGCGCTGCGATTCCGCTCGATCTTCATCTCCGACGTGCACCTCGGCACGCCCGGCTGCCAGGCCGCGCACCTGCTGGAGTTCCTGCGCCACACGGAGAGCGACCACCTCTACCTCGTGGGCGACATCGTCGACGGCTGGCAGATGCGGCGCCGCTGGTACTGGCACCAGTCGCACAACGACGTGGTGCAGAAGGTGCTGCGCAAGGCGCGCAAGGGCACGCGCGTCACCTACATCGCCGGCAACCACGACGAGGCGCTGCGCCACTTCCTCGGCGTGGCCTTCGGCGGCATCGAGATCCGCGACGAGGCGGTGCACGCGACCGCCGACGGCCGCCGCCTGCTGGTGATCCACGGCGACCTCTTCGACGCCGTGGTGCAGCGCGCGCGCTGGCTCGCGCACCTGGGCGACGCCCTCTATGGCCTCGCCCTCAAGCTGAACCAGTGGTACAACCACGCCACCGCGCGGCTGGGGATCTCCTACTGGTCGCTCTCGCAGTTCCTCAAGCACCGCGTGAAGAACGCCGTCTCCTACATGACCGATTTCGAGGAGGCGCTCGCTCGCGAGGCGCGCCGGCGCGGCTTCGATGGCGTGGTGTGCGGCCACATCCACAAGGCCGGGATCCGCGACATCGGCGGCATCCTCTACGCGAACGACGGCGACTGGGTCGAAAGCCTCACGGCGCTGGTGGAGCTCGATTCCGGCGAGCTGCGGCTGGTGGACTGGCGTGCAGTCGAGGACGCGAAGCGACGCGCGGTGGCCGCGCCGCGGGAGGAGGCCCTTGCGCCTGCTGCTGGCGACTGACGCCTGGGCGCCGCAGGTCAACGGCGTCGTCGTGACGCTCCGGAACACCGTCGCCTGCCTCGAGCGCATGGGCCACGAGGTGGCCGTGGTCTCGCCCGAGGGCCTGCGCACGATCCCCATGCCGACCTACCCCGAGATTCCGCTCGCGCTCGCGCCGGGCCGCGAGGTGGCGCGCCGCTTCGACGAGGCGCGGCCGGACGCCGTGCACATCTCCACGGAAGGGCCGGTCGGCCTGGCCGCGCGCGCGCACTGCCTCGCCAACGGGCTCGCGTTCACGACGGCATACCACACCTGCTTTCCGGAGTATGTGAGGGCGCGGTTTGGCGTGCCTCACGCGTGGACCTACGCGTGGCTGCGGCGATTCCACCGGCCGTCCGCCGCGGTGCTTGCCGCGACCCCCACCATCCGCCGCCTGCTGCAGGCCAACGGCTTTCACCGCGTGGCCGACTGGTCGCGCGGCGTCGACCTCTCGCTCTTCCACCCGCGGCCGGAGCGCTTCACGCAGTACCCGCGCCCCGTGTTCCTCTGCGTCGGGCGCGTGGCGGTGGAGAAGGACCTCCCCGCCTTCCTGCGGCTCGATCTCCCGGGGACCAAGGTCGTCGTGGGCGACGGCCCGGCCCGCGCGGCGCTCGAGCGGCGCTTCCCGCGGGCGGTCTTCGCGGGCGCAAGATCCGGCGTGGAGCTCGCGAGCTTCTACCAGCGCGCCGACGTGTTCGTCTTTCCCAGCCGCACCGACACCTTCGGGCTGGTGCTCCTCGAGGCGATGGCCTGCGGCACGCCCGTGGCGGCCTTTCCGGTTCGCGGGCCTGTCGACGTGGTGACGGACGCCTCGGCGGGCGTCCTGCGGGAGAGCCTTCGCGACGCCGCGCTCGCCGCCCTCACGCTCGACCGCGACGACGTGCGCCGGCACGCAGAGCGCTTCTCGTGGGAGCGGTGCACCGGGCAATTCGCCTCGCACCTCGTGCGCGCCGCCGGGGCGCGCGATCCGGCCCTCGCGCGCACCGGCTAGCCGAAGCGGCCGGTGATGTAGTCCTCGGTCGCCTGCTCGCGCGGCTTGAGGAAGATCTGGTCGGTCTCGCCGAACTCCACCAGGTCGCCCAGGTACATGTAGGCGGTGTAATCGGAGCATCGCGCCGCCTGCTGCATGTTGTGCGTGACGATCACGACCGTGTAGTCGTTCTTGAGCTCCTCGATGAGCTCCTCGATCTTGGCGGTGGAGATGGGGTCCAGCGCCGAGCACGGCTCGTCGAGCAGCAGCACCTCCGGCTTCACCGCAACGCCGCGCGCGATGCACAGGCGCTGCTGCTGGCCGCCCGAGAGGCTCGCGCCGCTCTGGTGCAGCTTGTCCTTCACCTCGCCCCAGAGCGCCGCCTTCTGCAGGGCCCACTCGACCCGCTCGTCCATCTGCGCCTTGGGCAGGCGCTCGAAGAGGCGCACGCCGAAGGCGATGTTGTCGTAGATCGACATCGGGAAGGGGGTGGCCTTCTGGAACACCATGCCGACCTTGGCCCGGATGAGCGAGACGTCGCGCTTCGAGGCGAGGAGGTTCTCGCCGTCCATGAGGATCTCGCCCTTCGCCCGCTGCTCCGGGTAGAGCTCGAACATGCGGTTGAAGGTCCTGAGCAGCGTCGACTTCCCGCAGCCGGAGGGCCCGATGAAGGCCGTCACCTTCTTCTCCGCGATGTCGAGCGAGACCTTCTTGAGCGCCTGGAACTGGCCGTAGAAGAAGTCCAGGTCGCGCACGCGCAGCTTGGGGTTTTCGAGCTCGAGCACGGTGGCCATGGGGGAGTCTCTTTCGTCAGTGCTTCTTCGAGAACAGCATCCGGGCGGCGATGTTGATCGCGAGCACCAGCAGCGTGATGAGGGCGGCCCCGCCCCAGGCGAGGCGCTGCCAGTCGTCGTAGGGGCTCATGGCGAACTGGAAGATCACCACCGGCAGGTTCGCCATCGGGGCGTTCATGTTGGTGGAGGTGAACTGGTTGTTGAGCGCCGTGAAGAGCAGCGGCGCCGTCTCGCCGGAGATGCGCGCGATGGCGAGCAGCACGCCGGTGAGGATGCCCGCGCGCGCGGCGCGGTAGCTCACCATCGTCACCATCTTCCAGGTGGGGCAGCCCAGCGCCACCGCGGCCTCCCGCAGGCTGTTGGGCACGAGCTTCAGCATGTCGTCCGTCGTTCGCACGACCACCGGGATCACGATCACCGAGAGCGCGAGCGCCCCGGCCCAGCCCGAGAAGTGCCCGACCTTCGCGACGTAGACGGCGTAGATGAAGAGGCCGATCACGATCGAGGGCGCCGAGAGCAGCACGTCGTTGATGAACCGCGTGGCCGGCGCGAGCCAGCCGCGGCGGCCGAACTCCGCGAGGTAGGTGCCGGCGAGGATGCCGATGGGCGTGCCGATGAGCGTGCCCACGCCCGCCATCATGACGCTGCCCAGGATCGCGTTCGCGAGGCCGCCGTCGCCGCCCGGGGGCGGCGTGGGCTGCAGGAAGAGCGACGGGCGAAGCGCCGAGGCCCCCTCCCAAAGGAGCGTGGCGATGATCCACACCAGCCAGAACAGGCCGAAGGCGAGCGCGAGCGAG
>JAHCAK010000068.1 GCA_019634955.1 Burkholderiales bacterium
GCACCGTTGATGCGCCGGTAGTAGCGTTCGCCCCTTGGCAACCGGAGCCGCGCTGTCCTGGTTAAGTTCGGATCGCCTGCTCGTTGTGCCATGTTCATCTCCGTGTCGCAGCCATGTCGCAGAAACCTACACGAACAGCATAGGACAGCGGCGGTCTAAATTCAATAATGTCAGATACTTAAATAGTGCGCATCCGTCCGCATGGGGCTTAGATAGCACTCTTTCACGGCGATAACCGGGGTTCGAATCCCCGTGGGGACGCCAACAGGCAGGAAGCCGGCGCAAGCCGGCTTTTTGCTTTTCCGGGCGCCGTGTTCCTCGGTCCCGCGGGAACCAATCGTCGCGATTCCCGCTCGAACTCTGGCAGGGTATTCCCGGAAACTTCAATCGAATTAGCCTCTTGGGCTTTTCTCTTGAAGTGGTTTCTTTACACGGGCCACGAAATCTGGCCTAGAATGGTCTCCATGCGCTGGTTCACCGCCTGTTCGCTCGCGGCTTTTTCCGCCGCCTTCTCGCTCAGCCCGCTCCCGGCGCTGGCCGACATTTACTCGTTCACCGACGAGCGCGGCGTCGTGCACTTCACGAACCTGCCGCACCTCGACCGGCGCTACAAGCTCATCCGGCGCGAGGCGGGCTCGCGTGTCCCCCGGTCCGGGCAGGCGTGGATGCCCACGGAGGCCGACATCCGCAAGTTCAGCAGCATCATCGAGACGGCCTCCCGGTCGCACGGCCTCGAGCCCGCGCTCGTCCAGGCGGTGATCACCGCCGAGAGCGGCTTCAACCCCAATGCGCTCTCCCGCAAGGGCGCCTCGGGCCTCATGCAGCTCATGCCCGACACGGCGCGGCGCTACGGGGTGCAGAACATCTTCGACCCGGTGGAGAACATCCACGGGGGCGTGCGCTACCTGAAGGACCTGATGGCGATGTTCAACGGCGACATGCGGCTCGCGCTCGCGGGCTACAACGCCGGCGAGAACGCGGTGATCCGCGCCGGCCACCGCATCCCGCCCTACCCGGAGACGCAGAACTACGTCCCCAAGGTGATCGACATCTACCACAAGTTCCGCGCGCGCAAGGGCTGAGGCCCGGCAGGAGAGGGAAAGACGAAAGGGCCGCTCGCGCGGCCCTTTTCCATTGGCGGCGGCAGGTGCCGTTCAGTCGGCGGCGGCCGGCTGGTGGAGGTCCTTCTCGTTCTGGGCGCGGTCGGCCTCCAGCCGCTCCTCGAACGACCGGTGGCGGCGCGCGAGCAGCGTGTAGGCGGTGGGCACCACCAGCAGCGTGAGGAAGGTGCCGAGCAGCAGGCCGCCCACGATCACCCAGCCGATCTGCTGGCGCGATTCCGACCCCGCGCCGGTGGCGAGCGCGAGCGGCACCGCGCCAAGCACCATGGCGCCGGTGGTCATGAGGATGGGGCGCAGCCGCAGCACCGCCGCCTCCTCGACCGCCTCCATCACGCCCTTGCCCCGGGCCTGCATCTGGTTGGCGAACTCCACGATGAGGATGCCGTGCTTGGTGATGAGGCCCACCAGCGTGATGAGGCCGATCTGGCTGTAGACGTTGAGCGTTCCGCCGGTGAGCTTGAGCGCCAGCAGCGCCCCCGTCATGGACAGCGGCACGGTGAGCATGATCACGAACGGGTCGATGAAGCTCTCGAACTGCGCGGCGAGCACGAGGTAGATGAAGGCGAGCGCCAGGACAAACACGAAGTAGATGTCCGTGGAGGAATCGCGGAACTCCCGCGACTGGCCGGCGAGGTCCGTCTGCGCCGTGGGCGGCAGCACCTTCTTCGCCGTCTCGTTCATGAACGCGAGCGCCTGCCCCAGCGTGTAGCCCGGCGCGAGGGTGGCCGAGATCGTCACCGAGCGGATGCGGTTGAAGTGATTGAGGCTCTTCGGGGCCACGCCCTCGCGCACGTTCACGAGGTTGGAGAGCTGGATCATCTCCGCGTTCTTGCCGCGCACGTAGATGTCGGAGATGTCGCCCGGGGTGCGGCGGTCGCCCTCGGCCACCTGCACCACGACGTCGTACTGCTCGCCGTCGCGCTTGAAGCGGGTGACCTGGCGCCCGCCCAGCATCGTCTCGAGCGTGCGGCCCACGGCGTCCACCGAGGCGCCGACGTCCACGATCTTGTCGCGGTTCACGCTCACCTTGAGCTCGGGCTTGTCCAGGCGCAGGTCGGAGTCGATGTTGAGGAGCCCCGGGTTCCTCGAGGCCTCGGCGATGAAGCGCTCCACCAGCACCGCGAGCTGCTCGTAGGGCGCCGAGCTCATGATCACGAATTCGACGGGGCGGTTGCGCGGCGACTGGCCCAGCGAGGGCGGGTTGGTCGGGAACGCCCGCACGCCCGGGATCTGCGCGAGCTTCGGCGCGAGTTCCTGCGTGATCTGCTGCTGCTTCCTCTCGCGCTCCTCCCACGGCTTGAGGCGAAGGATCGCCAGGCCATCGGCGACCGTCGGGAAGCCCGCCATGGCGTTGAAGCGCTGCATCTCCGGCACCGTCCTGTAGAGCTCCTCGATGGGCTTGATGTTGTCCGCCGTGTAGCGGGCCGTCGACCCCTCCTGGGCCGTCACGAAGCTGAAGACCACGCCGCGGTCCTCGATGGGAGCCAGCTCCGAGCGCAGGTTCTTGAAGAGCACGTAGCTCGCGCCCGCCACCACGAGGGCGAGCGCCACCACGAGCGCGCGGTGGTGCAGCGCGTAGCCGAGCGCGCGGCGGTAGTGCGCGGTGAGCGCGTGGAAGAAGTCCTCGATCGCGTTGTAGACGGCGCTGTGGCGGCTGCTGTCGTGGCGCAGGAGCTTCGAGCACATCATCGGCGAGAGCGTGAGCGCGACGAAGCCCGACACCAGCACGGCGCCGGACAGGGCCAGCGCGAACTCGATGAAGAGCCGTCCCGTGCGCCCGGTGGCGAAGGCGAGCGGCGCGTACACGGCGGCCAGCGTGAGCGTCATCGCCACCACGGCGAAGGCGATTTCCCTCGCGCCGGTGAGCGCCGCGTCGAGGCGCGACATGCCGTTCTCGAGGTTGCGGTAGATGTTCTCGAGCACGACGATCGCGTCGTCCACGACCAGGCCGATGGCCAGCACCATCGCCAGCAGCGTGAGCGTGTTCACGCTGAAGCCAAACGCGTACATGAAGGCGAAGGCGCCCACCAGCGACACCGGGATCGTGACCAACGGGATGATCGTGGCGCGCAGGTTGCGCAGGAAAACGAAGATCACCAGCGCCACGAGCACGATCGCCTCGGCGATCGTGCGGAAGACGGCCGTTATGGACTCCTCGATGAAGACCGAGGAGTCGTACATCACCTGCATCTGCATCCCGTCCAGCGTCTTGTTGATCTCCTCGACCTCCTGGCGGACCGCCTGCGAGAGCTCGAGCGGGTTCGCCACCGCCTGCTTGATGACGCCCATGGTGACCGAGGTGCTGCCCATGAAGCGGGTGATGACGCGTTCGTCGAGCGGGCCCACCTCGACGCGGCCGATGTCGCGAACGCGCACGGGGTAGCCGTTCACCTCGCGCACCACGATCGATTCGAACTGCTGCGGCGTCTGCAGGTCGGTGAGCGAGAGCACGGAGAACTCGCGCTTGTGGCTCTCGATCCGCCCGGCGGGGATCTCCACGTTCTGGCGCCGGAGCGAGTCCTCGACGTCCTGCACGGTGAGGCGGTACGCCGCGAGCTTGGAGCGGTCGACCCAAATGCGCATCGAGGTGCGGCGCTCGCCGAAGATGCGCACGTCGGCCGCCCCGGGCAGCGTCGACAGGCGCGGCTTCAGGTAGCGCGCGGCGTAGTCGGAGACCTCGAGCTGGCTCTTGCCGGGCGCCGAGACGGCCATCCAGATGATGGGCCAGGAATCGGCCTCCACCTTCGCGATGACGGGTTCGTCCACGGCCTCGGGAAGCCGCCCGCGCACGCGGGCCACCTTGTCGCGCACGTCCGCGGCGGCGGAATCGGGATCGCGCGAGAGGCGGAAGCGCACGGTGATCTGCGAGCGCTCGGAGCGCGAGGAGGAGGTCATGAGGTCCACGCCCTCGATGCCGGCGAGGGAGTCCTCGAGCACCTTCGTGATCTGCGATTCGACCACCTCCGCGCTCGCGCCCTGGTAGACGGTCTCCACCGAGACCACCGGCTCGTCGATGCGCGGGTACTCCCGCACCGAAAGGCGCGAGTACGAGATGAGCCCCACGAGGAACACGACGACCGAGAGAACGGTCGCGAACACGGGGCGCTGGATGCAGATCTCCGGAAGCCTCATCGCAATCCCATCCTCAGGAGTTGCCCTTGGAGGCGGGCGCCGCCTTCGCTGCCGGCTGCCCCGCCGCCGGGGCATCGGCGAGGCGCACGGGCGCGCCGTCGCGCAGCTTCACGATGCCGTCCGTGACCACCGTGTCGGCCGTGGTGAGGCCGCCGAGGATCTCGACCTTGCCTTCGCGGCGCAGGCCGATGTCGACCTTCTGGCGCATGGCGCGCCCGTCGACCACCTTGTAGACGAACTTGTCGTCGCCCACGGGGAAGATGGACTCCTCCGGGATCATGAGGGAATCGCGCGCCTCGCTCGTGAGCAGGCGCACGCGCGCGAACATCCCCGGGCGGAGCTTGCCGTCGGCGTTGGGCACCTGCGCGCGGATGGCGATGGCGCGGCCGTTGGCGTCGACGAGCGGGTTGATCGCGTACACCTGGCCGGGCCAGGTGCGGTCGGGAAGCGCGTCCATCGTGACCTGCAACACCTGCCCGGCCTTCACCTGCGACAGGAACACCTCCGGGACGCGGAAGTCGGCCTTGAGCGGGTCGATCTCCTCCAGGTTCACGATGTCCTGGCCTTCCTTCACGTAGTCGCCCACGCTCACCGAGCGCAGCCCGATGATGCCGCCGAAGGGGGCGCGGATCTCGGTCTTCGCCAGCCGCGCGGCGGCCAACTCGGCGTCGGCCTGGGCGACCTTCAGCGTGTTCTCGGCCTCGTCCTTCGCCTGGCCGGAGATGAAGCCCTTGGCGCGCAGGTCGACGGCGCGCTCGTACTTGGACTTCGAGAGCGTGAAGTTGGCGCGGGCGCGCTCGAGGTCCGCGCGCTGCACCGAGTCGTCGAGGCGGATGAGCACCTGGCCCTTCGTCACGCGCTGGCCTTCCTTGAAGGCGATCTCGGCCACGCGGCCCGCGATCTCGGGGCGCACGATCACGGCCTCGTCGGAGCGAAGGCTGCCGACGGTGGTGATCGACTGGGGGAGCTTCACGACGGCCGGCGGGCGGGCCACGACGGCCACGCCCGCGGGAGCGCCGGCACCGGGCCCCTTGGGGGCTCCCATGGCCGGGGAGGGAGCGGGAGCAGGGCCGGGGGCGGCGCTGCGCCCTGCAAGGTAGGAGGCAGCGCCGACGGCGGCGAGCAGGGCGACGGCGCCTGCGATCTGGATGGTCTTCATGGCGTGGGGCCGGAAAACGGCGATTATCCGGCCTTCGCGGGGCTCTCACCAGCCTTGCGCGCGCTTGCGGCCGATCGGGATGAATGACCCTGCCCGCGGCCCCGAAGTTCCGGTCGGGCGGATGCCGGCGAGGGCCGGGGTGGTGCGGGTCAGGCGGGAATGTCGGGAACCAGCTGCCGCTGGAGCATGAAGATCTGGTCCTTGAGCATCAGCTTGCGCTTCTTGAGACGCTTCAACTGCAGTTCGTCGTGGAGGGGATTGAGTTCGAGGGCTTCGATGGCTCGGTCGAGGTCACGGTGCTCGAGGTTGAGCTCGCCGATGCGCCGCTTGATCTCTTCGGCATTCTCCGCGATGGTCGGCATGGGTCTTTTTCCTCCGAAGATGTGCCTTGAACCTTACTCCCAAGGCCCCCGCTTGGCTAGTCTTGACAGGGCGCAAGCGGGCCTTGCGAGCCGCAGCCAATCGCCGGAAAATGGCCGGATTGCCCGGTCCGGCCGGGCATCCAGAAAAGCAATAAGCCGGTCACCCTGGGGGCGCGCCATGGACTTCCGCCGCAACGATTTCGACGTGAGCAACCGGATCAACACGACGGACCCGGTCTGCGTGAGGCTCGAGGTCGCCGGCATCCACCGCGCCCTGTACCCCGACGCGCCATCCCCGGCGGGGTTCCTGCGCGCCTTCGACGACGTCGCCGCCCTCTACCGCGGCGAGCACGCCGGCTACGAGAAGTGCGACACGGCCTACCACGACCTGCAGCACGTCCTGGAGGTCTCGCTCGCCATGGCCCGGCTGCTGGACGGCTACGAGCGTTCGCGCGGCGACGGGCCGGCCATCGGCGAGCGGCTCTTCCAGCTGGGCATCGCCTGCGCGCTCTTCCACGACGTGGGCTACCTGCGCCGCCGCGGCGACCGCCGCCACCGGCGCGGGGCGGAGTACACGCGCATCCACGTCTCCCGCGGCGGGCGCTTCCTGCGCGACTACCTGCCGACGATCGGGCTGGGGGAATTCGCCGCCGTGGCGGGGCCGGTGCTCCACTTCACCGGGTACGAGCGGCCGGTCGCCACCATCCGCCTGCCGCAGCCCGTGTTCCGGCTGCTGGGGAGCCTGCTCGGCTCCGCGGACATCATCGCGCAGATGTCGGACCGCTGCTATCTCGAGAAATGCCACGACCGGCTGTACCCGGAGTTCGTCGTGGGCGGCATCGCGCGGCGCGTCACGGGCGAGGGCGAGGTGACGCTATTCGCCTCCGCGGAGGATCTCATCCGCAAGACGCCCGGTTTCTTCGTCTCGGCCTCCAAGCGCCTCGACCACGACCTGGGCGGCACCTACCAGTACGCGCAGAGGCACTTCGGCGGCACCAACCTCTACATGGATGCCGTGCGGCGCAACATCCGTTTCGCGGAGAAGATCCGCGAGGAGCCCGAGCTCCTCCTGCGGCGCGTGCCGCCGGTCACCATCAACTGAGGCCTCGCCCTTGTCGGGGGCGCGCTGCGGCGTGAGATAATCGCGCCCGGCAGCACACGCCCCGGTAGCTCAGTGGATAGAGCAGCCCCCTCCTAAGGGGCAGGTCGGACGTTCGATTCGTCTTCGGGGCGCCACGGTTTCCAGGGCGAGGCGGCCGGCCTATCGCTCGTCGCTTAGCCGGATCAGGGCATCCACCACGCGCCGCAGGCATTCCGCGCCAGTGCCGTTCGACTCCGGGCCGGGCATGTTCTCGCCCGTGGCCCGCTGGAGTTGCTCGATCTGGTCCTTCCATTGCGTGAGGATCGCGCGTTTCTGCGCTGCATCGAACTCGATGGCGGCTTCCACGGCCTCGGGATTGCCTCGAAACATCTTGCCGGGGTCCTTCAACGCTTCCTGGAAGTCCATGCGGGTTCTCCTGGGCGGCTTGTGCGGGGTGCGCCAGCCGGGGGAATCCTGCGCCGAACCGGCACCCGGGTCCAGCGCGCGCGGTCAGGCCAGCGCCACCGCCCGCCTCATCAACCCCCCGATCGGCCCGTTCGCCCCGATCCCGAAGAACGGGTCGCGGTGCGCGCGGAAGGCCGCGTCGATGGGCTCCCAGTCCCTCGGCGTGAGGAAGCGCCGCGCCATCGGCACGACGAGGTCGTCCTCCACGCGCAGGTGCTCCGCCTGGCCGCGGGCGTAGGCCTCCAGCCGGAAGGCGAACTCGTCGAGGTCGCGCTCGCCCCCGCCGCGCGTGCGCAGGAGTGCCCCCTTGAGCGCCTCCAGCTCGGCCGGCCCCACGGCGTGCTCGTGCTGCAGCCGGCGCAGCACCGGGTCGGCCTCTCGCGTACGGCCGCGCAGCGCCCGGAACAGGAACTCGTCCTCCTTGGGGTGGTGGAAGCGGTCGGCGAAGGTCTCGATGTAGGCGAGGATCGTCGCGAAGACGTCGCAGTCCGGCCGCACCCGGTGCTGCCGGAGCGGCTCCACGTAGCGCCCGAGGGCGTCGAGGACGGCCGCGAGGCTGCGGTGCTCCCCGTCGATGATGTCCAGCGCCGTCAGGGGGGGGCGGGGGGGCGGGATGGCGGGCAGGCGGCGCAAGGGGGCTGGGGATGGCGTCACGGACTGCCGCCTTTTTACGCGACCCGGTGCGTAGGGGGGTTGCGCCGGGTCAACCGCGGGGCAGGGACTTGGGGCAAGATGAATGATCGCCAACCCCGAAGGAGGGCCCCATGGCCGACAAGATGCCCGATTTCTCGAACGTCCAGTCCGGATCCAGCTCCACGGCCGAAAAGGTCTACGTCGTCGTCTCGGGCGACAGCCTGTCCAAGATCGCCAAGCGCGAGTACGGCAACGCCAACGATTGGCCGCGCATCTTCGAGGCCAACAAGGACATCCTCAAGGACCCGAACAAGATCTACCCCGGCCAGAAGCTGAAGATCCCGCCGAAGTGAGCCGTCCGGCCCCATTCCCCACGATTCCAGGAGCGACCACCATGCGTTCGAAGTACGCCTTCGCCCTCATCACCGCCTTCGCCGTCGCGCTCGCTGCCTGCGGCAAGAAGGAGGAACCCCCGAAACCCGCCCCGGCGCCCGCCCCGGCTGCCGCACCGGCACCGGCACCGGCCCCCGCGCCCGCCGGCGTGGCCGTCTCGACCGTCTCGCTCGGCAAGGCCATCGGCGCCGACAAGAAGGTCACCGCAGCCGCCGACAGCTTCGCCAAGGGCGACACGTTCTACGCGTCCATCGACACGACGGGCACGGGCGCGGCCACCCTCAAGGCGAAGTGGACCTACTCGAAGGACGGGCAGACCGCCGTCGTGAAGGAAGACACGATGACGATCAACGCCACCGGCCCCGCCACGCACGAGTTCCACGTCGCCAAGCCGGACGGCTGGCCTCTGGGCGACTACCAGGTCGAGATCCTGCTGGACGACAAGCCCGCCGGGACCAAGAAGTTCTCGGTGAAGTGATCCCCGCGCGCCCGGGGGCGGCATCGCGCCGCCCCTAGGCCGCCGCCGGCGCCGCCCGGGCCGGACCGACGCGCCGCCGCTGCAGGAAGTACACGAAGGCGATGATGGCGAAGGCGGGGATGAACACCCAGTGCTCCGAGGGCGCGTCGGAGCGCACCTTGATCTCCTTCACCTCCCAGCCCTGCTCGAAGCCGCCGCGCTTGGCGCGGCTGCCGAACTTCACGGTGCCGATGCGCACCTCCTCGCCCAGCATGCTGAAGGTGACGCCCGCCTCGGCAAGCCGCTTGCGCGCCTCGTCGGGCTTGCCCATCCGCACCGAGACCGTCTTCCGGATGTCGTCGCCCTCGATGTTCGTGCCGGAGATCACCAGCACCAGGCGCCGGTCCTGCGGCAGGTCCTTCACGACCTGGTAGATCTCCTTGGCGGGGCGCGACACCCAGGGCTCGTAGAGCTGGTCCATGAAGAAGTTGGGGCGGAAGAGCATCACGGTCGCGAGGAGCAGCAGCGCCGTCTCCCACCAGCGGCTCTTCGCCTGGAACCAGCCGATGGTGGCCGCCGCGAACACGAGGCACGCCACCGTCGAGGCGACGACCACGTAGACGAGTTCGTCCCAGCCCTCGAGGTCCAGCAGCAGCAGCTGCGGGTTGAAGATCCAGATGAAGGGCAGCACCACGGTGCGAAGCGCATAGACGGAACCTTGAAGGCCGGTCTTGATCGCGTCCTCGCCGGATATCGCCGCCGCCGCGAAGCTCGCGAGGCCCACCGGTGGCGTTATGTCGCCCATGATCCCGTAGTAGAAGACGAACAGGTGCACGCCGATGAGCGGGATCACGAGGCCGGACTGCGCGCCCAGCTCCACGATGACGGGCGCCATGAGGGTGGCCACGAGGATGTAGTTGGCGGTCGTCGGCACGCCGAGGCCCAGCACCAGGCAGACGAACGCGGTGAACAGGAGCATCACCAGCACGTTGCCCTGCGAGACGAACTCGACGAATTCCGTCATGCGAAGGCCCAGGCCCGTGAGCGTGATGCCGCCCACGATGATGCCGGCCGTGCCCGTGGCGATGGCGATGCCGATCATGTTGCGCGCGCCGTCGTTGAAGCCGAGGAACAC
>JAHCAK010000069.1 GCA_019634955.1 Burkholderiales bacterium
AGCCTTCCGGCCGTTCATTCCGCCCGGCCAGGTGAGGTGCAACCGCAGATGAACGCGGATGAACGCAGATGGCTTGTGATCGGGTTGGCGCTTCCATTCAACGACGCGCCGTCCGGACACCGCACGCTGCACATCCTGCCACCGAACATCTGCGTTCATCCGCGTTCATCTGCGGTTCCCGCGCCTTTCCAACCCTCAGCCGTCGTGGCCCTCGAGGAGGATGAGGCGCCCGCGGCTGGCGGCGCGCCGCATGGCCTTGGGCTTCTCGTACTCGGGTGAATCCCACCACGCGCGCGCGGCCTCCATCGAGGGAAACTCGATGACGACGCGCCGGCGTTGCGGCCAGTCGCCCTCCAGCACCTCCGCGGCGCCGCCGCGCACGAGGAAGCGCCCGCCGTAGTGCGCGATCGTGGCGGGGACGAGCTCGGTGTAGGGCCGGTAGGCCTCGGGGTCGGTCACTTCGACTTCGGCGATGACGTAGGCGGCCATGGTCAGGCTTTCTCGTAGGCGGCGCGCACGGGTTCCGCGCCGTGGATCTTCTCCAGGCGGCGGACGATGAAGTGCCCGCGCGCCATGTCCTGGTAGTGCCCGATGAAGACGGTGTTCACCATCGCGCCGCCCGCGGCGCCGATGATGGGGATCGCCTGCACCGCCGCCTTCTCGGAGACGACGATGCCGAAGCGCGCGCCGATGGCGGCCACGAGCCGCACCAGCGCCGGCGCGCCCGACTTGGAGAGCCCCCTCTTCGCGAGGTGGGCGGAGGCCTCCGTGACCGCGGAGGCGAGCGCCGCGCGCGCCGCGAAGTAGCCCGACTCGGTCGCGTTGTCGCGCCTGTCCTTGGTCGACCCCAGCGCGAACACGGTGAGGCAGGCGAGCTTGGTCTCCAGGTGCCGCGGGTTCTCGCCCTCGCTCGCGGCGATGTCGGCGATCGAGCGCAGCATCAGCGTGGTGGAAAGCGGCAGCTCCCAGGAGAGCGCGGCGAGCCCGAAGGCGCCACCCGCCGCCCCGGAGGCCGCCGCCGCCACGCGGTGGAAGCGGTCCTGGGAAGCCGACCGCGGGCGCTCGCCCAGCGACGTCACCGCGACCTCCAGCGCCTTCATGAGCGCGGCCTCCGTGGCCTTGTGCACGCCGCGCTGCCAGGCCGCGGGCAGCATCTTCACGCCCTTTTCCACCGGCGAGCCCAGCATCGACGAGAGCTTGGCCGCGAGCCCCGGGTTCTCCAGCAGCGCCTTGGCGCGCTTGAGGTCGGCGAGGTCCGCCTTGGTGAGCGTGGTCACGACCGGGAGAAGAGGCGGTCGGGCAGGCGCAGGATCCGCTCGAAGAGCTTGGCGCCCCAGAGCGAGGTCTTGGCCTGCAGGCTTTCCACGGGCTTCTGGCCGCGCACGAGGTCCGGGCGCTGCTTGAAGGCGCGGTACTTGGCGAGCGCCGCCTCCACGTGGCCGCGCATCTGGCGCACCTGGATCGGCTTGTTGAGGAAGCGGAAGATCTGCGCCTGGTTGATGAGCTCGATCACGAGCTCGGAATCCGAGGCCTCGGTCACCAGGATCGAGAGGATCTCGGGGTGCCCGGCCTTCAGCAGCTTGAAGAGCGTGATGAGCCCGTCCTGCCCCACGGAGAGGTCGGCGACGATGAGCGCGATCTCCTCCGTCTCCAGCGCCTTGAGCGCGTCCTCGGGCGAGGCCACGAGGCGGATGGGCGCGACCCCGCCCAGCACGCTCTTCAGGCCCTCGGCCAGCGCATCCGAGGTGTCGATCACGAGGATCGAGGCGTCGAGCTTCGCGAGCGGCTCGGCCGGCGCCGGGGGGGCGGCCGCGAGCTCCATGGCGATGGCCACCGCGTCGGCGATGGTCTTCTGCATGTCCTCGTTGTCCCAGGGCTTCTTCACGAAGCGGAACACCTCGCCCTCGTTGATCGAGCCGACGATGGCGGCGAGGTCGGAGTAGCCGGTGAGGAGCATGCGCACGGAGTTGGGCGAGAGGTCCTTCACCTGCCGCAGCAGCTCCACGCCCGTCATGTTGGGCATGCGCTGGTCGCTCACCACCACGTGGATGCCGAAGCGCTTCACGAACTCGAGGGCGAGCGCGCCGTTCTCCGCCGTGAACACGTGGTACTGGCTGCGGAAGAGCGTGCGCAGCGCGTTGAGGATGCGCTCCTCGTCGTCCACGAAGAGCACGCGGGCCTTCTTCGTGTCGCCGCCGGCGGCGAAGGTCGCGGCCGGCGCCGCCGCGGCCTCGGCGCCGGCCATCACGCCGGCGTCCTTGGCCCCGGCGATGAGGCGCGCCTTGTCCATGAGGCTCGCCGCTCCCGCGGGCAGCGATGCCGGGGCCACGGCCGCGGCGGCCGCGGCGAGCGGGCCGCCCAGGCTCTCCTCGAGCGCGCCCTTGAGGGCGTCCGCGAACTCGCGCGCGGAGCCGAAGCGGTCGGCGGGGTCCTTGGCGAGCGCCTTCTGCACCACCCAGTCGAGCTGCCAGGTGATCCTGGGGTTGTGGGTCGAGGGGTTGGCCGGGCGCTCGTTCATCACGCGGCGCAGGATCTCGACGTTGTTGCCGGTGAAGGGGCGCGTGCCGGTGAGCAGCTCGTAGAGCATCACCCCCACCTGGTAGAGGTCGGTGCGCGGGGTGACCTCCTGGCCGCCGAACTGCTCCGGCGCCATGTAGTGCGGCGTGCCGACGATGTCGCCCATCACCGTGAGGGTGGAGGTGTCGATGCGGGCCACGCCGAAGTCGGTGATCTTGATGCGCCCGTCGTCGTTGATGAGGACGTTGCCGGGCTTGAGGTCGCGGTGGATCACGCCCTGGCCGTGGGAATAGGCGAGCCCGTCGAGGATCTGCCGGATGATCTCCCAGGTGTCCTTGAGGCCGTACTGCGTGACCTCCTTCAGGTGGTGGGCGAGGCTCTTGCCGTTCACCAGCTCCATCACGATGCAGGCGATCTCGTCGGTCTCGATGAAGTCGTAGATCGCGGCGATGCGCGGGTGCGTGAGGCGCCCGACCGCCTCGGCCTCGTGGCGGAAGCGGCTGATCACGTACTCGAGGTCGGCGGGGTCGAGCAGGCTCTTGGTGATCACCTTGAGCGCGACCGGCCGCTTGATGCCGGGGTCGAAGCCGCGGTAGACGAGCCCCGTGGCGCCCTTGCCGAGGATCGCCTGGATGGCGTACTTGCCGATTCTCTCGGGGATCTGCATGCGCCTCAGTCCTGCGCCGCCGCGAGCTCCGCCGGCGGGCGGATCGGGAACACGACGGTGAAGACGGTGCCCTTGCCGGCCTGGCTCTTCACGTCGATGCGCCCGCCGTGCTGCGTGACGATCTTGTAGGCGATGGAAAGCCCCAGCCCCGTGCCCTTGCCGACCTCCTTGGTGGTGAAGAAGGGGTCGAAGATGCGCGGCAGCACCTCGGGGGCGATGCCCTTGCCGTTGTCGGCCACCTCGATCGCGATGGCGTCCTCGCCCTCGCGGCGCGTGGTGACCACGATCGCCTTCTGCGGCTTGTCGAGCGCCTGCGCGGCGTTGGTCACGAGGTTGAGGAGCACCTGGTTCACCTGCGAGGGCGAGCAGGTGATGGACGGGATCTCGCCGAAGCGCTTCTCGACGGCGACGTTGCGAAGCTGGGGCTTGGCGATGAGGAGCGTGGCGATGATGCCCTCGTTCACGTTGAAGCTCGCGACCTTGCTGCGGTCCAGGCGCGAGAAGTTCTTGAGGTTCACCACCAGCTCGGCGATCTGGTCGATGCCGTGCAGGCCGTCCTTGGTGAGGGAGTCGAGGTCGCCCAGCACCTGGTGGTCGCGCAGCTGCGCGAGGCGGGCGTTCACCGCGGCAAAGCTCTCGTGGAGATCGGCCTGCGCGGGGGATTCCGACTGCAGCAGGCCCATCAGGCGCTCGGACTGCGCCACGGCGTCGCGCAGCTCCGGCAGGCGGTCGCGCACCGTGGCCACGCTGTTCTTCACGTAGGCGAGCGGCGTGTTGATCTCGTGGGCGACGCCGGCGACCATCTGGCCCAGCGAGGACATCTTCTCGCTCTGCACGAGCTGCGCCTCGCTCTCCTTGAGCCGCACCATCGCCTCCGAGAGCTCCTTCGTGCGCAGCGCCACGCGCTTCTCCAGGCTCTCGTTGGCCTCCTTGAGCGCGGCCTGCGCGGCGAAGACGCGCGAGACGAGGTAGCCCACGCCGATCAGCAGCGCGGCGGCGTAGAAGAAGAGGTAGACGCGCCAGCGCTCCTTGTCGTCGAGGGAGGCCTGCACCGAGCGCGAGATCGACTGCATGAGCAGGTCGACGCGGCCGCCGACCGTGAGGAAGGCGAACTTCTGCGCGGCCGCGCGCTCCTCGACGCGGGCGGCGAGGAAGGCGCGCAGCGCGATCTCGGCGCGCGCGGCGTGCTCCTCCAGGGACGGCGCCGCAGCGATGGCCGCTTCGCGCAGCGTGGCGAGGCGGGCCTCCAGCGGGCCGTCCGCGCCCTCCGACAGTCGGACGGCGGCCATGAGCGCCTGCGCCTCGCCCGCGAGCGCGGCGTGCCGGTCGGCGCGGCGCGGGTCCGCCAGCCGCTGGAAGCCGGCGGCGCTGGCGAGGGAGGCGGTGGCCGTCTGCGCGCTGGCGAGCGCCTCGGCAGAGCGGGCGTGGCGGGCCTTGAGCGCGTCCCACGCGGCCGACTTGTCGGCCATCCCCGCCTTGATGGCCGGCAGCGCCTCCACCACCTCGGGCCGGGAGGAGGCGCGCTCGAGCTCGCGCAGGATGCGCGCGAGCATCGGGGCGCGGTCGGGGGCGGCGGGGCCGGCGGCGAGCCGCGACGCGAACTGCGCGGCGTCGGCGTCCCAGCGCATGTCGAGCTCCTTCAGCTCGCGCAGGAGCGACAGCGTCTCGGCGTCGCGCTTGAAGTCGATGGCCTCCGTCCGCGAGTAGAGGAACGCGAGGATGCCCAGCAGTACGACGGCGAGGATGCCGACAAGGGCGCCGCGGGCGGCCCGGGAGGTGGTCATGGGTTGGCCAGGTTTGTTGTCCGTGTGGGGGCGCTTCCTGGGCGCCCCGTTCTCGATCTTATTGTCTGCCGTGCTGCCGCCCCGGTCTGTGAGTCGCATCACCCGGGGGTTACAAGTGTAGCCGCAAACGCCCGCGCCGGCCCCTCACTCGCCGAGGTACGCCTGGCGCACCTGCGGGTCGTGCAGGAGCGCCGCCGCCTCGCCGGCGAGCGTCACCTGGCCGCTTTCCAGCACGTACGCCCGGCGGCTCGCTTCCAGCGCGAGCCGCGCATTCTGCTCCACCAGCAGCATCGTCACGCCCTCGGCGGCGATGAGGCGGATCACCTCGAAGATCTTCTCCACCATGATCGGGGCGAGCCCCATGCTCGGCTCGTCCAGCAGCAGCAGCCGCGGCCGGCTCATGAGCGCGCGGCCGATGGCGAGCATCTGCTGCTCGCCGCCGGACATCGTCCCGGCCGTCTGGCGCCGCCGCTCCTTGAGGCGCGGAAAGAGCGTGAAGACGCGCTCGGTGTCGGCGGCGATGCCGTCGCGGTCGGAGCGCGTGTAGGCCCCCATCGCGAGGTTCTCCTCGATGGTGAGCTGCGGGAAGACGCCGCGGCCCTCGGGGACGAGGGCGATGCCGGCGCGCGCGATCTCGTGCGGGCGGCCGCCGGTGATCTCCCGGCCGTCGTAGGCGATGCGGCCCGTGGCGTGGGCCAGCCCGGTGATGGCGCGAAGCGTCGTGGTCTTCCCCGCGCCGTTGGCGCCGATGAGGCAGACGAGCTCGCCCCGCTCCACCACGAGGTCGATGCCCTTCACGGCGCGGATGCCGCCGTAGTGGACCTCGACCTTCTCCAGTGCGAGCAGGGGCATCAGTGGCTCACGGATGCCAAAGGCTTCGGAAACGCCGATGAACGCCGATGCCCCGCCGATTGCCGCTGATCATTCGTTGCAGGATCGTGCTTGCGCGGTTTGCCTGTACTCACCGACCGGTCCGAACTCTCGATAACAATCCGGGATTCATCTGCGGCAATCGGCGGGGCATCGGCGTTCATCGGCGTTTCCGGGAATCTCAGTCCGCGTCACTCGACAACGGCGGCGTCGTGATGCTGCGCGCCCAGGTAGGCCTCGATCACCTTCGGGTCGCGCCGCACCTCGGCGGGCAGGCCTTCCGCGATCCGCCGCCCGTAGTCGAGCACCAGCACGCGGTCGCACAGGCCCATCACGAGGCGCATGTCGTGCTCGATGATGAGGATGGTCGTGCCGTCGCGGCGGATGGATTCGAGGAGCTTTCGCAGCTCCAGCTTCTCGGTGGCGTTCATGCCGGCCGCGGGCTCGTCCAGCGCGAGGAGCTTCGGCTCGGTCGCGAGCGCGCGCGCGATCTCGAGGCGGCGCTGGTCGCCGTAGGGCAGGTGGCGCGCGAGCTCGTTGCCGCGGGCGCCGATGCCCACGTAGTCGAGGAGCTCCCGGGCGCGCCGGGCGATGGCGGCCTCCTCCGAGCGGGTGCCGCGGTCGCGCAGGATGGCGCCGGCCACGCCCGCCTTCGTGCGCACGTGGCGGCCGATCATCACGTTCTCCAGCGCCGAGAGGTTGGCGAAGAGGCGGATGTTCTGGAAGGTGCGCGCCACGCCCAGCGCCGCGATGCGGTCGGGCGTGGCGGCCACGAGCGGGCGGCCCTCGAGGCGGAACTCGCCCTCGTCGTGGCGGTAGAGGCCGGTGAGCACGTTGAAGAGCGTGGTCTTGCCGGCGCCGTTGGGGCCGATGAGGCCGTAGATCTCGCCGCGCGCGATGGAGAAGCTCACGCCGGAGAGCGCCACGAGGCCGCCGAAGCGCTTGGTGACGCCCTCGATCTCGAGGAGGGCCGCGGCGCGCGCGGGCTCAGGCGTTGTCATCGTCGGGGACCTTCGCCAGCTCGCGCTTCCTCACCGCCGAGGGCAGGATTCCCGCGGGGCGGAAGAGCATCATCACCACCATCGCCAGCCCGAAGAGGAGCATGCGGATCACCTCGGGGTCGATGAGCGAGCGGCCGAAGAGCATGCGCTGCACGGGCTCGACGGTATAGCGCAGGATCTCCGGGACGAAGGAGAGCAGCACCGCGCCCAGCACCACGCCCCAGATGTTGCCCATGCCGCCCAGCACCACCATCGCGAGCACCATCACGCTCTCGTTGAGGATGAAGCTCTCGGGGCTGATGAAGCCCTGGATGGCGGAGAACATGCCGCCGGCGATGCCGCCGAAGGAGGCGCCCATGGCGAAGGCGAGCAGCTTCATGCGGGTCGTGTTGATGCCCATCGCGCGGGCGGCCAGCTCGTCCTCGCGGATCGCCTCCCACGCCCGGCCGATGCGCGAATCCTGCAGCCGCAGGTTCACGACGATCACCACGACGAGGACCGCGAGCAGGAAGAAGTAGTACTTGATGGTGCCGGAGAGCGCGTACTCGCCGATGCGCGTGACGTTGGAGAAGTCGAGCCCGAGGAAGCGGATGGGGTCGATCGTGGCGATGCCCTTCGGCCCGTTGGTGAGGTTGAAGGGCTCGGAGAGGTTGTTCAGGAAGATGCGGATGATCTCGCCGAAGCCCAGCGTCACGATGGCGAGGTAGTCGCCGCGAAGCTTCAGCGTGGGCGTGCCGAGCAGGACCCCGAAGAGGCAGGCCACCGCCGCGCCGATGGGCAGGATCGCCCACCACGGCAGGTGCAGCCCGAAGTGCGGCGAGGCGAGCAGCGCGTACACGTACGCGCCCACCGCGTAGAAGGCGATGTAGCCCAGGTCCAGCAGCCCCGCGAAGCCCACGACGATGTTGAGGCCCAGCGAGAGCAGGACGAAGAGGATGGCGAGGTTGGTGATGCGCACCCAGGCCGTCCCGGCCATCGCCAGCACGAAGGGCAGGGCGAGGAGGGCGACCACGACGAGCGCGAGCCCGGCCCACTTGAGGCGGGGGTCGTCGCGGATGGCGGACAGGGTGCCCATGGTCACGAAAGGCATTGGAAACGCCGATGAGCGCCGATGCCCCGCCGATTGCCGCAGATCATCAGTAGTTTCTTACGATACGCTTCAGCTCGAGGCTTGATCGGCCGAAGTTCAGGAGCAGGCAGACTCGAAGACCGGTCGCGCGGAGATAGTTGGCGCATTGCGCGAAGTGCACTCGATCGAGCCTGTCCAACGCCTTGAGTTCGACGACGACAGCGCGCTCGACCAGGATGTCCGTGAAATAGTCGCCGACAGTCTCCCCGTCGTATCGCACCTGGACGGGCCGCTGCTGCTCGACGTGCAACCCGACCTTCCGAAGCTCGTGGGCCAGCGAGTTCTCGTAGACCTTTTCGAGGAAGCCTTGACCTAGCGTCGAACTCACTCGAAAGGCGGCCCCGATGATGACCCGGGTCAATGAATCGAGCTGTTCTCTCGTCTTCTCGGCGGCAATCGGCGGGGCATCGGCGTTCATCGGCGTTTCCAAAGCCTTCCGTATGGATAACTCGATAACGCATGACTAGGCCCTGTCGCCGACACGCTCGCCCAGCAGCCCCGAGGGCCGGAAGACGAGGACGAGGATCAGGACGATGAACGCGTACACGTCCTTGTAGTTCGAGCCGAAGAGGCTGGACTCCGGGCTCGCCGCGCAGACCTCGCCGAACCCCGGCAGGAATCGGTCCAGCAGGCACACGTTCGTGAAGTCGCCCACGTAGCCCGCGCCCAGCGCCTCGATGAGGCCCATGAGGATGCCGCCCAGCACGGCGCCCGCGAGGTTGCCGATGCCGCCCAGCACCGCGGCGCTGAAGGCCTTGAGGCCGAGCAGGAACCCCATCTGGTAGTGCGCGATGCCGTAGTAGGTGCCGACCATGGCGCCGGCGACCGCGCCCAGCGCCGCGCCGATCACGAAGGTGGCGGAGATCACGCGGTTCACGTCGATGCCCATGAGGCCCGCCACCTGCGCGTTCTGGCTGGTCGCGCGCATCGCGATGCCGAGCTTCGTGCGGTACACGAGGAACAGCAGCCCCGCCATCATCGTGACGGAAGTGGCGATGATGGCGAGCTGGATGTTGGAGATGGCCGCGCTCGTCTCCGAGGTCCCGAGGTGGAAGAGCTTGAGCTCGATGATCTGCGGGAAGGCGATGATGTTGCGGCTCCAGACGAGGAGCGCCAGGTGCTGCAGCACGATCGAGACGCCGATCGCGGTGATGAGCGGCGCGAGGCGCGGCGCGCCGCGCAGCGGCCGGTAGGCCACGCGCTCGACGGCGTAGCCCACCGCCATGCAGGCGGGGACGGCGGCGGCGATGCCGGCGCCCACGACGACGAAGGGCGGCAGCCCCGTCGGCGCCAGCGCCACGATCACCGAGAAGGCCACCATGCAGCCGATCATCACCACCTCGCCGTGGGCGAAGTTGATGAGCTGCACGATGCCGTAGACCATGGTGTAGCCGAGCGCGACCACGGCGTACACGCTGCCGAGCGTGAGGCCGTTCACGACCTGCTGGAGGAAGGTGTCCAGGGTGCCGCTCCTTGGGATGCCAGGCCGATTCTACGAGAAGTCGAAAGAGAAACGGCACCGTTTCCGGTGCCGTCTCCAGGGTGCCGGGCCGGCCGGCGGCCGGCCGCGTGGCCGCTGCGCTACTTCTT
>JAHCAK010000007.1 GCA_019634955.1 Burkholderiales bacterium
AAGCCCGCGCGCTCGTCGCGCAGGCCGAGACCGACATCCAGCGCGCCCGGGCGCGGCGCGCGCTCTGGTCGCGGGCGTGGGAGGCCCTCGTGGAGGCTCGCGCACGGCTCGCCGCCGGCGACGCGGCCGGGGCGATCCGCGAGGCGCGGCGCGCCAGCGAGCTCGCGCAGCTGGGCCTCGAGCAGCTCGCCTACCCGGCGGTGAGGATCGCGCCCGAGGCCACCGGGAAATCCGCCGGTTCCTGACGGCGCGGCAAGCCCGAACGAATTCGACGAAGGAGCACGCCATGAAGACCATCCTCGCCCTCGCCTTCGCGCTCGCCGCGTCCTTCGCCGCGAACGCCCAGCTCTACAAGTGGGTGGACAAGGACGGGCGCGTCACCTACTCCGACCAGCCGCCGCCCTCGCAGCAGTCGAAGCAGATCAACGTGCCCGCCGGCGCGGGCGCGCCGGCGCCGAAGTCCGCCGTCGAGCGCGACAAGGATCTGGAGAAGAGCCGCGCCGACGCGCGCGACAAGGCCAAGGTGGCGGCCGAGCGCGAGCGCAAGGCCGAGTTCGACCGCGACAACTGCAACCGCGCCCGCGCGTACCTGCGCACGCTGGAAGCCGGCGGGCGCATCGCCACCACCGATGCGAAGGGGGAACCCGCGCTGCTGGACGACGCGCAGATCGAGGCGGAGCGCGCCAAGGCCGAAAAGATGGTCGAAGAGGCCTGCAAGCCCTCCTGAGCGCGCACCTGGGCAACGCCCGCAGAGGCTGGCCCGCCCCCCTCCAATCCATGATCGCGCGCACGCTCCCGGCCTTCGGCTCCGCCCTCGTGGCGTCGGGCCTCGCGGTTGCCGCGTCGGCCGTGCCGTCCGGCGATCTGCGCGTCCACTCCTTCCTGGGCGAGCCGCTGGACGCCACGGCCCCCCTCGAGGCGGCGGCGGGCGGCATTCCACGGGCAGAGTGCTTCCGGCAGGCGCATCCCGACGGCGCGGCCCTGCCGTCGCCGCCGCGCGCCTCGTTCCGGGTCGAGCGCGATGGCGAGGCCTGGCGACTGCGCATCCGAACGCGTGCGGCCGTGGTCGAGCCGGCACTCGCGCTGCGCGTCGACGCCGGCTGCCCCGGCGAGCCGGTCGCGTCGCGCACCTACGAGATCCTCCTCGACCCGCGGCCCGCCGAGGCGCCATCGCCGCCGCTCGTCACCGTCGCGGGCGATTCGCTCGCCTCGATCGCGACGGCCATCTACCCGCGCGGGCAGGCGGTCCGCGACGCCTATGTCGGCGCGATACGCGCCGCGAATCCCGCCGTCGCAGCGCTGGGCGCGCAGGACCCGATTCCCCCGGGAACCGCGATCACGCTGCCCGAATTGCGCCGGTTCTCCCTGAGCCTCGCCGCCACGCCGCCGGCGCCCAGGGCCACGCCTCCCGCTTCCCCCAGGCCCGCGGCCCCCAAGGCAGCCCCGGCACCGAAGGCGACGCCGGCCCCGGTGCCGAAGGCGACGCCGGCCCCGGTGCCGAAGGCATCGCCACCCGCAGCGCCCAAGGCAGCACCTCCGGCGGCGCCAAGGGCGGTGCCACCCGCCCCGCCGCCACGCGACACCGCGAAGGCAGGCGAGTTCGTCTTGCGCCTTTCGGCACCGGCGGTCGATCTCACCCGCAGCCGCGGCATCGACGATCGCACGCGCGCCCAGCTTCGCGAGCGCCTCCTCATCCTCGATGCCGACGACCAGGTGTCGGCGCTGCTGGCGATGCGAAACAGCCTGCGGCAGCTCGAGGGCCGCGTGGCCGAGCTGCAGCTCAAGCTCTCGACGCTGCCGTCCTCGATGCCGGCGCCCGCACCCGCGCCACCCGCTGCAAAGCCCGAGCCTGCGCCACCCGCTGCGAAGCCCGAGCCTGCGCCACCGGCGGCGAAGAGCGAACCCGTGCCTGTGCCCGCGCCCGCTCCTCCTCCGGCGGAGCCTAAGCGGGACCCCGCACCGGCGCCGCAACCGCCACCGGCACCCGCCGCTGCCGAGGCTCCCAAGGCGGCCAAGCCAACCCAGCTCGCACCGGCCGCGAAGCCCGCGGTCTCGCCCGCGGCTGCTCCGGGCGCCGCCGAGGACGGCGTCCCCGCGTGGCTCTGGGCCGTGCTGGCGCTCGTCGTCGCGGGCATCGCAGGCATCGCGTGGAAGCTCGCGTCCGGCCGGCGCAAGCCGGCCGCTCCCGTCACGGCGACCGCGACGCCGCCGGCGCATTCCGACCTCGACGACGCCGCGGCGATGATGGAGACCACGTCGCCCCCCGCGCCGGAGCACCGCGTGGTGGCGCAGTCCGACAGCACCCTCTCCACGAACGTGCCCGGCGCGGACCCCGTGATGCTGCGCCGGCGCTACATCGAGGAGCGCTTCCCCGAGATCGCCAGCGGCACGATCGCGCCGGCCGACCCCGACTCCGTGGTGAAGGCCGCGCGCCTCTTCTACGAGGACGGGGCGCTCGCCCGCGCCGTGGAGCTGCTGCAGTTCGCCGTCGAGGAGAACCCGCGCACGCTCAAGCCCTGGCTCGCGCTCTTCGAGATCTTCCGGCTGGAGGGCCTCTCGGGCGCGTTCGGCGAGCTGGCGGGGCGCTTCCGCGTGCACCACGGCGCCTCCGACTACTGGCGCAAGGTGCAGTTCATCGGCCGCGAGCTCGAACCCGGCAACGCGCTCTACATCGAGGCGGCCGTCGATCACCTCGAGACGATCGGCCCGGCGGCCGCGAGAAACGTCGCGCCGGTCACGTTCGACCCGCTCGCGGAGAACTGGCTCAACGCGCCGATGGACTTCACCACGGACGCGCTGGCGGCGAGCCTGCGGGCCGGGCTCCTCGGCGATGCCGGCATCGCCGAGACCGACCTCGTCGCCGACCCCATGCCTGCGCTCAAGAACGTCGAGATGTTCACCGTCGCCTGAGGCGAGAGCGTGCCCAACGACCCCAGCACCGCCTACCCCGTCGACATCGAGCGCGTGCTCGAGGTGCGCACCGTGCGCGAGCCCGCCGGGCGCGCGCTCTTCCTCGCCGCCATGCGCGAGCTGGGCCGCGACGCCCCGCCCTGGTCGCCCGACCGCCTGGAGCGCCTCGTCCGCGTCGAGGAGCACTTCCAGGCGCTGCTTCTCTACGACCAGCTCGAGTTCCTGCGCGGGCCCACGCCGGTGCCCGAGGCGGAGCGCGACTTCGCGCTCACGATGCAGCGCATCTGCCTGGAGGCCGCCAACGCCTTCCAGCGCTTCCTGCGCCATCGCGAGGAGTGGTCCGCGCCGGAGGCGGCCGAGCTTCGCTTCCGCGTCACGGGGCTCGCGCTCAACGCCGTCCACGGCTTCGTGAAGTGGGGCTGCTTCCTGTCGGAACCGGGCCGCAGCGTCCCGTGGAAGCAGCTGCACGCGCTCTATGCGCTCGCGGAAGCCGAGGGCTACTCCCAGGTTCCCTTCGTGCTGCACGTCTCGCAGCCGAGCTTCAGGCCCTCCGTGCAGTCGCTCTACCTGCGCACGCTCGTGCTGGACCTCGTGAACGCGGGCAACCTCACGCGCGTGCAGCTGGAGATCGCCGACGGCTGGTTCTCCTCGTGGTGCGGGGACTACAGCCTCGACACCGAGTTCTCCTCGCGCTCGCATCTCTTCTTCGTCGACCTCGCCTCCGACCGCGGCCTGCACCTCATGCGCCGCGACAGCCACGGCGACACCGTGCGCTACGTGCGCGCCGACGGCCTGAAGGCCCAGCTGGAGGAGGTGCAGGCGGGCCTGCGCCACGGCCGGCTCTACGCGGGCCACGGCGCGGGCGCCGTGTTCCCGGTCGAGGAGCACGTGGCGCTGCTCGCGATCGTCGAGAAGCTCTACCAGTCGATGCTCGCCGGCGCCGAAAACCGCATCGAGGAGCGCACGCGCTTCGAGGACCGCGAGGTCGACGTGGTGGTGGGGCTGGAGAAGGTGCTTGCGCGCATCCGCCGCGGTCCCGAGCCCGCGCCGGCCGCCGCCGCGCCGGCCGCCCCCGGCCTCGCGGTGACGGAGATGGTGGAGATCAGCCCGTCGGGGCTGTCGCTCACGGCCGTCGAGACGGGCGCCGCGCCGGCCGTGGCGATGGATCCGGACCTGCAGACCTGGCGCGTGAAGGACCTGAGCTCGAAGGGCTACGGGCTCCTCGTGGACAAGGCGAGCGCCGACGGCGTGATGCTGAACGGGGTGATCGGCCTGCGCAACCAGGCGACGGGCGGCTGGATCGTCGGGAGCGTGGTGCGCAAGCTCGCCAACCGCGTCCGCGGCGAGATCCTCGCGGGCGTCGAGGTGCTCTCCTTCCGGCCCCTGCGCGTGGCGCTCGAGCCCGCCGAGGGGGGGCCCGCCGTGGAGGCGCTCTACCTCCCCGGCTACGACGGCCTGGGCAAGCTCGACTCGATCCTCGTGCGCACCGCCGACTTCTCGGCCACGACCGGCTACCGGCTCGCCGCCGGGGGCGCCACCTACCGCATCCGCCTCAACCGGATCGTCAAGAAGGGCGCCGACTGGGTCCGGGCGCGCTTCGAGATCGAGTCGCGGTCCTGACGCCGGCGCGTTCGCGCCGCAGCGCCTTCGCGTCGGCGTGCGCCGGACGGTAGACCTCCACGCGATCGCCGTCGCGAAGCGCCGTCGCGGCGGGACGCACCCGCCCCCACACGCCCACGCGGTCGAGCGCGAGCCCGGGGTGCCGCGCGGCCACGCCGGCCGCCTCCAGCGCGCGGGCAAGGCTCGCGCCAGCCTCGAGGTCGACGGCGGTGACCTCCTGGCCGTCCGGAAGCGCGACGACGACGGTGACCCTCATCACGGCTGGCCGGCGGGAACGGGGGGCGGGGCGGGAAGGGGCGCCGCCCGCGCCTCGCGCAGCCGCGCCGCGCGCTCGACGAAACGCTCGACGATCGTCTCCATGATCTGGCCGAACACCGGGCCCATCACCGCCTCCAGGGCCCGGCTGGAGAAAGCGTAGTCGATCGAGAACTCGATCGCCGCGCCCTCCGCGCCCAGGGGACGGATGTGCCAGTGCCCCGCCAGGCGCTCGAAAGGGCCGTCGGCGAGCTCGAGATGGATCCACTCCGGCGGCTCGTTGCGGTTCCTCGTCGCCACGTGGCTCTTCAGGCCGTGGAAGTCGATGTCGATGCGCGCGTGCGTCTCGGCGCCGGTGCGCCCGAAGACCTCGACGCCGCTGCACCAGGGAAGGAACTCGGGATAGGCCTCGACGCCGTCGACGAGGGCGAACATGGCCTCGGCGGGATGGTCGACGATGACCTTGCGGGTGATGGTCGGCATGGGACCGGCATTTTAAGGCGCGCGCCCGGTAGAATGCGAACCTCGCGCCCCGCGTCGCCCCGGCGCGACCCGCGCGCCTTCCTCCCCTTCCCCGCAGACATGAGCATCGTCGAGAACCGCAAGGCCTTCCACGACTACTTCATCGAGGAGCGCTACGAGGCGGGCCTGGTGCTGGAGGGCTGGGAGGTGAAGGCGATCCGCGCCGGACGAGCGCAGCTCAAGGAAGCCTACGTGATCGTGCGGGGCGCCGAGGCGTTCATCATCGGCATGCACGTGAGCCCGCTTCCCACGGCCTCCACGCACGTCCATCCCGACCCCACGCGCACGAGGAAACTGCTGCTGCAGCGCGCCGAGCTCGCGAAGCTGATCGGCAAGGTCGAGCGCAGCGGCTACACGCTCGTGCCGATCAACCTCCACTTCGCCAAGGGCCGCATCAAGGCGGAGATCGGCCTCGCCAAGGGAAAGAAGCAGCACGACAAGCGCGAGGCGGAAAAGGAGCGCGACTGGCAGCGGGAGAAGCAGCGCCTGTTGCGGCACCGCGCCTGAGCGCCCCATTCCTGCGAACGAGTAACAGCCGTTTCCTCCTCCGGTGGCCCAACGGGCGGCCGGCGCGGGCCTACCATGGCTCACCAGCGAAAAGACTGGCCACGGGGCCGTGCCTTCCACGAGAGGCCGCGCCCCATCCGCATGCCAAAAGCCATGGAGGAGCCGTACATGCCGCAACGAAGCATCCTCATCCTGGGCGCGTCCTACGGATCGCTCCTGGGCGTGAAGCTCGCCGCCGCGGGCCACGCCGTGACGCTCGTCTGCCTGCCCGCCGAGGCGGCGCTCATCAACGAGCGGGGCGCGATCGTGCGCCTGCCCGTGAAGGGCCGCGAGGGCCTCGTCGAGGTGAACTCGCGCGCCCTGCCCGGCACGCTGCGCGCCGCCGGGCCGGGCGAGGCCGACCCGCGCGCGTTCGACCTCGTCGCGCTCGCCATGCAGGAGCCGCAGTACCGCTCGCCCGGCGTGCGCGAGCTCCTCGAGGCCGTGGCGCGCTCGCGCGTGCCGTGCCTGTCGATCATGAACATGCCGCCCCTGCCGTACCTGCGGCGGCTGCCGGGCGTGAACGCGGACGCCTGCGCCGACTGCTACACCGACGCCTCGGTGTGGGACGCGTTCGACCCGAAGCTCGTCACGCTCTGCAGCCCCGACCCGCAGGCCTTCCGGCCGCCGGAGGAGCCGGTGAACGTGCTGCAGGTGCGCCTGCCGACGAACTTCAAGGCCGCGCGGTTCGATTCCGACGCGCACACCGCGCTCCTGCGCGAGCTCGCCACCGGCATCGAGGCCATCCGCTTCGACACCGGCGCGGGCTTGGTCGAGCTGCCGGTGAAGCTCAAGGTGCACGATTCCGTCTTCGTGCCGCTCGCCAAGTGGGCGATGCTCCTCGCGGGCAACTACCGCTGCGTGCAGGCCGACACGGTCCGCCCGATCAAGGACGCCGTGCACGGCGACCCGGCGGCCTCGCGGTCCGTCTACGACTGGGTCGCGAAGCTCTGCGTCGCGCTGGGGGCGGATCCCGCCGACCTCGTGCCGTACGAGAAGTACGCGAACGCGGCCCTTTCGCTCGGCAGCCCCTCGTCGGCTGCCCGGGCCCTGGCAGGCGGCGCGCAGTACATCGAGCGCGTCGACCGGCTGGTCCAGGCGATCGCCTCCCAGCACGGCATGTCCAACGCCGCGGTGGACGAGACGGTGAGGCTCGTCGACGACTGGCTGGTGCGCAACCGCCGCAAGGGCTAGGCGCGCGGCGGGGCGCCCGTCGCGGGAAGCCTGTCCCGCGAGGCGAGGAGCTCCCGCAGGGCCCCCTCCGCCCAGCCGTCGAAGAGCCGGGCCAGGGCGGCGGCGGCGGCCCCGGGGGTCGCAAGCCGCGGCTCGGGGGCCCGCGGCGTCTCGCGCCTTTCCTCCACCCGCGCGAGCAGTGCCCCGCGGCGGGAATCGCGCATCTCGGCGACGAGGGTCGCCTCGGCGGCCCGGTCCGCCCAGGACCGGGTGAACGCGGGCTCGCTGCCCACCACGGCGTTCAGGTAAAGGCCGGAGGCCCGCGCAGCGAGTTCGGCCACCCCTTCCCCGGGCTCGCGCACGACCTCGCAGCCGGCGCGTCGGGCCGCGGCTTCCAGGGCGCGATCGAGGTCGGCCCGCGCGGCGTCGGCAGTGCGCCGGGCGTCCTCGGCGGATACGCGCCGCGCGACTCGGGAAGCGACTGCCCCCGCTTCGCGCAGCCAGTCTGCGTGCATCGCGACCTCCGACGGCTTGAGGATCACCTTGCCGCAGGGCCCGGGGGTGGCGGCATGCCCGGCCAGCGGCAACGAAAGCGACGCGGCAGCCAGGACCGCCACCGCAACCTTGCTGTTCGGATACTTCATGGGAACGGCCCTCCTTGCCTGCCGGGCGCACGGGCGCCGGCGCAAACGCCGCGCGGCGGCGCCGCGGGGCGGCGGGGCCGCTGGCGAAGGGTGGGGTGGCTGATGGGATTCGAACCCACGACAACCGGAATCACAATCCGGGACTCTACCGCTGAGCTACAGCCACCATCGCCGGCGCGCGCGCATGGCGCGCGCGCCGGTTGAAACTGGCACGCCCGACAGGATTCGAACCTGTTACCCCCGGCTTAGAAGGCCGGTGCTCTATCCGGATGAGCTACGGGCGCAAACCGGACCCGGTCGGGCGGGAAATCTGGTCGGGGTGGAGGGATTCGAACCCCCGACACCTTGCTCCCAAAGCAAGTGCGCTACCAGGCTGCGCTACACCCCGTCGGGTACATCCAAGGCGAGGCGCGATTATACGCGCCGCGCCGTGGACCCCACAACGCGCGGGTGCGCCGCCGCGGCGCTATTGCGCCGGCGTGCCGCCGTCGCCCGCGGGGGCGGGCTCCTCCCGGCGCGCCGGGGGGTCGAGCAGGGCCTTGCGCGACAGGCGCACGCGGCCCTTGTCGTCGGCCTCGAGCACCTTCACCTTCACGACCTGCCCTTCCTTGAGGTAGTCGGAGACGGCGTTGACGCGCTCGTGGGCGATCTGCGAGATGTGCAGCAGGCCGTCCTTGCCCGGCAGCAGCTGCACGATGGCGCCGAAGTCGAGCAGGCGGATCACCGGGCCCTCGTAGACGCGGCCGACCTCGACGTCGGCCGTGATGAGCTCGATGCGCTTCTTGGCGGCCTCGCCGGCCTCCTGCGACAGGCAGGCGATGGAGACGGTGCCGTCGTCCTCGATGTCGATCGTGGTCCCGGTCTCGCGCGTGAGCGCCTGGATGACGCTGCCGCCCTTGCCGATCACGTCGCGGATCTTGTCGGGGTTGATCTTGATCTTGATGACGCGCGGCGCGTACGTGGAGAGCTCGTGGCGCGGGCCGGGCACGGCCGACTTCATCAGGCCGAGGATGTGCATGCGGCCCTCGCGCGCCTGGTCGAGCGCGACCTTCATGATCTCCTTGGTGATGCCGTTGATCTTGATGTCCATCTGCAGGGCGGTCACGCCCCTGTCGGTGCCGGCCACCTTGAAGTCCATGTCGCCGAGGTGGTCCTCGTCGCCGAGGATGTCGGTGAGGACGGCGAAGCGGCTGCCTTCCTTGATGAGGCCCATCGCGATGCCCGCGACGTGGCTCTTGAGCGGCACGCCCGCGTCCATGAGCGCGAGGCAGCCGCCGCAGACGGAGGCCATCGAGGACGAGCCGTTCGACTCGGTGATCTCGGAGACCACGCGCAGCGTGTAGCTGAACTCCTCCTTGCTCGGCAGCACGGCGAGGAGCGCGCGCTTGGCGAGGCGCCCGTGGCCGATCTCGCGGCGCTTCGGCACGCCCACGCGCCCGGTCTCGCCGGTGGAGTACGGCGGGAAGTTGTAGTGCAGCATGAAGCGCTCGGTGTACTCGCCCTGCAGCGCGTCGATGATCTGCTCGTCCTGGCCCGTGCCGAGGGTCGCGGTGACGATCGCCTGCGTCTCGCCGCGGGTGAAGAGGACGGAGCCGTGCACGCGCGGCAGGAGCGTCGGGCGGATCGAGATCGGGCGCACCGTGCGCGTGTCGCGGCCGTCGATGCGCGGCTCGCCGTTGAGGATCTGGCCGCGGACGATCTTCGACTCCATGTCCTTCAGGATCCCGCGCACGACGTTGCCGTCGGCCGGGGGGTCGGCGTTCACGACGCAGGCGTCGAGGACGCGCTTCTTGATGTCGTCGAGCTTCTCCGAGCGGATGCCCTTCGACTTCACGCGGTAGGCCTCGTCGAGGTCCTTCTCGGCGATGGCGCGGACCTTCTCGACCAGCGCGGGGTCGGTCGCGGCGGGCGCCCAGTCCCAGTCGTCCTTGCCGCCCTCGTCGGCGAGCGCGTTGATCGCGTCGATCGCGGCCTGCATCTGCTCGTGGCCGTAGACCACGGCGCCCAGCATCACGTCCTCGGGCAGCTCGTTCGCCTCGGATTCCACCATCAGCACGGCCTGGGCGGTGCCGGCCACGACGAGGTTCAGCTGGGAGGTCTCGAGCTCGGTCTTGGTCGGGTTGAGGATGTACTCGCCGTCGAGGTAGCCCACGCGCGCGGCGCCGATGGGGCCGTCGAAGGGGATGCCGGCGAGCGTGACCGCCGCCGAGGCGCCGATCATCGCCGGGATGTCGGAGTCGACCTCGGGGTTGATCGAGAGCACCGTGGCCACGACCTGGACCTCGTTGTAGAAGCCCTCGGGGAACAGCGGGCGCAGCGGCCGGTCGATCAGGCGGCAGGTGAGGATTTCCTTCTCGGAAGGGCGGCCCTCGCGCTTGAAGAAACCGCCCGGGATGCGCCCGGCGGCGTAGGTCTTCTCCTGGTAGTCGACGGTGAGCGGGAAGAAATCCTGGCCCGGCTTCACGTCCTTGCGCGCGGTGACCGCCACGAGCACCACGGTGTCGTCCATCGTCACGAGCACGGCGCCGTCGGCCTGGCGCGCGATCTCGCCCGTCTCCAGGGTCACCTGGTGGCGACCGAACGCGAAAGTCTTCTTGATTGGTCTCACGGTATCAATCCTCTTGGAATGGGGAGCCGGGGCCCGGCGGGTGTGTCGTGCGCCCGGGCGCCCTGGCGAAAAAAAACCCCGCGATCGCCCTCACCGGGATCGTCGCGGGGTCGTCGTCCGGCGGGAAGCCTACTTGCGGATGCCGAGGCGCTCGATCGTCGACCGGTAGCGGTCGACGTCGGTGCGCTTGAGGTAGTCGAGGAGGCTGCGGCGCTGGCTCACCATGCGCAGGAGCCCGCGGCGCGAGTGGTGGTCCTTCACGTTCGCCTTGAAGTGGTCGGTGAGGCTGTTGATGTTCTCGGTGAGGAGCGCGATCTGCACTTCCGGCGAGCCGGTGTCGCCCTTGCCACGCTGGAACTCGGAAACGATGCGCGCCTTCTCGGCGGTGGTGACGGCCATCTGTCAAATCTCCTGGGCGATTCGCCCGCAAATGTCTGGGTCTCGGGTAAAGGCGGATTTTAGCAAGTTTCGGGCCCCAAACTCAAGCGAATCAGGGGCCTACCCGGGGCCCGCCGCCGCCTCGCCCGTGGCCATGAGGCGCGCCGGGGCCATCCGGCCGGCAGCCACGAGGCCCACGCCGATGAACGCCCCGGCCGGGCCGAAGAGCGCGCGCTCCCCGTCGCCCCACGCCGGGTCCGACGGCAGCTCCTGGCCGTTGCGGATCGCCCACGCCTCCCGCTCGCCCAGGTCGGACCGGGGAAGCGTCCGGACCAGCACCTCCACCGGCAGCAGCCGGGCACGGGCGGCCGCGATGCCCATCCCCTCCAACGCTTCCGGCGTGGCGGCGTCCGCCACACGGAAGCCGCCCGTTTCCGTGCGGCGCAGGGCCGTCAGGTATGCGCCGCACCCCAGCCTTTCGCCCAAGGATTCCGCCAGCGTCCGCACATAGGTGCCCTTCGAGCATTTCAGCGAAATTACGAGCCTTTCGCCGCTGAATTCCACTATTTCGATGAACTCCACGTGGATGGCACGAGGGGCCCTCTCGACTTTCAGGCCCTGGCGGGCGAGGTCATAGAGTCGTTGCCCCTGGACGCGCACGGCCGAATGCATGGGCGGCACTTGCAGCGAGTCACCTTGCAATTCCCGCGAAACGGCCTCGATCTGCGCCAATCCGCTTGGAACAGGGCCACCAGGCTGGATTTCGCCCTCCGTGTCGCCCGTCGTCGATGTCGCTCCCAGCCGCAGGGTCGCGGTGTAGGTCTTGTCGGAGTCGAGGAGAAAACGGGAGAACTTGGTGGCCTCGCCGAACACCAGCGGCAGCAGCCCCGTCGCGAAAGGGTCGAGCGTGCCGGTGTGGCCTCCCTTCCGCGACCCGAGGGCCCGCTTGCACAGGGCCAGCGCCCGCGTCGAGGTGATGCCCGCCGGCTTGTCGACGAGGAGAACCCCGTCCGGCCCTTCCGACACCGCCGCCGCGCCTCAGCCGGCCTTGCGCCGGCGCCGCGGGGCCGGTGGCGGCGCCACCGCCTCGTCGATGAGCCGCGACAGGCGCACGCCCCGCTCGATGGACTCGTCGTAGGCAAAGTGAAGCTCGGGGACCACCCGCGTGGAGAGGCGGTGGGCGAGCCCCGAGCGCAGGAACCCGGCCGCGCGGGCGAGCCCCTCCGCGCACGCCTGCGCGTCCTCGGGCGTCCCGAGGCTCGTGAACCACACCTTGGCGTGCGACTGGTCTCGCGCCAGCTCGACGCCGGTGAGGGTCACCATGCGAACCCGCGGGTCGCGCAGTTCCTCGCGGATGAGCTCCGAGAGCTCCCGCTGGATCTGGTCCGCGATGCGCGCGAGCCGGGCGCTGCTCACCGGCGTGCCCCGGCCGTGCCCGCCTTCAGGCGAGCGTCCTCGCGACCTCGACGACCTCGAAGACCTCGACCTGGTCGCCGACCTGGACGTCGTTGAAGTTCCGGAGCGACAGGCCGCACTCGAAGCCCGACTTCACTTCCTTCACGTCGTCCTTGAAGCGCTTGAGCGAGTCGAGCTCGCCCGTGTGCACGACGACGCCGCCGCGGATGAGGCGCACCTGCGAGCCGCGCTTCACCACGCCCTCGGTCACCATGCAGCCGGCGACCGTGCCCACTTTCGAGATCTTGAACACGTTGCGCACCTCGACCATGCCGAGGACGGTCTCCTTGCGCTCCGGGGCCAGCATGCCCGTGATGGCGGCCTTCAGGTCGTCCACCGCGTCGTAGATGATGTTGTAGTAGCGAATGTCCACGCCCGAGTGCTCGGCCAGCTTCCTCGCCGCGGCGTCGGCGCGCGCGTTGAACCCGATCACGATCGCCTTGGAGGCGAGCGCGAGGTTCACGTCGCTCTCGGTGATGCCGCCGACGCCGGTGTGGATGATGTTCACCTTCACCTCGTCGGTGGAGAGCTTGGCGAGCGCGTGCGCGAGGCCCTCGTAGGAGCCCTGCACGTCCGCCTTGATGATGAGGGCGAACGACTTCGCGCCGCCCCCCTCGGCCATCTGCTCCAGCGCGCTCTCGAGCTTGGCGGCCTGCTGCTTGGCCAGCTTCACGTCGCGGAACTTGCCCTGCCGGAAAAGCGCGATCTCGCGCGCCTTGCGCTCGTCGTTGAGCACGAGCATGTCGTCGCCGGCGCGCGGCACCTCCTGAAGGCCCTGGATCTCGACCGGGATCGAGGGCCCGGCCTCGCCGACCGCCTTGCCGTCCTCGTCGGTCATGGCCCGCACGCGCCCGAAGACGGCGCCGGCCAGCACGTTGTCGCCCTTCTTCAGCGTCCCGGACTTCACGAGGACCGTCGCGACCGGCCCGCGGCCCTTGTCGAGGCGCGCCTCGATGACGGTGCCCCGCGCGGGGGCGTTCACCACCGCGCGCAGCTCAAGCACCTCGGCCTGCAGCTGGATCGCCTCGAGCAGGCGGTCGATGCCCTGCCCCGACTTGGCGGAGACCTCGATGAATTGCGTGTCGCCGCCGAACTCCTCGGGCACGACGCCCTGCGCGAGCAGCTCCTGCTTGATGCGCTGCGGGTTGGCTTCGGGCTTGTCGATCTTGTTGACGGCCACCACCACCGGAACCTTGGCCGCCTTCGCGTGGTTGATCGCCTCGATCGTCTGGGGCATGACGCCGTCGTCGGCGGCGACCACGAGGATCACGAGGTCCGTGATCTGGCTGCCGCGCGCCCGCATGGCCGTGAACGCCTCGTGGCCGGGCGTGTCGAGGAAGGTGATCACTCCGCGCGGCGTCTTCACGTGGTAGGCGCCGATGTGCTGGGTGATGCCGCCCGCCTCGCCCACGGCGACCCGGGCCTTCCGGATCGAGTCGAGGAGCGAGGTCTTGCCGTGGTCGACGTGGCCCATCACCGTGACGACGGGCGGGCGCACCTCGCTCACCTGGCCGGCCTCGCCGGCGGCGGTCTCCGTGAGGAAGGCCTCGGGGTCGTCGAGCTTCGCGAGCTTGGCGACGTGCCCCATCTCCTGCACGACGATCATCGCGGTCTCCTGGTCGAGGACCTGGTTGATCGTCACCATGGAGCCCATCTTCATCATGGTCTTGATGACCTCGGCCGCCTTCACCGACATCTTGTGCGCGAGGTCGCCCACGGTGATCGTCTCGGGAACGAGCACCTCGATCACCTTGGGCTCCGCCGGCGCGCTGTAGCCGGCGCCGGCTTCCTCGTCGCGGTGGCGCGAGCCGCGCGCACCGGCGCGCCAGCCGCCGCGCCCCGCGCCCGTGTCGCCGCGCGTCTTGATGCCGCGGCGGCGGGCCATCTCGTCGGCCCACGAGGACGCCGGCTTCGCCGGCTTCTTCACGGCCTTCTTCTCTTCCGTCTTCACGGCCGGGCGGTGCAGCGTGCCCTCGCTCGTGGCGGGCGCCTTCGCCGGCGCGCCGGCCGCGGGCTCGGCGGGCGCCTCGGCCTTCACCTCGACGAGGACGGGCGCCTCGGCCTCGGTGGCCGGCTCCTCGCCCTTCTTGCGGATGACGCGCTTCTTCTTCGGCGCCTCGCCTTCCGGCGCGGCCGCCTCGGCGGCGGGCGCGGCGGCGGCCGCGGCGGCTTCCGCCTCGGCCTCTTCCTTCTTCGTCTTCGCCTTCTTCGTCTTCGACTGCGCGTCGGCGAGCTGGCGCGCCGCGAGCTCGGCCTGGCGCCGCGCTTCCTCCTCGCGCTTCCTCGCCTCCTCGGAGTCGATGATCGGCGCGGGCGCCGCGGCGGGCTTCTCGGGCTCGACGGCCTCGGGCTTGTCGACCTTCACGAAGGTGCGCTTCTTGCGGACTTCCACCTGGATGGTGCGCGCCTTGCCGGTGGCGTCCGCGCGCTTGATCTCGGTGGTCTGCTTGCGCGTGAGCGTGATCTTCTTCTTCTCTTCCTTGTTGCCGTGGACCTCGCGCAGGTAGTCGAGCAGGCGCGTCTTGTCCTGCTCCGTGACGGGATCCTCTCCCGCCTTCTTCATGACGCCGGCGGCCTTGAGCTGCTCGAGGAGCCGCGGCACCGTGAGCTTCAGCTCCTCGGCGAACTGGGCGACGTTGGACTTTGCCATGGCGTTTCCTTCCCGGGCGGCCTCAGGCCTGCGCCGGCTCCTTGAACCACGGCGCTCGCGCCGTCATGATCAGCTGGCTCGCGCGCTCCGACTCCATCCCGGTGAGCTCGGTGAGCTCCTCGGTGGCCAGGTCGGCCAGCGCGTCCATCGTGGTGATGCCCTTCGAGGCGAGCAGGCGCGCGGTCTGCCCGTCCATGCCCTCCATGCCCTCGAGGCTGCCGGCGGCGCTCTCGACCGTCTCCTCGCGCTGCAGCTCCTCGGTGAGGAGCGCGTCGCGCGCGCGCCGGCGCAGCTCGTTCACGGTCTCCTCGTCGAAGGCCTCGATCTCGAGCATCTCGTTGATCGGCACGTAGGCCACCTCGTCGAGCGAGGTGAAGCCCTCGGCCACGAGGATGTCGGCGACCTCCTCGTCGACGTCGAGCTTCTCCATGAAGAGCGCGCGCAGTTCCTGCGTCTCGGCGCCGGCCTTCTCCTGGCGCTGCTCGACCGTCATGATGTTCAGCTCCCACCCGGTGAGCTGGGAGGCGAGCTTCACGTTCTGGCCGAGCTTGCCGATGGCGATGGCCTGCTGGTCCTCCTCGACCACGACGTCCATCGCGTGGCGCTCTTCGTCCACGACGATGGAGCTCACCTCGGCGGGCGCCAGCGCGTTGATCACGAACTGCGCCGGGTCGGCCGACCAGAGGATGATGTCCACGCGCTCGCCGGCGAGCTCCTGGGTGACGGCCTGCACGCGCGAGCCGCGCATGCCGACGCAGGTGCCCACGGGGTCGATGCGGGGGTCGTTCGACTTCACCGCGATCTTGGCGCGAAGGCCCGGGTCGCGGGCGGCCGCCTTGATCTCGAGGAGGCCCTCCTCGATCTCCGGCACCTCGAGCTCGAAGAGCTTCACGAGGAAGTCGGGCGCGATCCGCGAGAGGATCAGCTGCGGCCCGCGCGCCTGGCGGTCGATCTTGTCGATGTAGGCCCGCACGCGGTCGCCCACGCGCAGGTTCTCCTTCGGGATGAGGTGGTCGCGCGGCAAAAGCGCCTCGACGCGGCCGGACTCCACGATCAGGTTGCCGCGCTCGGCCCGCTTGACGGTGCCGGTGACGAGGGACTCGCCGCGCTCGAGGAAGTCGTTGAGGATCTGCTCGCGCTCGGCGTCGCGGATCTTCTGCAGGATCACCTGCTTGGCGGCCTGGGCGCCGATGCGGCCGAAGGTCTCGGGCTCGAGCGGCTCCTCGAAGACGTCGCCCAGCTTCGCCTCGGCGTTCTCGGCGAGCGCGTCCGTGATCGCGACCTGGTGGGCGGGCTCCTCGTGCTCCTCGTCGGGCACCACCGTCCAGCGCCGGAACGCCTTGTACTCGCCCGTCTCGCGGTCGATCTCCACGCGCACGTCGACCTCGTCCTTGAAGCGCTTCTTCGTGGCCGAGGCGAGCGCCATCTCGAGCGCGAGGAACACGACGTCCCTCGGCACGTTCTTCTCGCGCGACAGCGCGTCGACCAGCAACAGGATTTCCTTCGTCATCTCCAAATCTCCCGCCTCAGACGTCCGGCACCAGCCGGGCCCGGTCGATGTCGCCCATCGCGACCGACCAGCGCTTTCCCTCGAATTCGATCGTCACCATCCCGCCCTCGACGCCCGCGATGCGCCCTTCCAGGCGGCGCCGGCCCTCGCGCGGCAGCTTCAGGCGGACCGTCGCGTCCCGGCCCGCGAAACGCTCGAAATCCGCCAGCCGCTTGAGCGGGCGGTCGAGCCCGGGCGACGACACCTCCAGCCGCTCGTAGTCGAAGCCCTCGACCGCGAAGACCCGCGTCAGGTGGTTGCTCACGGTGGCGCAGTCGTCCACGGTGATGCCCCCCGGCTTGTCGATGAAGACGCGCACCAGGCCGCTGCGGGACATCTCGAGGTCGACGAGCTCGTAGCCCAGCGACCCGAGGGTGGTTTCCAGCCAGCCTTCGTTGCCCGTTTTCGGTTCCACAAACAAAAAATGGGCGCTGCCGCCCATCCGTGCCTTCAAAGCCGGGGGATTATAACAGGTATCCCCCTTTCCCGGAATCCCGGCGCCCCTTTTCGGACGTGGGAACGCCAGCCCGGGACAATTCCCGGCGTTACGGCTCGTCACGCAATCTTGCGGGATGGGCCGTCCGCCATTAAGCTTCGCCGGTTCGCCCCCCGGCTCAAGCGTCCCTACCCGGGCCGCCCCGTCGGCCGGAACCCCGCGAGGGGCCGCGATACGTCACCCATTCGTCAGCCAAACCGGAGAAATGATGAAGAAAATCAGGAAGAAGCAGCTCGCGGGCGTCGTCGCCCAGGCCCTCGGCACCGGGGTCGCCCTGTCGATGTTCGCGGTGGGCGCCTTCGCCCAGCAGGCGCAGAAGGTCGAGAAGATCGAGGTCACGGGCTCCAACATCAAGCGCGTCGACACGGAGACCGTCGCCCCCGTCGAGATCATCACCCGGGAGCAGATCGAGCGCACCGGCCAGCCGACGATCGCCGACGTGCTGCGCAACATCCCGGCCAACAGCGGCGGCAGCTTCAGCGAGAGCTTCACCAACAGCTTCGCCCCCGGCGCCTCCGGCATCTCGCTGCGCGGCCTGGGCCAGAAGACGACGCTGGTCCTCATCAACGGCCGCCGCACGGCGGGCTACGGCTTCGCGCAGAACCTCCAGGACACCTTCGTCGACCTGAACTCGATCCCCAGCGCGGCCGTCGAGCGCGTCGAGGTGCTGAAGGACGGCGCCTCCGCCGTGTACGGCTCCGACGCCATCGCGGGCGTCGTGAACGTGATCCTGCGCAAGGACTACAAGGGCGTCCAGATCGGCGGTGGCGGCGGCCAGTTCGAGGGCAAGAACGACTACCGCTTCAACCTGACGGGCGGCTTCGGCGACCTCGCCAAGGACCGCTACACCGTCTTCGGCACCTTCGACTACTACAAGCGCGACCTCGTGATGATGTCCGACACCGAGTTCGGGCACACGCGCGACATGCGCGGCTACGAGGGCGGGCGCAACTTCACCTCGCTCACGGGCGCGGGCACCTGGCGCCAGCTCACGGCGACCAACGGCCTCACCAACAACCACCGCGCGATCTCCGAGTGCGCCAACGCCATCGACGGCCCGACGGCCGTGGCGCAGGGCCTCATCGGCGCGCCGGCCGGCAACACCGCCTGGAACATCGCCGGCAACACCTTCTGCGCCAAGGACTTCAACGACCAGTTCACGGCGCTTCCCGAGACGGAGCGCGTGGGCTTCCTCGGCCGCGCGACGCGCGAGTTCTCGGCGACCACCACCGGCTACGTCGAGCTGGGCCTTTCCCGCATCGACACCTTCCAGAAGTTCCAGTCGGCCTTCTTCGCCGGCACCGTGGGCCTCACGCCCACCGCCGCGGGCCTGCGTCCCTTCGGCTACAACATCAACTTCGCGCCGGGCGTGTCCGGGAACCCGTTCAACTCCAACGCCCGCTACCAGGGCGTGCTGAACGACATGGGCACGCGCGACACCGACATCCAGTCCGACACGATGCGCGGCCTGGCGGGGCTCACCTACACGATCGGCAAGTGGGACTTCGACAGCGCCATCGGCTACTCGAAGAACGAGGTGGAGTCCATCGCGCTCAACCGGATCACGCTGTCCGGCACGAGCGCGGCGCTCGGCGTGACTTCCGCCACGCAGCCGCCTGTCCCGATCTCGACCTCGGTCACCTACAACCTCGACCGGCCCTCGACCAACTCGCAGGCCGTGCGCGACAGCATGCTGATCAACGCGCCGCGCAAGTCCGAGTCCGAGCTCACCTTCATCGACACCAAGGCCTCCACCGAGATCGGCCGCCTGCCCGGCGGCCCGATCGGGCTCGCCATCGGCGGCGAGTTCCGCAAGGAAAAGCTGAAGGATTCGCCCGACGCGCGCGCGCAGTCCGGCGAGATCCTCGGCCAGGGCATCACCGCGACCGACGGCGACCGCGACAACACCGCGATCTACGGCGAGCTGTCGCTGCCCTTCACCCAGATGATCGAGGGCCAGATCGCCGTCCGCCACGACCGCTACAGCGACTACGGCAATTCCACCACGCCGAAGGTCGGCGTGAAGGTCCGCCCGCACTCGACCCTGATGATGCGCGCCAACTGGGGCAAGGGCTTCCGCGCCCCGACGCTGCCGGAGATCTCCCCCTCCGTCGCCACGTTCTTCACCGGCGTCATCGATCCGCTGACGGGCCAGGCGGTCAACATCTCCGGCGTGTTCGCGGGCAACCCCGACCTCGAGGCGGAGAAGTCCGAGAGCACGACCGTCGGCCTCGTCTGGGAGCCGACCCGCGACTTCAGCGTGGGCGTGAACTGGTACAAGATCGAGTGGAAGAACATCGTGGGCAGCCCCTCGTTCCAGTCGATCGTCAACGGCGGCGGCCCCGGCGTGATCCGCGACCCGCTCACCAACGCGATCGTCACGGTGCTCAGCAACTACCGCAACCTCGCGCAGACGAAGACGAGCGGCGTCGACCTCGATGCGCGCTATTCCAAGGGCACGTCGGTGGGCAAGTTCACCGGTCGCATGAACTTCTCCTACATCGACTCCTTCGAGGAGGACGGCACGGAGACTGTCGGCACCAACGGCGGCACGAACACCATGCCGCGCACGCGCGGCACGTTCGCGCTGGACTGGGACCACGGCGCGCTCTCCACGACCGCGCAGGTGAACTACATCCACGGCTACTACCAGCAGCTGCTGCCGGCGTCCTACTACACGGCGCAGGCCCCGCAGTACCAGAACGGCACCTACGGCGAGCGCGTCCCGCACTACCGGACGCTCGACGTCTTCGCCCGCTACCAGGTCAACAAGAACCTGCGCGTCTTCGCGTCGCTCATCAACGCGGAGAACGTGAAGCCCCCGTACGACCCGGGCTTCAGCGGCACCTTCCTGTACGACTTCAGCATGTACAGCGTGCTGGGCCGCCAGGTGCGCCTGGGCTTCACCTACGAGATGTAAGCGCCGCGCCGGGGCACCGCCCCGGCCGGGCAGCATCCCGACCCGCAGGCACCCGCCTGCGGGTTTTTTTTCGCCCGCGCCCGCCCGTCCGCCAGGGCCTCGTTGCGGAAATGCGACAAAAAACGAAAATTGTTGGATGTTTCACAAGACTGTGGCTATCATCCGGCGATCAATCGCGTCCGGACGGCTCTCGGGTCGGCCAATTCTTCATCCAAGCCCCTGAATCAAAATGGTAATTCACAAGAACGCGGGGAACGCGATGGTACCCGGCCGGCGGGGCGGGGCGTAACAGCCCCCGTAACCGACCGCGCGGGCCGGGATCGACCGAGTTGGATGGGACGTTTCGCATAAACCTTGTCAATTGAGGAGCCCTTGATGAGCAATAAGAAGCAGCCGGCCAAGACCTTCAGGAGGAAGTCGTGCGTCGTCGCCACGGAGATCGCCATCTCCCTGATGGCCGCACCGCTCGCCTTCGCCCAAGCCCCCGCGGAGAAGGTGGAGAAGCTTGAAATCACCGGCACGCGCGTGCCGTCCCCCAACGTCGAGAGCGTGAGCCCCATCTCGGTGATCTCCGCCGAGGACATCAAGCTCGAAGGCGTGAGGAACGTCGAGAACCTGCTGAACAACCTGCCGCAGGTGTTCGCGGACCAGGGCGGCAACGTCTCCAACGGCGCCTCCGGCACCGCCACGGTGAACCTGCGCAACCTCGGCGCCGACCGCACCCTGGTGCTGGTCAACGGTCGCCGCCTGCCCGCCGGCTCGCCGCGCGGCCCCGCCGCGGCTGACCTGAACTCCATCCCCGCCTCGCTCATCCGCCGCGTCGAGGTGCTGACGGGCGGCGCCTCCGCCGTCTACGGCTCGGATGCGGTCGCGGGCGTGGTGAACTTCATCATGAACGACAAGTTCCAGGGCGTTCAGGGCGAGATCAACTACGGCTTCTACAACCACGAGCAGGGCAACTCTGTCTCGAGCATCGTGGCCGCGCGCGGCGTCGGCAACCCCGCCCAGTTCCGCGTTCCCGGCGACATCAGCCGCGACGGCGAGGAGTCCGACTACAACATCACGGTCGGCAGCAACTTCGCCGACGGCCGCGGCAACGCGACGGTGTTCCTCGGCTACAAGAAGACGCGCGCGGTGCTGCAGTCCGAGCGCGATTACAGCGCGTGCGCGCTGGGCTCGAACGCGAACGGATTCACCTGCGCGGGCTCCTCGACCAGCTTTCCCGGCCGCTTCATCGGCCTGTCGGACGGCTCGATCGACCACACGGTGGGCGCCGGCGGCAACCCCCGCCCGTTCACGGCGAACGACATCTACAACTACGGCCCGCTCAACTACTACCAGCGGCCCTCGGAGCGCTACACGGGCGCAGCGTTCGCGCACTACGACGTGAACGCGAGCACGCGCGTGTACACCGAGCTGTCGATGCACGACGACCAGACGGTCGCGCAGATCGCGCCGTCGGGCCTGTTCGGACTCATCACGACCGTGGGCTTCGACAACCCGCTCCTGTCCCAGGGCTGGCGCACGCTGATGGGCCTCAACGCCCCGGGCGACACCGCCGACATGTTCATTCTGCGCCGCAACGTGGAAGGCGGTGGCCGCCAGGACACCATCGGCCACTCCTCCTACCGCGGCGTGGTGGGCGTGAAGGGCGACTTCGCGAAGCACTGGAACTACGACGTCTTCGTGCAGCAGGGCCGGGTGAACTATTCCGAGGCCTACCTGAACGACTTCTCCATCACGCGCGCCAACCGTGCCATGGACGTCACGACGGACGCCAACGGCAACGCGGTCTGCCGCTCGGCCCTCGACGGATCGGATCCGGCGTGCGTGCCCTACAACATCTGGGCACCGGGCGGCGTGACGCCCGCGGCACTGGCCTACCTGCAGACGCCGGGCGTCCAGAAGGGCTTCACGGAGCAGAAGGTGCAGGGAGCCTCGCTCTCGGCCGACCTCGGCAACTACGGCATCCAGATGCCCGCCGCCAAGAACGGCGTGGCCGTGGCCTTCGGCGTCGAGCGCCGCGTCGAGAAGCTCGAACTCCTCACCGACGCGGCCTTCACGTCGGGTGACCTGTTTGGCCAGGGTGGCCCGACCATCAGCCTGGGCGGCCAGTACACGGTGAAGGACTTCTTCGCCGAGGCGCGCGTTCCGCTCGTCGAGGGCAAGGAGTTCATGGACCTCCTCGCCGTCAATGGCAGCTACCGCAAGTCCGACTATTCGACGGGCCAGAACGCCGACTCCTACGGGCTCGGCATCGACTGGGCGCCGGTCAAGCAGGCGCGCGTCCGCGCGAGCTACCAGCAGGCCGTGCGCGCCGCCAACGTGATCGAGCTGTTCCAGGCGCAGGGCGTCGCGCTCTACGACAACGACGCCGACCCGTGCGCGGGCCCGACGCCGGCGCGCTCGCTCGCCGATTGCGCCCGCACGGGCGTGACGGCCGCGCAGTACGGCACGATCCTGGACAACCCGGCCGGCCAGTACAACTACCTCGCGGGCGGCAACCCGAACCTCAAGCCCGAGACCGGCAAGACGTCGACCCTGGGCCTCGTGCTGACGCCGATGAAGGACATGAGCTTCACGATCGACTACTTCAACATGAAGGTCGAGGACGTGATCGGCAACCTCAGCCCGGTGACGATCCTGCAGCAGTGCTTGGACACGGGCGCGTTCTGCAACCTGATCACCCGCGACCAGCTGGGCACCCTCTGGGCCACCCCGCAGGCGCAGATCGTGGCCACGAACCAGAACCTGTCGAAGTACAAGACCTCGGGCATCGACCTCACGCTCGACTACAACCGCAAGCTCCCCGGGTACGGCGGCATCAACCTGAACTTCGTCGCCACTTACCTCAAGGAGTTCAAGATCGAGGAGTTCGCGGGCCTGGGCGAATACGACTGCGCGGGCCTCTACGGGCCTACGTGCGGCACGCCGCTGCCCGAGTGGCGCCATAAGCTGCGCGCGACCTGGGAAACGCCGTGGAACGTCGACGTTTCGCTCACCTGGCGGCACATCGACTCCGTGCTCTTCGAGCGCACCAGCAGCAATCCGCTCCTGACGGGCAACGTGAACCCGGTCGACCGCGAGCTCGCGGCGCAGAACTACATCGACCTGGCCGCCTCCTGGGCCATCACGAAGAACTTCACGCTGCGCGGCGGCATCAACAACCTCACGGACCGCGACCCGCCGCTTTCCGCGCAGGTCGGCGCCGGCTTCGGCAACGGCAACACCTACCCGCAGGTGTACGACGCGCTGGGCCGCCGGGTGTTCATGAGCGTGACCGCGAAGTTCTGATCCCCGCGAGGGGTTCGGCAGGCAACGGCGAGCTTCGGCTCGCCGTTTTCTTTTTGCCCGCCGCCGCGGCTACGCGCGATCGCAGGCGATGGCCCAGGCGCCCGCTTCCCCCGACTCCATGAGGAGCGCTTCGCACCGCCGGGTGGCGAGCCCCCGCGAAGACGCGAGGGCCGCCGCTTCCCGGATGCCCGCCTCGTCAATCGCGGCGCCGAGCATGGCCGCCATGCGGGCGCGGTAGGCCTCCACCTCGCCCTCCATCGCGTCCACCCAGCGGGCGACCTCGCCGGGGTCGTGGGCAGCGAGCCGCCCGCGCAGGTGGGCGAGGTCCTCGTGCAGGCGCCGGACGGAACCGCCGGCCACGCCGGCGCCGGATTCCCGAAGGATCGCCTCGACCTGCACCATGGCGGCGGCGAAGCGCTCGTCGGCGCGTCCGAATTCTCCCCGGCTGCCGTGCCCTCTCGCCACGGCCGCCGCCCGGCGAAAGACCTCCCTTGCGGCCGGAAGCGCGCGCGAGGCCTGCAGTCGCTGGATGGCGGCCAGGTTCGCCTCGCATTCCCGATAGATGGCGCCGCGCTGCAGGTGCAGGACGGCCGCGAGCCGCCCGCCCGGTGCCACCAGCCGCGCGGCCTCGCCCACGGCTGCGACGCCGCCATATTCGATCCCGAACTGGCTCGCGACGAGGGCGAATGCGCCGTCCGGGAACGGCAGCCGGCGCGAGTCGGCCACGACAACGCAGCCCCCGGCAAACCGCGAGCGGTACGACATCGCGGCCGTGACCGCGCCGTCGGCCCCCACCAGGGGCGGAAGGGGGAGACCCGCATCGGCGCAAAGGTCCGACACCACGCCCGACACGGCACCGTTGCCGCAGGCCACGTCGAGGACGCGGCCCCGCGCGAGGCGATCGCCCAGCGATTCGCGCCAGAACCGCCGCAGGGCGCCTTCCTGTGCGCCTCCCGCGGCATGCGCGGCCGGCTCGCCCGTCACGCGCCAGAATTCGCCCCAGGCGTCGCGGGTGCCTATCCCGCCCGGCCCGCTGCCCACGGCTAGATTTCCCACGCCGGCTGGGCGGCGCCGCTCGCGTCGACCGCCTCGAAGAGGGCGGTGACCATCGCGCGCTCCTCCGCGCTGAGCTCGGGGCGCCAGATCTCGAAGAGGAGGATCACGCGGGTGCCGGCGCTTCCGTTCCAGGCCTCGTGCTCGATGGTGTCGTCGAACGCCCAGGCCTCGCCCTCCCGCCACTCGCGCGTCTCGTTGCCGACGCGGAAGCGGCAGTGGCCCGGCACGATGAGTGGCAGGTGGCAGATGAGGCGCGTGTTGACGAGCCCGCAATGCGGCGGGATGCGCGCCCCGGCCTTGAGCTGGGAGAAGAGGATCGAGGGCGACCGGTTCGCGATCCGCGGGATGGGCGCCTCCGAGAGCGCCGCCAGGGTGGCCGGGCAGCGCGCGGCCGCCTCCGGCACGACCTCCCCGTTCTTCCAGAGGTAGTAAGCGCTCCAGTCGGGGTTGTCGAGGAGGCCGTCCTGCTCCTTGCGCGGCCGCCGCGGGTCGCCCTGCACGTAGGGACGGAAGACGGAGGCGTCCTTCATCACCTCCCGCAGTTCCTCGCGGATGGTGCCGGTGGCCGCTTCCAGCCGGTCCATCCACGGAAACGCGGCGCGCTCGAAGAACTGCACGTGCGGCAGGCCCGGGAAGTAGTAGTAGCGCGGCTGCTGGAAGTACGGCCTGCGGTGGCCGAAGAGGATGTCGAGCGACTCGCGGAAACGCGCCCCCGGGCGGCCCTCCGCGAGGCCGGTGCCGGCAATCCGCTGGCGCACGCCTTCCTCGATCGCGCCGGCAAACCGCTCGCAGGCAGCCTGGGCCCGCGCGAGATCGGGGCGCAGGTCGGCCGCGACCTCGCCCGCGGCGCGCGCCTGGTTCACCGCGGCCAGGTAGAACGATGATGCGGCCCGCCGGTCGCCGAGGAAATCGAGGACGTCCCCCTTGAAGACGAGCGCGCGCAGGTTCCGGGGCTCGTGGCCCAGGGCGCGGTCCACCGCCGCGAGCGCCCCCTCCCCATCACCCAGCGCGCGGCAGGCGAGCGCGAGCCCGAGGCACGATGAGGCGTCGTCGGCGCCCGCCGCCGCGAGGGCCTCGAAGGCCGCGCGCGCCGCCGCAGCGTTCCCGTCGCGCAGCGACTGCATCGCCTGCCGTGCCATCTCGCGCGCGTCCTGCCCCCCCCTGCCACCCATCCGTTACCCCTTCATTTCAACCGCTGGAAATTGCCCGCATTGTCGACTAAAATGCCGGATTTCCGAAACCGTCTCTTCCCCGGCCAGTGGGCGGGAAGGGGTGGATTCCCGTGTGTTGCGAAGTCGGCACGCGGCCTGCAAAACGGGCGGCCGCAGGGGCCGCCGCGACCGAGTGGCGCCTACGCGCGCCGAAGGGGTGGAGGATGGTGGCATGAAGAACTACAGGGAGACCCAGCGCAGCCCGGCCAAGCACCTGCCGAGCATCGTGATGGTCGGCCTCTTGCACGTGCTCGTGGGCTACGCCCTCGTGTCCGGTCTCGCGCGGAAGGTGGTCGAGGTGATCAAGGCCCCGATCGAGACCAAGATCATCGAGGAGATCAAGAAGCCCATCGAGGACACGCCGCCGCCGCCGCCGCCCAAGCTCGCGGCGCCGCCCCCGCCCTTCATTCCCCCGCCCGAAGTGAACATCCAGGTGCCCGTGCAGGCGCAGCAGGCGCCCACGATCACCACCGTCACCACCCAGAAGCCGCCGCCGGGCCCGCCGCCCAAGGCCGCCCCCGCGCCGCAGGCCCCGCCGGCGCCCCCCGGCCCGGTGGTTCGCAAGAACGTGAAGCCGGTCGGCGAGATCGTCCGCCCGGTGTTCCCGCGCCAGGCGATCCGCGACGGCATCCAGCGCGGCAACGTCGTCGCGCACCTCGTGATCCGGCCCGATGGCACGGTGTCGGAGGTCCGCATCATCAAGGCCACGCCGCCCCGCATCTTCGATCGCGAGGTCGTGCGCGCGCTCTCGCAATGGCGCTTCGCCCCCGAGCCGGTCGGCTTCATCGGCGAGGTGGACATCGACTTCAAGCTCGAGGACTGACGCCCCGTCGGCTCCCCTTTCACCGCACCACGACACCCGGAAATCTGGAGGAAACCCACATGCACCTGATCCGCCGACTGCCCGCGCTGCTCGCGGCCATCATCCTCGCCTGCGCGCCGGCAGCGCCGCTGGTGTTCTCCACGGCGGCCCACGCCCAGGCACCCGCCGCCGACGCCGCCAAGCCCGCCGAGGCGGCGCCTGCCCCGGCGCCGGCCGACGCGCCGAAGCCGCCGCCCGCCGCCGCTCCGGAAAAGGAGACGATCGAGAACCCCTACGGCCTCGAGGCCCTCTGGAAGCAAGGCGACTTCGTCTCCAAGGGCACGCTGATCATCCTCGTGATCATGTCGATGGGCTCCTGGTACATCATGTTCGTGAAGGTCTACGAGCAGTACAAGCTCTTCCGCGAGGCCGCCAAGGTGAAGGCCTCCTTCTGGTCGTCCGGTTCCGTCGCCGAGGGCGCGGCCGCGATGAAGGAAGGCAGCCCCTTCAAGTTCATCGCCGAATCGGCGCTCGAGGCCTCCAAGCACCACGAGGGCAAGCTCCTCGAGACGGTCGATTTCAACGAGTGGGTCACGATGGGCATCCAGCGTGCCGTCGAGAACGTCGGCAGCCGCCTGCAGGACGGCCTCGCGTTCCTCGCGACGGTCGGCTCCACGGCCCCGTTCGTCGGCCTCTTCGGCACGGTGTGGGGCATCTACCACGCGCTCACCGCGATCGGCATCGCCGGCCAGGCCTCGATCGACAAGGTCGCCGGCCCCGTGGGCGAGGCGCTCATCATGACGGCCTTCGGCCTGGCGGTCGCGGTGCCGGCGGTGCTCGCCTACAACTGGCTCGTGCGCCGCAACAAGGTGGCGATGGAGCACCTGCGCGGCTACGCGGCCGACCTCCACCTCGTCCTCGTGGCCGGCGCCGCGAAGAAGGCGAAGGCGTAACGCCATGGCGATGTCCGTCGGCCCCGCCGAGGAGGGCGACCAGGAGGTGATGGCCGCCATCAACACCACGCCGCTCGTCGACGTGATGCTGGTGCTGCTCATCATCTTCCTGATCACCATCCCGGTGGTCATCCAGCAGGTCCCGATGGAGCTGCCGAAGGAACGAAACGTCCCGACGCAGACCAAGCCCGAGAACATCACGATCTCCATCAACAAGGACGGCGACGTCTTCTGGGGGATGGAGTACGTGCCCAACTCGAAGGCGCTCTTCGAGAAGCTGAAGACGGTGGCGGTGATGAACCCGCAGCCCGAGGTGCACGTGCGCGCCGACGAGAACGCCCGCTACGAGTTCGTGGGCCGCGTCGTGGCGACCTGCCAGCGGGCCGCGATCCTCAAGATCGGCTTCATCACCGAGCCCCCCGCCCGCACCCTGTAGGGCGGGAAAGCGAGAAAAGGAACGATCCATGGGAATGCAAGTCGGCTCCGGCGGAAGCGGCGACCCCGACGTGATGGTCGACATCAACACCACGCCGCTCATCGACGTGATGCTGGTGCTGCTCATCATGCTGATCATCACGATCCCGATCCAGACGCACGCCGTGAAGCTCAACATGCCGGTGGGCAACCCGCCGCCGCCGACCGTCCCGCCCGAGGTGATCCTCGTCGAGGTCGACTTCGACGGCACGGTCATCTGGAACGGCGACACGGTGGCCGACCGGCCCACGCTCGACGCGAAGTTCGTCAACGCGGCGGCGCAGCCCGTGCAGCCGGAGTTCCACCTGCGGCCCAACAAGATCGTGAGCTACAAGCACGTCGCGGCCGTGATGGCCTCGGCGCAGAGCCACGGCATCACGAAGATCGGCCTCGTCGGGGCCGAGCAGTTCGTCGACTGACGAAACCGGCGCCGGGGCCGCGCGGTCCAACGCGCGGCCCCGGCCATTTCCGGAACCAGGAGAACCGCAGATGATCGGCCTGAACACCCTTCGCACCGGCGCGCTCGCCGTCGCCCTCCTCCTCGTCCCCGCCGCCGCCGCGCTCGCGCAGAACACGGTCCGGCCCGAGGTCGGCAAGCCCCTGCAGGCAGCCGATTCCCTGTTCAAGGCGAAGAAGTACCGCGAGGCGCTGGCCAAGGTGGCCGAGGCGGACGCCGCCTCGGGGAAGACCCCCTACGAGACCTACGTGATCACGCGCACCCGCGGCAGCATCGCGGCCGCGGCCGGCGACCACGCGGCCGCCGCGCGCGACTTCGAGGCGGTCATCGCCACGAACCGCAACACGGGCGCGGAGCAGTTGAAGCTGATCCAGGCGGTCGCGGGCCTGCACTACCACGCGAAGGACTACGCAAAGAGCGCGAGCTGGGCGGCGCGCTACCAGAAGGAAGGCGGCACGGACCCGGCCATGCAGACGCTCGTCGTCCAGTCCCACTTCCTCATGAACGACTGCGGCGCGGTCGCGAAGGCCGTGGGCACCGGCAACGGGCGCCGGCCTTCGGAGCAGGAGCTTCAGATGCTCGCCAACTGCTACAACAAGCAGAAGGATTCGACGGGCTACGTCGCCGCGATCGAGCGGCTCGTGACCCTGTACCCGAAGAAGGAGTACTGGACGGATCTCCTCAACCGCGTGCAGAAGAAGGCCGGCTTCTCCGACCGCCTCTCGCTGGACGTCTTCCGCCTGAAGCTCGCCACCGGCAACGTCACGACCGCGGGCGACTACCTCGAGATGGCGCAGCTCGCGATCCAGGCCGGCTTCCCGGCGGAGGCGAAGGCCGTCGTCGACAAGGGCTACGAGGCGAAAGTCCTCGGCAACGGCAAGGACGCGGAGCGCCACCAGCGCCTGCGCGACCTCGTCGCGAAGCGGCTGGCCGAGGCGGCCCAGGCGCGCGCGCAGGCCGAGAAGGACGCGATGGCCGACAAGGCGGGCGACGCGCTCGTGGCGATCGGCTACAGCTACGTGTCCGAGGGGGCGCCGCAGAAGGGCCTCGCGATCATGGAGCAGGGCATCAAGAAGGGCGGGCTCAAGCGCCCGGACGACGCGAAGCTCCTCCTGGGCATCGCGCAACTGCAGGGCGGCGCGAAGTCGCGCGGGCTGCAGACGCTGCAGGGCGTGCACGGCAAGGACGGCACCGCGGACCTCGCGCGCCTGTGGATTCTCCTCGGGCAACGGGGCTAGCCCCCGCCATCCGGCACGCGGCGCTGCCCGACCTGCCGGCCATCGTCGCGATCTACAACGACTCGATTCCGGGCCGGCTCGCGACGGCCGACACCGCGCCCGTGAGCGTCGACTCGCGGCGGGAGTGGTTCGCGGCCTTCGACCCGGCGTCCCGCCCGGTCTGGGTCGCCGAGCAGGACGGGGCGGTGTGCGCGTGGCTGGGCCTTCGCTCCTTCTACGGTCGCCCGGCCTACCACCGCACCGTCGAGGCCGCCGTCTACGTGGCGCCGGCGCACCAGCGCCGCGGCATCGCGCGCCGGCTCCTCGCCCACGCGCTCTCCGCCGCGCCGTCGCTCGGCATCGCCACCCTGCTCGCGTTCGTCTTCGGTCACAATGAGGCGAGCCTCGCCCTGTTCCGCGAGGCCGGCTTCGCCGACTGGGGGCGGCTTCCCCGCGTGGCGGAGCTCGACGGCGTCGAGCGCGACGTCGTGATCCTCGGCCGGAGAATCGCAGACCCGTGAAGGCCTACCTCGACCTGATGCGCCACGTGCTCGAGCACGGCGCGAAGAAGACGGACCGCACCGGCACCGGCACGCTCAGCGTGTTCGGCCACCAGATGCGATTCGACCTCGCGCGGGGCTTCCCGCTCGTGACGACCAAGAAGGTGCACGTGAAGAGCGTGATCCACGAGCTGCTGTGGTTCCTGCAGGGCTCGACGAACGTCGCCTACCTGCGCGAGAACGGGGTCACCATCTGGGACGAGTGGGCCGACGAGCGCGGCGAGCTCGGCCCCGTCTACGGGCACCAGTGGCGCTCGTGGCCCGCGCCCGGCGGCGGCGCCATCGACCAGGTGGCCGAGGTCGTGGCGCAGATCCGCGCGAACCCGGATTCGCGCCGCCTCATCGTCTCGGCGTGGAATCCCGCCGACATCCCGCGCATGGCGCTCGCCCCGTGCCACGCGCTCTTCCAGTTCTACGTGTGCGACGGCCGCCTGTCCTGCCAGCTCTACCAGCGCAGCGCCGATATCTTCCTCGGCGTGCCGTTCAACATCGCCTCCTACGCGCTCCTGACGATGATGGTGGCGCAGGTCACGGACCTCGCGCCCGGCGAGTTCGTCCACACCTTCGGCGACGCGCACCTTTACCTCAACCACCTCGACCAGGCCCGCGAGCAGCTTTCGCGCGACCCGCGCCCGCTTCCCCTGATGCGGCTCGACCCGTCCGTGAAGGACCTGTTCGCGTTCCGCTATGCGGACTTCACGCTCGAGGGCTACGACCCGCACCCGCTCATCCGGGCGCCCATCGCGGTGTGAGGGCGCGAGGGTGACGATCCGGTCGCTCATCGTCGCGCGCGCCCGGAACGGCGTCATCGGGCGCGACAACGAGATGCCGTGGCACCTGCCCGCGGACCTCGCGCACTTCAAGCGCACGACCCTCGGCCACCCCGTCATCATGGGCCGCCGCACGTGGGAATCCATCGGCCGCGCGCTCCCGGGACGGCGCAACCTCGTCGTCAGCCGCACGCCGGGCTTCGTGGCCGCGGGCGCCGAGGTCGTGGGCTCGCTGTCCGAGGCGTGGAAGGCGGTGGCAGGCGAGGCCGAGGCCTTCGTGATCGGCGGCGCGCAGCTCTACGCCGAGGCGCTCGCATCGGCCGACCGCATCTACCTGACCGAAGTGGAGGGCGAGCCGGCCGGCGACACCTTCTTCCCCGCCCTCGACGCCCGCGGCTGGCGCGAGACCCCGCTCGGGGAGCACCCCGCCGACGGGCGCAATCCCCACGCCGTCCGCTTCCTGCTCCTGGAGCGCGTCCGCGCGGCGGCGGGCGGTTGACCCGGCGCAACCGGGCCGTGCAGCCCTCGCCTAGACTGTCCCGGTGACCGACTTCCGCGCGAACACGGCCCCGCGTTGCGCCCATTGCGGCGCGCCCGCCCCGACCCCGGTCGAGCGGGTGGCGCCCGACGGCTCCCGCCTGGCGTTCTGCTGCGCCGGCTGCGCCGGGATGCGCGACCTGTCCGCCGCGAGCGCCGCCGTGGCCCCGCCGCGACCCGCGGAGGGAAGCTCCGTCTCCGCGCCGGCCGAGACGATCTTCGACGTCGAGGGCGTGAGCTGCGCGGCTTGCGTCACGCGCGTGGAGTCCGCGCTCGCGCGCCTGCCCGGCGTGGCCGAGTCGAGCCTGAACCTCGCCTCGCGCCGCGTGCGCATCCGCCACGATCCGGCCGTTCCCCGCGAGACGCTCGCGGCGGTGATCGCGCGGGCCGGCTACCGCGCCCGCCTCCCGGGGCGCGACCCGAAGGCGCTTCGCCGCGCCGAGGAGCGCCGTGCGCTCTGGCGCCTGTCGGTCGCCGGGTTCGCGATGATGCAGATCATGATGCTCGCCTGGCCCTCGTACGTGGACCAGGACGGCTCGCTTCCCTGGGATCTCGAGCGCCTGCTCAACATCGCCAGCCTCGTGATCACGGTGCCGGTGCTGCTCTTCTCCTCGGGCCCCATCTTCCGCGCCGCCTGGCACGGGATCGCGGCTCGCGCGCCCGGCATGGACCTGCCGGTGGCCCTCGGCATCGCCGTGAGCTTCGTCGCGAGCCTGTGGGGCACCTGGGCCGGCGGCGAGGTCTACTACGACTCGATCACGATGTTCGTGTTCTTCATCCTGACCGGCCGGTACTTCGAGGCGCGGGCGCTCTCGGGCACGGTCGACGCCGCCGATTCGCTGGCCCAGCTCCTGCCGCGGCGCGCCTGGAAGCTCGCGGGCGCCGAGCGCGTCGAGACGGATCCCGCGGCGCTCGCCCCGGGCGACGTGGTCGCGATCCCGGCGGGCGAGGCGGCGCCGGCGGACGCCGTGGTCGAGGAAGGCGCCACGGAATTCGACGAGTCGCTCCTCACCGGCGAGACCTATCCCGTCCAGAAGCGCCCGGGCGACCGCGTGCTGGCCGGCGCGATCAACCTCGCCTTGCCGGTGAGCGCGCGGGTCGAGCGCGCGCCGGGCGAGGCCCTGCTGGACGTGATCCGCCGCCAGATGGAGAGCGCCGCCTCCAGGAAGCCGCGCTGGGCGATCCTCGCCGACCGCATCGCCACGCAATTCGTCGTGGCGATCGTGGTGCTCGCGGCGGCGGGCGCCGTCGCGTGGTGGTTCATCGACCCCTCGAAGGCGCTGTGGGTGGCCGTGGCCACCCTCGTGGTGACCTGCCCCTGCGCCCTTTCGCTCGCCACGCCCGTGGCGCTCACGGCGTGCGTGAACGCCCTGTCGCGCCACGGCGTGCTGGTGACGAGCGGGCGGGCCATCGAGGCGCTCGCCTCCGCCACCCACCTCGCCTTCGACAAGACGGGCACGCTCACGACCGGCCGCATGCACCTGCGGGCGGTCGAGCCGCTCGGCAGCCTCGACCGCGAGTCGTGCCTCGCGATGGCGGCCGCGCTGGAGTCCGCCCTCTCCCACCCCATCGCCCACGCGCTGGTGAAGGCGCGCCCCTCGGGCCGCCCGGCCCCGGCGGCGAGCGACATCCGCGCCGTGGCCGGCGCCGGCGTGGAGGCCACGGTTGCCGGGCGGCGGGTGCGGGTGGGCTCGCCGGACTTCTGCGCCGGTATCGCGGGCACGCCCTTCGCGGGACCCGTGGACTCGAGCGAACCCCTCGCGGCGATGGCGGCCGACGGGGAGTGGCTGGCCGCTTTCCGCTTCGAGGACGCGCTGAGGCCGGAGTCGCGCGAGCTGGTGTCCCGCGCGAGGGCCGCCGGCTGCGAGGTCGTGCTGCTTTCGGGCGATCGCGCCCCCGTCGTGGACCGGGTGGCGGCCGAACTGGGCATCGCCACCGCCATCGCGGGCGCAAGCCCGGAGGAAAAGGCGCGCCGCGTGGAGGCGATGGCCGCCGGAGGCGCCATCGTGGCCATGATCGGCGACGGCATCAACGACGCCCCGGTGCTCGCCCGCGCGCAGGTCTCGATCGCGCTCGCGAGCGGGGCGGCGCTCGCCCAGTCCCAGGCCGACCTCGTCGTGGCCAACCCGTCCCTGCTGGCGATCGGCGAGGCGATCGAGCTGGCCCGCCGCACGCGGCGCATCATCCGCCAGAACATCGGCTGGTCGATCGCCTACAACGCCTTCACGCTGCCGCTCGCCCTCGGGGGGTTCCTCACGCCTTGGCTCGCGAGCCTCGGGATGTCGCTCTCGTCGCTTCTCGTGGTGGCCAACGCCCTGCGCCTGCTGAGGCGCCGCCCCGACCCTGCCGCGGCGCCCGTCCGCGGCGAGACCGCCGCGGCCGCCGGCTGATCCCCGATGGACATCCTCTACCTCCTGATCCCCGTGAGCGTCGTCATCGTGTTCCTGGTCGGGCTGGTCTTCTTCTGGGCCATCGCCAGCGGCCAGTTCGACGAGCTGGACCGGGAGGGCGAGTCGGTTGTGGAAGACCGCGATTCGGAGTCACAATATAAGAAATGACTTATTGACCAGGATCAAGCCCGCGGCGGCACCCCCGGCTATAGTCGCCCGGGGAGTCGCGAAAGCGAATCCGCGTGCCTGTTTACGCCAGTCCCAGGGGGGTATCGATGAACGAAACGCAATATAACTACAAGGTGGTGCGGCAGTTCGCGGTCGTGACCGTGATCTGGGGCATCGTCGGGATGCTGGTCGGGGTGGTGATCGCGGCGCAGCTCGCGTGGCCGGCGCTCAACTTCGACATCCCGTGGCTCACCTACGGCCGGCTGCGGCCGCTGCACACGAACGCGGTGATCTTCGCCTTCGGCGGGAGCGCCCTCTTCGCGACTTCCTACTACTGCGTGCAGCGCACCTCGCACGCGCGCCTCTTCGGCGGCCCCCTCGTCGGCTTCACCTTCTGGGGCTGGCAGGTCGTGATCCTGCTCGCCGCCATCACGCTGCCGCTGGGCTACACCTCGGCGAAGGAATACGCCGAGCTCGAGTGGCCCATCGACATCCTCATCGCCCTGGTGTGGGTCGCCTACGCGATCGTCTTCTTCGGCACCATCGCGCAGCGCAAGGTGAAGCACATCTACGTCGCCAACTGGTTCTTCGGCGCGTTCATCCTGACGGTGGCCATCCTGCACATCGTCAACAGCGCGGCCATCCCCGCCGGCCCCCTCAAGTCCTACTCGGCGTACGCCGGCGTGCAGGACGCGATGGTGCAGTGGTGGTACGGCCACAATGCCGTGGGTTTCTTCCTCACCGCGGGCTTCCTCGGGATGATGTACTACTTCATCCCGAAGCAGGCCGGCCGCCCGGTCTACTCCTACCGCCTGTCGATCGTGCACTTCTGGGCCCTCATCTTCACCTACATGTGGGCGGGCCCGCACCACCTGCACTACACCGCGCTGCCGGACTGGGCGCAGTCGATCGGGATGATCTTCTCGCTCATCCTGCTCGCGCCCTCCTGGGGCGGCATGATCAACGGGATCATGACGCTCTCGGGCGCGTGGCACAAGCTGCGCACCGACCCGATCCTCAAGTTCCTCATCGTCTCGCTCTCCTTCTACGGCATGTCGACGTTCGAGGGCCCGATGATGTCCATCAAGACCGTGAACGCGCTCTCCCACTACACGGACTGGACCGTGGGCCACGTGCACTCCGGCGCGCTCGGCTGGGTGGCGATGATCTCCATCGGCAGCCTCTACTACCTCATCCCGCGCCTCTTCGGCCGCACGGAGATGTACTCCACGCGCGCCATCACCCTGCACTTCTGGATCACCACGATCGGCATCGTCCTCTACATCGCCTCGATGTGGATCGCGGGCGTGATGCAGGGCCTCATGTGGCGCGCCGTGAACGAGGACGGAACCCTCACCTACACGTTCGTCGAGAGCGTGAAGGCGACCTACCCGTACTACGTGATCCGCCTGGCCGGCGGCCTGCTGGTGCTCTCCGGCATGTTCGTGATGGCCTGGAACATGTTCAAGACGATCGGCGCCGGCAAGGCGGTCGAGGGCGCCATCCCGCCCGTGGCCGCCGGCTCGGGCCTCGACGCCCCGGCCCACGCCTAGGAGACCCGCATGAAGCTCTCCCATGACATCATCGAGCAGAAGACCGGCCTCCTCGCCCTCCTCGTCGTCCTCGTCGTGAGCGTCGGCGGGCTGGTGGAGATCGTGCCGCTGTACTTCCAGCGCTCCACCACCGAGCCCGTCTCGGGCCTGAAGCCTTACAACGCGCTGCGGCTCGCCGGGCGCGACATCTACATCCGCGAGGGCTGCTACAACTGCCACTCGCAGATGATCCGGCCCTTCCGCGCCGAGGTGGAGCGCTACGGCCACTACTCCGTGGCCGGCGAGTTCGTCTACGACCGCCCGTTCCAGTGGGGCAGCAAGCGCACCGGCCCGGACCTCGCGCGCGTGGGCGGCCGCTACAGCGACGACTGGCACCGCACGCACCTGCGCAACCCGCGCGACGTGGTGCCCGAGTCGAACATGCCCAACTACCCGTGGCTCGCGAAGACGCCCGTCGACGGCGAGTCGCTGCCCGCGAAGATGCGGGCGCTGCGCACGGTCGGCGTCCCCTACGCGGACGCCGAGATCGCCTCCTCCACCAAGGACGTCGCCGGCAAGACCGAGGAGGACGCGCTCATCGCGTACCTCCAGGAGCTCGGCACCGTCATCAAGTCGCGCAGGTAGCCGCCATGGACATCAACACCCTCCGCGCCGGCGTCACCGTCGCCGCCCTGATCACCTTCCTCGGCATCGTCGCGTGGGCCTGGTCCTCGCGCCGCCGCGCCGACTTCGAAGCCGCGGCCCGCCTGCCCCTCGACGAGGACGAGGCCGCCACCGCCCGGGAGAAAGCGCAATGAGCGACTTCGTCAACGGCTTCTGGAGCCTCTACGTCGCGGGGATCACGCTGGTCTCGATCGTCGCCTGCGCGGTGCTCCTCACCATGCAGCACAAGAAGCGCCCCGCGGGCCAGGCGGTCGGCACGACCGGCCACCAGTGGGACGAGGACCTCGCGGAGTACAACAACCCGCTGCCGAAGTGGTGGATGTGGCTCTTCTGGATCACGATCGTCTTCGGGCTCGTTTACCTCGCGCTCTATCCCGGCCTGGGCACCTTCAAGGGCGTCCTCGGCTGGACCTCCACGGGCCAGTACGCCGACGAGCAGAAGGCGGCGGACGCGAAGTTCGGCCCGGTGTTCCAGAAATACGCCGCCATGGACATCGAGGCGATCGCGAAGGACCCGCAGGCGAAGGCGATGGGCGAGCGCATGTTCCTCACCTACTGCTCGCAGTGCCACGGGTCGGACGCGCGCGGCGCAAAGGGCTACCCCAACCTCGCCGACAACGACTGGCTCTGGGGCGGCGAGCCCCAGGCCATCCTCACGACGATCCTCGAGGGGCGCAACGGCATGATGCCGCCGATGGGGGCTGCGGTCGGCGGCGCCGATGGCGTGAAGGAGGTGGCCAACTACGTGCTCTCCCTCTCCGGCGCGCAGCACGACGCGAAGCTCGCGGAAGCCGGCAAGGCGAAGTTCGCCGCCTGCGCGGCCTGCCACGGCCCGGAGGCGAAGGGCAACCCCGCGCTGGGCGCGCCGAACCTCACGGACAAGACCTGGCTGCACGGCGGGAGCCTCGCCACGATCTCGGAGACGATCGACAAGGGCCGCTCCAACCTGATGCCGGCGCACAAGGACTTCCTCGGGCCCGAGCGCTCGCGCCTCATCGCCGCCTACGTCTGGGGCCTCTCCCAGCCGTCCGGGGCGAAGTGACGCAGCCCGCGCCGGACGCCCCCGCGGGGCCGGCCAAGGCCGCGCCCCTGCGGGCGGTCGCCTCGGCGGCCGTCCGCGAGGAAGTCGAGCGCGGCCTCTTCGAGGTCCGCAAGAAGGTCTACCCGCGCGCCGTCACCGGCTGGTTCGCCACGCTGCGGTGGGCCGCCGTGTGGCTCACGCAGGTGATCTTCTACGGGCTGCCGTGGCTCGCCTGGAACGACCGCCAGGCCGTGCTCTTCGACCTCGGCGCGCGCAAGTTCTACATCTTCGGGCTGGTCTTCTGGCCGCAGGACTTCATCTACCTCACGCTGCTGCTTGTGACCAGCGCCGTGGCGCTGTTCCTGTTCACCGCCATCGCGGGGCGCCTGTGGTGCGGCTACGCGTGCCCGCAGACGGTCTACACCGAGATCTTCCTGTGGATCGAGCGCCTCTTCGAGGGCGACCGCAACGCGCGCACCAAGCTCGATGCCGCGCCCCTCGACGGGCGCAAGTTCGCGATCAAGGCCGGCAAGCACGCCGCCTGGGTGGCCTTCGCCTTCTGGACGGGCTTCACCTTCGTGGGCTACTTCACGCCCATCAAGGAGCTCGGCGGCGCCGTGCTCACCTTCTCCCTCGGCCCCTGGGAGACCTTCTGGACCTTCTTCTACGGCTTCGCCACCTACGGCAACGCCGGGTGGATGCGCGAGCAGGTCTGCAAGTACATGTGCCCCTACGCGCGGTTCCAGGGCGCGATGTTCGACCAGGACACCCTCATCATCGCCTACGACCGCGAGCGGGGCGACCCGCGGGGCGCGCGCGGCAAGAAGGCGGATCCGAAGTCGCTGGGCCTCGGCGACTGCGTCGACTGCGGCATCTGCGTGCAGGTCTGCCCCACCGGCATCGACATCCGCGACGGCCTGCAGTACGAGTGCATCGGCTGCGCCGCGTGCATCGACGGGTGCGACCAGGTGATGGAGAAGATGGGCTACCCCAAGGGCCTCATCCGCTACTCCACCGAGCACGCGATGCAGGAGCACAGCGGGCTCGGCGGGATCGTGCGGCGCGTCCTGCGCCCGCGCACCCTCGTGTACGCCGCGATCCTCGCCGCCGTCGTCGGCGCGGGCGCGACGGCGCTGTGGATGCGCGTGCCGCTGAAGGTCGACGTGATCCGCGACCGCGGCGCGCTCGTGCGCGAGGTGGAGGACGGCGAGCTCGAGAACGTCTACCGCCTGCAGGTGATGAACGCCACCGAGTCGCCCCACCGCTACCGCATCGCCGTGGAGGGCATTCCGGGGATCCGCGTGGCCTCGGAGCCGGTGGTCGAGATGGCGGCCGCCTCGACGCGGGCCTTCCCCGTGCGCATCCGCGTGCCCGGGGCCGAGGCGAAGGGCGGCTCGCAGCGCATCCTGATCACCGTGACCGCCGAGGACGCCTCCGGCCTCCAGGTGCGCGAGCACGCGGCGTTCCTGTCGCCGCGGCGGGGCAGCTGAGCGATGACCGCCGCCGACCCTTCCGCGGGCGGGCCGCGCCGGCCCTGGTACCGGGAGCCCTGGCCGTGGATCCTCATGGCCGGCCCGGGCCTGGTCGTCGTGGCCGCGATCGCCACCGCCGTGATCGCCTTCCGCGGCGCCGACGGGCTGGTTGCCGACGACTACTACAAGCAGGGGCTGGGCATCAACCGGCAGATCGCGCGCGACGATGCCGCCACGGCGCTCGGCATCGCGGGCGAGCTGCGGGTCGCCCCGGGCACCGTGCGCGTCACGCTTCGCGCGAAGTCGGCGCTGCCGGACCGCCTGACGGTGCGATTCACGCACCCGTCCCGATCCTCGGAGGACCGCGTGCTGCACCCGGCGCGCACCGGCGAAGGGACCTGGGAGGCGCCCGTCGCGGACCTGCCCCCCGGCCGGTGGCTCGCGATCGTCGAGACGCCGCAGTGGCGCGTCTCCGCCAGGATGGATACAAGAGCCGCGGACGCGGCGGAGCTCTCCCCCGGCGTGCGCTAGCGCCGGGAGGAAGGGCCGCAAACAGGGAGAATCGACATGCTCACGCAACGCATCGCCTGGATCCTGTGGCCCGCGTTCCTCGTGGCCTGCGGCATGGAAGTGGTGTTCTTCACGCTCTTCGACCCGGAGGACCTCCACTTCCTGGGCGCCCCGCTGGAGGCGAGCCGGATGGCCGTCTACTCCGTCGGCTTCTTCGTCTTCTGGGCGATGGGCGCGGCCTCGAGCTTCCTCACCTGCTTCCTGCAGCGCTCGCCGTGGGAGGTGAACCGCTGCCCCCTGCCGGCCACGGAGCGCCCCGAGGGCTGCCCCAAGCGCGAGGGGCCGTGCTGCTAGGCCCCTAGAGGACCTTCACCACGTCCACGAGGCTCGGGTCGTCCTCGACCGGGAAGGCCTCGAAGCCCAGCCGGTCCATGAGCTCGAGCATCGAGTCGTTGGAGGCGAGCACGAGACCGCGCAGCCGCTCGATCCCGGCGAAGCGGGCGTGCGTCATGAGGCGGCCCATGAGCTTGGAGGCGAGCCCCTTCCTCTGCGCGCGATCGGCGATGACGATCGCGAACTCGGCGCTCACCGGGTTCGGGTCGCGGACGTAGCGCGCCACGCCGATGATGGACTCGCCGTCGCCCTCGCGGCGCGTGGCGATGAGGGCCATCTCGCGGTCGTAGTCGATCTGCGTGAAGCGCGCGACCATCTCCGGCGTCACGTGGCGCACGATCGAGAGGAACCGCAGGTAGCGCGACTCGTCGGAGAGCTCGGTGATGAACTCCGTCTCCCGCTCGGCGTCCTCGGGGCGGATGGGCCGGATGGTCACCTCGGTGCCGTCGCGAAGGCGCTCGATCGCCTCGAGCGCCTCGGGGTACGGGTGGATCGCCAGGTGCGAGTAGCGGCTGTCGAGGTGCCGGCGCTCCGGTGCGATCACCACGCGCGCGTCCAGCGCGACGGCCCCCGTCGGGTCGAGCAGCAGCGGGTTGATGTCCATCTCGGCGACCCACGGCAGGGCGCAGACGAGGTCCGAGACGCGCAGCAGCACGTCGATCAGCGCCTCGCGGTTGGCGGCCGGGACGTTCCGGTACGCCCCGAGCAGCCGCGCGGCGCGCGTGCGGTCGATGAGGTCCCCGGCCAGCCGCACGTTGAGGGGCGGAAGGCCCACGGCGTTGTCGCGCAGGAGTTCCACGGCCACGCCGCCGGAGCCGAAGCTGATGGCGGGGCCGAAGGCCGGGTCCGTCGTCACGCCGATCATCAGCTCGCGCCCGTCGCGCCGCGCGACCATCGACTGGACGAGCACGCCCGCGACCGTCGCCTCCGGCCGCATGCGGTGCACGGTCGCGAGGATGTCGTCGAACTGGTAGCCCGCATCCCTCGCGTCCCGGATGTCCAGCCGCACCCCGTTCACGTCCGACTTGTGCGTGATGTCCGGCGAGAGGATCTTCATCACCACCGGGTAGCCGATCGTCTCGGCGGCGCGCACGGCCTCCTCGTGGGTCGTCGCGATCACGAACGGCGGCACCGGCACGCCGAAGGCGGCGAGAAGGCTCTTCGCCTCCACCTCGTTCAGCAGCGTCCGCCCCTCCTCGACCGCGACGCGGAAGATCTCCTCGGCGCGCCCGATGTCGTGCTCGGCGGTCGTGGACCGCGGCGGCGGCGACTCCAGCAGCAGCCGCTGGTTCTTCACGTGCGTCGCGAGCGCGGCGAAGGCCTGCACCGCGACCTCCCCCGACCGGTAGGAAGGCACGCCCGCCTCGGCCACCCGGTGGCGCGTGTCGATGACGCTGTATTCGCCCAGCCACGCGGTGAGGAAGGGCTTGGCGCTCTCCTTCGCCACGGGCAGGATGCCGTCGGCCACGCTCCCGGCGCTCGCGATCCCCGTCGGGCAGAAGGCGGTGAGGACCGCGTCCACGTTCGGGTCGTCCGCGACGATGCGCGCGGCGCCCCCGAAGCGCTCCCCGTCGGCGTCGCCGATCACGTCCACCGGGTTGGCGCGCGACCAGTGCTTCGGGAGGATCGCGTCGAGCTTCGCGATGGTCTCGGGCGCGAGCTTCGCGAGCTGCACGTTCTCCGAGCTGCAGGCGTCGGCCGCCAGCACCCCCGGCCCGCCGCCGTTGGTGACGATCGCGAGCCGGTCGCCGCGCGGCTTGCGACGCGAGGACAATGCGCGCGCGGCGGCGAAGAGGTCCTGCGCGCTGTGCACGCGAACCACGCCGCAGCGGGCGAGCACGGCGTCGAACACCGCGTCGTTGCCGACGAGGGCGCCGGTGTGGGAGCGGGCGGCCTGCGATCCCGACGCGTAGCGCCCCACCTTCAGCACGATGACGGGCTTGGCGCGCGCGATGGCGCGCAGGCTGCTGATGAAGGTCCGGCCGTCGTGGATGCCCTCGACGTAGAGCAGCACGCTTTCCGTCCTCGGGTCGAAGAGCAGGTAGTCCAGCACGTCGCCGAAGTCGACGTCGGCCGCGCCCCCGAGGGACACGACGCTCGAGAGGCCGACCTTCGTGCTCGCGGCCCAGTCGACGAGGGCCGTGCAGATGGCACCCGACTGCGAGACGAGGGCGATGCTGCCCGCATCGCAGGCCGTGCGGCAGAAGGAGGCGTTGAGCCCGATGCTCGGGCGCAGCATCCCGATGCAGTTGGGCCCGAGGATGCGCACGTCCGCCTCGCGCGCCACTGCCACCACGCGCGCTTCCAGCGCCTTGCCCGCCTCGCCCGTCTCGCCGAACCCGGCCGACAGGACGATGGCCGCCGGGATGCCCGCGCGCCCGGCCTGCGCGATGATCTCCGGCACGGCCGGCGCCGGCGCCGCGATGACGGCGAGATCCACCGCGGCCGGCAGTGCCGCGAGCGAGGCGTGGCACGCGTCCTCGCCGATGCGGTCGTAGCGCGGGTTCACGAGATGGACGGGCCCGCGGAACCCGCCCTTCTTCAGGTTCACGAGGACGACCTGGCCCAGCGATCCCTCGCGATCGCTCGCGCCGACGAGCGCCACGGACGCGGGGGAAAGCAGCGGATGCAGCGGGTGGACGAGCTTGGAGATGCCGGGCGCGGCCGGCACCGCTGCCGCATCGGGGATCCGGAAGCGGCTCGCCGCGAGGCGGTTCCTCAGCTTGATGCTCAAGGCGCGCCCGTCAGCCGGCGAAACGCGCCGGCCCGCCGCGCTTCTCCACCGCCTCCTGGCACCGCACGCAACGCGTGGCGGCCGGATGCGCCTCGAGGCGGGCGAAACCGATCGCCTCGCCGCAATCCTCGCACAGCCCGTATTCGCCGCCCGCGAGGCGCCCCTCGGCCGCCACGATCGCCAGCAGCGCCGCGCGCACCTGCCCCGCGCCCGCCACGTCGCGCTCGAACTCGGCCTCGGCGAGCGCGCCGTCGCCCGTGAGCCCGGCGTCGCGGAAGAGCTCCGCGTCCTCCTCGCTCATCTCGCCCGAGGCCTTGCGCACGCCGGCCGTCGCCTCGCGCTTCAGGCGCGCCAGCTCCTCCGCGAGGCGCTCCACCTGCCGCGCGTCGAGGCCGTTCATGGCGGCGGGGGCGCCCATCACCGCACCACGAGCACGGGCACGGTGGCGATGGCGAGGACCTTCTGCGTCTCGCTGCCGAGCAGCAGCGCCTCGAAGCCCCGCCGGCCGTGGGAGGCCATCACGATGAGGTCGGCCTTGTTCTTCTTCGCCGCGGCGAGGATCTGGTCCGCCGGGGAGTCGCCGAAGAGGTGCAGCGACTGCGCCTCGGCGCCCTCCTTGCGGGCCGTCTCGACGTCCTTCTCGAACACCTTCTCGGCCGCGGCCTTGCAGTCGCGCTTGTAGTCCTTCTCGGACGGCCAGTCGATCATCACCCCGTCGGGGTAGTAGGGCGTGCGGTAGTCGGGCGTCACGTGGACCAGCATGAGCGTGGCACCCGAGCCGGCCGCGAGCGCGGCGGCGGTCCTGACGGCGTGGGTTGAGCGCTTCGATCCGTCCGTGGCGCAGAGGATGCGTTTGAACATGGCGTTCTCCTCTGGTTGGTGGCGGGGAGAGCCGACTCCCCGAATCCATGCTACCCCCGGGTCACCCCCCGCGCTTGACGGGGATCAAGCGGAAAATCCCGGCCGCCGGCGGCGGCGCTCAGGCTGCGCCCTGCGCCTGCGCCATGACGCGCTTCAGGCCGCCGATGTCGAGGATGCGCACGTGCTTCTGGTGCACCTCGATGAGGTGGTCCTCCTGGAAGCGCGAGAAGAGGCGGCTCACGGTCTCGAGCTTCATGCCGAGGTAGCTGCCGATCTCGTCGCGGGTCATGCGCAGCACGAACTCCGAGGCGGAGAAGCCGCGGGCCGTGAGGCGCTGCGAGAGGTTCACGAGGAAGGCGGCCAGGCGCTCCTCGGCGCGCATCGACCCCAGCAGCAGCATCACGCCCTGGTCGCGCACGATCTCGCGCGAGAGCACCTTGTGGAAGTGGCGCTGCAGGGGCTCGAACTCGCGCGACAGGTCCTCGACCCGGGCGAAGGGCATCACGCACACCTCGCTGTCCTCGAGCGCCGTGAGCGTGCAGGTGTGGCGGTCGCCGCCGATGCCGTCCATCCCGAGGAGCTCGCCGGCCATGTAGAACCCCGTCACCTGCTCGCGGCCGTCGCCGCTGGTGAGCGTGCTCTTGAAGAACCCGTAGCGCACGGCATAGAGGGCCGAGAACGGCTCGCCGCCGTAGAAGAGGCTGTCGCCGCGGCGGATCTTGCGGCGCGTGGAGACGAGGTTGTCCAGCGTCTCCAGCTCGTCGGCGGAAAGCCCCACCGGGAGGCAGAGCTCCCGCAGGTTGCACTGGGAGCAGGCGGTCCGGAGGCGGGTGAGCGTGGCGAGGGCGGGCTCGGTCATAATGGCGCATTGTAGACGCCACCAAAGCGCCCGGCGAGCCTTGATCGTCGTCAAGCCTCGTGCGCGCCATTGACGGAAGATGCGCCCCATGCTCACAGCCGCGATCCCGACCACCCCCGCCCCCCGCCCCGAGTCCCTCCCGGCCCAGATCGACCTGGACCTCGTGCAGCGGTTCGACAAGCTGGGGCCCCGCTACACCAGCTACCCCACCGCGGACCGGTTCGTCGAGGCCTTCGACGCGCAGTCCTTCGAGCAGGCGATGCGCACCCGCCTCATCGGGGCCGTGCGCCAGCCCCTGTCGCTCTACGTCCACCTGCCCTTCTGCAACACGATCTGCTTCTACTGCGGGTGCAACAAGGTGGTGACGCGCGACAAGTCGCGCGCCGCGCGCTACATCCACTACCTCGGCAAGGAGATCGCCATGCAGGCGGCGCTCGCCGGGGACGACCGCCGCGTGCGCCAGATGCACTGGGGCGGCGGCACGCCGACCTTCCTCTCCGAGCACGAGCTGCGCGTGGTGTGGGAGCTGCTGCGCGCCCACTTCGAGTTCACGCCGGACGGCGAGTACGCGATCGAGGTGGACCCCCGTTCCTGCCCCCCGGAGACGATCCGGCTGCTCGCGGAGCTCGGCTTCAACCGCGCGAGCTTCGGCGTCCAGGATTTCGACCCCGCGGTGCAGCGCGCCGTCAACCGCATCCAGCCCTACGAGATGACGCGCGACGTGATCGAGACCTCGCGCGCGTGCGGCTTCAAGTCCCTCAACGTCGACCTCATCTACGGGCTGCCCAAGCAGAGCGTCTCGAGCTTCACCGACACCGTCGAGCGCGTGCTGGAGCTGCGCCCCGACCGCATCGCGCTCTACTCGTACGCCCACCTGCCGCAGCGCTTCAAGCCGCAGCGGCGCATCCTCGACGTGGACCTGCCCAGCGCCGCCGAGAAGCTCGGCATCCTCGCGCGCGCGATCGACCTCTTCAACCGCGCGGGCTACGTCTACATCGGCATGGACCACTTCGCGCTGCCCGACGACGAGCTCGCCCGCGCGCAGCGCTCCGGCACCCTCACGCGCAACTTCCAGGGCTACACCGTGGGCCCGGACGGCGACATGCTCTCCTTCGGGGTGTCGGCCATCGCCAAGGTCGGGCCCACCTACAGCCAGAACGCGCGCGAGCTGCCGGCGTACTACGACTCGCTCGAGCAGGGCCGCCTGCCGATCATCCGCGGGCTCGAGCTCTCCGCCGACGACCTGCTGCGCCGCTCGGTCATCGTGGCGCTCATGTGCCAGTTCTGCGTCTCCTTCGAGTCCGTCGAGGCCGCCCACCTCGTGAAGTTCGAGGAGTACTTCGCCTTCGAGCTCGAGGCGCTTCGCGAGTTCGAGGAGCTCGGCCTCGTCGAGCGCGAGCCCGGCTGGATTGCGGTCACGCCCAAGGGCCGCTTCTTCGTCCGCGCGATCTCGGCCGTCTTCGACAAGTACCTGCGCGCCGACAAGGCGCGCGTGGCGTACTCGCGCATCATCTGAGCCCGCCCCGGCCGGGACGCCCCCGGTGATCGGCCCCCTCGCCCTCAGCGCCGCCACGGTCGCCTTCTTCGGGACGGCCCACTGCGCGGCCATGTGCGGCGGCTTCGTGGCGACGGCCGCCGGCGACGCCTCGCGGCGGCCGCTCGCCGCGGCGGCGCTGCACGGCGGGAGGCTCCTTTCCTACGCGGCGGCGGGCGCGGTCGCCGGCGCCATCGGCGCCACGCCGGCCATGCTCGTGGGTTCCGCACGCCTCCATGCCGTCCTGTTCTCGTTGGCGGCACTCGTGCTCCTGGTGACGGGGCTTCGCCTCGCCGGCCTGCGCCTCGTACGCCCCCCCGACGCGATGCTGGTCGAGCCCCTGTGGCGCCGGGCGAGCGCCGCGGCGCGCCGGCTCGGCCCGCCGGACACCTGGCCCAAGCGGCTGGGGCTGGGCGTGCTGTGGGGCTGGGCGCCCTGCGCGCTGGTCTATTCGGCCCTGCCGATGGCGCTGGTGTCGGGGTCCGCCGCACGCGGCGCGCTGGTGATGCTCGCTTTCGGGGCGGGAACCCTGCCGGCCCTGCTCGGGGCGACCTGGCTCATGGGACGAGGCACGGCCCTCCTGCCCGGATCCGTGGCACGCCGCGTCACGGGATGGGCCATCGTCGTGCTCGCGATCGCGGGCATCGCCCAGGCGCTGGGCGTGGCCGATACCCCCCTCGGCGCCTTCTGCGTGACGCCCGCGCCCTGAGCTACTTCGCCTCGTCGTGGCCGTCGTCGACGCGGGCGGCGACCGTTTCCGCCACGAGCCCCCGCTCGTCGATCATCACCGAGTAGTCGACGAGATACCCCCAGGTGTCGCGCACCCGGTAATCCCACGCCACCTGGCGCTTGTTGGGGAAGTCCATCGTGCGCCACGGCGGGCCGATGAGCCGCAGCACCTCGTCCTTCGTCACGCCCGGCGTGACGCGGCTGCGGCTGTCGTCGGTGAGGCCGTTCTCGAGGCGCGCGAGCCGCCCGTCGGGCGCGATGCGGGCCATCCAGGTGTGCGTGCCTCCCGGCCCACCGGGGTAGGCGAGGCTGCGCGTACCCGCAGGGCCCTCGAGCGCCAGCGCCGGCTCGCCCAGCGCCCGGCGCACGTCGGCCTCCGTGGACCGGCCCGGCTCGAGCCCGTGCAGGCCGACCGCCGCGCAGCCGGCGAGGATTCCTGCCGCGGCCGCGAGGCCGCCGATTCCCGAAAGTCCCATGACACCGCCTCCTTCGCGTGGATCGCGTGCGACTATGATGCTCCCATGCGGCGGCGGTTCCACGCAGGGCCCGCGCCGGCACCCTTCCACCACGAACGCACACCCCCATGAGCGACGCCCTCAACTACCTCGTCAAGGCCCGCCCCGAGGCGATCGGCCCCTACCTCGCCTTCCTCAAGGAGGCCGGCCGCCACCTCGATCCCAAGACCCGCAACCTCATCTCGGTCATCACCAAGGTCCACTCCCAGACGCGCAACGGGTTCCGCCAGTACCTCGGCCGCGCGCTGCGCGAGGGCGCCACGCCCGACGAGGTGCTCGACGCGCTCCTCATGGCGTTTCCCGCCCTCGGGCTCGCGAAGATCATCTGGGCGGTCGACATCATCCTGGAGATGGACATCCCCGGCTTCGACCCGGCGCGGCTCGGCGGCAAGGCGAAGCCCGAGTGGCACGACGTGGCCGCGCTGGCCGAGCTGCCCGCCGAGGGCGTGAAGCGCCTCGAGGCGGGCGACCGCGGCCTCTTCGTCTACCGCACGGCCGCGGAGATCCGCGTCTACGACAGCCGCTGCCCCCACCAGGTGACCAACATCCCGGAGCTCGCCGTGAAGGGCCTCACGCTCACGTGCCCGAAGCACGAGTGGGCCTTCGACCTCGCCACCGGCAATTGCATCGCCAAGGGCACGAGCCCCCTCAACCGACTCGAGCACCGCGTCACCGGCGGCCGGCTCGAGGTGCTCTGGTAGGCGGGCGGCCCGTGAAGATCTGCATCGTTTCCGACAGCCACGACCGCGCCGACCCGCTCGCGCGCGCCGTGCATGCGGCGAAGGCGCTCGGCGCCGAGGCCGTCATCCACTGCGGCGACCTGATCGGCGCCCAGACCGTGAAGCCGGCGCTGGCGGCCGGCCTGCCCGTGCACGCCATCCACGGCAACAACCTGGGCGACGCGCAGGCGATGCATTTCCAGTCGCGCATGAGCGGCGGACTGCTCCAGTACCACGGGGCGGAGGCCCGGCTCGAGCTCGCCGGCAGGCGCCTCATCGTGACCCACTACGACCACCACGGCTACGCGCTCGCCTGCACGGGCGAGTGGGACCTCGTCTGCTGCGGCCACTCGCACCGCGCGGAAGCCCGGCAGGTGCCCGACGTGAAGGGCGGCGCCTCCTGGCTCGTCAATCCCGGCACGGTGGCGGGCCTGGCCGCGCCGGCCACGTGGGTGCTGGCGGACCTCGCGGCGATGCGCTTCGGCGTCCATACGCTGGATCTATAGGCGCATAACCTTATTCTTGTCCGCTGCACCTTGTTGGATCCTAGAATGCACCTTTTGGGGCGATCGATCGCCTCGCTCGGCCAGGGAGGGCCACGATGTTCACCAGCAATGCCTTCGCGGCGGTCTCGGGAAGCCTGCCCGCCGGCTTCATGCAGTGGTTCGTGGGACTGATGATCCTGGCGGTCATCCTCGGCACGCTCCTGGACGTGGTCCACAAGGGCAGCGCGACCTACTTCTTCGCCAATTGGCGCAAGACCAAGGAAAAGGGCGCCCCGGTCGACGTCGCCTCGATCGCGGTCAAGACCGTCGTCGTGGACGTCCTCGCCTCGGGCGAGTTCTGCAACCAGCGGCGCCGCGTCGCCCACCTGCTGACCATGTACGGGTTCGTCATCTACCTCGTGACAACGCTCCTGATGGTCTACGCCTACCCGACCGCCGCCACGCCCACGCCGGCCCTGGTGGCGCAGCTCTGGTGGCTCGGCGGCCTGATGGCGCTGGCCGGGGGCTACTGGTTCTGGTTCTTCATCCGCGTCGACGTCGCGGCCGAAGGCGGCACGCCGCTTCGCGTGATGCGCGCCGACCTCTTCATCCTCTCGCTCCTCGCCAGCGTGACGCTCGGCCTCGTCTGGGCCGGGCTGCAGGCGAGCGGGAGCGCGGCCTCCGGCGTCGTCTTCGGCCTGTACCTCGCGGCCACCGCGGTGCTGTTCGGCGGGGTGTACTGGTCCAAGTTCGCGCACATGTTCTTCAAGCCCGCGGCGGCCTTCGAGAAGCGGGTCGCCGAGGCCAACGGCACGAACATGAACCTGCCGACGCAGACCCGCGACGACCCCGCGCAGCGGGAGCGCCACTCGATGGAGCTGCTGAAGGACGCCCCGATGGACATGGGGCTCGGCATCAAGCGCGAAGCGCCGCGCCACTACTAGAAACCACCCGCCCGGATCCCGGCGGAACGAAACCTACGGAGCCAGCCTATGCCTACCTTCGTGTACATGACGAGGTGCGACGGATGCGGACACTGCGTCGACATCTGTCCCTCGGACATCATGCACATCGACAAGACCTACCGGCGCGCCTACAACATCGAGCCGAACATGTGCTGGGAGTGCTATTCCTGCGTGAAGGCCTGCCCGCAGCACGCGATCGACGTGCGCGGCTACGCCGACTTCGCCCCGCTGGGCCACAGCGTCCGGGTCCACCGCGACGAGCAGAAGGGCACGATCGCGTGGCGCATCAAGTTCCGCAACGGCACCGAGAAGAACTTCCTGTCGCCGATCACCACGAAGCCCTGGGGGCAGGCGATCCCCAAGCTCGCGGAAGTTCCCGGCCCCAGCAAGGAAATGCGCGCGGGCGAGCTGCTTTACAACGAACCGAAGTACATCCGGCTGGATGAAGGCGGCCTGCGTTCGCTCAAGGACGCGGGCCTCACGTTGAGGAAAGGCGTGTCCTACTAATCATGGCCTACGAAACGATCATCGAAGACGGCATCGACATCCTTGTCGTCGGCGCGGGGCTCGGCGGCACGGGCGCCGCCTGGGAGGCGAGATTCTGGGGGCAGGACAAGAAGATCGTCATCGCCGAGAAGGCCAACATCGACCGCTCCGGCGCGGTCGCCCAGGGCCTGTACGCGATCAACTGCTACATGGGCACGCGCTGGGGCGAGAACAACCCCGAGGACCACGTGCGCTACGCCCGCATCGACCTGATGGGCATGGTGCGGGAGGACCTGCTGTTCGACATGGCCCGCCACGTCGACTCCGCGGTGCACCAGTTCGAGGAGTGGGGCCTGCCGATCATGAAGGACCCGAAGACCGGGCGCTACCTGCGCGAGGGGCGCTGGCAGATCATGATCCACGGCGAGTCCTACAAGCCCATCGTGGCCGAGGCCGCCAAGAAGTCGGCCGACAAGGTCTTCAACCGCATCTGCGTCACCCACCTGCTGATGGACGAGAGCCGGGAGAACCGGGTCGCCGGTGCCGTCGGCTTCAACGTCCGCACGGGCAACTACCACGTCTTCAAGGCCAAGGCCGTGATCTGCGGGGCGGGCGGCGCCTCCAACATCTTCAAGCCGCGCTCCGTGGGCGAGGGTTCCGGCCGCACCTGGTACGCGCCCTGGTCCTCCGGGTCCGCCTACGGCCTGCTGATCAACGCCGGCGCCAAGATGACGCAGATGGAGAACCGCATCGTGCTGGCGCGGTTCAAGGACGGCTACGGCCCCGTCGGCGCCTACTTCCTGCACCTCAAGACCTACACGCAGAACTGCCTGGGCGAGGAGTACGAGTCCAAGTGGTTCCCGGAGCTGCAGAAGATGGTCGGCAAGGAGTACCTCGATCCCGAGGCTTCGCACCTGACGCACCGGCCGATCCCGACCTGCCTGCGCAACCACGCGCTGATCAGCGAGGTCAACGCCGGCCGCGGCCCCATCCACATGATCACCATGCGCGCCTTCCAGGACCCGCACCTGGAGGAGGTCGGCTGGGAGAACTTCCTCGGCATGACCGTCGGCCAGGCGGTGCTGTGGGCCGCCACCGACGTGGACCCCAAGAACGAGAACCCCGAGCTCACCACCTCCGAGCCCTACGTCATGGGCTCGCACGCGACCGGCTCCGGCGCCTGGTGCTCCGGCCCCGAGGACCTTTCCCCGCCCGAGTATTTCTGGGGCTACAACCGCATGACGACGGTCGAGGGCCTGTTCGGCGCCGGCGACGCGGTCGGCGGCACGCCGCACGCCTTCTCGTCGGGGTCGTTCACCGAAGGGCGGCTGGCCGCGAAGGCCGCCTGCAAGTACATCGACGACGGGAAGGCCGAGGGCATCGTCGTGACCGACGCGCAGATCAACCGCCGCAAGGAGGAGATCTACAAGCCCCTGGAGCACTACAGGGTCTACCGCAACGAGATCGTGGCGGGCGACGTCAACCCGCACTACATCAACCCCAAGCAGGGCCTGGACCGCCTGCAGAAGCTGATGGACGAGTATTGCGGCGGGGTGACCGTCAACTACATGACCAACGAGAAGCTCCTGCACATCGGCCTGAAGAAGCTGCGGATCCTCGAGGAGGACCTCGAGAGCCTCGCCGCCAAGGACACCCACGAGCTGCTGCGCGCCTGGGAGCTGAAGCACCGCCACCGCGCCGCCGAGTGCGTCACGCACCACACGCTGTTCCGCAAGGAGACGCGCTGGCCGGGCTACTACTACCGCGGCGACGCGATGAAGGTGGACGACGAGAACTGGCACGTGCTGACGGTGTCGCGCCGCGACCCGAAGACCGGCGAATACACCATGGAGAAAGCGCCTTGCTATCACCTGGTGGCGGACGAGTAGTCGCGGCCCCCCCGGGCCCCGCGCCGCACGCGGCTCCCGCCTCCGGCGAGCCGCGCGCGAACATCGTCGACAAGCCCGACGACGAGATCCTCGCCCTCGCGAAGCCGCTGTGGCGCGACCTCGTCAAGTACTCGAACGAGGGCAAGTACGGCGACTTCGCGAAGAACTTCTCCAGCTCGCTCGCGCTCGCGATGAACCAGGTCGTCGCGGGCCACCAGTTCGCCAACAGCGAGCTGGCGAGGAGCCTCTCGGACGACTTCGACGCGCTCGGCACCATCCGCCGGGGCGAGCACGTGACGGTCCTCTTCCGGCAGCGCAGCACGAAGAAGCCGGGCGAATGGCTCGGCCGCCTCGTCCTCGGCTACGAGGACGGCAAGGTCCGCATCTTCGGCGCGTCGATCTTCTGAGCACGATCCCCGGGCCCGGCGTGAGCCATACCATCCGCGACGGCAAGTTCGTCGAGCTGACCTACAAGGTGACCGACCGGAAGACGGGGCACGTCCTCACCCGGGTCGAGTTCCCGCTGGGCTACGTCCACGGGCACAACGAGATCCTGGCGCCGTCGGTCCACGCGCAGCTCGAGGGCCGGTCGGCCGGCGACGTGATCGAGGTGGTGATCGACGGCAGCCAGATCTTCGGGCCCCGGGACGAGTCCCTCGTCTTCTCCGACGACATCGAGAACGTCCCGGAGGAGTACCGGCAGGTCGGCACCTCGATCCTCATGGAGAACGACCGCGGCCAGACGCGCAGCTTCCTCGTGACCCACGTGGACGACGAGAAGCTCACGGTCGACGGCAACAACCCGCTCTCCGGCCGCGAGGTCGTCTTCGTCCTCGAGATACTGACCGTCCGCGATGCGACGGACGAGGAGGCGAAGGCGGGCGGGGCGATCCCCGCGGGCGCCGCGGTCGACCCCTCGCGCCTGCGGCCGGTGGGCTGATTCCCGAACCGCAGTTCTGACAACAGCGAGAAAGGTGACACATGAGCGACCACAAGCCGCCCCCCGCCAAGGTGCCCGACGGGCATTCGCGCTTCCTGACGACGCGCCAGAAGGCGCCCAACGAGAAGGGCTTCGTCGGCTACGAGACCATCTGGGAGCCGTTCCAGAAGGAAGCCGAGTACAAGACGCCGAAGAGGCCGTAGGCCTCGCGCGGCGGCCCGGGGGCGCCTGATCGGCGCGCCTCCCGGCCGCGGATACCCGCCCGTCCGCGGGGGCCGCTCGGCGGCCCCCTTTTTATGCTTGAATAAGTCCCTTCGATAGGGGACCAGGCAATGGCGGATCGGCGGCTCCAGGTGTTCCACGCGGTCGCGAAGCACCTCTCGTTCACCAAGGCGGCGGAAGCCCTCTGCATGACGCAGCCGGCCGTGACCTTCCAGGTCCGCCAGCTGGAGGAGCAGTTCAACACCCGCCTGTTCGACCGCGCCCACGGGCGCATCGCCCTCACGCCCGCCGGGGCCGTCGCGTACGCGCACGCCGAGCGGATCCTCGCGCTGACCGCGGAGCTCGAGTCGCGCCTGCGGGACATGGGCGGCCAGGTCGCCGGTCCCCTGCTGATCGGCGCGAGCACCACGATCGCCGACTTCCTGCTGCCGCAGATCCTCGGGGAATTCAAGGCGGCCCACCCGGGCGTGGCGCCGAGCCTCTTCGCGGGCAATTCCGAGACCGTCCAGGAACGCCTGCGCGAGCGGGCCCTGGACATCGGGTTCATCGAGGGCGACACGTACCTGCCCGCGCTCGCCGGCGAGCGGCTGTGCAGCGACGAGTTGCAGGTCGTGTGCGCCCCGGGGCACCCCCTGGCGGGGCGCAAGTCGGTGGCGCCGGGCGCCCTCGTCGAGCACGCCTACCTCTCGCGCGAGCAGGGCTCCGGCACGCGCGAGGTGATCGACCATTACCTGGAGAGGGCCGGGATCGAACCCGGGGCGCTTCACGTCGCGATGGAGGCGAGCAGCCCGGAGGCCCTCAAGGGGCTCGTGGCGGCCGGCATGGGCATCGCCATCGTGCCGCGCGTCTCCGTCGAGAAGGAAGTGCGGCTGGGCCTGCTTGCGCGCGTGCCGCTCTCGCCGCCGCTCTCCCGGCAGCTGACGGCGGTCTACCCCCGGGAGCGCATCCAGTCGGGCCTCGTGGGCGCCTTCGTGCAGTTCGCCCGGCAGCGGCTGAACGCGCCGCCGGGGCGGCAGGCGCGGGCGGAGGGCCTCGCGCTCAGCGCGCGGAGTGCCCCGTGAGCTTCACCTCCACGCGGTCCTTCGCCTCGATCGTCGCGTAGTACTCCCGCAGGATTCCGAGCACCTCGGGGCGGCTGAACTCCGCCGGCACCTCGGCGCCCTCCGAGAGCCACTTGCGCAGCTTCGTGCCCGACACCAGCAGGCGGTCGGCGTCGCCGTGCGGGCAGGTGCGCGCCGAGGCCATGCCCCCGCACTGGTAGCACCAGAACGTCCAGTCGATCTTGAGCGGCTTCGTCTCCAGCGCGTCGTGGGGGATCTGGTCGAAGATGTGGTGCGCGTCGAAGGGGCCGTAGTAGCTGCCCACGCCGGCGTGGTCGCGGCCGACGATCTGGTGCGAGCAGCCGTAGTTCTGGCGGAAGAGCGCGTGCAGCAGCGCCTCGCGCGGACCCGCGTAGCGCATGTCGAGGGGGTAGCCCGCCTGCACGACCGTCTTGCCGAGGAAGTACTTCTCGGTGAGCACGCCGATGGCGCGCGTGCGCACGTCGGCCGGGATGTCGCCGGGCTTGAGGTTGCCGAGCAGCGAGTGGATCAGCACGCCGTCGCACACCTCGATGGCCACCTTGGCCAGGTACTCGTGCGAGCGGTGCATGGGATTGCGCGTCTGGAAGGCGGCCACGCGCGACCACCCGAGGCGCGCGAACTCGGCGCGCGTCTCGGCCGGCGTCATGAAGAGCGCGCCGTACTTCGCCTTGAAGCCGCCGTCGGAGAGCACCTTCACCGGGCCGGCGAGGTTCACCGCGCCCTGGGCCATCACCATCTGCACGCCGGGGTGCTCGGCGTCCGTGGTCTTGAACACGCAGGCGCACTCGTGGGCCTTGTCGATCGCGTACTTCTCGGTGACCCGCATCGTGGCGAGCACCGAGCCGTCGTCCGGGTCGAGGAGCGCGATCTCGCCGCCCACGGCGATGGCCGCCGCCTCGGCATCCCCGGCCGAGAGGGTGATGGGAATCGGCCAGAAGAGCCCCGAGGCGGTGCGCATGCCGTCGCAGACGCCCTGCCAGTCCGCGTGCGTCATGAAGCCCTCGAGGGGCGTGAAACCCCCGATGCCGAGCATGATGAGGTCGCCCTTCTCGCGCGAGCTCACCGTGAGCCGCGGCAGCTTCTTCGCGCGGGCGAGTTCCGCCGCAGCCGCATCGCCTTCGAGCGCGAGCGGCCGCAGCGGCCCCCCGCCGTGGGGATTCACGAGCGCCATGCCATCTCCTCCTGTCGTCCTGCCGTCGTCGTCGCCATGGGACTGCCTACGCCACGGCCTGGTAGTAGAGGTTCTGCGGGTGGTTCGCCTCGGCGAAGAAGTACCACCGCTCCGCCATGAGCCCCGCCATCTGGATCGCGATGGCCGCCGTGAGCAGCGCGGGCGGGCCGCCCGCCAGGTGCCCGGCCGCGAGCGCGGCCGGCACGGCGAACGCCGCGACGAGGAAGATCCACTTCGCCGAGCGCACGAGGGAAGCGGCGCAGCCGTGGAAGAACTCGTGGGTGTTGAAGGCGCCCGCGGTGAAACCCTGCGAAACCTGGCGGATCACGGGGTGGCGCACGCCGATGGCCGTCTGCAGGGTGCTCACGGGGCGCAGCCGCGCGTTGCGCACGAGCGAGGCGCCGCGGGAGAGCGCGCCGAGGAGCGTGAACACGAGCGCCCAGCCGGCGAAGAAGGGCGCCTCGCCGGGCGCGAGCGCGGCCGCGAGCGCCGCCGCCGCGGTGAACCCGGAGGCCGTCCCGAGAAGGATGTAGTTGGCCACCGTGAGCGGGCTGTGCCATTCGCGCAGGAACTTGAGGCAGGCGTAGATCATGCCGGTGCACACGAAGAGCGCGAAGGCGAGGACCGCGCCGGCCACGCCGGCCACCATGCTCGCGTCGACCGCGGCGCCGCCCGGCAGGCGCACGAGAACCGGGTTCACGCCCGTGAGGTGCGCCGCGCCGTACAGGAACACGGTGCCCATGAAGGCCGGCAGCACGATCACCTCGCGCGAAAGCCACGAGGTGCGCCACATCGCCGCCGAGCGCCAGGCGCGCTCCGGCCGGCCGAGGTGGAAGAAGGACGCCACGAGCCCGCCCGCGAGGAGCGCGAGCGCCACGGCGGCGGCGGGGCCGTACAGCCCGCGGGCGCCCTCGGGGGAGAGCACGCCGGCGAACGCGTAGGTCTGGTGCGTGACCATGGCGAGGAAGAGGCCCTGGCCCGCGCCGAGCAGGGTGGTGAGCAGGATCACGGAGATGGCGGGTCTCATGGCGGGGCGCCTACCAGGTGACGGCGTCGTCCAGCGTCGGCTCGCCCTTGGCGGGGCGCGGCTGCTGGCGATCGACGTTGAGCGGGTTGTCGGCGCGCTCGAGCTCGTCGGCGTGGATGCGCACGCGCGTCTTGCGGCGCGGCAGGTAATGGTTGGCCGGGTGCGTCCCCCACTCCGGCATGAGGGGGTATCCGCCCTCCTCCCGGATCGCGCGCGAGACCTCGCTTTCGGGGTCGTGGATGTCGCCGAAAAGCCGTGCGGAGGTCGGGCAGGCCATCACGCAGGCGGGCTTCCTCTCCTGCGGGGGAAGCGAGGCGTCGTAGATGCGGTCCACGCACAGCGTGCACTTCTTCATCACGCGATTCTGGTCGTCCAGCTCGCGCGCGCCGTACGGGCAGGCCCAGGAGCAGTACTTGCAGCCGATGCACTTGTCGTAGTCCACGAGGACGATGCCGTCCTCCTTGCGCTTGTGGGAGGCGCCGGTCGGGCAGACGGGGACGCAGGGCGGGTCCTCGCAGTGCAGGCAGGATTTCGGGAAGTGGACGGTTTCGGTGGCCGGGTAGCATCCGACCTCGTAGGTCTGGACCCGGTTGAAGAAGGTGCCGCGGTACTGCTCGCCGTAGGCCCGCGAGTCCGGCAGCGGCCCCGCCTCGCCCGAGGTGTTCCATTCCTTGCAGCTGGTGACGCAGGCGTGGCAGCCCACGCACACGTTCAGGTCGATGACGAGCGCGAGTTGTGTCATGGCATCCGGCTCGCGCTCGCAGGCATGGAACGGGCCTTCCGGGAAAACCCCCTGATGGGACCGCCTATTACCGCAGCTGGGGGCTTGCCCTGTCTATTACCGCAAGGGGGGGGTGAACCTACCCGTTTGGGGGAGCCTGCGCGGAACACGAGGCCCGATTTCTCGTAGAATTGTCGTCTGGACAACCATCGACGGCGCCCCCACGGAAGGGGCGCCGCGGTCGATCCGAGGAGAAGCGCAGTTGCCGGTGAGCAGGAAGCCGACCCAGATCCACCCGGAGCCCGGGTGCGCCCCCCGCGCCGCGGCGAAACCGCCGCGCCCGGGCGCCTGCGACATCGTCGCCAGCCCCGAGCTGCACGCCCTTCTCGAGCGCGGCCTCAAGGCGATCGTGGCGCTGGCCGGGGCCCGCGGCGGCGTGATCCGGCTGGTGCCGCCGGCCGGCGGCGCGATGCAGCTTGTGTGTGCCGTGGGCCTTCCCCCCGACATCCTCGCCAGCGAGGCGCTGGTGGAGAGCGACTGCGGCATGTGCGGCGCGGCGCTGCGCACGGACGACGTGCAGGTGCAGGACGCCAACCTCGGGTGCGCGCGGCGCATGGGCGTCTTCGCCACGGGCCCGGGGACGGGCCCGATGCTCGCCGTGCCGCTGCACTGCCGCGGCGCCACGATCGGCGTCTTCAACCTCTTCTTCGGCGACGCCGCGCGGCTGCCTTCCGACGTGATGGGCCTGCTGGGGCCGGTGTCGGCGATGCTCGACCTGGTCCTCGACAACGCGCTCCTCGAGCAGGAGCGCCTGCAGACCTCGCTGTCGGCGGAGCGGCAGATGCTCGCGAGCGAGATCCACGACTCGCTGGCGCAGGGGCTCGCCTTCATGCGCATGCGCATGAGCCTGCTGCAGGACGCCATCCGCGCCGGCAACGGGGCGCAGTCGCTCAAGTACTTCCGCGACATCCAGGAATCGCTCGGCGAGGCGCACGCGGGCCTGCGCCAGCTCATCACCCACTTCCGCCAGCCCGTGGACCGGCAAGGGCTCGTGCACGCCCTCGAGACCACGGCGCGCACCTTCCGCGACCGCACCGGCGTGGACCTGCGCATCGAGAACCGGGCCCGGGACCTGCGGCTTCCCGCCGAGCAGGAATCGCAGGTCTACCAGATCGTGCGCGAGGCGCTCGCCAACGTGATCAAGCACGCCGGCGCGACGAATGCCCGCGTGGTCCTCGAGCGCACCGCGAAGAGCCTGCGCGTGAGCGTGGAGGACGACGGCGCGGGCGCCCGGCTCGCCCGCCGCCGCGCCGGCGCGCCCGGCGACGGCGACCACTACGGCCTCGAGATCATGCGCGAGCGCGCGCGGCGCATCGGCGGGCGGCTTCGCATCGTGAGCGCGCCCGGCAAGGGCACGCAGGTGTGCCTTTCCATCCCGCAGGCTCCCGGAAACCCGGACTGAACCATGAGCGACAACCCCATTCGCGTCGTGCTGGTCGATGACCACGGGCTGTGCCGCCGCGGCCTCGCCGAGCTCCTCGAGCACCGCGCCGGCATCCGCGTCGTGGGCGCCACCGGCGAGCCGGACGCGGCGCTGAAGCTCCTCAAGGAGCTCAAGCCCGACCTCATGATCATGGACCTGCGCATGCCGGCGATGCACGGCTTCTCGCTCCTGAAGCGCGTGCGCGAGGAGGGCATGGAGACCCCGGTCGTGATCCTCACCATGTGCGACTCCCACGACGATCTCGCCAACGCGATGCGCGCGGGCGTTCGCGGCTACCTCCTGAAGGACATGGACCCGGACGACGTCGTCGACTCCATCAAGCGCGCCGTCAAGGGCGAGCTGGTGGTGGCTCCCGCGATGGCCACGAAGCTCACGCACCTGCTGGGCGCGCAGACGGGCCGCGAGGAGGGGCGCGCGCTCACCGAGCGCGAGCTCGAGATCCTCGGCTACATCGCCCAGGGCCTCAGCAACAAGGGAATCGCCAAGGCGCTCGACATCAGCCACGATACCGTGAAGCTGCACGTGCGCCACATCCTCGCGAAGCTGAACCTCTCCTCGCGCGTCGAAGCCGCGGTCTACGCGGTCGGCCGCAAGTTCTCCGGCTCGGCGCACTGAGGCCGCGCCCCGGCCGTCACCCCCGCGGAGGCTCGCCGCCGGCCTCGTCCCGGTGCTCGAACCATTCCAGTCGCTCGCGCAGCCGCACGACCTCGCCCACGATGATGAGCGTCGGGGGCTTCAGCCCCGCCTCCCGGGCGCGTTGCGCGAGCGTGGCGAGGTCCGCGCTCACCACGCGCTGGGCGCTGGTCGTGGCCTGCTGGACCATCGCCGCGGGCGTCCGTGGCGGCAGGCCGTGCGCCACCAGCTCGCGGCAGAGCTCGTCGAGGTTCTGGAACCCCATGTAGATCACCACCGTCTGGCGCGGCCGCACGATGGCCGCCCAGTCGACGTTCAACTCGCCGTCCTGGGTGTTGCCGGTCACGAAAACGCAGGATTGCGCGTGGTCGCGGTGCGTGAGCGGGATGCCGGCATAGGCGGCCGCGCCCAGGGCGGCCGTGATCCCGGGCACGACCTCGAAGCGCACGCCCGAAGCGGAGAGCGTCTCGATCTCCTCGCCGCCGCGGCCGAAGACGAAGGGGTCGCCGGCCTTGAGCCGCAGGACGCGCCGCCCCATGTGCGCGAGGCTCACGAGCAGCTCGTTGATGGCCTCCTGGCGCATGGCATGGTCGGCGCGCTTCTTGCCGACGTAGATGCGCTCGGCCGCCGGCGGGACGAGCGCCATGATCTCCTCCGAGACGAGGTTGTCGTAGAGCACGACCTCGGCCTCGCGGATGAGGCGATGCGCCTTCACGGTGAGGAGGTCGGGGTCGCCGGGGCCGGTGCCGACGAGGAAGACCTCGCCGCGCCCGCTCACGGGGCCCCTGCCTCGCCCGGGCGGGCGAAGATGAAGCGGAAGTCGCCGGGCTCGATCTCGACGAAATCGAGCGTGACGCCTTCCACCAGGCCGCGGCTGGGGGCCGCGACCACGACCTGGATGCCCTCGACGTCGGCCAGCGTGTCACCCGGCCGCGACTGGTCGAAGCCCATGCCGAAATCGACGGCGCCGTCGGCGCCCTGCTTCGCGGCCACGCGCAGCACGGGAGGCGCCACGCCGGCATCGGCGGCGGACTGGCGGATGCGCTCGGCCGCCGCCTGCGTGATGGTGATCATCGAACCCTTCCTTTTCCCCGGCCTTCGGCCGGCCTGTCAGCTTGCCACGGCGGGCGCCGCGCCGGCGCGAGCCGCCTTCACCCGCGCCACGTGGCCCACGAAGCGCCGGACCCAGTCGTTGCCCCCGGCATTGCGCTGGTGCGAGTACTGCGCGAGGACGTTGCGGTGGACGATGCCGTCTCGCCGACCGTCTGTGCCCTCGCCGCGCTCGACCCGCCAGGCGTAGGCGAGCGCCGGGTCGGCGTTGGCGAGCGTGGAGTGATGAAACTCGTGCGCCTTGACGATGGCGCCCTCCCCCGACCCCCAGGGGTGCGCCGCGGTCTCGGCCAGCCGCACGTAGCCCTTGCCCACGGGCTTGGCGTGCATGACGACGTCGGCCGGAAGCGCCCCGACCATCTCCCAGGTGCGGCCGCGCCACGAGATCGTCCGGGCGAGGTACATGAGGCCGCCGCACTCCGCGTAGACGGGAAGCCCGGACGCGATTCGCCGGCGCAGGCTGTCCCGGAGATCCCGGTTGGCCTCCAGTTCCGCGCAGAGCACCTCGGGGAAGCCGCCCCCGATCAGAAGGCCGTCCGCCTCGGGGATGTCGGCGTCGGCCAGCGCGTCGAAGGCGACCAGCTCGGCGCCGGCCTCGCGAAAGGCGTCGACGTCATCGGCGTAATAGAAGCCGAAGGCGCGGTCGCGCGCGACCGCGATGCGGACCGTCGGCGCCGGCGCGGCCGCGGGCGCCGGCGGCGCCGCAACCGCCGTGGCGGAGACGGCGATCGACATCACCCGGTCGAGGTCGACGCCCGCGCAGACGGCCTCGCGCATGGCCGCGACGCGCGCAGCCGCGTCGCCGACCTCGCCCGCCGGCACGAGCCCCAGGTGCCGCTCGACGACGCCCAGCCGCGGGTCCTCGCCGATCGCGCCGAGGACGGGAACGCGCGTGTAGCGCTCGATCGCCGCGCGCAGCTTCGACTCGTGCCGGGCGCCGGCCACGCGGTTGAGTATCACGCCCTCGATGCGCACGAGGGGGTCGAAGGTCGCGAGGCCATGCAGGAGTGCCGCCACCCCGCGGGCCATCCCGCGTGCGTTGAGCACGAGGACCACGGGAAGGCCCAGCTTCCTCGCGAGCGCGGCGTTGCTGTCGGCGCCCTCGAGATCCATGCCGTCGTGCAGGCCGAGGTTGCCCTCCACCACGGCGACGTCGCAGCCCCCCGCGTGCCGCGCCCAATGGGCCGAGACCTCGGCGTCGCCCTGCAGGTACGGGTCGAGGTTGCGGCAGGGGCGGCCCGCGGCGAGGCCCAGCCACTGCGGGTCGATGTAGTCGGGCCCCTTCTTGAAGGGCTGCACCGCGAGCCCGCGCGCCGCGAGGCCCGCGATGAGGCCGGTGGCGACCGTCGTCTTTCCCGACGAGCGCCACGCGGCGGAGACGAGAAACCCGCTCATCGGCGCTTCGCCCTCGGGGGACTACTTCGCCGCCGCGACCGCGACCGTGTCGGGCGGGAGGACGGGAAGCGCGCGTGCGCCGGCCAGCGCGATCACGAAGGCTGCGGCGATCCCGCCCAGCCCCAGCAGGAACTCCGGCAGGCTGGGCGCGTAGCCGTCCACCTGGCCGTCGTGGAAGGCGCTCGCCACCTCGTACCCCGGGAAGATCTCGAGCGGGAAGGCCTGGCCGCCGATGATGAACACGTAGAGGAACGCGAGCGCCCCGAGCGAGACGAGCAGCGAGGCCGCCGCGGTGGCCCGCGGGCCCGCGAAGCCCGGGTGCAGCAGTAGCACCAGCGGCACGGCGCTGCCCGCCACGACGAAACCGCCCCAGAAAAGCGCGGGGTACGGCGCGCCGGTGACGAGGATGAAGCGCTCGAACGCGGCCTGTTTCGCCCAGTAGAGGTTCGTCAGGTGGTGCACGGCGACGAAGTACAGCGCGGCGATGACGAAGATCGCGAGGAGCCGGCGCACGCGCGCGTGGAGTTCCGCGTCCATCGGCTCGCGGCCGGCCAGCCGGGCGAGGCCGCACTGGGCGAGGTGGAACGCGGCGAGCCCCCACGCGAGCGAGAGCGCGATGAAGAGCGGCGCGATGACGCCGGAGGCGTAGGCCTGCCGCGCCACGAGGAAGCCGAAGATCGAGCCCGTCCCGGTGGTGAGGATGATGCGCCAGGCGAACGCGGCGAGGCCCACCGGCTTCGCGTATCCCCCGAGGCGGCGCTCGAGGAGCGCCCACAGGTACAGCGCACAGATCGCGAAGAGCCCGTTGTAGAGGATCATGTTCCACGCGAAGATCGAGCGGAAGTTGTAGTGCGTGGCCGCCACCACCAGCCGCTCGGGGCGGCCGAGGTCGAGCACCAGCACCATGAGCCCGCCCGCGAGCAGCGCCACCGTGAGCAGCACGGACAGGGGCGAGTGCGGCTTGTAGGCCGCCTCGCCGAACACCGAGCCGATCGAGGCGACGTTGAGCGCCCCGGAGGCCGCCACGATCAGGAATATCGCGAACACGTGCGGCAGGCCCCAGACGACCTGGTTGTTCATGCCGGTGACGGCGTGGCCGTGCACCTCCATGTAGTGGGCCGCGCCCAGCGCCACGGCGACCAGCGCGCCGCCGGCGGCGAGGAGCGCCCAGAAGGCGCGGCGGGAGGATGCGCTCGTCGGTTCCATCGCTAGAGCCCCTGGTAGCGCACGCCGTTGTCGGTGCGCAGGTCGGCGCGCAGCTGCGTCGTCGTGGCGGCGCGCACTCGCTTCGAGATCTCGCTCGCCGGGTCGTTCAGGTCGCCGAAGACGATGGCGCCGTGCCCCGCCGCCGCGCAGGCCTCGACGCACGAGGGCGTGCCGCCGCGGTCGACCTTGTGCACGCACAGCGTGCAGCTTTCCACGCAGCCCTTGCCGCGCGGCACGTCGGGCTTCTGGCCCGTGGTGGGCTCGTGCACGAAGCTCCTCGCCTTGTACGGGCAGGCCATCATGCAGTAGCGGCAGCCGATGCAGGTATGGCGGTCGACGAGGACGATCCCGTCCTCGCGCTTGAAGGAGGCGCCGGTGGGGCAGACGTCCACGCAAGGCGGCTCCGCGCAGTGCTGGCACATCACGGGCAGCGACACCGCCTTCCCGGACTTGAGGTCCTTCAAGTCCACTTTGCGGATCCACTGCGAGTCCGTGGGCCGCGTGGAGCCGGGCAGCCCGTTCTCGCGGTTGCAGGCGTCCACGCACTCGCGGCAGCCGCTCGCGCACTTCGTGGTGTCGATGAGCATGCCCCAGCGGACCTTTCCGCTCACGGGCTCCGCTCCCTGCTTCGCGTGGGCGTAGTCGTAGAGGATAACGCCCGGGGCGATCATGGCGCCCGCGGCGACCGCGGCCTTGCCGAGGAAGTCGCGCCGGCGCTGGTCGACGGGGTTCATCGCGCGCCTCCGGTGGCAGGCGCCGCCGCCGTCGCCGCCGGACGCGCGGTCGAGGCGTGGCAGTCGAAGCAGTCGACCTTCACGGCCGCGTAGTCGTGGCAGCCCTGGCAGAAGTGCCGCTCGGAGCCCAGCACGCGCCCGTCCGCCCTGCTCGCGTGGCAGTCCACGCAGGCCGCGAGGCTGTGGCGGATGCCGCGGATGCCCTTGCGGACGGTGTCGTCGCGGCCGTGCTTGAGGAAGTCCGGGTGCGAGCGGCGCATGAGCTTCGGGTCCTCGACGCACGGGCCGGCGCGCGCGGCGTCCAGCGCCGGGCCCGAGGCGTGCGCGAGCGGCCCCGCGGCGCTCCCCGCGAGGAGGAGCGCGGCCGCGGCCGCCGCGCGGAGGATGCCTGCCACGGTCATGCGCGCCTCCCTACTCCCCCAGCCCCATCTGGATGTAGCCGGTGGGGCAGACGTCGCGGCAGATGTGGCAGCCGATGCACTTGTCGTAGTCGGTGTCGACGTAGCGCCCGGTCGTGCTCTGGTTCTTCTTTACCTTGAAGACCGCCGTCTGCGGGCAGTAGACCACGCAGTTGTCGCACTCGAAGCACAGGCCGCAGCTCATGCAGCGCTTGGCCTCCTCGATCGCCTGCTTCTCGTCGAGCGCGCCGAGGCGCTCCTCGAAGTTGCCGAGCGCGGTCTCCTTGGTGAGCGTGATGAAATTGCGCTTCACGCGCGGCGTGAAGCCGAAGTGCCCGAGGAAGAGCTCCTTGTGGGTGATGATGTGGCGGTCGGAGCGGTTGTCGTAGTTGTGCACGGCGGCCTTGGAGTCGCAGGTGCCCCACATGGGCTCCTTCGCCTCCTCGACCGAGAGCCCCTTCTCGTGCATCTTGCGCACCAGGTCGAACTGGTGCACGTCGATCTTCGGGCGCTTCTCGAGGTCCTCGCCGCGCAGGAACCGGTCGATGCCCTCCGCGGCGATGGAGCCGTGGCCGATGGCGGTCGTGAGCAGGTGCGGGCGGATCACGTCGCCGCCGGCGAACACGCCATCCTTGCCCGCCACGCGGTAGTTGCGGTCGGCGGCGACCGCGCCCTTTCCGTTGTCGAACTCCTCGAGGCCCGTGAAGTCGACCGACTGGCCGATGGCCGACACGATGAGGTCGGCCGGGATGTCCTGCTCGGTGCCCGGCTTCATGTCGATCTGCAGCCGCCCGCCCACGAACTTCGCCTCGCACTGCGCCACGCGCAGGGCCGTGGCGCGCCCGTCGGCGCCCTTCACGATGCCCACGGGAGCCCAGCCGCCGCGGATGTCGATGCCCTCGGCCGCGGCCTGCTCGATCTCGTGCTTGTTGGCCTGCATCTTGTCCACGCCGAACACGGAGGTGAGCGTCACCTCGGCGCCCTGCGCGACCGACACGTGCGCCACGTCGTGCGCCATGTAGCCGGCGATCGCCTGCTCGAAGTCGGTGGGCTTCGCGTTCTCGATGTGGCCGAGGCGCCGCGCGACCGTCGCCACGTCGATGGAGGTGTCGCCGCCGCCGACCACGACGACGCGCTTGCCGACGTGGCGCAGGCGCCCGTCGTTGAAGGCCTTCAGGAACGCCGTCGCCGTCACCACGTTGGGCGCCTGCGAGTCGGCGACCGGCAGCGGCCTGCCGCCCTGCGCGCCCATGCCGAGGAAGACCGCGTCGAAGTCCTTGCGGATCTGCTCCATGGTGATGTCCGTGCCGACGCGGCACTTGAGGCGCGCCTCGACGCCCAGGTCGAGGATGCGCTGGATCTCGGCGTCGAGGATGTCGCGGGGCGTTCGAAAGCCCGGGATGCCGTAGCGCATCATGCCGCCGAGGTGCTCGTGGTCGTCGAAGATCGTGACCGCGTGGCCCTTGAGCGCGAGCTGGTAGGCGCACGAAAGGCCCGCGGGCCCGCCGCCCAGGATGGCCACCTTCTTGCCCGTGGACTTCTCCGCCTTGCGGTAGGCGAGCTTGTTCGCGGTGGCGTAGTCGCCGAGGAAGTGCTCGACGGAGTTGATGCCGACGTGATCCTCGACCTCGTTGCGGTTGCAGCCCGTCTCGCAGGGCGCCGGGCAGACGCGGCCCATCACCGACGGGAACGGGTTCGCCTCGGTGAGGCGGCGCCAGGCGTACTCCTGCCAGGGCATGCCCTGCGGGGGCTTCTCCGTCTGGCGCACGACCTGCAGCCAGCCGCGGATGTCCTCGCCCGACGGGCAGCTGCCCTGGCACGGCGGCGTGGACTGGATGTAGGTCGGGCACTTGTGCGACCACGACGCCTGGAAGATCTGGTCCTGCCAGCGCACGGGCTTCGCGTCGCCGTCCTTGTAGCGCCGGAAGGTGAGGGCTTGGGTTTCCTGGGGGTTGGCGGCCACGGTGTCCTCCGTATCGTTGTCGTGTGGGTGCGGGGCGCGGCTACTGCTTCGCCCCGAGCCGGATGGCGGTGCTCACGAGCTGGTGGACGCCGCCCACCATGCTCCGGTTGAATCCGTAATAGGGCAGGACCTTGGTGAACTGCGCCTTGCAGATGGCGCAGATGGTCGCCATGAAGTTGACGCCGTGGCGGTCCGCCACCTCGCGCAGCGACTCCATCCTCGGCAAGGCGCCCTTGACGCGCAGGTCGAGCAGCTCGTCGGTGAGCAGCCCCCCGCCCCCGCCGCAGCAGAAGGTCGCCTCGTGGGTCGTGCCGGGGCGCATCTCGACGTACCTGTTGGCCACCGCCCTCACCAGCGCCCGCGGGATCTCGAACTGGCCGCCCGGGTCGTCGCCCATGCGCGAGGCGCGCGCGACGTTGCAGGAGTCGTGGAAGGTGACGACGCGGTGGTCGTTCGCCTCCTTGTCGAGGACCAGGGCGCCCTTCTGCACGAGGTCCCAGGTGAGCTCGCAGATGTGCGTGGGCTGGCGGTAGCGGTGGTCCAGCTGGCTCTGGAGCATGCGGGCGAACGGGTCGTCCGCGCCGGAGCCGATGCCCGCGAGCGTGTTCCAGAAGCTGTAGGCCACGCGCCACGCGTGCCCGCACTCGCCGACCACGATGCGCTTCACGCCCAGGTCGAGCGCGGCCTCGCGGATGCGCATCGCGATGGCGCGCATCTGCTCGTAGTTGCCGATGAAGAGCCCGAAGTTGCCGGCCTCGGAGGCGTGCGAGGAGAGCGTCCAGGAGATGCCGGCGGCGTGGAACACCTTGGCGTAGCCGATGAGGCTGTCGACGTGCGGCTCGGCGAAGAAGTCGGCCGAGGGCGTGATGAGAAGCACCTCCGCGCCCTTCACGTCGAGGGGGAACTTCACGTCGGCGCCGGTCTCCTCCTTCGTGTCCTCCTCCAGGCCCAGGAGCGTGTCCTCGAGCGCCGGGCCCGGGAGCCCCAGGTTGTTGCCGATCTTGTGGACCTTGCCGATGATCTCGTTCGTGTACTTCTGGCCGTAGCCCACGCTGTCCAGGATCTCCTTGGCGGCCATGGTCACCTCGGCCGTGTCGATCCCGTAGGGGCAGAAGACGGAGCAGCGGCGGCACTCGGAGCACTGGTTGTAGTACTTGTACCAGTCGTCGAGGACGTCCCTCGTCAGCTCGCGCGCGCCCACGAGCTTCGGGAAGAGCTTGCCGGGCAGCGTGAAGTGGCGGCGGTACACCCCGCGCATCAGCTCCTGGCGGGCCACGGGCATGTTCTTGGGGTCGCCCGTGCCGAGGAAGTAGTGGCACTTGTCCGTGCAGGCGCCGCAGTGCACGCAGGCGTCGAGGTAGACGCGCAGGCTGCGGTACTTGCCCACGAGTTCCCCCATCTTGGAGATGGCCTTGTCGTGCCAGTCGTCGACGAGCTTGCCGGGGAAGCCGATGGCCTCCTGCATCTTTTCCGTCGCCACGTACGGCTGCGAGGCCGCCATCGCGTCCGGCTGGATCGCGGGCGGGACGGGGAACTCCCGGAGCGGCGGGGCGGTGACGTCGGCCATGGCTGCCTACTTGGAGTCCAGCCGCGCCGCCCACTCGGCCAGGTGCCGGCGCTCGCGCGGGTCGTCGGCCTGGTTGCGGCCGGGGCTGAAGAAGAGCCCGGGGGCGTGCAGCAGCTTGGAGAAGGGGAAGACGAGCATCAGCGCCGCGACCAGCCCCAGGTGCACGGCGAGGAGCGGGTCGGCGGGCAGGCTGCGCACCTCGAAGCGCATGAGGCCGAGGAAGAACGCCTTCACGGCCACCACGTCGGTGTGCGCGACGTACTTCATGGCGAGCCCGGAGAGCGCGATCGCGACGAGCAGCGCCAGCATCAGGTGGTCCGAGGGCGTCGAGATGTAGCGGACGCGGTCGACGAGGAAGCGCCGGGCCCACAGGCCCGCGAGCCCCGCCACCATCGCGAACCCGGCATACACGCCGAAGGGCTGCGCGAACGCGACCCACGACCACACGGGCTCGGTGAAGTAGCGCAGGTGCCGCACCAGGACGAGGGCGAGCGCCGCGTGGAACACCCAGCCGAAGAGCCAGGTCCACAGCGTCGCCTTGAACAGGCTCTCGAAGAGCACCACCTCCCGCACGAGGCGCAGCGCCACGCCGCCCTTCGTCGTCGGCGCGGGCGTGGTCGGGATCTTCAGCGGCGCGGGCGTGCCGGCGTACTGGCGGATGCGCACCGCGAGCCCCGCCACCAGGACGGCGGCGGCGAGGTAGAAGAGCCCGGCGAAAATGGTGGCCATGGCGGCGGAGCCAGGCGCGGCTTGACCCCGCGCCCGGCCGGCGGCGTCAGACGCAGCCCGTGGGCTTCGGCAGGCCGGCGATCTTGCACGCCTGCTTGGCGGGGCCGTAGGGGAAGAGCTCGTACAGGTACTGGTTGCTGCCCTTCTCCGGCCCCAGCTTCTTGCCGATGGCCTTCGTGAGCACGCGCACGGCCGGCGCGATCTGGTACTCGTTGTAGTACTCCCGCAGGAAGTTCACGACCTCCCAGTGGTTGTCGCTCATCTCGATCTTCTCGGCCTTGGCGATCTCGCCGGCGAGCTCCTCGTTCCAGTCGGCGAGGTTCACCAGGTAGCCTTCCTCGTCGACTTCATAGGTCTTGCCGCCCGCATCGATGGTGCCCATTCGTTTCTCCTTTACGTTTCGGGTTTCGCGTTGTCGCTCCGGCTGGTGGGCCGTGTTCCGCGCTACAGCCAGGACTGCACGCGGGGGTTCTGGGTGACCAGGTCGACGAAGCCGCGGTAGTCGACCTGCACGATGCCTTCGGCCACGGCGCCGGCGCGCGCGCGCGCCTCGAGGTCGGGCCTGAGCACGAAGAGCTTCACGCCCGCGCCGATGGCCCGGCCCACCGCCCCGGCGGCGGCGTGGCCCTTCGTGGCGGCGTAGACGGCGTCCTCGATGAGGAGCACCGAGTGGCCCGGGCGGGCGTGCGCGAGGCAGCTCGCGAGGGTGGAGCGCTCGCCGGGGGACTTGTTGACGATGTGCAGCATGGCGTCGGTCTCTCTCGTTCTCAGAAGCTGATCATCACGTCCATCTCGTCCATGAGCGCGGCCATCCCGGCCGCGTCAAGGACCGTCACGTCCACGAGGAGGTCGTCCTCCGTGAGGCCGCGCGCCTCGAGCGACTCGCGCTCGACGTAGAGCTTCTCGATGTCGTAGCCCTCGAGCGCCCGGTAGGTGGGCGAGAAATTCTTGGCCTCGATCGCCTTGGTGTTCTGCCCCTTGGCGAGCTGGTAGACCCCGTCGTCCAGGAAGGCGAGCCCCACGTCCTGGTCGAAGGCGGCGCTGATGAGCACCACCTCCAGGCCCTCCAGCGCGTAGACGCTGCCGTAGGGGGCCTTGCGGTTCACGAAGAGGAACTTCTTGACGGTGCCGGTCGCTTCCATTTCCCTAGTCCCCGAAGACGACGAGGCGGTCGGACTGGATGGCCGACTCCACGAGCTGCCCGAGCCCCGAGATGCGGAAGCCCTGCGCGAGGTTCTGCTCGACGATGCCGCGGCGCAGCGCCGCGGCCACGCACACCACGAGGTCCACGCCGTGCTCCTCGGCGAGCTTGGCCCAGCGCGCCACGACGTTCCTGTCGTCCTGCGGCGGCTCGGTGAGCTTGGTCGCGTTGTTGACCCCGTCGTGGTAGAAGAACACGCGCTCGATCTGGTGGCCGGCCTCGATCGCCGCCCTGCAGAAGAGGTAGGCGCTGTCGCTCGACTGGTGCTGGTACGGCCCCTCGTTCACCATCACTCCGATCTTCACTTCGTCGTCGCTCCCTTGGCTTTTCCCGCGGCCCGCTAGAAGCGGATGTGCGCCGAGGCGTTGAGGTTCGAGCGCGAGCCGCGCCAGTCGTCGATGAGGTACTTCGTGAACGGCAGGCCCGTCTTCTCGAAGAAGCGCGGCCAGCCGATGCGCTCGACCCAGTCCGAAAGCCGCTCCCAGGGGCGGGCGTCGGCCTTGTAGGTGTAGAGGATCTTCTTCACGATCTCCGACACCTCGGGCCAGCGCGGCGGGTTGTTGGGGATGCCGGAGGCCACCATCTTCATGAAGGTGGGCTTGCCGCGGGCGTTCGAGTTCTTGCCGCCCACCCAGATCGCGAACTTGGAGTGCTCGGGGTCGTTGATCTGCATCGGCGGGCACGGCGGGTAGCACGCGCCGCAGCAGATGCACTTCTTCTCGTCGACCTCCAGCGAGGGCTTGCCGTTCACCAGCGCCGGCCGGATGGCCGCCACCGGGCAGCGCGCGACGACGGCCGGGCGCTCGCAGACGTTGGCCACCAGGTCGTGGTTGATCTTGGGCGGCTTGGTGTGCTGGATGATGATGGCGATGTCGGCCTGGCCGCCGCAGTTGATCTCGCAGCAGGAGGTCGACAGGTGCACGCGGTTGGGCATCTCCTCCTTGACGAACTCCTCGTGCAGGTCGTCCATCAGGGCCTTCACGGCGCCGCTGGCGTCGGTGCCCGGGATGTCGCAGTGCAGCCAGCCCTGGGTGTGGGCGATCATCGTCACCGAGTTGCCGGTGCCGCCCACGGGGAAGCCGTTGCGGGTGAGCTCCTCGATGAGCGGGGCGACCTTCTTCTCGTCGGACACCATGAACTCGATGTTCGAGCGGATGGTGAAGCGCACGTGCCCTTCCGCGTACTTGTCGGCGATGTCGCAGAGCTTCCGGATCGTGTAGACGTCCATCTGGCGCTGCGTACCGGCGCGCACGCTCCACACCTCGTCGCCGGTGTGGGAGACGTGGTGCAGGACGCCCGGCCGCGGCCGGTCGTGGTACTTCCAGTTGCCGTAGTTCTTCGCGAGCTTCGGGTGCAGGAAGGGCTTGTTGTCGGGCACGCCCGACTCGATCGCGCGGCGCGGGGTGGCGGTAGCGGTGGCCATGTCAGTTGCTCCGGATTCTGATTGCGGCGGGTTCGGGGGGGCGCGGGCTCAGGCGGCCTTCTGCTTCGCCTTGATCTTCGCGACCTCGTCGTCCCACCCGTCGGTGCGGACGTACGGGTTCATGCGCGGCGAGGAGACCATGTTGGGGTCGACCTCGAGGCCCACGCCCTCCAGGAAGTTCACCAGGCCGATGCGCTCGATCGTCTCGCCGATGCGCTCGTGCTCCAGCGCGTTCTCGGCGAAGAAGTCGACGATGCGCTTGCCGAGGTCCACGAGCTGCTCGCGGTCCTCGTCCGTCTCGAGCTTCATGAAGGGCACGACCACGGTGCCCATGAGGTCGCCGATCTTGAGCGTGCGCTTGCCGCCCACCAGGATGGTGGCGCCCTTGTCCTTGCCCGGGGCCAGCGCGCCGGTCATCACGTTGATGCAGTGCATGCAGCGCACGCAGTCGCGGTTCTCGATGCACAGGGCCTTGTCGTCGGAGACCTTCACCGTCGAGAGCGTGGGGCCCGACGGGATCTTCGCCGCGTCGACCAGCTGGATCGCCTTGGTGGGGCAGCGGCTCACGACGTCGTTCACGAGGTCGTTCAGGCCGTGCTTGGCGAAGTACTTGCGGGCCAGCGCCTCGTCGGTGCGGATGTTGTCGCGCCAGGTGCCGATCACGGCCATGTCCGAGCGCTGGATCGCGTTCATGCAGTCGTTCGGGCAGCCCGAGAACTTGAACTTGAACTTGTAGGGCAGCGACGGGCGGTGGATGTCGTCGGTGAAGTTGTTGAGCACGGTGCGGTGCGCGCTCGCCTCGTCGTAGCACGACTGCTCGCAGCGCGCGGCGCCCACGCAGGACATGGAGGTGCGCACGGCGGGGCCCGCGCCGCCCAGGTCGAAGCCCAGCTCGTTGATCTCGTCGAACGCGTCCTGGACCTTGTCGGAGCGGGCGCCCTGGAACATGATGTCGCCGCTCTGGCCGTGGAAGGCGATGAGGCCGGAGCCGTGGCGCTCCCAGGTGTCGCAGAGCTTCCTCAGGATGTCGGTGCTGTAGTGCATGCCCGGGGGCGGCATGACGCGCAGGGTGTGGAATTCGGCCGCGTCCGGGAACCGGGGCTTGCCCGACTCGTCCTTGAGCTCGGTGAAGCGCGGGATGATGCCGCCGCCGTACCCGAACACGCTCACGGTGCCGCCCTTCCAGTAGCCCTTCTTCGTGTTGTACGACGTCTCCAGCTGGCCGAGCAGGTCGACCATCATGTCGTTGTCCTTGGCCAGGCGCTTGAGCCCCGTCACGAAGCTCGGCCAGGGGCCGCTCTCCAGCGCGTCGAGCATGGGCGTCTCGTGCATTTTCTTAGCCATAGCGGCCTCCTCGCGTGTCGTTCGTCGTCGGGTCGTCCGGGAGGGAGCCCCTTCCCAGGGTCGACCGATCCTACGGTGCCCCCCGGGGCTCCGCCATCCCTCTGTCGGTGATCGGCGATCTCCGATGGGGTGGGTGGGAACTACCCGTTTGGGTTATGCCGCGCGTCCTTCGCCCGGGGGGTAGACGGCGGGGTCGTGGGGCGGCGTAAAGTAGCCCCTCGCGGCGTGGCGGTATTGGCGCCGCCTTCCTCCCGCCTACGCCGACCATGGACCAGCCCGCCCCCATCGCCTCGCTCACCGTCCCGCTGGGCGGCCAGAGAATCGAGATGCATCCCGTCGCCTTCGAGGCGGGGGGCCTGCCGCTTCTGCGCGTGCGCATCCGGGAAGGCAAGCGCTTCACGGTCTTCGACATCGACGCGGGCACGGCCCGGGCGTGGGGCGAGGCACTCACGGCCTGGGCCGGGGCACCCGCCGGGAGCGCGCGATGAACGCCGCCGCCGGCACCCTGGGCCCGGACTGCGGGCCGTCCGCCGCGGCGTTCGCGGAAATGGTCGACGTCGCCTTCGGGATCGCGGGCGATACCCTGCCCCACGGGTTCGAGTGGCCCCTCTTCCGGGAGATCGCCCGCGTCCTGCCGTGGATCCTCAAGACCCCGCGCGCGGGCGTCCTGCCGGTGAAGGGGCCGCGGTCGGCCGACGGCGGCCTCATGCTCACGCACCGCTCGCGCCTGGTGATCCGGCTGCCGCGCGACCGCGTCTGCTCCGCCAGCGCCCTGGAGCGCGAGACGCTTTCCGTCGGCGGCGCGAAGGTGCGGGTCGGCGAGGGCACCTTCCGCAAGCACCTGGCGGCCCCCACCCTCTATTCCCCCCGCGTGGCGACCGGCGAGGCCGACGAGGCGCGCTTCCTCGCCGCGATCGAGGCCGAGATCGTCGCCCTCGGGGCGCAGGGCAGGCTCATCTGCGGCCGCCGCGTCGAGGTCGTGCTGGAGGAAGGGCACGTGACGGCCTTCCCGGTCGCCGTCCACGACCTGCGCGAGGCGGATTCCCTCCTCCTCCAGCGCACCGGCCTCGGCCGCGGCCAGCCCGTGGGCTGCGGCCTCCTCGTTCCCCACAAGACCATCGTCGCGGCCGACTGAGCCGGGCGGGAGCCTCCACGCCATGTCCTTCCCCACCCTCACCGAGCCGGCCGCCATGGTCGACCTCACCGGCCTCACCTGCCCCGGCCCGATACTGGGCGCCCGCGAGATCCTCGAGAGCCTGCGCGACGGGCAGGTGCTGCTGCTGCTCTCGGACTGCCCCGGCACGCGCGACGACCTCTTCGCCTGGGCGCGGCAGACGGGCAACGAGGTGATCCACGCCGAGCCCCGCGACCGCGGCGCCACGGGCTACTACGTGCGCAAGGGTCGCAGCGGCCACGTGGCCGCCCACGTCCGCCTGGACCTGCGCGGCGTCTCCTGCCCCGGCCCGATCGTGGAAGCGCGCCAGCTCCTCAAGGGCATGCGCTCCGGGGAGGTGCTCAAGCTCGTGAGCGACTGCCCCGGCGTGCGCGACGACGTCGCCGGCTGGGCGGAGGCCACGCGGCTCGAACTCCTGGACACCGTCGGCTCGGGCAACGGCGCCTACGAGTTCTACCTGCGCAAGCTGTGAGCACGTCTTCGCGCACCCCGCTGCGGGTGAAGAGCACCTGGTTCAAGCCGGGCCGTGCCCACTCGCCCGCGGAGGTGGCCGACGCCCTCGCCTTCATCGCCTGGCGCGTGGCGCAGAACATGCTGAAGAGCATGCGCAAGGCCGGGTTCGACATCGACCCGGGGCCGCAGTACTTCGACTTCCTGGCCGAGGCCGTGGCCTTCGCCATCCAGGTGGCGTGGCGCCTCGCCTACCCGCGCTACGACGAGGCGGGGCGGCTCGCCTTCATGACGGCGCTCGCCAACCGCACCGGCGAGGAACTGGCCGAGAACCGTGCCCGGCTGCTGGGCGAGCCCGATGCCGCCGCCATCAAGGCGGGCTTCATCGACCTCCTCAACCGCCGCACCGCCGAGTACGCCGACTTCGGCCACGGCCCCGACGGCCCGGACTTCGCCTTCCTGCGCTACTTCGCCACGGTCGTGGCCGAGCTCATGCCCGAGAAGGACCGGCGCTGGACCTGGGACCAGGTCATCGCCATCGAGGGCCCGGAGGCGGCCTCGTCCGTGGCGAAGGCCGTGAAGGGGCTCTTCGACGAGACGCCGCGCCGGCCCCGGCGCACCGTCCACACGGAAGGCTGAGGGCGATGGGCGAGGCCGCCCCGGCCGGCGCGTTCCCTCCCGGCAGCCCCTTCGATCCCGATGACGACGCGGCCTTCGCCCGCTGGCGCGACGCGAAGCTCGCGGCCCGCGCCCTCACGGCCGCCGACCTCGTGGTGGAGGTGCGCGACCCGCGCTCGCTCGGCGCGGCGGAAAGGGACGAGCTGGTGCGCCGCTGCCGCCGCGACAACATGGCGCTCTACGCGAGCGGCGTCACCGGCGAGGACAAGGAGATCGCGCGGCGCCTGGGCGCCCAGCTGGGTCTCTCGACCCTGGACGCGAACTTCCTCGCCGACGAGGACGGCATCACGAGCATCGCGGTGACGGGCGGCAAGGCCGGCGCGGGCTACATCCCCTACACCACGCACCGCCTGCGCTGGCACACCGACGGCTATTACAACCCGCCGCGGCTGCGCATCCGCGCGATGCTCCTGCACTGCGTGCGCGACGCGGCCGCCGGCGGCGAGACGGCGCTGCTCGACCACGAGCTCGCCTACCTGCTGCTTCGCGAGGAGGACCCCGGGCTGGTGCGCGCCCTCATGCAGCCCGACGCGCTCGCCATCCCGGCGCGCGTCGACGAGGAGGGCGTGGCGCGCCCCGAGGCGGTGGGGCCGGTCTTCTCGGTCGAGCCCGGCACCGGCGACCTGCACATGCGCTACACGGCCCGCACGCGCAGCGTCGCGTGGAAGGACGACGGCGCGACCCCGGCCGCCGCGGCCCGGCTCCTCGCCCTCCTCGACGGCGACACGGGCTGCGTGCTGCGCACGCGCCTCGCGCCCGGCATGGGCCTCGCGTGCAACAACGTGCTCCACGAACGCAGCGCCTTCGAGGACGATCCCGCCCGGCCCCGGCTGCTGTACCGCGCGCGCTACGTGGAGCGCATCGCCGGGACGCAGGGCGCCTGGCGCGAAATGCGAACGGCCGGCATCTAGCCGGCCGTCCCTGTCCCGCGGGGTGCCGAAGACTACCAGCGCATGCCGTAGGCGAGGCCCAGCGAGTTCTGGTACATCTCGATCGTCTCGTTGCCGCCCATGCCGGGGAAGAAGGCGTTGAAGAACGACGCCCCCGTGACCTCGTTGCGCTTGGCGTGCATGAAGGCGCCCGAGATCTCGGCCGTCTTGCTGATCGCGTAGGTGAAGCCCAGCGTGTAGTGGTCCTTCACCACGCCCGGCGCAAGGATGTTGAAGCTCACGTCGCGCGCCTGGATGGGGTTGTCGGTGCGGCCGAAGCCCGCGCGCACCGTGAGGGCCGGGCTCGCGGCGTACTCGACGCCCACCTTGAAGACGTCCACGTCGTCCCAGCCGAAGCCCGGGCCGCCGCTGGCGCCCAGCGGCGCCTGGTTGGTGCTGGGATTGCCCACCGAGCCCACGCCGCTGTACTTGATCTTCTTGTAGTCGAGCGCGACGAGGACGCCGTCCACCGGGCGCACCGCCACGCCGAGCGTGTAGTGCTCCGGCATGTCGAAGCCCCCCGCGTCGGCGAAGAGGCCCTTGTAGCCCTCGAACTCGCCCATGTTCATCTTCGAGGTGTAGGTCGCGCCCACCGTCACGGCCGGGGTGATGCGGCCCATGTAGCCGATGCGCACGCCGTAGCCCGTCGCCTCGTCGTGCCCGAGGTTGGTCACGTTGGCGGGCGACTGCGAGAGCTGCGTGAAGAGGTGCACGCCCTGCACGCGGAACTTCTGGTAGCCGAACAGCGGCGAGATGCCGATCGCGTGGTCCGGGGAGATCTTCCAGCCCAGCGTCGGCGCGACGATGAGCTGCTCGAGGTTCACGCCCAGGCGCCCCAGGCCGCACAGGCCGTTGGCCGACGGCGGGCCGCCCGCGGCGGAGCAGTTGAGCTGCCCGCCCTCGAAGTCGGTGTTCATGCCGCCGTTGCCGTAGACCGTGACCCCCAGCGTCATGCTGGGCGACATCGCGCGGTTGTAGCCGAACTCGGGGATGGCGAAGAGCGTGCTGTCGCTGTCGACGGAGAAGTCGAGCATGCCGCCGGCGCTGCCCTCGCGTTTCACCTTGCGGCGCGGGCTGAAGAGATCGAGCCCCGCGTCGAGGCGGTTGCCCACGAAGGCCATGCTGGCCGGGTTGTTCGCGCCGCCCATGGCGTCGGCGGCCATGGCCGTGGAGGCGCCGGCCATGCCCTTGGCCTTGATGCCGTAGCCGTGGGAGAAGTAGCCGTCGGTGGCCGACGCGGCGAGCGGGGCCGCGACGGCCATCGTGGCGAGCGCGAGGCGGACCGCGGTGGGAAGCTTTCTCATTGTGGTGAACCTCCGGAGTGGTGGGGAGCGTGAAGCGGGGGAATCAGACGAACAGGCAGATGTCGGTGCTGCCGGCGAATTCGAAGAAGGTCGAGGCGCCGCCGTACTCGACGCCGTCGATGAAGTCCTCGCGCTTGAAGTCGAAGAGGTCGACGGTCATTTCGCAGCCGATGAACTTGACGCCGGATTCCTGGCAGGCCGTGCGCAGGTCCTCGATGGAGGCCACGCCCTTCGACTTGATCTTCTGCTTCATCATCATCGTGGCCATCGACTCCATGCCCGGCAGCGCCGAGACGAGCACCGGCATCGGCACGGGCATCGGCATGGCGGGGTTGGCCAGCGGGCTGATCTTCACGCCCGAGAGGTCCTTCCTCAGGAGCGTGAGGCCGTAGAAGGTGAAGAAGATCTGCACCTCGTAGTCGAGGGCCGCCGCGGTCGAGGCGAGGATGAAGGGCGGGTACGCCATGTCCAGCGTGCCCTTGGTGGCGATGATCGCCAGCTTCTTCCGGCTCATGGGGGCCGCCTCACTTCTTCTTCAGGAAGAAAACGTACTCCTTGCCTTCCGGCTGGGACGAGAGCAGCTCGTTGCCGGTCTGCTTGGCGAACGCCTCCATGTCCTTCACGCTGCCGGCGTCCGTCGAGATCACCTTGAGCACCTGGCCCGCGGCGAGCTCGCCCAGGGCCTTCTTCGTCTTGAGGATCGGCAGCGGGCAGTTGAGGCCGCGGGCGTCCAGTTCCTTGTCGTGGTTCATGCTTCGTTCTCCTTGGCGGCTGTCGTCCGGGAGGATGCGCGCGCACGCACGCCCATGCCCGCCCGGGCATTCGGGAACCGCCATTTCGCGGCCCGGGCGTCCCAGTGGCTATACCCCGTGTAGGGTAATTCCGCCTCCCCCACATGGGTAATGACCAATATCAACCACCGCTAATATGCTTCGGGACGAAAGTCCTACGCTACACTGGCCCCGGCGCCCCTTTCCGGGGGCGCGCGGGCAACCGCGGGAGGCACCGTGTCGCACCGTCTTTCGCTGTCGCGGGCGGCCCACCTGGTCGGCGTGCACCGCAGCGCGCTCCAGCAGATGATCCGCGAGGGGCGCCTGGCGACCTCGGAGGGGATGATCGCCATCGAGGAGCTGCGGCGCGCGTTTCCGCAGGCGCCACTGGAAGCCTCCGGGGCCATCGAGTGGGTCAATCGCATCAAGGAGGAGTCCTTTGGCCGCCGCGTCCGTGAACGCATGCTCCCCTCGCAGGAGGTCCTCGCGCAGCGCCTGTTCGCGCAGGGCCTCGAACTCGCCGAGATGCGACGCACCGTGCAGCGCTACCACGCGCTCGTGGAGAGCCTTGCCCGCGCGATCGACGGCGAGCTGGGCGGACACCCGGCGCGGGCGCGCCTGGGGACGCTCCTGGCCGAGGGCCTCGGGCGGGCGCTCGCGGGCGACGAGGCCGACGCCATCGCCGCGCTCGACGACGCGCTTCGCGTCATGACGCCGCGCGTCGAGGTCCGCCCCAGCGGCCACGAGTTCCAGGTCGAGGGGCGCGATTCCATCCTGCAGTCCGGCCTGAAGGCGGGGCTCAAGCTCTCGTACGGCTGCGAGAACGGCACCTGCGGCCTCTGCCGCGCGCGCGTGGTCGACGGCGAGGCGCAGCGCATCCGCCCGCACGACTATCCCCTGTCGGAGGCCGAGCGCGCGCAGGGGCACATCCTGATGTGCGCCTACTCGGCCATCACCGACCTGAAGATCGAGACGCTCGAGGCCGCGGGGCCCGCTGACATCCCGCGGCAGGAAGTGGTGACCACGATCCGCGCGGTCACCGCGCTCGCGGACGACACGCGCCTGCTGCACCTGCAGACGCCGCGCTCGAGCCGCCTGCGCTTCCTCGCCGGCCAGTCGGCCGACCTCGGTGCCGCGACGGCCGCGGGCGATGCGCACGCGACCTACCCCATCGCGAGCTGCCCCTGCGACGACCGGAACGTCCACTTCCACGTCGGCCGCGACGCCGGCGACCCCTTCGCCGCCGACCTCTTTTCGGGCGCGCTGCGCGCGGGCGATCGCGTGACGCTGGTGGGGCCCGTCGGCGGCTTCGTCCTCGGCCCCGGGGAGGGGCGGCCGCTCGTGTTCCTCGCCTGCGACCTCGGCTTCGCGCCGGTCAAGAGCCTCGTGGAGTACGCGCTCTCGGCGGACGCCGCGCCCTCGTACACGGTCGCGTGGCTCGCCACGCGGCCGGACGGCCACTACCTCGCCAACCAGTGCCGGGCGTGGGCGGAGGCGCTTGACGGCTTCTCGTGGGTCCCGGCGACCCACGAGGACCCCGCCGCCGGCGCCGAGGCGCTGGTGGCCGGGCTGGACGCGGGGTCGCTCGCGCGTTCCGACGTGTACGTGGCCGGCCCCGAGGCTTTCGTGCGCGCCGCCGAGTTCGCGTTGCGCGGCGCCGGCGTTCCCGGTGAATCCCTCTTCACTCACGTGCCCTGAGTCCCGCCATGGCCGCTTCGCCTCCCCGCCGCACCATCCCGATCGCCTCCGCCGCCGAAGGCGAGCACGGCGCCTGCAGCGGCGCGGAGTCCTTCGCGCTGATGGTGCTGGGCGACTCGATGGCACCGGAGTTCGCCGAGGGCGACGTGATCGTGATCGAGCCCGAGGGGCTCGCGACCGACGGCTCCTTCGTCCTCGCGCAGCACGGCGGGGAATGGATATTCCGCCAGCTGGTCGCCGCCGGCGACGCCTGGCGGCTCCGCCCGCTGAACCCGGCCTACCCGACGCTCGACCTGCCCGACCTCGCCGCGGTGCGCGGGGTCGTGATCCAGCGCACGACGCCGGGCAGGCGCAAGTCCACCACACGCTACGGACAGTAGCCGAGGCCCCCATGCCCTACTACCTCTACAAGGTCTTCCCCTTCCACCGCCTCGAGAAGGTGGCGGTGCTCGACGCCTTTCCGCAGGCCTCCGCGCAGGCGAAGGCCCTGCGCAAGGACCCGGCGCTGCCCGCCGACTGCAAGGTGAAGGTCGTCTTCGCCGAGCACGAGCTGGGGGCCGAGGCGCTGCTCACCGAGGTCCGCGAGCCACAGCCTCGCCTTGAAGACGACTGAGGCGCCCCTCGACTGCGCGTTCGGGCGCGCGCTCCTCGCCCGGCAGGCCGCCTGCCCGCTCGCCACGATGGCCCTCGTGGGCGAGGCCGAGCGGCCGCGTTGCGCCTCGCCCGTCGCGCGCACCAATTGCGAGACGCTCCTCGCGCTGCTGCGCGAGCGCGCGACCTTCGCGCTCAGGCTTCCGCCGCCCGCCTCGCCGCTGCCGCACGCCGCGCAGCTGCGCGTGCAGTGCGGCGGGCTCAGGGGCCTCGCGGAGGTGGCGGGCGACGAGGGAGCCGGCCCGTCCGACGTGCATGCGCTCGTCACGGGGCTGCAGGCGGCGTTCGGCACGCTCGCGGACATCCCCTTCGCCCCCGTCGTGGCGGCGATGAAGCGCTGGGAAGGGCGCCCTCGGCCCGGCGGGGGGAAGCCGTCGTGACGCCGGCATTCGCCCCGATCCTCGCCGCGGTGCAGGCCAACTGCCACCTCTCCGACGCCCGGCACGCGCAGGACCTCACGCTCTGCAACTACCTCCTCGCCATGCGCGAGTACTACCGCTGGGAAAACGACCTGCCGCCCCAGGCCGTGCCGCCGCGCGGCGAGGTGGCGCGGTGGATCGCGGAGCGCGAGTCCCTGTGGGACGGGCTCGCCGCGGCCGAGTGGGCCCCCGTGCCGCTCGCGGCCGGGCCCGCGGATCCCTTCGACGTCGCGGCCGTGAACGCGGAGCTCGTGCCCGCGGGCCTGCTCTATGGCGCCGGTCGCGGGCGTTTCGGCAAGCCGCACTTCTTCCTCGCGCGACTCGCTCGCCACGAGTGGCGCGACGGCGTGGAAGTGCTGGAAGCGGGGTGCGAGTACGCCCGCGACCTCGACGCCGCGCCCGCCGTCCTGCAGGGCGAGACGATCGTGCTGCGCCGCGAGGCCTTCCGCGACTGGCTGCGCCTCACCGCCGAGGCCTGGGAGGCGCGCGCGCCGGAGGGGCCGCTCGCCGCGGCTTTCGAGGCCTACGGCTACCGCGACAGCCGGTCGCAGGCGCTGGAGCGCATGGCGGAAGGCGAGCGCGAGACGCTCCTGCTGCACGAACTGGGCGAGCTGGCCGCTGGCCGGCTCCTGGGCGAGGGGTGGGAGCGATTCATGGCGGGCATCGAGGACCGGCGCGTGGAGGTGACGGCGCGCGCGGTGCGCGACCTCCTCGCCGACTGCCTCGTGACGCTTCCCGCGCTGCTCGATCGCGACGCCGGCACCTCGCTGCATTTCTGGTTCGGCACGCTGTCGCCGCTGCGGCGAAGCCTGTTCCCGCGCGCCCTCGCCGCGCGCGAGGCGTGGCTGTCGGGCCGGGGCACGTCGTGCCTGCGGGAAGCGGTCGTCTCCGGCCGGCGCCACTGGCTGGATGTCGCGCAAGCGCTGGCCGCCGACGCGGGCGAGGCCGGCCGGATGGCGCTCGATCCGTCGCGCGCCGCGTTGGCCTGAGGGCCGGCTTCCGGCCGCGGGGAAGCCGCGATCAGCCGGCGCGGGAGAGCAGGTCCTTCGCCGCCTTGCGGAATTCCTCGGCGCGCGCCTCGTCGATGGTGAGGCGGATGAGCTTGTAGCAGGCGTCCACGGCCGCGGCGAGTTCCTCCCGCGTCTGGCCGGATTCGGCCAGCCGGCGCGCGACCTTGCCCGACTTGTCGCCCAGCACCGTCTCGGCGATCGTGACGAGGGAGGATGCGAGCGAGCGGCCGCCGTTGGCCGCGGCGGGAACCGCGTGCCCCACCGGCGCCACCAGCCCGCGCGCGACGAGATCGCGCAACGCCGCGGGGAAGTCCGGGATCATCGAGCCGCGCTGCTCGAGCTTCGCGACCGTCGAGCGGCCGTCGATGAGGATCAGCGCGTGCCGCAGCGCACGGGGCAGGTCGTGGTCGTGCTTCTCGAGCGCCGCCGCGCCCTGCGGCGTGCGCGCGAGGACGACGTCGGCATCCATGGCCTCAGCCCGCCAGCTCTTCGATGATGCGATAGATCAGCTTCACCGTGATCACGACGTAGATCGCGCCGAACAGGAAGATCAGCGAGACGATCACGTTCATGAGCATCGGCGGGAGCATGCCGAAGAACGGGGTGACGAGGTAGCCCAGCGTGAAGAGGACAACCAGCGCGGTGAGCGTCTTCCAGGTGTTGCCCACGACGCCGCCGGGGACGTTCTTGCGGAGCGAAAGGACCAGCCACAGGCAATAGAACATCACGAGGATCGCCAGCACGCTGATCACGAGGCTGATGTCGAACTTCATGCTTTTTCTCCTTTTTCGTGGAATGCGGCCGCCCCGCCCTGCGGCGCCGGCGGCCCGTGCGCCCTGCCGTACTCTGCCCCTGCATGCCTCCTGCCGTATTGCGCTGGATTAAACCCCCACGGAGAAAACTGCCCTCGCCGAGCGGAGCCCTCCTAATACCCCCCCTTGCCGTACGGCTGCGGCAGCCCGCCGACCTTGCAGCCCTGCTTGGCAGGACCCATGGGAAACAGGTCGTAGAGCGACTTCGAGTCGCAGCCCGGCAGGACTTCCTGCAAGTCCTTGACCATGTTGCGGAAATTCGGCGTGTGGCCGTGCTCCCGGTACTGGTCGCGCAGGTAGTTCACGACCTTCCAGTGGTCGTCGGTGAGGGCGATGCCCTCGGCCGCCGCGATCACCTGGACCGCCTCGTCGCTGTAGTCGGCCTCCGTGAGGTAGCCGTCCGCGTCCGTTTCCTTCTCGATGCCGCCGATCACGTATCCCATGCACTCTCCTTTGTCGTCTCGTTGCGTGGCCCGCTGCGGGGCCTCTTCACCACCGTACGCCTGACGCCTGCCGCGTTAGTGCCCGCCCGCCAGGTACCCGGAGGCCGCCAGCACGATCACCGCCACCTCGAGGCCGCAGATCGCGAAGAGCAGCCGCTGCCCCGCCTTCCAGTACACCGGCATGATCGCGAGCAGGCAGGGGACGGAGCAGATGGAGAGCGTCACGATGCCCAGCAGCGTGAGGATGTCGGCATGCTGCAGCCTCGCCGTCCATCCCCAGCCGGCCTCGAGCCGGACGAGCTCGAGGAACTGCGTGGACGGCAGGTGCCAGATTTCCGGCAGCCGCTCGTGCGGGACATGCGGGTCGACCGCGCCGACCATGTAGACGCCGAACAGCACCACCAGCATCGCCAGCCCGGCGCCGGTGCCGATGGAGAGCAGGCGCGCGTAGCGCGCCTGGTCCGCAGCCGGCTGCGGCACGCCGCTCACGCCCGCCTCACTGCGGGCAGCCGGCGATGTCACCGGGCACCTTGCCCACCAGCAGCAGGAAGCTCTCGAAGGGCCCCATGTTGCCCATGGCCTCGCCCATCGGGCCGTCGAACGAGAGGCGCCCGAACATCATGGCGCGCATCGGGCCGTACTCGCCCTTGCCCATCTCGACCCAGCGCTTCGTGTCGGCGACCATCGCGTAATCCACGTCGAGGTCCAGCGCCGCGGCGGACTTCGCTCCGGAGACGCACATCGCCTTGCCGTCCTTCGCCGCGATGCGCAGTTCCACCTTGGGGCTCGCCTTGCAATCCTTGCGCGCCACCTGCAGCGCCTTGTACCCGCGCTTCTTGTCGTTGGCCGCCCAGCCCGTCTCGTGCAGGTCCTTCGTGAGCGTGGCGTCGGCGTTCCAGGCCGTGCACGCCGCCTTCGCCCACTCCTCCGACATCAGGGCCGGCGCCGCCGCCGCCGTGCCCGCCATGGCCGCGAAGGCGGCCGCCAGCAGTGCGTTCCTTGCGCTCATTTCCATTTTCCCTTCCGTGAGTGAATCCGCGTCGATCAGGTCCAGATCCCGAGCCCCTTCAGCAGCGCCCGCAGCCCCGCGAAGGCGAGCAGCCCGAGCACGAGCTTGCGCACCGTGGCAGCGGGCAGCACCTTCAGCAGCTTCGCGCCGATCTTGGCGCCCAGCATCATGCCGATCACCGAGGGCACCGCGATCATCGGAAGCACCGCGCCCTGGTTGAGGTAGACCCACGCCGCGGAGCTGTCGACGAGGGAGAGGATGAAGCTCGACGTGCCCGCCGAGACCTTGAGGGGCGCGCCCATGAGGAGGTTCAGCGCCGGCAGGTTCGCCCAGCCCGCCCCCAGGCCGAACATGCCGGCGAGGATGCCGATGCCGAAGAAGATCACGAGGCCGGCGGGCGTGCGGTGGACCTGCCAGGAAACCTGGCGCCCGGTGGCCGGATCGACGAGCACGCCGTTCATGCCGAGCGCGGCCGAGATGGCGTCGGGCTTCGCGACCTCCGGGAATTCCGAGCGCTTCGCGACCGCCATCAGGACGACGATCGCGAGGATGGTCGCGCCGAGCGCCACCTGCACCGCGTTGGTCGGCAGCGCGAAGCCGATCATCGCGCCGAGGATCGAGCTCGCGGAGGCCACCAGCGCGAGCGGGAGCGCCAGGCGCAGGCTCGCGAGGCCCGACTGCAGGAGGGCCGGCCCCGCCGAGAGCGCGCTCGCGAGCGCGACCAGCAGCCCGGCGCCGCGGACGAAGTCGAGGTGGAACGGGAAGAACCCGCCCACGATCGGCACGAACAGCACGCCGCCGCCCACGCCAGCGGGCACGGCGACGATGCCGAGGAAGAAGCAGACGACGAAGAGCGCGAGGGGCCAGCCCCACCAGGGCATCGCCGACGGGGCCGGCGCCTGGGCGGCGGCCGCCCAGGCTTCCGGGGCGAGCGCGAGCGCGGCGCCCGTCGCGGCGAGCAGGGCCAGGCGCCTCATCGCGCCTTCTCCCCGGCCCGGTAGGCGATGTCGCCCGGCGCGATCGCCATGCCCGGGTACGGACGCATCGCCGCCTGCCCGGAGGCGACGGTGGACTCCTCGCCCGGGCGCGCCTTGCGGATGCTCACGCGCACGTCGTACCACGCGGCCTGGCCGGTGACCGGGTCGGAGTTCGAGAAGCGCACGCCGTCGGCGTCCGGCGGCAGCTCGTCGCTGATGAGGTGGTTGAGCAGGAAGCCGCGGCGCGACTCGTCCGCGCCCGGCCCGAGGTTCCACGCGCCGGGCGCCTTGCCGATGGCGTTCCAGGTCCACACCGTGCCCGGCTCCACCGCCTCCGAGAGCTTCGCCACGCAGCGCACGCTGCCCCAGGTCGACTCGACCACGATCCAGTCGCCGTCGGCGATGCCCTGCGCGCGCGCGGCCGCCGGGTTCACGAAGAGGCTGTTGTGGCCGTGTATCTGGCGCAGCCAGGCGTTCTGCGAGTCCCACGAGTGGTACATCGCCATCGGGCGCTGCGTGACGGCCGAGAGCGGGAAGCGCGCCTTGTCGGTGGCCTGCGATTCCAGCGGCTCGTAGTAGAAGGGCAGCGGGTCGAAGAAGGCGTCCACGCGCTTGCGCAGCGCCTCGGGCGGGCGGCGGGAAAGGCCGCGGCCGCGCGCGGCCAGGCGGAACTTCTGCAGCACTTCCGAGTAGAGGTGGATGAGGATGGGCTCGTCGTAGCGCGTGATGCGGTTCCGGAGCGACCACTCGAGGTAGCCCTGGTTCCAGTTTCGCATGTACTGGTAGCTCTTCGGCAGCTCGTAGTGGAAGACGCAGTCGTTCTGCGCGTACATCTCCCACTGCCGCGGGTTGGGCTCTCCCCGCAGGCTCTTCTCGCCGCCCTTGCCGCGCCACCCCGAGAGGAAGCCGATGCCCGAGCCCGGCTCGGTCTCGTAGCGGATGATGAAGTCGGGGTAGTCGCGGTACTTGCGCCGGCCGTCCGGGTGCGCGAAGGCCGGGAGCCGCAGCCTCGAGCCCAGCTCGATCAGCACCTCCTGGAAGGGCTTGCACTCGCCCGTGGGCGGCACCACCGGCACGCGCACCGAGTCCACGGGCCCGTCGTACTCGGATATGGGCCGGTCGAGAAGCGACATGACGTCGTGGCGCTCGAGGTAGGTCGTGTCGGGGAGCACGAGGTCGGCGAACGCGGTCATCTCCGACTGGAAGGCGTCGGCCACGACGATGAACGGGATGCGGTGCTCGCCCTTGTCGTCGCGGTCGTTGAGCATGCGTCGCACCTCGTCCAGGCTCATGGTCGAGTTCCACGCCATGTTGGCCATGAAGATGAGGAGCGTGTCGATGGGATACGGGTCGCCGCGCCACGCGTTGGTGATCACGTTGTGCATGAGGCCGTGCACGGCGAGCGGGTACTCCCACGAGAAGGCCTTGTCGATGCGCACCGGCCGCCCCTCGTCGTCCACGAAGAGGTCGTCGGGCTCGGCCGGCCAGCCGAGCGGGGCGCCGTCGAGCGGGTGGTCCGGCTTCACCGCGAGCGGCGTGGACGGCGTCTTCGCGCAGGGCGGGATCGGGCGCGGGAAAGGCGCCTTGTGCCGGAAGCCGCCCGGCCGGTCGATCGTCCCCAGCAGCGTCATCAGGATCGCGAGCGCGCGGATGGCATGGAAGCCGTTGGAGTGCGCGGCCAGCCCGCGCATGGCGTGGAAGGCGACCGGGTTGCCGGTGACGGTGTCGTGCTCCTTGCCCCACGAATCGGTCCACGCGATGGGCAGCTCGATCTTCTGGTCGCGCGCGGTGATGCCCATCTCGTGCGCGAGGCGCCGGATCGTCTCCGCCGGGATGCCCGTCACGCCCGCCGCCCACTCCGGCGTGTAGTCCTTCACGCGGTCCTTGAGAAGCTGGAAGGACGGGCTCACCTCGGTGCCGTCGTGCAGGCGGAAGCGGCCGAGCAGGAAAGGGTCCGCGCCCTCGGCGTGGGTGAGCACGGCCTTGCCCGTGTGCCGGTCCCACCAGAGCTTGTTCTGCGGGTCGAAGCAGCCCTCCTCCTCCGGCACTTCCGTGCGCACGAACATGCCGAACTCGTCGCTCGCCTCGTCGAGGTTCACGAGCTGGCCGGCGTTCGTGTAGCGCACGAGGAAGTCGCGGTCGTAGAGCCCGCGCTCGATGAGCTCGTGGACGAGGGCGAGGAGGAGCGCCCCGTCGGTCCCGGGGCGGATGGGAACCCACTCGTCGGCGATGGCCGAGTACCCCGTGCGCACGGGGTTCACCGAGATGAAGCGCCCGCCGTCGCGCTTGAACTTCGAGATCGCGATCTTGAGCGGGTTGGAGTGGTGGTCCTCGGCGGTGCCGAGCATGACGAAGAGCCTCGCGCGCTCGAGGTCGGGCCCGCCGAACTCCCAGAACGAGCCGCCGATCGTGTAGATCATGCCTGCGGCCATGTTCACGGAGCAGAAGCCGCCGTGGGCCGCGTAGTTGGGCGTGCCGAACTGGCGCGCGAAGAGGCCGGTGAGCGCCTGCATCTGGTCGCGCCCGGTGAAGAGGGCGAACTTGCGCGGGTCCGTCGAGCGGATCTTCCCCAGGCGTTCGGCCAGGGTCGCGAACGCCTCCTCCCAGCTGATGGGCTCGAACTCGCCCGCGCCGCGCTCGGCGCCGGCCCTGCGTCTGAGCGGCCGCGTGAGGCGCGCCGGCGAGTACTGCTTCATGATCCCCGAGGCGCCCTTGGCGCAGATCACGCCCTTGTTCAGCGGGTGGTCGGGGTTGCCGTCGATGTAGCGGACCTGGCCCTCCCTCAGGTGGACGCGGATGCCGCAGCGGCACGCGCACATGTAGCACGTGGTCTTGCGCACCTCGGCGCGCGCCGGACCCTGCGCCGCTTCGGCGCTGTCGGAGGAGGGAATGGCCATGGGTTGCCCGTTCGTTCGCGTCCCGACGGGGACGCTCGACGTGCGCGTGCAGCCCGGCCCTGGGGACCACCCGATTTCGAGGCAACCCGGACGGGAAGTCCATCACTCAGAAGGGGTATTGGCTCCCCATCGGAGTGATTGACCGGCGCGGGGGCCCCGCGCGGGGCTCGGGATGCTAGACCGCGGCGGTGCGGTCCAGGCGGTGCAGCGCCAGCACCAGGCCCGCCGAGGCGACCACGAGGAACACCGGGCCGAACAGCCAGAAGACGAGCGGGACGGCGAAGAGGAACGCCCTCATGCCCGTCGCATAGTGGCGCCCCGCCCGGTTGAGCCGGCCGGCGACCGCCTCGGGAGAGAGCTCGGCGTGCGACCACGGCCCGGGGACGTTCACCATGAACACCACGTGGTTCGCGAGCCGGATGGCCAGCGCGAAGGCGAAGAACGCGACGATGAAGTCCGCGAGCAGGCACATCACCTTGAGCACCCAGAGCTCCGCCGACGCCGAGCCGTAGAGGCTGGAGACGTGCCAGCTGCGGGCGATGTTCTCGGCCTGCCCGGTGAGGGTGAGCGTGCCCAGGATCAGGAACGCCGCCGTCGTCGCCATGAGCGAGGCCCCCATCACGAAGTTGCGCAGCGTCTGCACCGCCATCACGTCCTTGGCGGGATTGGCCATGACGTGCTTCACCCAGAGGGCGCGGGCCAGCTCGTTCACGCCGTGGATGCTCGCGGTGGGATCGCGGCGGGTGCGCGCGAGGAGGACCGCGTAGTAGATCGCCACCAGGGCCGCGCTCGCCGCGAAGGCCGCGGCGTCGGCGCCGAATTCGCGAAGCCAGGCCTGCGTGAGTCCCATCGTTGCCCCTGCGGCGTTGCGTCCCGCCATTCTGCCACACGGGGTGACGGTCGCCGCCGCGCCGCGTAACCTCGGCCCATGCTTCCCGACGACACCGACGAGGCGCTCGCCACGACCGCGGCGGCGATCGCGCGCGACCCCGCGTCGCCTTCGGCCCATGCAGCGCGCGGCGACCTGCTGCGGCGGCTGGGCCTGCCGTGCGAGGCGCTCGATGCGTACCGGCGCGCGCTCGCGCTGCGGCCCGGCTGGGCGGATGCCTGGCAGGCCATCGGGCATTGCCTCGCGGATCGCGGCGATGCCGCGCACTCGCGCGCCGCCTTCTCGCGTGCGCGCGCCCTGCGCCCCGATCGACGGGAAGCCACGCTCGCCGGAGCCGCGCGGGACCCTGCCGGCGCAGGCGACGCGACGCGCATCGGTTACATCGGCGCCGACTTTCACGACGGCCCGCGAGCCCCGTTCCTGCTCGCCCTCCTGCGCGGCCACGCCGCGCGCGGCGACGAGGTGCGCGTGTACGCGCGCCAGCGCGCACGCGACACGGCGACGGAGGCCATGATGGCCGCCGCGCCGCGATGGGCCTTCGTGGACGGCGAGGGCGACGAGGCCCTGGCGCGGCGCATCCGCGAGGATGGTGTCGACAGGCTGCTGGACCTGGACGACCGCCTTTCCGGCGGCAGCGTCCTCGAGCGCTGTCCCTTCGCCTGGGCCGGGCCGGAGGACGCGCCTTCGCCCGCCGTTCCCGAATCACGCCCGCCCGTGTTCGGCCGCTTCGGCAGCCTCGCGTCCCTCGACGGCGCGACGCTCCACGCATGGGGGACGATCCTGCGCGCGGTGCCGGAGGGGCGACTCTTGCTCGGAGACGCAGCCCTCAACGACCCGCGGGTGCGCGAGCGGCTGGCGCGCCGCCTCGCGTTGCACGGCGCGGATCCCGCCCGGGTCGGGCTGCGCGGGCCGGTCCCGTGAGCGGGCCACCTCGCCGGGCACGCCGGCGTCGACGTCGTGCTCGATCCGTTCCCGGCCGGCGACGCCCACGCCGCGTGCGCCGCTCTCTGGATGGGCGTGCCGGTGGTGACGATGGCCGGGGTCGCGCCGGCCTCGCGGCAGGTCGCGGCGATCCTCGCCAGCGTGGGGTTGGACGATCTCGTCGCGCGCACGCCGCGCGAGTACGCCGCCCTCGCATCCGCCCTGGCGCGGGACGCAGCGCGGCGCGGCGCGCTGCGCCTCTCGCTGCGCGCGCGGATGCGCGCGAGCCCCCTGGGCGACGGCGCGGGCACGCGGCCGCGGTCGTAGCGCGCCTGCCGCGAGCGGGCGGCGGGTGCGGTCAGAGGTACGGCTGCATGAGCGTCGCGAGGTTGCAGCGCGGCCGCTCGATGTCGCGCCTGTGAAATCGCGCGTCCGGCGCAGGAAGTTCGCGTGCGAGCAGAAGAGGTGGATGCCCGTGCAGTCCGCCAGCGCCCCGTGAAGTTCATCCGGCGGCAGGCGCTGCGCGGGATCGAGGAGCCATGCCATCGCCGGCTCCGTCCAGCCCGGGTGGTAGAACGCGCGGTGCCCGAGCACCCGCACGAGCGAGGGGTGGCGCATCGCGAGGCGGCGGGCAAGCACCGTCGAGTGGGCCACGTAGCGGGACGGGTCGTACACGGCCGGCATCGCCTCGAGCCAGGCTTCGAGGAACGCGCTTCCCGCCCGCGCGCCGATGGCCGACACGCCGAGGACTTCGTCGAAGCCCTCTCCCGGCGCTCCAGCGCCATCACGCACGCCTCGCCGCGCAGGCCCTCCGGCGCGCGCAGGAGCAGCAGGTCCCAGTCGAAGTAGAAGCCGCCTTCCCGGACGAGCGACTTCACGCGCCACACGTCGGACTGGTGGGCCGCGGCGACGAGCCGCCGGTCGCCGAGCCACTGCGGCGGCGCCGCGATGTCGAGGTCGAGGTGAGGCAGGAGCGCTTCCCAGCGCGGGCCGCGCGGTCGTGCCGGGGCGTGCAACACGAATCGCCAGCCGGCGCATTGCGCGAGGATGCTTCGGTAGCAGAGGTACGGGAGGAGCGGCAGGTCGCCCGGGCTGCCGTCCGTCTTCACGAGGTGCGCGATGCGCGGCATGGCCGGCGCGGCGGGCCCGGCGAGGCGGTCGCGCAGGAACTGGCGGCGCACGAGCAGCACCTCGCGCTCGGCGAGCGATGTCTCCGGCTGTGCGCGCGAAGCGCCCTCGCGGGCGAGCGTCGCCTGCCAGGCCGCGGGCGAGTCGTCGCGGGGCAGCCCCTGCAGCGCCGCCTCGGCCACCGCGCAAGCGCGGCGCGTGTCCTCGTGCGGGGTCGCGTTCGCGATGTCCCGGACGAGCCGCAGCGCCTGCTCGATGCCGGCCGTGGCGCGGCCGGCGCCCGCGAGGATCGCATGGGTCGCCTGCAACGCGGCGTTGTCGTCGAGGAGGTCGGCGAGCTGGGGCATGGCGCCTTCGCTGCGGGGCCGGGGCTCGCCCGGCGCGGGGCCGGGCGAAGGGGAATTGGTGGGCCGTGAAGGATTCGAACCTTCGACCAACGGATTAAGAGTCCGCTGCTCTACCAGCTGAGCTAACGACCCGGGATGAAGCGACGGGAGCCTTCTGCGCCCCCCAGGAGATCCTGGTAGGGCGTACTGGATTCGAACCAGTGACCAACGGATTAAAAGTCCGCTGCTCTACCAACTGAGCTAACGCCCCGGAAAACGCGAGATTATAGCTTTCCGGGCGAAACCGGGTCAAACCGGGCGGGCCCTCAGGCCTCGCGCATGAGGCGCCAGTACTGGTACTTCATCGTCGCCCACGAGCCCGCGACGATGGCGAGCGTGGTGACGACCGAGCCCAGCGCGAGGGTCGAGATGCCGGTGATCCCCTGCCCGATCGTGCACCCCAGCGCCGTCACGCCGCCGAAGCCCATGAGGATCCCGCCCACCACGTGATTGGCGGTGTCCTCGGCGGAGGCGAAGCCCTCCCAGCGGAAGGTGCGCGTGGCGAGCGAGTAGGCGGCCGAGCCCGCGACCACCCCGAGGGCGAGCATGATCGTGAAGGTGAAGGCGAGCGAGGCGTCGCTCCACAGCAGCAGGATCTCGAGCAGGTACGCCGCGGGCGCCACGAACGAGAGCGACTCGATCGTGCGGCTGTTGGTGCCGAAGAACACCGTCTCCAGCGTGTCGGGGTTCTCGCCGAAGCCGACGTGGCCGGTCACGTACCAGCCGGCCACGATGAGCGCGCCCAGGACCACGCCGCCCAGCACGTGGTCGAAGTCGGTGCGGAAGTCGCGGTCCTTGAAGGCGAAGGCCGCGAGCGCCAGCGCCGCCACGCCCGCCACGCCCGCGTACGCGGCCTTGCGGTCGAGCCCGGCCACGGCGGAGACGATCGAGGGCAGGTCCTGGCCCGCGAGCCCCCGCGCCGCGAGGTCGATGGCCGCGGGCTCGAGCAGCCGCACGCGCCAGATGCCGAAGAGCCCCTTCATCGTCATGTAGGCGGAGATCGCGAGGAAGGCGAGCACCACGACGCTCTTCAGGTTGCCCGCGCCGATGCGAACCAGCGTCTTGTTGCCGCACCCGGAGCCGAGCGTCATGCCCACGCCGAAGGTGAAGCCGCCGACGAGGTAGGAGAGCCACGCGAAGCTCGGCCGCGTGTAGATCGACTTCGAGAGATCGACCTGGCCCGCGAGCTGCAGCGCCGCGGCGCCGGCGATGGCCACGGCCATGGCGAGCATCCACATGCGCATGCGGCCCCAGCTGCCCATGTTCACGATGTCGGAGATCGCCCCCATGGTGCAGAAGTTGGTGCGCTGCGCCACGGCGCCGAAGACGAACGCGATGGCGAAGCCGGACCAGGCGACGACGGCGGGCAGGTTCGAGGCGGCAGTGCTCATGGGGGGCTCCCGGGTAGGTCGTCCATTATTGGGAATGCCCCGCCGCCGGCCCATCCCTCCGAAGGGGGGGATGCCCTACCCGGATGGGCAGGGCCTCAGGCGCCCGCCCCGGGGCGGTAGCGCGTCGGGTCGGCGAGGCCCGCGGCCGCGAACCCCTCCCGGCGCAGGCGGCAGGCGTCACAGCGCCCGCAGGCGCGGCCCGCCTCGTCCGCGTCGTAGCAGGACACCGTGAGGGAGAAGTCCACGCCCAGCCCCGTGCCCCGGCGCACGATGTCCGCCTTGGAGAAGCGCACGATCGGGGCGCGGATGGCGATGGGCGAGCCCTCGGCGGCCCGCTTCGTGGCGAGGTTCGCCATGGCCTCGAAGGCCGCGAGGTACTCCGGGCGGCAGTCCGGGTAGCCGGAGTAGTCCACGGCATTGGCGCCGGTGTAGATCGCGTCGGCCTCGATCACCTCCGCGAAGGCGAGCCCGAGGGCGAGGAAGATGGTGTTGCGCGCCGGCACGTAGGTGACGGGGATGCCGGCCGTCGGCTCCACGGGAACCGCGATCGACCGGTCGGTGAGGGCCGAGCCGCCGAACAGGCCGAGGTCCACGCGCGCGATGCGGTGCTCGATCGCGCCCAGGGCCCGGGCCACGGCCGCCGCCGCGACGAGCTCCGCGCGGTGGCGCTGCCCGTAGTCGACGGAGAGGGCGTGGCAGTCGAGCCCTTCCTCGCGCGCCATCGCGAGCACCGTGGCGGAGTCGAGCCCTCCGGAGAGGAGGACGACGGCACGCGGCACGGCCGCGCCTCCCCCTAGCGCCGCGTGGCCGCCAGGCGCGTGCGCGCCTTGCCGGCGGCTTCCGAGGCCGGATAGCGGGCGATGATGTCCTCCAGCGTGTTGCGGGCCGAGCCCTGGTCGCCCTGCTCGGCCTGCATGGCGGCGATCGCGAGCAGCGCGTCCGGCGCCTTGGGCGACTGCGGGAAGCGGCTGATGAGCCCTTCCTGCGTCGCCAGCGCGCCCTTGTAGTCCTTGAGCGCGGCCTGGCAGATGCCGATCCAGTAGGTGGCGTTGGGCGCGAGCGCGCTCTGCGGGAAGTCCTTGAGGAAGGCGCGGAAGGCCTCGGCCGCGGAGGCGAAGTCGTTGCGGCGGAAGAGCCCGGAGGCGGCGTCGTAGGCCTTCACCTCGCGCGCCTGCTCCTCCTTGGACGGGGGCTTCGGCGCCGCGGCCGCGGGGTCGGCCGCCGCGACCGCCGGGGCGCCGCCGCGTCCGGCGCGCTGGCCGGCTGCGCCGCCGGCACGCCCTCCACGCTTCAGCCGCGAGTCGAGGTCGAGGTAGAAGTCGCGCTGGCGCTTCTGCACCTGCTCCACCTGGTTCGCGAGCACCTCGTTGGCACCGCGCAGCCGCGCGATCTCGGCGTTGAGCGTCTCGATCTGCCGAAGGAGCTCCACCACGCCGATGTTGCGGATGCTCTCCTCTATGCGCGCGAGGCGATCGCCGGTCTCCTTCGCGCTCTTCTCCTGCGCGGCGCGCATGTCCTCGATGCGCTTCCTCGCCTCGTCGTCGTCGAAGAGCCCGGCGTGGGCGAGGCCGGCGGCGGCGGCGAAGGCCGCCGCCGCGAGCCGGGTGCTACTCGCCCGCATACTTGATGTCGCCGCGGCGGTTCTGCGCCCAGGCGGCCTCGTCGTGGCCCGCGGCGGCGGGCTTCTCCTCGCCGAAGCTCACGGTCTCGATGCGCCCCTCCTGCACGCCCAGCACGGTCATCACGCGCTTCACGGCCTCGGCGCGGCGCTGGCCGAGGGCGAGGTTGTACTCGCGGCTGCCGCGCTCGTCGCAGTTGCCCTCGACGCGGATCCTCGCGTCCTTCTTGTCGACCAGGTAGCGCGCGTGCGCCTGAACGACGGGACGGAACTCGTCCTTCACGACGTTGGAGTCGAAATCGAAGTAGACGCTGCGCTTGGAGAGGATGTTCTTCGGGTCGGTGAGCGGGTTGGCCGCGATCGCCGGCTGGGTCGTCGGCGAGGTCGTGGTCGAGGTCGCGGGCCGCGAAGGCTGGGTCGTGGGCGTCGTGCGGTCGGCGACCGGCACGTCCTTCTTGACCTCCTGGCTGCCGCACGCGGCGACGAGGGAGGCCACAACGATGCTCAATGCGATCTTCTTCACGGCTGGCTCCTTTCGGGTGATGCGCTCATTGCACGGAAAGCGGGATTCTGCGCCCCGCTCAGTTCGTAGGCAACGGTCCCCACGCGGGATCGCGCACGTCGCCGGCCGACGACACGAGGCGCTGGCGCACGCGGCCGTCGCTCGACACCGCCGCGAGCTGGCCGCGGCCGCCCACCTGCGCCTCGTAGAGGATCATCTTGCCGTTGGGCGCGTAGGTGGGCGAATCGTCGAGCGTGCCGTCGGTGAGCACGGTCACCTGCCCCGTGTCGACCTCCAGCACGGCGATGCGGAACTTCCCCGACTCGCGCTGCACGAAGGCGATCGACTTGCCGTCGGGGCTGAAGCGCGGGCGCACGTTGTAGGTGCCCTCGAAGGTGAGGCGCTGCGCCGGGCCGCCCTCGGCGGGCATCCGGTAGATCTGCGGCGAGCCGCCGCGGTCGGAGGTGAAGGCGATCCACTTGCCGTCCGGCGAGAAGTTCGCCTCCGTGTCGATGGCGGGCGTGACCGTCAGTCGCCGCGGCTCGCCGCCCGCGGCGGGGATCGCGTAGATCTGCGCGATGTCGTCCTTCGTGAGCGTCACCGCCAGGCGAGTGCCGTCCGGCGACCAGGCGGGCGCGCTGTTGTTGCCCCAGAAGCTCGCCACGACGCGCGTGGTTCCCTGCGCGAGGTTCTGCACCACGACGATGGGCTTCTTCTGGTCGAAGGACACATAGGCGATGCGGCTGCCGTCGGGCGACCACGCCGGGGAGATGATCGGCTCGTTGGAGGCGAGCACCGCCTGCGCGTTGGCGCCGTCGGCGTCGGCCACCTGCAGCTCGTATCGCGTGCCGCGCTTGACCACGTAGGTGATCTTGGTGGAGAAGACGCCCTTCTCGCCCGTGAGCTTCTCGTAGATCACGTCGGCGATGCGGTGGGCGGTGGCGCGCAGCTGCGCGGGCGCCACGACGTAGGAGAAGCTCGCGAGCTGCGACTGCTTCTGCACGTCGAAGAGCCGGAAGCGCACCTCCACGCGGCCGTCGGCCTGCGGCTCGACCTTGCCGATCACGAGCGCCTCCGACGCCCGCGCCTGCCAGTCGACGAAGTTCACCTCCGAGGGCTCGGTGGGCACCGGGCTCACGCCCACCGTGTTCACGAGGCGGAAGAGGCCGGTGCGCGCGAGGTCCGCTCCCACCACGGGGCTCACGGCCTGCGGCTGCGCGGACTCGCCCGCGAAGGGCAGGATGGCCACGGGGACCTGGCGCCCGCCGGACGTCGTGATGTCGATCGTGAGCTGCGCCCGCGCGCCGAGGGCGGCGAGGGCGAGGAGGCAGGCGGCGAGTTGGCGGATCATGCGGTGGGGCCTCTTGGCGGGCGGTCGGCCCGGCTAGCGTTCGTGCTCGAAGTTGAGGATAAGGTCGCGGAAAGTCGGGAAAAGTTCCGAGCTGGCCGGCGGAACGGGCAGCGGGGAGGCGCTGCGGATCGCGCGCAGGATGGCCTCGTCGTAGACGCGGTTGGCGCTCGCCTTCACGACCCGCGCGTCCAGGACCTCGCCGCCGGGCAGGATGGTGATGCGGACCTGCACCTCGGGATTGCCGCGCACCGTGTCCGGGACGTTGGCCTTGCCGCGGATCTTATCGCGGATCCTGCCGCGGTAACGGTCGATCTCGGAGAGCCTCGCCTGCGTGGCCGCCTCGGCCGCCGCCTTCGCCTGGGCTTCGGCTTCCGCCTTGGCCTTCGCTTCCGCCGCCGCCTTCGCCCGCGCCTTCGCCTCCGCCGCGGCCCTCGCCTCGCGCTCCTTGCGCTCCTGCTCCTTTCTCGCGAGCTCCTTCTTCTCCTGCTCGCGCCGCTCCGCCTCCTTCCTCTCCCGTTCCTTCTTCTCGCGTTCCTTGCGCTCCGCGATTGCAGGGTCGGGCTTCGGGGGCTCGGGCTTGGGCTCCGCCTTGGGCGGCTCGGGCTTCGGGGGCTCGGGCTTCGGGGGCTCGGGGGCGGGCTTCGCGGGCTCCGGCTCGGGCGGGGCCGGGTCGGCCTTCGGCGCGGCGGCGGGCGGGCCGGGCGGGAGCTTGTCCCACAGCTCGGCCTGCAGGGGCGGCGTGGGCCGGCTCTGCCACGTGACGCCGAAGACGATCAGCGCGAAGAACGCGCCGTGCACGGCGAGCGCGAGCAGGACGGAGCGGATCCTCCCCGGCTCTCGAGGCCGCTCGGGCTTGCGCGCCGCGGGCTTCACCGGCTCGCCTACGGCGCCGGGCGCGCGAGGAGCCCGACGCGCTTCACCTGCCCCCGCTGCAGGATGTCCATGACGCGCAGGACCTCCTCGTAGCGGACGTTGCGGTCGCCGGCGATCACGACGGCGCGGTCGGCGGCGCCCTCCTGGGCGCGGCGCACGATCGCGAGGAGGTCGCCGCGCTTCACGAGGAGTTCGTCGGGGGAGCGCGCGCGGTCCACGACCGAGAGCTCGCCGTTCTCGCGCACGCGCACTTCCAGCGGCGCCACGGCCGGGTCGAGCTTCGCCCCCACCTGCGGCAGGTCGATCTGGCCCGGGTTGATCAGCGGGGCGGCCACCATGAAGATGATGAGCAGCACCAGCATCACGTCGATGTAGGGCACGACGTTGATCTCGCTCATCGCGCGCCGGCGCCTCACGCTCATCGCTCCGGCTGGTGCGCCTGGCGCTGCAGGATGTTCGTGAGTTCCTCCATGAAACTCTCGTAGCGCCCGGCGAGGCGGTCGATGTCGTGGGCGAAGCGGTTGTAGGCGATCACGGCCGGGATGGCGGCGAAGAGGCCGATCGCCGTGGCCACCAGCGCCTCGGCGATGCCGGGTGCGACCTGCGCGAGGGTGGCCTGCGCCACGTTGGAGAGCCCGCGGAAGGCGTTCATGATCCCCCACACCGTGCCGAAGAGCCCGATGTACGGGCTCACCGAGCCCACGGTCGCGAGGAACGACAGGTGCGACTCGAGCGCGTCGACCTCGCGCTGCAGCGTGGCCTTCATCGCCCGCCGCGTGCCGTCCATCAGCGCCGAGACGTCGGCGCCGGCGCGGCCCTTGAGCTTGAGGAACTCCTTGAAGCCGGCCTCGAAGATGCGCTCCATGCCAGCGGCGGCGTAGCGCCCGCCGGCGGCGCGCTGGTAGAGCCCCACGAGGTCCGAGCCGCCCCAGAACTCGCGCTCGAAGTCCTCGGCCTGCCGGTGCGCGCGGCGCAGCGCGAAGACCTTCATGAAGATGTAGGTCCACGAGAAGAGGGACGCGAGCGCGAGCGTCGCCATGACGGCCTTCACGACGATGCTCGCGTTCGCGATCATCGCGACGATGGTGAGGTCGTGGCTTACGATCATCTCTGTCCTCGGCTTTCCTAGAGCGAGGCCTGCATCTTGCGGCGCAGGGCCTCGGGGATCTCGGCGGGCTTGAAGTGCTCCCCGGTGACGCAGGCGACGGTGACCTTCGCGCGCAAGAGGAGGTCGGCCTCGCGGCGGATCTCCTGGACGAAGACGCAGCGCACCTTGCCGAGCGACTCCAGCTGCACGCTCACGGCGAGGTTGTCGTCCAGCCGCGCGGGCTTCAGGAAATCCGCCACCGCCTGGGTGACCACGAACACGATGCGATGGTTCCTCGCGAGCGCCTGGTGGTCGTAGCCCAGGTGCCGCAGCCACTCGGTGCGCGCGCGCTCGAGGAACTTGAGGTACTCGGCATGGTAGACCACGCCGCCCGCGTCGGTGTTCTCGAAGTACACGCGCACGGGGAACGAGTACGCGAAGAGCTCGGGCTGCAGGCGCGCGGGCCTCGCGGCGGCGCGCGTCACTCGAAGAGCCCCCCGGCCGGGGCCGGCCCGCCCGCCAGCCCGAAGTGGCGGTAGGTGAGCGCCGTCGCGATGCGCCCGCGCGGCGTGCGTTGCAGGTAGCCCTGCTGGATGAGGAAGGGCTCGAGCACGTCCTCGATCGTGTCGCGCTCCTCGCCGATGGCCGCCGCGAGGTTGTCCACGCCCACCGGCCCGCCGCCGAACTTCTCGACGATGGCGAGCAGGAGCTTCCTGTCCTGGAGGTCCAGCCCGATCGCGTCGACGTCGAGCATGCGCAGCGCGAGGTCCGCGACCTCGGCGGTGACCTGCCCGTCGTGCTTCACCTCCGCGAAGTCGCGCACGCGCCTGAGCAGCCGGTTGGCGATTCGCGGCGTGCCGCGCGAGCGGCGCGCGATCTCGACCGCGCCGCCGGCCTCGATCGACATGGCCAGCAGCCCGGAGGAGCGCGTAACGATGCGCGTGAGCTCGTCGGGCGTGTAGAACTCCAGCCGCGCCACGATTCCGAAGCGGTCGCGCAGCGGGTTGGTGAGCATGCCCGCCCGCGTGGTCGCCCCGACCAGCGTGAAGGGCGGGAGGTCCAGCTTCACGCTCCTCGCGGCCGGGCCCTCGCCGATCATGATGTCGATCTGGTAGTCCTCCAGCGCCGGGTAGAGGATCTCCTCGACCACGGGGTTCAGCCGGTGGATCTCGTCGATGAAGAGCACGTCGCGCGGCTCGAGGTTGGTGAGCAGCGCCGCGAGGTCGCCCGGGCGCTCGAGCACCGGGCCGGAGGTCTGGCGCAGGTTCACGCCCATCTCGCGGGCGATGATGTGCGCAAGCGTCGTCTTGCCCAGCCCCGGCGGGCCGAAGAGCAGCGCGTGGTCGAGGGCCTCGCCGCGGTTCCTCGCGGCGGCGATGAAGATCTCGAGCTGCTCGCGGATCTTCGCCTGGCCGACGTACTCCGACAGCTGGCGCGGGCGAAGCGCCCTCTCCTCGCCTTCCTCCTGCGGCGAGGCCGGGGCACCGGTCATCAGGCGGTCGGTTTCGATCACGGCTTGGCGAGCACCTTGAGCGCCTGGCGGATCGCGTCGGCGAGCGCGAGGTCGGCCGGCAGGTCGCGGGTCGCGGCCGCCGCCTCGCGGGAATTATAGCCAAGGGCGAGGAGCGCATTGAGGACGTCGGGCGCGTGCGGCGCCGCGGACTTCGCCGCCGGCAGCGCCGTGGGCAGCTTGTCGCGCAGCTCCAGCACCAGCCGCTCGGCCGTCTTCTTGCCGATGCCCGGCACGCGCGTGAGGCTCGCCGCGTCCTGCGCTGCCACCGCGGCCGCGAGGTCGTCCACCGAGAGGCCGGAGAGCACGGCGAGCGCCACCTTCGGGCCCACCCCGCTCACGCGCAGCAGCTGCCGGAAGGCGGCGCGCTCGGCGCCGGTGAGGAAGCCGTAGAGCAGGTGCGCGTCCTCGCGCACGACGAGGTGCGTGAGGAGCTCCACCGGCTCCCCGGTGCGCGGCAGGTTGTAGAAGGTGCTCATCGGCACGTCGATCTCGTAGCCCACGCCGTGGGCCATCACCACCACCTGCGGCGGGCTCTTCTCGACGAGCGTGCCGGCGATGCGGCCGATCACGCGAGCCTCCCGCGGCGCATGCGCAGGCCCCGCGTGGCGAGCGCCCCGAGCCCGAGGCCGCCGTGGGCGTGGCAGATGGCGCAGGCGAGCGCGTCGGCCGCATCCGGCGAGGGCCGGCCCGGCAGCCGCAGCAGGCGCGTCACCATCTCCTGCACCTGGTCCTTGGCCGCGCGCCCCTTGCCGACGACGGCCTGCTTCACCTGGCCGGCCGTGTACTCGGCCACCGGCAGGCGAGCGAGCACGGCCGCCGAGAACGCCGCCCCCCTCGCCTGGCCCAGCAGCAGGCTCGTCTGCGGGTTCATGTTCACGAACACCTTCTCGATGGCGACCTCGTCGGGGCGGTTGGCCGCGATCACCTCGCCCAGCCCCTCGAGCAGGGTCGCGAGACGCGCGGCCATCTCGTCCGCGTCGCGCGTGCGGACGCAGCCGCTCGTCACGTACGCGAGGCGCTGCCCCTCGCGGTCGACGACGCCGAATCCGGTCACGCGCAGGCCCGGGTCGATGCCGAGGATGCGCAAGGCCGGCCTACGCCGCCTCGTCCATCGCGGCGGAGGTGAAGACCTCCTGCACGTCGTCGAGGGACTCGAGCGCGTCGAGGAGCTTCTGCATGCGCACGGCGTCCTCGCCCTCGAGGACGGTCTCCGTGGCGGGCTTCATGGTGACTTCCGCCACCTCCGCCTTGAAGCCCGCCTTCTCCAGGGCGGCCTTCACGCCGGGAAAGTCGTAGGGCCCGGTGATCACCTCGATGGAGCCATCGTCGTTCGCGACCACGTCCTCGGCGCCGGCCTCGAGGGCCGCGTCGAGGAGCCTCTCCTCCGGCGTGCCGGGCGCGAAGACGAGTTGCCCGCAGTGCTTGAAGAGGAAGGCCACCGAGCCGTCGCTGCCGAGGTTGCCGCCGTGCTTGGAGAACGCGTGCCGCACGTCCGCGACGGTGCGCGTGCGGTTGTCGGTGAGGCAGTCGACGATCACGGCCGCGCCCCCGATGCCGTAGCCCTCGTAGCGGATCTCCTCGTAGCTCACGCCCTCCAGGTCGCCGGTGCCGCGCTTGATGGCGCGCTCGATGTTGTCCTTGGGCATGTTGTTCTCGGTCGCCTTGTCGACGGCGAGCCGGAGCCGCGGGTTCATCGCCGGGTCGCCCCCGCCCATGCGCGCCGACACGGTGATTTCCTTGATGAGGCGGGTGAAGATCTTGCCGCGCTTGGCGTCCTGCCGCCCCTTGCGATGCTGGATGTTCGCCCACTTGCTGTGGCCTGCCATGGGTCTTCGCCGCGAATTCAGTTTCGAGGGGCCTAATGGTAACATCCCCGGCACCGTCCCTCCGCCCCGAGCCCGCCCGTGCTGCCCCCTCTCGTCGTCGCGAAATCCGGCATTGAACTGGGCCTGCTGCCGGGCATGGCCAACCGCCACGGCCTCATCGCCGGCGCCACCGGCACCGGCAAGACCGTCACCCTGCAGGCCGTGGCCGAGGCGCTGAGCGCCATCGGCGTTCCCGTGTTCATGTCGGACGTGAAGGGCGACCTCGCGGGGCTCGCCGCGCCCGCCGGCGCGAACCGAAAGGTCGAGGAGCGCCTGAAGATGCTGGGGATCGAGGGGCGCACGCCCCTCGCCGCGCCGGTGGCCTTCTGGGACGTCTTCGGCGAGCAGGGCCACCCGGTGCGCTCCACGGTCTCGGAGATGGGGCCGCTCCTGCTCGCGCGCATCCTCAACCTCAACGAGACGCAGTCGGGCGTCCTCGCGGCCGTCTTCAAGATCGCCGACGACGCCGGTCTCGCGCTCCTCGATCTCAAGGACCTGCGCGCGCTGCTCCAGCACGCGGGCGACAACGCGGCGCAGTTGCGCACGCAGTACGGCAACCTCTCGACGGCGAGCATCGGCGCGATCCAGCGCGGGCTCCTCGCCCTCGAGAGCCAGGGCGGCGAGAAGTTCTTCGGCGAGCCCGCGCTCGCCCTCGAAGACCTCATGCAGACCGTCGTCGGCCGGGGCGTGGTGAACATCCTGGCCGCCGACAAGCTGCTCGCCAGCCCGCGCGTCTACGCGACCCTGCTCCTGTGGCTCCTCTCCGAGCTCTTCGAGCAGCTGCCGGAGGTGGGCGACCCCGAGAAGCCCAAGCTCGTCTTCTTCTTCGACGAGGCGCACCTGCTCTTCGACGACGCGCCCAAGGAGCTCCTGGACCGCATCGAGCAGGTGGTCCGGCTCGTGCGCTCGAAGGGCGTGGGCGTGTGGTTCATCACGCAGAACCCGCTGGACGTCCCGGACACGGTGCTGGGCCAGCTCGGCAACCGCATCCAGCACGCGCTGCGCGCGTTCACGCCGCGCGACCAGAAGGCCGTGAAGGCCGCCGCCACCACCTTCCGCCAGAGCCCGGGGCTGGACGTCGAGAAGGCGATCACCGAGCTGGTGGTGGGCGAGGCGCTCGTGTCGTTCCTGGACGAGAAGGGGCGGCCCCACCCGGTGGAGCGCGCCTACGTCGTGCCGCCGCGCTCGCGCATCGGGCCGCTCTCGCCCGAGGAGCGGCGGGCCGTCATCGCCGCCTCGCTCGTGGCGGGGCACTACGAGAAGGCCGTCGACCGCGAGTCCGCCTACGAGGTCCTCGCCGCGCGCGCGGGCGGCCGTGCCGGCGCCGCGGCGGGCGAGGCGGGCGCCGCCGCGCCGGCGCAGGACGAAGGCATGCTCGGCGGCATCCTCGGCAAGCTGGGCCTTCCCGGCGGGCAGGCGGCACCGAAGGGCCGCACGCGCGAGTCGCCGATGGAAGCCGCCGCCAAGAGCGCGGCCCGCGCCATCGGCAGCGAGGTCGGCCGGCGCATCATCCGCGGCGTGCTGGGGTCCATCCTCGGCGGGCGCCGCTAGGCACGAGGGAGACCCATGGCGAAGACCGGGGAGCGCAAGGCCCAGATCCTGCAGACGCTGGCCTCCATGCTCGAGGAGCCCAAGGCTGAGCGCGTGACGACCGCGCTGCTCGCCGCGCGCCTCGACGTCTCCGAGGCCGCGCTCTACCGCCACTTCGCGAGCAAGGCGCAGATGTTCGAGGGGCTGATCGAGTTCATCGAGCAGTCGCTCTTCTCGCTCGTGAACCGCATCCAGGCCGACGAGGCGGACGCGATGAAGCAGGTGGAGGCGATCCTGCTGGCGCTCCTCGCCTTCGCCCAGAAGAACCCGGGCATGACGCGCGTGCTGACGGGCGACGCGCTGGTGAACGAGGACGAGCGCCTGCAGCTGCGCGTGAACCAGCTGGTCGACCGGCTGGAAGCGAGCCTTCGCCAGAGCGCGCGGCTGGCGGTCACCGCCGGCAGGCTCCCCGCGGACTGGGACGTGGCCGCCTATGCGACCACCCTCATCGCCTACGTGATCGGGCGCTGGCACCTCTTCGCCAAGAGCGGATTCAGGCGCCCGCCCACGGACGGCTGGCCGGCGCACTGGCGCGTCTTCTCGGCCTGAGGCGCTGCCGGGCGCCGTGGAATTCCCGACGCTCCTCACCGCGCGCCTGCGGCTCGTCATCGCGCGCCCCGGGCTGGAGGAGCCGCTCGCGCGCTTCTTCGCCGAGAACTTCGCGGACCACCTGAAGCCCTGGTCGCCGACGCCCCCGCCGGGCGGCCTTGGGGCCGACCACTGGGCACGCCAGCTCCCGGGTTTCGAGAAGGAATTCGCCGCCGGCACGAGCGCGCGCTGGGTGCTCCTGGTGCCTGGCGAGGCGACGGAGGTGGCCGGCACCTGCAGCTTCACGCAGGTCGCGCGCGGGCCGTTCCGCGCCTGCGTGCTGGGCTACCAGGTCGCCCGGCGGCACGAGGGCCGCGGCCTCATGCGCGAGGCGCTGGAGGCCGCCATCGGCTACGCGTTCGGCGAGATGCGCCTGCACCGCGTGATGGCCAACTACCGGCCCGAGAACGAGCGAAGCGCGCGCCTGCTCGAGCGGCTGGGGTTCGTGAAGGAGGGCTACGCGCGCGAGTACCTCCACATCGACGGCGCGTGGCGCGACCACGTCCTCACGGCGAGGACCAGCCCGCACTTCGACGCGGCCTGGCTGCGGGAGTAGGCTCGGCGCCGGCCTAGTCCGCCGTCGCCTCGCCCAGCATCGCCTCGGGCACGACGAGGCGGCCGCGCGGGTGGAAGCCGATGTCGCGGTGGATGGCGTGGTAGGCCGCGGCGAGCGCCTCGGGAGAAGCCGCGCCCAGGTTCGCCACCGCGTAGCGGTAGCTGCCGAGCCATTTCAGCTCGCGGCGAAGGTCGGCGCCGCGCTTCGCGTAGACCATGATGCGCGCATGCGGGTGGCGGCTCCGCAGCCGCGCGACCTCGCCGCGTCGCGGCCAGCGCGAGAGCCCCTCCCCGGCCAGGTCGCGCATCACGAAGCTCGCGGCGACGGCGTCGCGCCCCTCCCGCCGTCGCACGCGCGGCTCGCCGCCCGACTCCAGGGCGAGCAGCGCGTCGAAGAGGTTGTAGCCGTCGACCCTCTCGAAGAGGTCGTAGAACTGCCCCGCCGCGCGCGGGTTGATCTCGATCACCTTCGCGTGCCCGGTGGATGCGCAGAGGCGCAGCTCGACGTTGAACATCCCGTGCGTGAAGCCGACGGCCGCGAGCGCCCGCCGCGCGACGTCCTCGGCCGCGGCCTGCCGCTCCACCGCAAGGCACGATGGGTACTGGAAGCGCTGGAACTGGTCGGTGCCCGGGTACATCAGCGAGTCGACGACCCCGAGCATGGTGACCCGCCCCTCCCGCGCGAAGCCGTTCACGGTGACCTGGAAGCCGTCGATCACCTCCTCGGCGATGAGGCTGAAGGGGTCGACCTCGAACCCGGGCAGCCCGCGCATCGCGTCGCCGAAGGGCTTCACCAGCCGCTCGATGATCGCCGCCTCGAGCCAGGAGAAGCGTGCGTGGCGGTCGAGTTCGGCCCAGCTGGCCACGCGGCGCGCAAGCACCGAGTAGGCCGCCTTCACCGGCTTCACGTAGAACGGGAAGGGAAGCGGGACCTCGCGCCGGCGACGGAAGTCGCGGCGGATGAGCCCGAAGCGCGGGTTGCATTCGGGAAGCTCGCGCTCGAACGCCCGGCGCGCGTAGTACTTGTGCTGCGCGGTCAGGACGGCGGCGAGCGGCGTGTGGGGCAGCCCGAGCCGCTCGCCGAGGAGGGAGGCGACCACCGGGCCGAACTGCTCGTCGGAGGTGACGATGCCATCGAGCCGGGAACGGGCGTAGCGCCGGGCCAGGCGCTCGACGAAGCGCAGCACGTCGAAGGTGAAGAGGCGCGCGTTCCCGGGAAAGCGGAAGAGGTCGAAGCCCTCGAAGAGGAACTCGTGGCCCGGCGCGGCGCGCGCGGCCATCGAGCGGTCCCACTCGTCGGGAAAGAGCACGAGGATGCGCCTGGCGCCCGCCACGGGAATGGGACCGCGCGCGGCGCCCTGCATCGGCTGTCGGGGTTCGATCGGATCCACCACGCGTGAGTTTACGCGGTCAACACCGGTGAGGCACCCCGTATTCCCCGCGCCGTCCGGTTGCTACAATCGTGAGGCCACTGCCCCGATGACCCCGCGACGCGCGACCCCGCCATGATGATGCCCCGCCCGTTCCTCTGCGCCGCCCTCGTCGCCCTCGTTCTCGCCGCTCCCGCGGCGGCCGCGGCCGATCTCGACCGTGCCAGGAAGATCGTCGCCGGCCGGTGCTTCCTCTGCCACGGCATGGAAGGCGAGAGCTCGAGCGAGGTCTTCCCGCGGCTCGCCACGCAGAACGCGACCTACGTCGCCAAGCAGCTGCGCGACTTCCAGACGGGCGCGCGCAAGGGAACGACGATGAACGGCATGGTCGCCGGGCTCACCGAGGCCGACATGGCCGACCTCGGCGCGTTCTTCGCCGCGCAGAAGGCCGACCCCCACGCCCCCGCCGACGCGGAGCTCGCGGCCGTGGGGCGCTACCTCTACGCGAAGGGCAACCCGTTCTCGGGCGTCGCTGCCTGCTCCGGGTGCCACGGCCCTTCCGCCCACGGCACCGAGACGCTGCCGCGGCTGGCGGGCCAGCAGGCGCCCTACATCGAGGGGCAGCTGAAGGAATTCAACAAGCGCACGCGCACCAACGACAACGCGGTCATGCACGCCATCGCCTCCAAGCTCACGGAATTCGAGGTCAAGGCGCTGGCGGAGTTCCTCGCCTCGGCGCCCTGAGTGCCTTCCCCCGCGAAGTGAAACGGGCCGCCCGAAGGCGGCCCGTCCACCTTGCCGCAAACGCCGGATTTCAGGTGAGCGTGTCGGCCCAGATGTTGCGCGCCCAGTTGAGCGCGTACCCCGCCTCCAGCTCGTTTCGGCCTGCGGAGACCCCGCCCGAGCCCGGCACCGTCTTGAAGGTGCGGTCGTTCGTGTCGTACTTGTGCACCGACGCGACGTGGACGACCTCGGACTCCGACACGAAGCTGTAGCAGGTGTTGGTGAGCGTGGGCGCGGGATTGGGCGCCTCGCCGTTCAGGAGCGCCACCACCGCAGCGGCGCAGGCCTTGCCGTGCCCGTTGGCCATGTGCCCCGACTTGGGCATCACCGGCGCGCTGAGGGTGGCATCGCCGAGGATGTGCACGCCCTTGGCGGCCTGCGACTCGAAAGTGAGCCAGTCGACGCCGCACCAGCGGTTGTTCGCCGTGATGAAGCGGTCGGCAATGGCGCCGGCCTTCATCGGCGGCACGACGTTGAGGACGTCGCCCTTGACGTCGTCGAACTCGAGCTTCACGGCACCGCCGCGCAGGTCGACGTCGACCGCCCGGCTGTTGCCGCGGTACTCGACGATGCCCTGGTAGAGCTCCGCCCAGGCCTTCTTGAACAGCGGCCCCTTCGAGGTGACGTCGGCGTTCGCGTCCAGGATGAGCACCTTGGACCTCGGCTTCCTCGCCTTGAAGTAGGCCGCGACCTGGCAGGCGCGCTCGTAGGGCCCGGGCGGGCACCGGTAGGGCGCCTGCGGGATGGCGAGCACGTAGACGCCGCCGTCGCGCATCGCCTCGAGCTGGCGGCGCAGCGCCACGGTCTGCGGGCCGGCCTTCCAGGCGTGCGGAACCCGCTCCTGCGCGTCGGCCGAGGCGAGCGCGGGGATGGCGCCGGCGATGAAGTCGATGCCCGGGGAGACGATGACGCGGTCGTAGGAAAGCGTCTCTCCCTTGGCCAGCCGCACCTGCTTGCGGTCCGCGTCGATGGCCGTGGCCATGTCGCGCACGATCCGCACGCCGTGGTTGGCGGCGAGACCGGTGTAGGGCGTCGTGATGTCCGCCATCGTCTTGAACCCGCCCAGCACGAGGTTCGAGATCGGGCACGAGACGAACGCCTCGTTGGGCTCGACCAGCACGACCTCGATCGAGGGGTCGAGCAGCCGGATGTACTTGGCCGCCGTCGCGCCGCCGTAGCCGCCGCCGACCACCACCACGCGGGCCTTCGTGCCGCCGCCGGGCATCCCGGCGCAGCCTGCGAGCCCTGCCGCTGCCGCGGCCGCCACCCCCGCCTTGAGGAAATCCCTTCTTTGCATGCTCATGTCGTTCTCCTCTCGCCTAGCGGGCCTGCTTCGAGAAATGGTCGGCCAGCGCGGCGAGCTCCTCGTCGGAGTAGCCCTTCGCGAGCTGGTGCATCACCGTCGCCGGCTTCTTGCCCTGCTTGAACTGGGTCATGGCGGTGAGCAATTCGTCCTTCGGCTTGCCGGCGAGTCCCGCGAGCGTGGAGCCGGGGGCAGGCTTGCCGTGCGTGCCGTGGCACGCCGCGCAGTTGGCGGCGAGGGCGCGTACGCCAGCGGGGCTGAGGTTGGATGCGGCGAAGGCGGGCGGGGCGGGCTGCTGCGCGACGGCGAAGCCGGTCGCCAGCGTAGCTGCCGCCGCCGCTAGGTACCGCGCGGTTCTCATCATGGGCTTGCTCCTCCTGGGGTTATTGGCGCTTCCCGAGAGTATCCGGGTGCGCGAGCCCCTGTAAACCCACCCCGAGGGGTGGGGGAGTATCCCCCGAAGGGGGTAGGGAGGAGGAGGAAGCGGGGCCCGGTCAGCCGGCGGCAGGCACCGGCTCGCCCGAGGGCGCCGCCGTGGCGATGTCGAGCCGCACCTTGCCCTCGGCGTCGACGTCGATCGTGACGCGCCCCCCGCCGGCGAGCCGGCCGAAAAGCAGCTCGTCGGCGAGCGCGCGGCGGATCGTGTCCTGGATGAGGCGGGCCATGGGCCGCGCGCCCATGAGCGGGTCGAAGCCGTTCTTCGCCAGGTACTTCTTGAGCGCCTCGGTGAACTGGGCCTCGACCTTCTTCTCGGCGAGCTGGGCCTCGAGCTGCATGAGGAACTTGTCGACCACGCGCAGGATGACCGCCTCGTCGAGCGCGGCGAAGGAGATGACCGCGTCGAGCCGGTTGCGGAACTCCGGCGTGAACAGGCGCTTGATCTCGGCCATCTCGTCGCCCGCCTTCCGGTCGGTGGCGAAGCCGATGGCGTTCTTCGACAGGCCCTCGGCGCCCGCGTTGGTCGTCATGACGATGACGACGTTGCGGAAGTCCGCCTTGCGGCCGTTGTTGTCGGTGAGCGTGCCGTGGTCCATCACCTGCAGCAGGATGTTGAAGATGTCCGGGTGCGCCTTCTCGATCTCGTCGAGCAGGAGCACGGAGTACGGGTGCTTGGTGATGGCCTCGGTGAGGAGCCCCCCCTGGTCGAAGCCGACGTAGCCCGGGGGCGCGCCGATGAGGCGCGAGACGGCGTGGCGCTCCATGTATTCCGACATGTCGAAGCGGATGAGCTCCACGCCCATGATGAAGGCGAGCTGGCGCGCGACCTCCGTCTTGCCCACGCCCGTCGGGCCCGAGAAGAGGAACGAGCCGATGGGCTTCTGCGGGTTGCCCAGGCCCGAGCGGGCCATCTTGATCGCGGCCGAAAGCGCCTCGATCGCGGCGTCCTGGCCGAAGACGGTGGCCTTCAGGTCGCGGTCCAGGTTCTTCAGCTGCGTGCGGTCGTCGGACGAGACGCTCCTCGCCGGGATGCGCGCGATCTTGGCGATGATCTCCTCGATCTCGGGCTTGCCGATCACCTTCTTCTGCTTCGACTTGGGCAGGATGCGCTGCAGCGCCCCGGCCTCGTCGATCACGTCGATCGCCTTGTCGGGCAGGTGCCGGTCGTTGATGTAGCGCGCCGCGAGCTCGGCGGCCGTGGTGAGCGCGTTGGCGGTGTACTTCACGCCGTGGTGCGACTCGAAGCGGCTCTTGAGGCCGCGCAGGATCTCCACCGTCTCCTGGATCGAGGGCTCGTTCACGTCGATCTTCTGGAAGCGGCGGGAAAGCGCGTGGTCCTTCTCGAAGATGCCGCGGAACTCGTTGTACGTGGTCGCCCCGATGCACTTGAGCGCGCCCGAGGAGAGCGCGGGCTTGAGGAGGTTGGAGGCATCCAGCGTGCCGCCCGAGGCGCTGCCCGCGCCGATGAGCGTGTGGATCTCGTCGATGAAGAGGATGGCGTTGGGGTTTTCCACCAGCTGCTTGAGCACCGCCTTCAGGCGCTGCTCGAAGTCGCCGCGGTACTTCGTGCCCGCCAGCAGCGCGCCCATGTCCAGCGCGTAGACCTGCGCCTTGGCGAGGATCTCGGGGACCTGGCCGTCGACGACCCGCCGCGCGAGCCCCTCGGCGATGGCGGTCTTGCCGACGCCCGCCTCGCCCACGAGGAGGGGGTTGTTCTTGCGGCGGCGGCAGAGGATCTGGATCACGCGCTCGAGCTCGTGCTCGCGGCCGATGAGCGGGTCGATCTTGCCGTCGACGGCGAGCTGGTTCAGGTTCTGCGTGAAGCTCTCGAGCGCGCCGCCGGCGCCCGGGGCTTCCGGGGCCTCCTCGGCGCCCTCGCCCTCCTCGCGGCCGCCCGACTGCGGATTCTTGGTGATGCCGTGGGAGATGAAGTTCACGACGTCGAGCCGCGAGACGCCCTGCTGGTGCAGGAAGTAGACGGCGTGGGAATCCTTCTCCCCGTAGATGGCGACGAGGACGTTCGCGCCGGTGACTTCCTTCTTCCCCGAGGACTGCACGTGCAGGATGGCGCGCTGGATCACGCGCTGGAAGCCGAGCGTGGGCTGCGTGTCGACCTCGCCCGTGCCGGCGACGGTGGGCGTGTGCTGCATGACGAAGTCGGCGAGCGCCTTCTTCAGCTCGTCGATCTTCGCCGCGCAGGCCTTCAGCACCTCCGAGGCCGACGGGTTGTCGCACAGCGCGAGAAGCAGGTGCTCCACGGTGATGAACTCGTGGCGCTTCTGGCGGGCCTCGACGAAGGCCATGTGCAGGCTGACTTCCAGCTCCTGGGCGATCATGTTTCCTCCATCGCGCACTGCAGGGGATGCTGGTGCTGGCGCGAGTATTGAACCACCTGCTCCACCTTCGTGGAGGCCACGTCCTTCGGGTAGGTGCCGCAGACGCCCCGGCCCTCGGTGTGCACTTTGAGCATCACCTGGGTGGCTTGTTCCCGAGGCAGCGAAAAGAACACCTGAAGCACCTCGACCACGAATTCCATCGGCGTGAAGTCGTCGTTGTACATGACGACCTTGTACATCGGCGGCGGCTTGACCTTGGCCGCGCTCGGCTTGAGCAGAGTGGAGCCGCTGGGCTTGCTGGGCATTCCGTGGGCGCGAGTGGTGCGGCGTGCGTTGGGTCGGTTCCGACTCCGGTCAATATGGGCAAAGGGCGGGCCTTTTTCAAGACCCCGCCCATTCTATTGACTTGACCCGGCAACGGGCGTAAAAGGCGCGTTGGAGTTTGGCATCAAGGATTTCGCATCGCCACGTCGCCTTGCGGGCCTGGATCCGAACGAGTTGCGGGCCTCCACCCGTTTTTCCAAGAGGTATGCAAGCGAATGGCAACCGGTACCGTCAAGTGGTTCAACGATGCGAAGGGCTACGGGTTCATCACGCCGGATGACGGCAGCGAGGATCTCTTTGCCCACTTCTCGGCCATCCAGATGCAGGGTTTCAAGACCCTCAAGGAAGGCCAGAAGGTCTCCTTCGACGTGACGCAAGGCCCCAAGGGCAAGCAGGCGTCGAACATCCAGGCCGCCTAAGAGCCGACTCCACCGATTGGGAAGCCCCCGGGACCCGCGTCCCGGGGGCTTTTTCTTTGCACCGCGGCGGTGCGCGGCGCCTCAGGCCATGCGGCGCTTGAGCTCGGCGTCGACCGCGTCCATGTACTCCTCGGTGGTGAGGAACGGGTGGTCGGGCCGGATGAGGATGGCGAGGTCCTTGGTCATCTTGCCCGCCTCGACCATGTCCACGCACACCTTCTCGAGCGTGTGCGCGAAGTTCACGACGTCCGGCGTGCCGTCCATCTTGCCGCGGTACTGCAGGCCGCGCGTCCAGGCGTAGATGGAGGCGATCGGGTTGGTGGAGGTGGGCTTGCCCTGCTGGTGCATGCGGTAGTGGCGGGTGACCGTCCCGTGGGCGGCCTCGGCTTCCACGGTCTTGCCGTCGGGCGTGGTGAGCACGGAGGTCATGAGGCCCAGCGAGCCGTAGCCCTGGGCCACGGTGTCGGACTGGACGTCGCCGTCGTAGTTCTTGCACGCCCACAGGTAGCCGCCGTTCCACTTGAGGTTGGAGGCGACCATGTCGTCGATGAGGCGGTGCTCGTAGGTGAGCTTCGCCGCGTCGAACCTCGCCTTGAACTCCGCCTCGAAGATCTCCTGGAAGAGGTTCTTGAAGCGACCGTCGTAGACCTTGAGGATGGTGTTCTTGCTGGAGAGGTAGACGGGGTAGCCGCGGTCCAGCGCGTAGTTGAAGCAGGCGCGCGCGAAGCCGCGGATGGACTCGTCCAGGTTGTACATCGCCATCGTCACCCCGGCGCCCGGGGCCTGGAAGACCTCCTTCTCGACGGGCGCCCCGCCGTCCTTCGGCAGGAACGTGAGCTTGAGCGTGCCGGCGCCCTCGAACTTGAGCTCCGTGGCGCGGTACTGGTCGCCGAAGCCGTGGCGGGCCACCACCACCGGCAGGTTCCAGTGCGGCACGAGGCGCGGGACGTTCGCGCACACGATGGGCTCGCGGAAGATGGTCCCGTCCAGGATGTTGCGGATGGTGCCGTTGGGGCTCTTCCACATCTGCTTCAGGCCGAACTCCTTCACGCGCGCCTCGTCGGGGGTGATGGTGGCGCACTTCACGGCCACCCCGTACTCCTTCGTCGCGTTGGCCGAGTCCACCGTGACCTTGTCGTCGGTGGCGTCGCGGTGCTCGATGCCCAGGTCGTAGTACTTGAGGTCGATGTCGAGGTAGGGGAGGATCAGCTTCTCGCGGATCCTCTGCCAGATGATGCGCGTCATCTCGTCGCCATCCATCTCGACGACCGGGTTCTTCACCTTGATCTTGCTCATGCTGTCGACTCCTGTGGGGCCACTGGGTGGGGTGCGCGGGCGCGCACGCGCGCACGCTTGGCGAAACGCGAAATTATAGCAAAGCGCCCCCATACCCCCGGCCATGCCGCGACTGATCCTGCTCAACAAGCCGTTCGGCGTCGTCTGCCAGTTCAGCCCGTCGGGGGAGCGGCCGACGCTCGCCCGCCTCGTGCCGGTGCCGGGGGTATACCCCGCGGGCCGGCTGGACACCGACAGCGAGGGTCTCGTCGTGCTCACCGACGACGGGCGGCTGCAGGCGCGCATCGCCGACCCCCGCCACAAGCTGGAGAAGGGGTACTGGGCGCAGGTCGAGGGCTCGCCCTCGCCGCAGGACCTCGAGGCGCTGCGCCGTGGCGTCGACCTCGGCGACTTCGTGACGCGCCCTGCCCGGGTGGCCCCCATCGGCGAGCCGCCCGGGCTCTGGCCGCGCGACCCGCCCATCCGCGAGCGCCGGGCGATTCCCACCGCCTGGCTCGACATCGGCCTGCGCGAGGGCCGCAACCGCCAGGTCCGGCGCATGACCGCCCGCGTGGGCCTGCCCACCCTCCGGCTGGTGCGCCACCGCGTGGGCCCCTGGTCGCTGGCCGGGCTCGCGCCGGGCCAATGGCGGGAGGTCCCGGCGAGCCTGCCTGTCAACCCGGATGGCCGGTAGCGCGTTAAGCGGCGTGACGAGGCTGGCTTCCAGCGCAGTCGAAGCGCAACTCCCCCACTCCACGCAAAGGAACCGCAATGAAAAAGCTGTCCGTCCTGATCGCCACCGTCTTCGCCGCCACCTCGCTGGGCGCGTTCGCCCAGGCGCCGGCGAAGCCCGCCGAACCCGCCAAGCCGGCCGCCGCGCCCGCCGCACCGGCCGCCCCCGCCGCCAAGGCCGCTCCCGCCGCAAAGGTCGAGGCCCCCGCGGCCAAGGCCGAGACGGCCAAGGCGGAGGCCCCCAAGGCCGCCGACAAGCCGGCCAAGAAGAAGGTCGCGAAGAAGAAGCCCGCCAAGAAGGCCGAGGCGCCGAAGTCCTGATTCGCGGCATCCCGGCAGCACCCCGGAAGGCAGGGCGCCCGCGCCCTGCCTTTCTTCATGGCGCGTGCCCTGAACCCGCCATGCCTCACAATAGCGCCCCATGAAGATCGTCGTGGGCCTCTCCGGGGGCGTCGATTCGGCCGTGGCCGCCCTGCTTCTCAAGCGCGAGGGGCACGAGGTCGTGGGCCTGTTCATGAAGAACTGGGAGGACGACGACGACGGCGAGTACTGCTCGACGCGCGCGGACCTCGTCGACGCGGTGTCGGTGGCCGAGACGATCGGCATCGAGGTGGAAGCGGTCAATTTCGCCGCGGAATACCGCGAACGCGTGTTCGCGAGCTTCCTCGCCGAATATCGCGCCGGGCGAACCCCCAACCCGGACGTGCTGTGCAACGCGGAGATCAAGTTCCGCGCCTTCCTCGACCACGCGCTGGCCCTCGGGGCCGGGTGCATCGCCACGGGCCACTACGCCCGCGTGGAGGAGCAGGAGGGCCGCTTCCGGCTCCTCAAGGGCGTCGACCCGGGCAAGGACCAGTCCTACTTCCTGCACCGCCTGTCGCAGGCCCAGCTCTCCCGCGCCCGCTTCCCCGTGGGCCACCTGCACAAGGCGCGCGTGCGCGAGATCGCCCGCGAGGCGGGCCTGCCCAACCACGCGAAGAAGGATTCCACGGGCATCTGCTTCATCGGCGAGCGTCCGTTCCGCGAGTTCCTCTCGCGCTACCTGCCGCGCGAGCCCGGCCCGATCGTCACGCCCGCGGGCGAGCGCGTGGGCGAGCACCAGGGGCTCATGTACTACACCCTCGGCCAGCGGCAGGGCCTCGGCATCGGCGGGCGGCGCGGCGGCGATGGCGCCGCCTGGTACGTGGCCGGCAAGGATCTCGCCACCAACACCCTGCTCGTGGTCCAGGGCCACGACGACCCGCGGCTCTTCTCGGCGTCGCTGCGCGCGCTGGACGCGAGCTGGATCTCGGGGTCTGCGCCTTCCGCGGGGGAAGCGCTCGCGGCCAAGACGCGCTACCGGCAGGCGGACGCCCCCTGCCGGTTCTCCGGAGGCGAGGACGGCCGCTTCACGCTGGACTTCCCGGACCCGCAGTGGGCGGTGACGCCCGGGCAGTCGGCCGTGCTGTACCGGGGCGAGGAGTGCCTCGGCGGTGGCGTGATCGCCTGAGGAGGCCGCCTCAGGCGGGCGGGCGCGTGGCGGCGAACGAAGGCCGCGCCTCCAGCCGCTCGATCCAGCGCCCCAGCGCCGCGTGGCGCGAGCGCCAGGCGATCTCGGGCATGCGGAACTCGAGCCACAGGAGCGCGCAGGCGCAGGCCACGTCGCCCAGCGAGAGCGTGTCGCCGCGCAGGTAGGCCTTGCCGCCCAGCTCGCGGGCCACCGCCTCGATGCCGGCGTCGACCTTGGCGCGCTGGCGGTCGATCCATGCCGGGTCCTGCCGCGCGGCCTCGCGCTTCCTTTCCAGGAAGATCGCGATCCCCGCGTCGGCGATCCCGTCGCCCAGGGCCTCGTCGCGCCGGACGCACGCGCGCTCCAGGCCCGCAGGGGGGATGAAGGACGGCGCGCCCAGCGGGTCGAGGTACTCGGCGATGACGACGGAGTCGTAGAGGCAGGTGCCGTCGTCCGTAACCAGCACGGGGATCTTGTTGAGCGGGTTGTAGCGCGGCACCGTCGTGCCGGCGTTCCACGCGCTCTCCTCGACGAACTCGCAGGCGAGCTGCTTCTCGGCGAGGAGCACCCGGACCTTCCGGGCGTACGGGCTGGTCTTCGAGGCGACGAGCTTCATGCGGGTTCCCGACCTGGGCGACGGGCGCCGAGTATAGCACCGGGGTCCGCGGCGGCCGGGCGGGCGGCGCCCGCGTGATAAGATTTCGCGCTTCCCCGAAGGCCCCGCCATGCCCCACGCCCTCACCGCCCTCTCCCCCCTCGACGGGCGCTACGCCGCCAAGACGCGCGCCCTGCAGGAGCACTTCAGCGAGTTCGCGCTGGTCCGCCACCGCGTGCGCGTGGAGATCGCGTGGCTGAAGGCGCTCGCGGACGAGCCCGGTTTCGCGCTGCTGCCGCCCTTCTCGCCGGCGACGGTGGCCGAGCTCGACCGCGTCGCTGCCGCGTTCTCCGTGGCCGATGCCGAGCGCGTGAAGGCCATCGAGGCGACGACCAATCACGACGTGAAGGCCGTCGAGTACTGGCTGCGGGAAGCCTTCCGCGGCAACGCGGAGGTGGCCGCGGCCGGCGAGTTCATCCACTTCGCCTGCACCTCCGAGGACATCAACAACCTCGCGCACGGGCTGATGGTGCGCGGCGGGCTCGCGCAGGTGCTGCTTCCCGCGATCGACGCCATCGCCGCGCGGCTGGACGGGCTCGCGCGCGAGCACGCGGGCCTGGCGATGCTCGCCCGCACGCACGGCCAGCCCGCCACGCCCACCACGCTCGGCAAGGAGATGGCCAACGTCGCCTGGCGCCTGAAGCGCGCGCGCCACGCGGTCGCCGCCGTCGAGATGCTGGGCAAGGTGAACGGTGCCACCGGGAACTTCAACGCCCACGTGGTGGCCGCGCCTTCCCTCGATTGGCCGGCGTTCGCCCGCCGCTTCGTGACCGGCCTGGGGCTCGGCTACAACCCCCTCACCATCCAGATCGAGCCGCACGACGCGCTCGCCCAGGTCTTCGACGCGCTGGCGCGGGTGAACACCATCCTCGTCGACCTCGACCGCGACGCGTGGGGCTACATCTCGCTCGGCTACTTCCGGCAGAAGGTGAAGGCGGGCGAGGTGGGCTCCTCGACGATGCCGCACAAGGTGAACCCGATCGACTTCGAGAACTCCGAGGGCAACCTCGGGCTCGCCAACGCGCTGCTGCGCCACCTCGCCGAGAAGCTCCCGGTCTCGCGGTGGCAGCGCGACCTCACCGACTCCACGGTCCTGCGCAACATGGGCGTGGCCTTCGGCTACTGCCTGCTGGGCTACGAGGCCTGCCTGCGCGGCCTCGGCAAGCTCGAGGCGAACCCCGCGCGCATCGCGGCCGACCTCGAGGATTGCTGGGACGTGCTGGCCGAGCCGGTGCAGACGGTGATGCGCGCCCACCGCATCGAGGGGTCCTACGAGAAGCTGAAGGACCTCACGCGCGGCAAGGGCGGCATCACGAAGGACGAGCTGCACCGCTTCGTGGCGGCGTTGCCCCTGCCCGAGGACGCGAAGGCGCGGCTCCTCGCGCTCACGCCCTCCACCTACGTCGGGCTCGCCGCGACCCTCGCGCGGGAAAGCTAGGCCGCGCCCGGCGCCGCGCGGCCGGCGAGCGTGCCGACCTCGCCCGTGATCTCCCCGCCCTCCTGCACCAGGAGCTTGCCGTAGCGCACCTTGCCGGCGACGCGCCCCGTGGCGTGCACGACGAGGCGCCCGCGCACCGTGAGCTCGCCCTCGAACGAGCCGCGGATCTCCGCCACCTCGATGTCGGCCGAGCCCTTGAAGGCGCCGTGCTCGGCGATCTGGATGGCGCGGCTCACCATCGTCGCCTCGACGCGCCCCTCGACCACCAGCGTGTCGCAGTCGTCGATCTCGACGCCCTTCAGCTTGATGTTGGGCCCGACGATGAGGCGCGAGCCCGATCCCTCGTCGGCGCGGTGCGCGGCCTCCGCCGGCGCGGGAGGCGTGGGCGGGGACCCGGCGCGGGGAACCGCGGCGAGCGGCGCGTGGGCCGGGCTATGGGGGGCGGGGGATGCGGGGGCGGCAGCCCCGCGCGGAGGCTCCTTGCGGCCGAACAGGCCTTCCGAGTAGCGCATGGCGGTTCCTTCGTGGGGTGGAGGATTGCTGCAAACACGATCCATGCCATGCCCGGCTGGTCTCCCCGGAAGCCAGCATCGGCGCGGCTTCGCGGCCGTCGCGCCCGTCGCCTCCCGGCCCGATCGCGTCGCCGCCGCCCGACGCGGCGCACGGCGAGTCGTCGCAAGTGGCTGATCGGGCAGGCAGGCCGGCTGTCTCCCCGCGAAGACGCCTGTCAACCGCCGCGCCGGCGCGCGCGTTAAGCCCCCGCGGGCGCGGGGATTGAGGCTAGAATCGATCGCGCGATCCGCCCCATCCATCCACAGGAGAACCCATGAAGAAGCTCATCGCCGCCGCCGCCATCGCCCTGCTCGCCGCGACCGGCACCGCCTTCGCGAAGGAAGAACCGAAGAAAGCCGCGCCCGCAGCCGCGGCGAAGGCCGAGGCGCTCCTCGACCTCAACACGGCCTCGCGCGACGAACTCGTGAAGCTCAAGGGCATCGGCGACGCGCGCGCCGACGCGATCATCAAGGGCCGCCCCTACAAGGGCAAGAACGAGCTGGTCGACCGCAAGATCGTCCCCGAGAACGTCTACAACGACATCAAGGACAAGGTGATCGCCAAGCAGGCCGAGGCGAAGAAGGCCGACGCCAAGCCCGAGCCGAAGAAGAAGAAGGGCGGCTGCTGACCGGGCGCCCGCGCGAGCCGCGGGCACCCTTCGCCGCGAATGCCCGCGAGGCGACTCGCGGGCATTTCCGTTTGCGGCCTCAGGGCGCGACGGCCTCCTCGCCGTACTGCGGGTTCACGCGCCCGGAGCTGATGCCCATCTTGTTGAGGGCGCTCAGGTAGGCCTTGGCCGAGGCCACCACGATATCGGTGTCGGCGCCCATGCCGTTCACCACGCGGCCGTCCTTCGACAGCCGGACCGTGACCTCGCCCTGCGAGTCGGTGCCCTCGGTGATGTTGTTGACCGAGTAGAGCAGCAGCTCCGTGCCGCTGTGCACCAGGTCCTCGATCGCCTGGAAGGAGGCGTCCACGGGGCCCGCGCCGCGCGACTCGGCACGCATCTCGCGCCCGCCGTCCGCCATCACCACGCGCGCCCACGGCTGCTCGCCCGTCTCGGAGTGCGCGACGAGGGACACCAGCTTGAAGCGCTCCTGCTCGGGCGTGACGCTCTCGTCGGAGACGAGCGCCTGCAGGTCCTCGTCGAAGATCTCGCGCTTCTTGTCGGCGAGGTCCTTGAACTTGGCGAAGGCGGCGTTGAGCGCCTCCTCGGAGGCGAGCGAGATGCCCAGCTCGGCCAGGCGCGTCTTGAAGGCGTTGCGGCCCGAGAGCTTGCCGAGCGTGAGGCGGTTGGCGCCCCAGCCGACGTCCTCCGCCCGCATGATCTCGTAGGTCTCGCGGTGCTTGAGCACGCCGTCCTGGTGGATGCCCGACTCGTGGGCGAAGGCGTTGGCCCCCACCACCGCCTTGTTGGGCTGCACCGGGTAGCCGGTGATCGTCGACACGAGCTTGCTGGTGGGCACGATCTGCGCCGCGTCGATGCCGGTGCGGCAGGAGAAAACGTCGGCGCGCGTCTTCACGGCCATCACGATCTCCTCGAGCGAGGCGTTGCCCGCGCGCTCGCCCAGGCCGTTGATGGTGCACTCGACCTGCCGCGCGCCGTTCATGACGGCCGAGAGCGAGTTGGCCACGGCCATGCCGAGGTCGTTGTGGCAGTGCGTGGACCAGACGGCCCTGTCGGCGTTGGGAACGCGCGCGAGCAGCTCGCGGAAGAGCGCGCCCCAGCGGTCGGGCACGCTGTAGCCCACGGTGTCGGGCACGTTGATCGTCGTGGCGCCGGCCGCGATGGCGGCCTCGAACACGCGGCAGAGGAAGTCCACCTCGGAGCGCACGGCGTCCTCGGCCGAGAACTCGACGTCGTCCGTGTACTGGCGCGCGAGCCGCACCGCCTTCACGGCGGCCTCCAGCACCTGCTCCTCGCTCATGCGCAGCTTGAGCTTCATGTGGATGGGGCTCGTGGCGATGAAGGTGTGGATGCGCTTCCTAGCCGCCGGCGCGACCGCCTCGCCTGCGCGGCGGATGTCGGTCTCGTTGGCGCGCGCCAGCGAGCAGACGGTGGACTCGCGCACCGCCTCGGCCACCGCGCGGATCGCCTCGAAGTCGCCCGCGCTGGCGGCCGCGAAGCCGGCCTCGATCACGTCCACGCGCAGGCGCTCGAGCTGCTTGCCGATGCGCACCTTCTCCTCGCGGGTCATGGATGCGCCGGGGCTCTGCTCGCCGTCGCGCATGGTGGTGTCGAAAATGATCAACTGGTCTTGCATGGCTCACTCCGGGGAAACGGGATGGGACATCGCCTGCCCGTCCTGCCGGGCGGCGCCGCAACTGCCGAATGGGGGGGTGGGGTATTTAGCGCGCGAGGCGCAGCAGCAGGCCGGGGAGGCCCGCCAGGGGGAGGTGCAGAAGCTGGTCGGCGATGAGCGCGACGGATTTCATGGCCTGACTATAGCAACGGCCCGCAGGGCTGGCAACTGGCCGGCTACGCACCCGGCGGGTCGCCCAGTTCGGTCCCGGACTTGGCGCCCGCGCGCAGGAGCGCCGCCACGATGTCGTGCGAGCCGTGCTCCTCGGCGAGGTCGAGCGCGGTGAGGCCCTGGCCGTCCCGTATGTTGGGGTCGGCCCCGGCCGCGAGCAGGACCTCGACGGCCTCCTTGAAGCCCATCTCCGCCGCGAGCCCGAGCGCGGTGACGCCGCGGTCGTCGCGCAGGTCCCGGCTCGCTCCCCGCGCGAGCAGCAGCTCCGCGGCGGGCAGGTTGGACTCCTCGACCGCCACCATGAGGAGCGATCGACCGCCGCCGTTCACGACGGTGTCCGGGGGGGTGGCGTGGAGCATGCGCGCGAGCGCCGTGATGTCGCCCGCGTCGATGGCCTCGCGGATGTCGCGGTACTGCTTCTCCTTGGCCTCGGCCCGCACGCGCTGCACCACCCAGCCGACGTAGCCGGAGACGCCGTAGGCGACCATGATCCCCCACAGGACGTGGGACGGCTCGATCGAGATGGCGAGCAGCGCCACCACCACGACCAGCGTCATCCAGAACGGGACGGCGCGGCGCAGGTTGAGGTCCTTGCCGCTGTAGAAGCGGATGTTGGAGACCATGGTCACGCCCGCGTACACCGTGAGCGCCGCGGCGAACCACCTCACCTCGCCGCCCTTCACCTGGTAGTCGTCCAGCACCCAGATCATGCCCGCGAGCAGGAGCGCCGCCGCCGGGCTCGGCAGCCCGGTGAACCAGCGCTTGTCGGCGACCGAGAGCTGGGTGTTGAAGCGCGCCAGCCGCAGCGCCGCGCCGGCGCAGTAGACGAAGGCCGCGATCCAGCCGATGCGCCCCATGCCGCGAAGCGCCCACTCGTACATCACGAGGGCCGGCGCCGCGCCGAAGGAGACCATGTCGGCGAGGCTGTCGTATTCGGCGCCGAAGGCCGACTGGGTGTTCGTGAGCCGCGCCACCCGCCCGTCGAGCCCGTCAAGCACGGCCGCCACGAAGATGGCGATCGCGGCGCGCTCGAAGTCGTGGTTCATCCCCTGCACCACGGCGTAGAAGCCTGCGAAGAGGGCGAGCGTCGTGAAAAGGTTCGGCAGCAGGTAGATGCTGCGCCGGCGTATCGTCTCCGGGCCGGCGGCGCGCGGCTTGGGGGCGGCGTTCATGGCGTTCGTCGGGCGCGGCGCCGCGAGGGCCTCAGCGGCCGGGCAGGTGCGCGAGGACCGTGGAGGTGGCCGACACGCGGTCGCCGATGGCCACTTTCGGCGTCGACCCCGGCGGCAGGTACACGTCCACCCGCGAGCCGAAGCGGATGAAGCCGTAGCGGTCGCCGCGCGCGAGCCGGTCGCCCTTGCCCACGTAGCAGAGGATGCGGCGGGCGATGAGGCCGGCGACCTGCACGCTCGTCACGTCGACGCCCGCGGGGGTGCGGAACTGCACCGCGTTCCTCTCGTTGCCGGTGGAGGCCTTGTCGAGGTCCGCGTTCACGAACTTGCCCGGGACGTACCACACGCCCTCGACGGTGCCGTCGACCGGCGCGCGGTTGGAGTGCACGTTGAAGACGTTCATGAACACGCTGATCTTCACCGCGTCGCGGCCGAGGTAGTCGTCGCGCGCGTCGCCGACCTGCACGATCCGCCCGTCGGCCGGCGCGAGGACGAGGCCCTCGCCCTGCGGCACCTCGCGGGGCGGGTCGCGGAAGAACTGCAGCACGAAGAGGGCCACGGCCCACAGCGGCGCCGACCACCAGCCGCCGAACCACGTGGCCGCGGCGGCCGCGACGAGGGCGGCGCCGAGGAACGGCCAGCCCTCGCGGGCGATCAGGGGGTGCGGGTAGTGCGCCAAGGATCCTCCGGGTGGGTCTCGGTTCCGGGCCCCGCCCGGCCCGCCATTCTACTGCGGGCGGGCTCCCGGACGCGAAGGCCGGGTCTCCCCGGCCTCCGACGCCTAGTTGCGGCTCTGGTCGACCAGCTTGTTCTTGCGGATCCAGGGCATCATGGCCCGCAGTTTCTCGCCCACCTGCTCGATGGGGTGCTCGGCCAGCAGCCGGCGCCGCGCCTTGAGCGTGGGCGCGCCCGCCTGGTTCTCGAGGATGAAGTCGCGCGCGTAGCCGCCGTCCTGGATGTGGGCGAGCGCCTCGCGCATGGCCTTCCTGGCCTCCGGCCCGATGACCTTCGGGCCGGTGAGGTACTCGCCGAACTCGGCGT
>JAHCAK010000070.1 GCA_019634955.1 Burkholderiales bacterium
CGGGCGGTGGCGATGGCGCGCGGCAAGGCCTACGACCTCGTCCTCATGGACGTGCAGATGCCGCGCATGGACGGGCTCGCCGCCGCGCGCGCGATCCGCGCGATCGCCGGGCGGGAGCACCTGCCCATTCTCGCAATGACGGCCAATGCGTTCGACGAGGATCGCCGCGCGTGCGAGGCGGCCGGCATGAACGACTTCGTGGCCAAGCCCGTGGACCCGCCGGCGCTCTACGCGACGCTACTGCACTGGCTGTCGATATCCGGCGCGCGCGGTTCGCATGCGCTTTCGCCCCTCCCGGCGGGCGCGTCGCAGCCCTCGACCGCACTCGACCGACTCGCGTCACTGCCCGGCGTGGAGGTGGTTCGCGGGCTCGCCTCCGTCCGCGGCAACGAAGCGAAGTACCTGGACCTCGTGCGCCGGGCGGTCGGCTCGGCCACGGCGGAACTCAAGCGGCTGCGCGTGGCGCAAGAGTCGGGCGACCACGCCGGCGCACGCGCCATCGCGCACTCCCTGAAGGGCATGGCCGGCACACTGGGCCTTGCCGAGCTGGCGGCGGACCTCGCGGGCCTGGAGACGCTGCTGCGCGAGGGCGTGCCGGCCGAGGGTGCGCTCGCGCGGGTCGAGGAATCCGCGGCCCGCCTGCGAACGGTGCTCGGGTCCTGACGCCGGCGGGCGCCGCGCCTGCCTGCCAGGAAAGGTCAGCGCGGCCTGAAGGTGAACTTCTGGCCGCCGACGGCGGCCTGGTACATGAGGCCGCCCTTGGCCACCGTGAAGGTCGCCATGCCCTTGAAGTAGCGGCCCACCGTCTTCGCGTCGTGGCGCCCGCCGCTCACGCCGGCGGAAACGCCCGCCGTGCCACCCTGCACGCCTGCGCCCGCCGTGAGCGCAACGGCGGAAGCCTCGGCGCCGAACTCGAAGTTGCCGCTGGTGAACTCCTTGAGCGCCCTCGCGTCCTCGAAGAACACGATCTGGCTGTACGCCTGCCCGCCGAGCTGCCAGCCCACCGAGAGCTGCGTCATCGAGGTGTCGCCGATGTAGCGGCCGCCTTCGTAGACGCGGCCCGAGCCGTGCGCCGCGCCCACGCCCACGCCGCCCTTGGCGACGGTGGGAAACACCGCGTAGCCGTGCGCGTGCTGGAAGAAGCCCGCGCTCTCGCCCGCCTTGCGGAAGACTTCGATCGTGTCCTGGTATTCGTCGGCCCACGCGGCGCCGGCCGGGAGCAGTGCGGCGAAGGCAATCGTCGTCAGCAATCGTCGGTTCATTCGCTTGTCTCCGGTGGATGCCCCGCCCGGGGCGAAAGGCGGGGCTTGCCCCGCCATGCAAACCGTTCGATCCGGCCGGTTCCGGATTGGTTCAGGCCATTTCGCGCCCTGTCGCCGGCGCCCGACGGGCGCATTCGCGAGGCGACATTGCCCTTTCGGGCAATATCAGCGCCCGCCTATTGACTTCCCACAAGCCGGAGCGGCGCCGCCTGCGGAGAATCGGTCGCGTCACCCTCGGGAGGCCGTCATGAAGCAGATCGTCATCCTCGGCGCCGGCACCGGCGGCGCGCTCGTCGCCAACCTGCTCACGCAGAAGCTGGACCTCAAGGAGTGGGTCGTCACGATCATCGACCGCTCCGACCAGCACGTGTACCAGCCGGGGCTGCTCTTCCTGCCCTTCGGGCTCTACGGGCACGACGACCACCGCGACCTCGTGCGGCCCATCGGCGACCCCCTGCCGCGCAACGTGAACTTCCTCGCCGCCGACATCCTGCGCATCGACCCGGAGCGGAAGACGGTCGAGACGAGCGTCACGACGCTGCGCTACGACTTCCTCGTGGGCGCGATGGGCTGCCGCGTGGCGCCCGAGGAGGTGGAGGGGCTCGCCGAGCCGATGGGCAAGGATGGGGTGCACACCTTCTACACGCTCGAGGGCGCGGTCGCGATGCGCGGCGCGCTGGACCGCATGACCTCGGGCCGGCTCGTGATCGACGTCTGCGACATGCCGATCAAGTGCCCGGTGGCGCCCATCGAGTTCGCCTTCCTCGCCGACTACTACTTCACGCAGAAGGGCGTGCGCGACGCGATCGACATCACGCTGGTCACGCCCTACTCGGGCGCCTTCACCAAGCCCAACGCCAACCGCGTGCTCACCGAGATGGCGAAGGCCAAGGGCGTGAACGTGGTGGCGGACTTCGCGGCCGAGTCGGTCGACGCCGCCGCGAGGACGCTCGCGAGCTTCGACGGCCGCAGCCTCGAGTACGACCTGCTCTGCGCCATCCCGCCCAACCTCGGCCCGCAGGTGATCGACGACTCGGGCCTGGGCGACGGCACCGGCTACGCGCTCACCGACCCGCGCACGCTCAAGAGCCGCAAGGCGGAGGGCATCTACTTCCTCGGCGACAACACGAACGTCTCGACCTCCAAGGCGGGGTCGGTGGCGCACTTCGAGGCCGAGACCATCGTCGAGAACCTGCTGCGCGAGATCGAGGGCAAGCCCCCCATGCCCACCTTCGACGGGCACGCCAACTGCTTCATCGAGACGGGCCACCACAAGGCGATGCTCCTCGACTTCAACTACGACATCGAGCCGCTCGAGGGCTCGTTCCCGATGGCGCACGTGGGGCCGTTCTCGCTGCTGAAGGAGAGCTACATGAACCACGTGGGCAAGCTCGCCTTCCAGTGGGTGTACTGGAACCTGCTGCTGAAGGGCCGGCTGCCCAACGTGCCGCTGCTGCCCTCGCACATGAACTTCGTCGGCAAGGACCTCGAGACCACGCCCCACGCCCGCCACGCGCGCGAGATGAAGGTGCGCGACGTGATGACGAAGGAGGTGGTGAGCGTGCACGCCGGAAGCTCCCTCACGGCGGCGGCGACCCTGATGGTGCAGAAGAAGGTGAGCGGCGTGCCGGTGCTGGACGTCCACGACCGGCTCGTGGGCGTGCTCACCGAGGCCGACTTCCTCTCCGCCATGAACCTCGAGCAGAGCGCGGTGACCGACACCCTGGAGACCGTGGTGAGGAAGCGCCGCGCGAGGAAGGGCATGGGCACGATCGTCGACGACATCATGACGAAGTCGCCCATCACCATCCGCGACGACGAGACGCTTCGCACCGCGGTGACGCTCATGGACACCAACCGCATCAAGCGGCTCATCGTCACCGACGACGAGGCCCGCGTGCACGGGGTCGTTTCGCGCGCGGACCTGATCCGGCTCTACGCGATGAAGTAGCGGCCGGGCTAGCCCGGCAGCATGAAGGCCGCGGCGAGCATCGCGGCGCTCATCGCCGCGAAGCCCCACACGCAGCGCATCCCGAGCGAGCGCCCGCCGACCACGAAGACGATCCCCGCCTTCGTGACGGCGTTGGTGACGGTCGCCACCACGATCGCCATCACGGCGCTGGCGGCGGTGACGCTGCCGTTGCCGAAGAGGCGGAAGGACGAGAGCGAGATCGCGTCCACGTCCGTGAGGCCCGAGACCATCGCGACGGCGTAGACCCCCATCGCGCCCGCGAGATCGTTCAGCCACGCGGCCGCGAGCAGCACGGCCGCGTAGGCTGCGCCGAAGCCCAGCGCCACGGGCAGGTCCGTCGGGTTGGTGAGCTCGGGGTTCTCCAGCGCCTCGCCCTCGGTGTGGCGGCGCCAGGTGACCCAGGCGATAGGAAGCGTCACGACGATGCCCGCGAGCAGCGAGGGCAGCAGCGCCGGCAGGATGGACGGCATCACCGCGATCGCGAGCACGAGGATGCGCAGGAGCTTCACCAGGTTGGCGAGCAGGATCACGGTGGCGGCCGTCCCCTCGAGCTCCGCCTTGCCTCGCGCGCCGCGGGAATACACGAGCGTGGTGGCCGTGCTGGAGACCAGCCCCCCCAGCGCGCCCAGCAGCAGCACCGGTCCCTTGCCGCCGAGCAGCCGCCAGGCCAGGTAGCCCGCGAGGCTCACCGCCGAGATGAGCACGACCATGAGCCACAGGTCGTAGGGGTTGAGCGCGCCATAGGGGCCGAAGCCCTTGTTGGGCACCACCGGCAGGATCACGAGCGAGAGCACGGCGAACTGGAGCAGGCTCGCCATGTCGGTCTGCGTGAGCTTCACCGAGAAGCCCTCGAGCTGCGACTTGTAGTGCAGCAGCGAGGTCGCGACGATCGCCACGGCGATCACGATCCCCGAGTAGCCGAACCAGACCGCCGCGCCGAGGCAGAAGGTGAGGGCGGAGGCCATCACCGTCGTGGTCCCCTGGTCGGGCGTGGAAGTGGGCGCCGAGAGGTAGGCGGCCAGCACGCCGCCGACGCTCACGACGAGCCCGGCCGCCAGCAGCCAGGGCGAGGCCGTCTCCTGCCCGAGCATCGCGCACATCGTGCCGGTGAGCGCGATGAGGGCGAAGGTGCGCACGCCCGCCTTCGACTCGCGGTGGCGCTCGCGCTCCAGCCCGATGAGCAGCCCCACCGCGAGGCTGGTCAGGAAGGAAAGGGACAGGGAATAGTTGTCGGGCACGGCGGGCGGGCTCCTCCGGCCATTCTGGGCCCGGAGAGGATACCCCCCTTGACTCGCGTCAACGCCCCTTCGGGGGGCAGACCCAGCGGGCGAGCCAGCCTTTCACCCGCTCCCGGGCGTGCCGGGCAGCGATCTTCTCCTCGGGCGAGGCGTCGGCGCGGAAGTCGAAGGCCCGCCGCGCCAGCGGGTAGGTCTGCAGCTCGACCGGGACGCCCCGCTCGTAAAGCGCGTAGAAGGCGCGGCCGATGTTCGTGCGGCGCAGCTCGAAATCCTGGTCGCCGACGAGGAAGAGCATGGGCGCCGTCACCTTGAGGACCTCCGGCGCGACCGAGAAGAGCTGGTCGGGCTCGCCGGCATTGGGGTCCTGCATGTGCCCGGCGTAGGTCGCCACGGCGGCGACGTCCTTCGGCCGCTTCGCGGCGAGCCGCAGCGCGTAGTACCCCCCGCGCGAGTACCCGACGATGCCGGCCGGGCCCTTGCAGGCCTCGGGCCGGGCGAGGAGCGCGTCGAGCGCCGCCTCCACGTCGCCCTCGGTGGCCGGGTCGTGGGGCCGCGGCCAGCGCTCGAGGAAACGCCCGGACTGCCAGTCGGGCGCCACGACGAGGAAGCCCTGCGCGGCGAGCGTGCGCACGTGGTCGCGGTCGGCGTCCTCGTAGCCGCGCCGCGCGTGCACGTAGAGGACGGGCGGGAACGGGCCCTTGCCGGGGGGTATCGCGATCTCGACGGGGACGTCGGCGCCCGGCGCCCCGAGCGTGGCGCGCTCGATGCGGACTTCGGCCCCGGCTCCCAGCGCGGCGAGGCAGGCGGCGAGGGCCGCAAGGCGAACGGTAGCGGTCATGGCAATCCTCCGTAACAAGCGACCCCCGGGGGGTATGGCAAAATGCGTCATCCCCCGCCCCTGGCGACCGCCTCGGCGCGGGGCCTTTCTTTCCACACAGGGGATTCCCATGCACAAGTATCTCGCAATCGCCTGCCTCGCCGTCGCCGCGGCGGTGGCCGGCTGCGCCACCGACCCCAACTACGCGAACCGGAACGCGAAATCGACCCAGGAAGGCGAGATCTACACCGGCAGCCGCATCCCGAAGAAGACGCCCGAGGCCGGCTCCAAGACCATGACGGGCGAGGCGTGGCGCCGCGAGAACACGCAGGCGATCGGCAACGCGCAGCGCGGCAACTGATCCGCGCGGTCGCGAGAAGGCCAGCCCGCGGGCTGGCCTTTTTCATTCACGGCGCGTAGTGGCTTAGCCTCATCGCATGCCGTGCCGTGCCGCGGGAGAGCGCGGCGAGCCTTCCGCCGAGACCCAGCAGGTCGCGCAGCGGCGCGAGCCCCCGGAAGACGCACGTGCGCCGGCGCTGGTACTCCTCGTCGATGCGGGCGTCGCGCTGGCGAAGCTCCTGGCGCACGGCGAGCGAGTGCTCGCGCGGCACCGCCACCTCGAAGGCCATCACCGGCTGCTGCAGCGGGTGGCCGGGAAGGCAGCGCACGCGCGGCGGACGCAGGTCCACGGCCTCGCCGTAGAGGCGCTGCAGCGTCGCCACGGGCCGCTCGAGGTCTTCTTCGCTCGCCGCGAACATCGCGAGCCCCCGCTCCGTCGGCTCGAAGCGCGCGCAATCCGGCTCCTCCAGGGCGAGGAGCGCCTCGCGGGCGAAGTCGAGCTGCGAGGGCATTTCGCGGTGCCGGGCCATTCGTTCGATCGGAAGCTGGAAGTACATGGCCGTCCTCCTTTCAGCGCTCGAAATCGCCCGAGGCCTCGGGCTGGTAGTGGATCTCCAGGATGCGGATCCGCCGCTCGCTGCCGTCGGGCAGCGCGACGTCGGCCACGGCGCCGGCCGTGCGCCCGAGCAGCGCCCGGCCCACGGGCGAGAGCACCGAGATGCGGTGGTCGGCGATCGACATGTCGGCCGGGTAGACCAGCGCAACGCGGGAGACGTGACCGGTCTCCTCGTCCTTGAACGAGACGATCGAGTTCATGGTGACGACGTCGGCCGGGACGCCGGTGCCCGGGACGATCTCGGCCTCGGCGTCGACTTGCTCGACGAGGTCGCGAAGGCCCGGCAGGCCGCGGCCGGCATCGGGAAGGCGCTTCCCCAGTTCGCGGATGCGCACGGCATCCCGGTCGGTGACCACGAGGGGGGTGTAGTACATCATGGCAGTCTCCTGTCGGGGCGTGCGCCTTGCGCCGCGCCCGGATGGCAAGCGGATGGGACCGAGCCCTCGCGGCACGCGAGAGTCGGGATCGATTCGGAGGGGAGGCCCGGAAGCCGCCGGAAGGGGAACCCGCTTCGCGCGGGGCCTTCGGGCGCGGCTACCGGGCCGCGGAGACGAAGGCCGTCGCGCGGCCCTGGCGGTTGCCGGGCTGCGTTGCCGTGACGATGCGGGCGTGACGAGTCTTCATGGCCTTGATTTTACACGGGTTCGCCCCGGAAGGCCAGCCTTCCGGGGGTTGCGCCGCAAGCCGCCGCCCGGCTTCAGCGGTGCCGGATCTTGAGCGCGAGCACGACCCCGGCCAGCGCCAGGGTCACGGCGTTGGCCGCCACGATGGGCCAGCTCTCCAGCGCGATCCCGTAGGCGAGCCACAGCGCCACCCCGGCGGTGAAGAGCGCGTACATGCGCAGCGACACGCCGCCCAGGTCGCGCGTGCGCCACGAGTGGATCACCTGCGGCACGAAGGCGATGGTGGTGAGGACGCCGGCGGCGAAGCCGATGAGGTCGATCGGGGAAGCGGGAAGGGTCATGTCGCTCTCTCGCGGCCGGCGCGTGGCCGGTTGGCCAGCCGCCTTGCACCGGTGGATCGTGTCATGCGATTGCCGCGACTACAATGGCGCGACCAAACGCCCCGGGGAGCCCGATGAATTCCGGAGGAGTGCATCGAGGAAGCGTCGGCCACCGGCGCGGGCCGGCACTGCTCATGGCCGCCCTCGTGCCACTCCTTGCCGCCACCGCCTGCTCGACGGCGCATTACCCGGTGAACGAAGGATTCGTCGGCGAGCCGCCCGCATCCCGCTATTCGCGCCGCGAGATGCTGGCCGGCGAGGCGCCGGGCGGGCTCTTCATGCACGCGGCGTTTTCCGGTGGCGGCGCGCGTGCCGCCGCCCTGGCCTACGGCGTGCTCGAAGTCCTCCACGAAACGCGCTACGGAAGGAAGGATGAGCAGCGCCGCCTCGGCGACGACCTGACGATCGTCGCGGGGGTCTCGGGGGGCGCCGTGGCGGCCACGGCCTACGCCGCCTTCGGCCCACGCTTCTTCGACCGCTTCGCCTGCGGATTCCTCCACGGCGACATGCAGGGGGCGCTCGTATCGCGCATCCTCGCGCCGGCTGGCCTGCACCGCCTGACTTCCCGAAGATTCGGCCGGGCCGACATGCTGGCGGAACTGCTCGACGAGCGCCTCTTCGCCGGGATGACCTTCGGAGACCTCGCCCGCCGGAAGTCGCCGCCCATGGCGATCGTCTCCGCCACCAGCCTCTACGACGGCGAGAGATTCGAGTTCACGCAGGAAAGCTTCGACGGGCTGTGCAGCGACCTGTCCGCATTCCCCGTCTCCCGGGCGGTGGCGGCATCGATGGCGGTTCCCGGCGTGCTCAGCCCCGTGACGGTGTGGAACCACGGCCCCGCCTGCCTCTACGGATCAGCGATCCCGCAGGGGCCCTTGTACCGGCCCTACGGCCCGCCCTTCCTCCACCTGGTGGACGGCGGGCTGTCGGACAACCTCGGGATACGCAACACGATCGAGACCGTGGAGCGGCTCGGGGGCTTCGGCGGCACGATGCGCGCGATCGGCCTTCGCGGCGTGCGCCGGATCGTCTACCTGATCGTCAACGCGCAGAACGATCCGGGGTTCGAGGAATCGGGCAGTGCCGACGTGCCGGGCATCGTGCGCACGCTGCGCTCCGTGGCCGACATCCCGATCGACCGGTACAGCGCGCTCAGCCTGCAGCAGCTGCGCGCGCGCTTCGCAAGCTGGCTCGCGCAGGTGCGCGACGGCACCGACCCGGCCGGCGGGGACGTGCTGGCGCGGGACGTCGAGGTCTACTTCATCGAGGTCTCGCTGCCGCTGCTGGGCGATGCGGCCGAGCGGCAGTACCTCCAGCGGCTGCCGACCTCGTTGTCGCTTCCGCCGGAGGATGTCGATCGCGTGAGGCGCGCGGCACGACGGCTGCTGTCCGAATCGCCGGACTTCCGCCGGCTCCTCGCGGATCTGGGTGCGAGCGTGGAGCCGGCGTCGAAGGATGGCACCCCGCGCGGGTTCGCCTGCGCATCACCGCAGTGAAACGAGGAAGGAGATCCCCATGACGCGATACCGGGTCGGTTACTTCATCGGCAGCCTGTCGTCCACTTCGATCAACCGGCAGCTCGCCAACGCGCTCGTGCGCCTCGCGCCGCCGGAGCTGTCCCTGGTGGAGATCCCCATCAGGGATCTTCCCCTGTACAGCCCCGACCACGACGCGGACTACCCTCCGGTCGCCCGCGCGTTCAAGAAGGCGATCGCC
>JAHCAK010000071.1 GCA_019634955.1 Burkholderiales bacterium
GGCCACGCCCGCTCCCGCGCCCGCGAAGCCCGCCGCTCCGCCGCCGAAAGCCGAGCCGCCCGCCGCGGTGGCGAAGGCCGCACCGGCCCCGGCGCCCTTGACGCAGGTGGTGCGGCGCGTCGAGCCCGCGTTCCCGACCGAAGCCGCGCGCGAGGGCTACGACCGCGGCCTGGTGAGGGCGCGCATGACGATCGCCGCCGACGGGAGCGTCACGAAAGTCGACATCGTGGAGTCGAACCCGCGCCGCGCGTTCGACCGGGCCGTCACGCGAGCGCTCGCCGACTGGAAGTTCAACGCCGGCGCCGCCGGCCGCACCGTCGAGACGGAGATCGTCTTCCGGCGCTGAGCGCCCGCCGCTTACGCGAGCAGCTCGTCCACGCGCGCGCAGAGCTCGCGCACGGAGTGCACGTCGAGGCGCCCGTAGATCTTCTTCACGTGGTCGGCCACGGTGGAGGGCGCGATGCCCAGCGCCGCCCCGACCTGCTGCTGCGTGTAGCCGGCGCGAAGCAGCGCGCACACCTCGGTCTGCGCGATCGAGAGGTGCAGGCCGGCGAGCGCCCGCCGCCACGCCACGACCCGCGGCTCCTGGTGCTGGATGGCGACGTGGATCGCCGTCGCCGCGTCCTCGCGCGCCGGCTGAAGGGGCTGCGCCTCGAAGACGAATCGGCCCCACGCGTTGTCCACGGTGAGCATCACCTGGTGGCGCGAGGCGCGCTCGTGGCTGCGGATCTGGTCCGCGAGCATCGCGAGCGTCGCGAACTCCGGCCCCTTGGGCGCGCGCCCGGCGCTCGCCGGCGTGATCCCGCCGTGGGAGAGGAGCAGCATCTTGTGCGCGTCCTCCGAGAGGTGCAGGAGAGTCCCGTCGCCCGCGAGGTTGAGCACGGCGCGGCGCTCGCGGCGCGCCACGAAATCCAGCGCCATCGTGCTCTCGCCCTCCAGCCCGCGGGCCACGTAGGGCACGAGGCTCGCGAGCAGCGCCTCCTCGTCGCGCGTGAAGGCGGGCGCGCCCTTCTCGCGGTAGAGCACGAGGGAGCCCAGCGGGTGGCCGCGCGCGCCGCGCACGATCGCCTCCACGCGCGTGTGCAGGCGCTGCGGGCGCCAGATCTCGTTGTAGAGGGCGGAGCGGAAGAACTCCGGGCGGTCGAGCTCGGCGGCGCTGCGCACCGTGGCGCGCCCGAGCACCGCGTCGCGGAAGCTCCCCATGGCCTCCGCCTCGCGGCGGTTGTAGAACTCCTCGAAGTAGTGCCGCGCGACTTCCGCGTCGATGGGCCCCTCGAAGAAGTAGCGCACGAGGTTGCCGTCGGCGTCCGTCCAGTCGAAGAGGTTGCGCGACGAAGGCACGATGCGGTGCAGCGCCTCGAGCAGCGCAGGGATGAACTGCTCACCGGGCAGGCCCAGCGAGCACAGGGAGCGAACGCTGGCGATGGCGGCGGACTGCTTCATCGCGCTTCTCCGAGGCGGACGGCGCGAGTCTACTCCCGCCGCCCCGTCACAAACCCCCTGCGCAGGGGGTGAAGACCCGCCACGGCTGCGGCTAGGCTTCGCGCGTGACCCCGGTGGAGGTGCGATGGGTCCTGCCGCCTGCCGCGATTCCGTGCGCCTGCTGCGAGGCTTCGCCCTCGCGGCCGGGCTCGCGCTCGCCGCCGTCACGCCGGCGCAGCAACCCCCCGCCTCGCCCCCGCCGCCGGTGCCGGGCGACATCGACCTCACGAAGATTCCCGACGAGCTGCTCACGCCCGAGGGGCGGCGCCAGAAGGAGCAGCTGCGACGCGGCGCGGACCCCGGGTCGCAGGGGGTCGGCACGGTAGGCGGCGGCCTCCCGGCGGGTGGCGCGCCCGGGGGAACCGGCGCCGGCGCGCCGGCCGGCGACGGGGGCGCGGCCGCGGCCCAGGCGCAGAGCCTGCTCGACACGGCCGAGCCCATCATCCCCCGCGCCAACCGCGACCTCGAGGCGATCCTCGCGCACGCCACGGCGCTGAAGGCCCTCGCCGACGCCTGCAACGCCGCCGAGTGCCCCGTGGTGACGACCTGCGCGACGGCCGCGGCCCTGGCGCAGTCGCTCGTGGACGCCGAGACGTACCTCGACGCGATGCTGGGCGCGCTCAACCGCGCCGCGGCGGACTCGGCCGCCGCCCACTCGAACGTGGTGGCGCAGGCGCGCATCACCTCGGTGAACCTCGACCGCGCCATCCGCTCCCTCGCGCTGCAGGAGTACTTCAACAAGCTCTCGTCGATGCTCTTCAACATCGCCTCCCTCGTCGACGACATCAACAACATGGTGAAGGAGGGCAAGCTCACCCCCGGCGACAACTGGGCGGCCAAGGCCGACGGCTTCTACGAGGCCGCCAAGGACCTCGAGGGCGTGATGACCGACGGCTTCAAGCTCGGCGCCGAGCTCGGCGGCGCCGACCCCGACATGGTGAAGACGCCCGTGGGCGAGCTCACGAACCAGGTCTTCGGCACGGGGGAGAAGACCGGGCTCGCCAACGACGTGAAGAGCTCGGCTTCCGATGCCGCCAACGCCATCGACGAGCTGCGCAAGAAGGCCAAGGAGGCGAAGGACGCCGGCAAGCCGCTCGACGGCAAGGACGTCCTGGGAGGGCTCGCCAAGGCGGCCGGCAAGATCGTGTACCGGGACCTCAAGCTGATCTCGGACCGCATGATCAAGGAGAGCAAGGAGTACGTCGACGAGCTCCTGAAGAACCTGAAAGCCGAGGAGCGCATCCTCGCCGACCTCTTCCTGCAGCGCATGCGCATCGGCGAGCGCCGCTTCGTGGCCGAGGACGCGCTGGCCCGGGTGCGCGCCGCGAAGACGGCGCTGCTCGGCTGCCTTTCGCGCTCGTGCGGCAGCCCCTCCCTCACGCGCCCGCGCCTGCCCGACTACTACGCGGCGCCGCCGGGCATGAGCGCCGGGGACCTCGCGAAGCACTTCGGCTGGGGCACGGCGCTGCGCGACCTGAACCCGCGCGTGGCGGCGGTCGAGATCGCGCTGCGCGAGCGGTTCACGATCACCGACTCCTGCCCGGGCGGCGGGGGCGGGGGCGTGGACGTTCGACCCGGCGGCATCGGCGTCATCCCGGGCATCGACCCGCGCATCCGCGAGCTCTTCCGCGCCAACTGCCCCGAGTGCCAGCCGGCGGCCGACCGGCTCGCCGCCGTCCTCACGGAGCGCAAGTTCGTCGACGGCGAGATCGCGCGCATCGAGGCGAACCTGCGCGAGGCCGAGGCGACGCGCCGCAAGCTCGCCGACGCCGAGCAGCGCCTGCGCGAGCTGGACCGCCGCCGCGACGCCCTTCGCGAGCGCATCCGCAATTCCCTCCTGCGCGACATCGAGGCCCAGCAGGACCTCGCGGTGGCTGACGGCGCCCGCGTGGAGCTCGTCGGCGAGATCGGCTTCCTGCGCCGCGAGGTCGAGCGGCTCACGGCCGACGAGGGCCTCCTGCCGGGGCTTCGCGACCGCGCCTACGCCCTCATCTTCAGCGAGTTCGAGGCGAAGGAGGCGCTGCGCGTCTGCGAGGCGCTGCACTGCCAGCCGGTGGTGATCGACACCGTCATCGGCATCACGGGCACGAACCCGTTCGACCCGAACAACCCCATCGGCGTGGTCGGCACCGGCCCTTCGCAGCCGCCGCCGGCGGACGGGCCGGGCGCGGTGCAGTTCGCCTCGCCCGCATTCTCCGGTGGCGAGGGCGGCGCGGTGGCGGTGATCGTCGTGCGCACGGGCGGCGCCAAGGGCGCGGTCGGCGTGGGCTACGCCACGGCACCCGGCACCGCCGCCTCCGGCGCCGACTTCGCGCCCGCGAGCGGCACCCTCTCCTGGGCTGACGGCGACGCCTCGGCGAAGACGATCGCCATCGCGCTGGCCGACGACACGCTGGTCGAGGGCACCGAGACCTTCACCGTCACGCTGTCTTCGCCCACCGGCGGTGCCGCGCTCGGCAGCCCTGCGGCGGCCACCGTCTCCATCGCCGACAACGACTCGCCGCCGCAGCAGCCCGCCGGCAGCATCCAGTTCTCGGCCTCCACCTACTCCACCGCCGAGAACCAGGGCACGGTCACCGTCACCGCCACGCGCACCGGCGGCGCCAACGGCACCGTCACCGTGCAGTACTTCACCGGGCCCTCCAGCGCCACCGCCGGCGCCGACTACCAGGCCGCCAACGGCACGCTCGCCTGGGAGAACGGCGACGCCTCGCCCAAGTCCTTCACCGTGCCGATCATCAACGACACGCTCGTCGAGGGACCGGAGACCTTCTTCGTCACCCTCAACTCGCCCACCGGCGGCGCCACCCTCGGCGCGCCCGCCACCGCCACGGTGACCATCGCCGACGACGATGTCGCCACCGGGCCCTGCGGCTCCCAGGGCAACGCGTGGCAGCCCAACACCGGGGCGAGCTACGTGTGCTCCGGCAACTGCGACCCGTGCCCCTCGCCGCAAACCATCACCGTCAACGGCGACCGCGTCACCGTCTCGCCTTTCCACGCAGGGGGCGCCGCCACCTTCACCGGGTGCACGCCTTCGCTGCAGTCCGACAGCTCGACGCTCACCTACTTCGGGCAGTCCAACCACCGCGCCACGATCACGCGGACCGGCAACAACGCGTTCTCCGCCAACATCGTGAGCAGCGGCGGCGGCTCCTGCTCGATGAGCTGCTTCCGGGTGGGGCCATGAGGACGATCGCCCCCGCCCTGCTCCTCGCGCTGCTCGCCGCCGCGCCGCTGGCGATCGCCCAGGAGGGCCGCGCCTTCAACCCCATCGCCCGGCCCGCGGCACGGCCCGCGCTCCCCGACGGCGCCGTGCGCGTGACGCCACCGCTGCCCGTTCCGCGCGAGCGCGTGGAGGCGGCCGTCGCGACGGTCGCGAAGGCCTGGAGCGACAAGCGGCTCGAGACGGTCCTCGCGCCCGGCTTCCAGCGCCGCGCCGAGCTGGCGGATGCGATGCAGGCGAAGGTGCCGCGCGACGCGTCCCTTCGCGTCACCGCCATCCAGGGCTGGCAGGTGCTCGACCAGTGGCGACTCGGCGGCACGCTCGTCTCGCGCGTCTCCGTCACCGTCCGCACGCAGGTCGAGTTCAGCGACGCCACGGGCTTCCAGGCGCGCGACGGCACGAACGAGTGGGTGATGACGATCCGCATGCGGGAGGGCGGGCCGTGAGCGTCCGCCTGCGCCTGGCCGCGGCCGGGCTCGCGGTCGCGGCGTGCGCGGCGGCCGCGCAGGACTTCACGGTCTCCGGCACCAACACCGTGCGCTGGGAGCGCTACGAGACGCGCGGCGCCGTCGCCGGCTCCCCGTACCCGTTCACCACGACCACCGGCTACGACGAGTTCGTGCTGAACCTCGGCTGGCAGCCCTCGTCCTTCGACCGCTGGCGCGGGCTCGTGGCGGGCGTCGTGAACGATTCGCCCTACCGCTCGCCGGACCGCGACGTGGTGCCCGAGCGGCTGCTGCTCGCCCGCGAGAACGGCGAGGCGGCGATCCCCTACCGCGCCGAGGCCGGCGACTTCTTCGCGTTCACGGGCATCCGCACGCAGCAGCGCCCGCTCAAGGGCGCCGCCGTCGAGCTGCAGCCCGTGACGGACGGCGATTTCCGCACTTCCGTCCTCGCCTTCGCCGGCGCCGCCCAGCATTCGTGGCGGCACCTGCAATGGAGCGACGACAACACCGTGGGCCTCTCGTGGCTCTCGGAGGTCGGCAAGGCCCGGTTCACGGTGAACGCGCTGCGCAACTCGCGCGAGGCGAACGCGCCCGAGGGCGCGGCGCGGCGCACGCAGGAGGTGGCGAGCCTCGCGGCGGAGGCGCCCTTCGCGCTCGGGGCGACGGCGTGGCGCGCGGAAGCCGAGGCGGCCACGCTTCGCGGCGATCACGACGGCGCCTTCGGGAGCGCAGCCACGGTGGTGCGCGACGCGCGCGACAACGGCTTCTTCGCGCAGCTCTCCGGCGCGCACGCCCCGAGCGGCACGGGCTGGCGGCTGCGCGGCGAGCGCTACGGCGCCGACTATCGCCCGTACGGCACGGCGGTGACCGCCGACCGGCGAAGCCTCGAGGCGCACCTCACGGGGCTCGCCCCCGGCGGGCTCTCGTGGCGCGCGCGCGTGCAGGATTTCCGCGACGGCTTCGAGGGGCCGAACCCGCTCGACACGCGGGTCGTGGGCGCGGGCTTGTCGAGCCCGTGGGCGGCGCTCGCGGCGACCGTCAGCGCGGACGCGTTCCGTCAGGAGCTCGAGCGCGCCGACGGCACGCTGGACCAGCGCAACCTCACCGCCAACGCCTTCCTCTCGCGGTCGTTCGGCGCCGTCATCGGGCAGCTCGGCCTCCTCTACCAGCGCGTGGACGACCGCGTGACGGCCGACGCGAGCCCGCGCACGAAGCAGGTGAACGCCTCGGTCATCGTGCCGGTGGCCTTCGCCGGGCTGCAGGGGAGCATCGCCCCGGGCGTGACCTGGCGCGACGTGTCGAACGCCTTCTCCGCCACGCGCGACGTACACGCGACGCTGCAGCTCTTCCTCTCCGGCGGGCCGCACCGCTTCTCGCTCAACGCGGGGCGGCTCTCGCAGGACCCGGCGCTCGCCGCCACGCCCGACGTGGCCACGGTGAACTTCGGCCTCGACTACCGCTACCGGCGGGGCGCGCACGAGTTCGGCGTCGACGTGACCACCTTCGACCGCCGGCCCACGCCCGGCGAGAAGACGGAGGCGTGGCGCGCGGGGCTCACCTGGGTGTGGCACTTCGACCATCGCGTCCGCGCCGCACCCGCGCCTGTCGCCGCGGTGGCGACCGCGCAGGGCACGGTGCCGCGCGACCTCGGCGTGCTCGCCGCCGTCTCCCCCGGCGACCCGTTCGACGCCACCGTCGCGCGCCTGGCCGCCGCGGGCTACGCCGGCGGGGCGAATCTCCCCGGCGCCGTGGCGTGGGAAGCGCGCCCGCTCGCGGAGATCGAGGGCCGCCAGCGCGTCGTCGTGATCGGCGACTCGGGCCGCGTGGAGCGCGTGGGCGTCATCGTGTCGCTCGCGCCGGCCGGCGGCGGGGATGACGCGGCGCGCACCTGGGAGCGGGTGCGGCGCGCGCTCATCGAGCGCTTCGGCCGCCCGGCCACGACCTTCGAGGAAGGCGAGTTCGGCGCAAATTTCGCGCGCGAGGTCGCCGCCGGCCGCCTCATCCGCATCGCCGAGTGGAACACCGACCGCGGCGTGATCCGGCTGGGCATCCCGCGGCGGCTGGACGGCGCGGCGCGTATCGAGATCCACCACGCGCGGGCGTTCGCGAGCCCGCGCGACACCGCCTGGGGGATGGAGGCGATCCGCTAGGTCGGCGGGATCCGATGGTAGAATGGCCGCAAAGACGCGGTCACCGCGCCCTGTCACGGCCTCGGAGCGCGGGTCGTGGCGATCATTCCCGAACAGCAATCGAGGAGAGTTCGCCATGAAGCGCTTCAGCAGGTTCCTTTGCGCCGGCCTGGCCGGCGCCGGCATCGTCGCCGGCGCGGCCATCGCCGCGTACCCCGAGAAGACCATCAGCTACATCATCGCCTTCGGTCCCGGGGGCGAGTCCGACATCTCCGCGCGGCTGCAGGAGCCCTACTTCAAGAAGCTCACGGGGCAGACGGTCGCCATCCAGTACAAGGCCGGCGCCGGCGGCGCCGCCGCCTGGTCCCAGATCAACGCCGCCCCGGGCGACGGCTACACGATCATCGGCACGAACCTGCCGCACATCATCCTGCAGCCGCTGCAGAAGGACGTGGGCTACAAGACGGCCGAGCTCGCGAACGTGTACTGGTTCCACTACACGCCGGACGCGATCATCGTCACGGCCGACAGCCCCTTCAAGACCCTGGACGACCTGGTCGCGGCCGCGAAGAAGGCGCCCGGCGCGACCACGTTCACGGGCTCGGGCACGAACTCGGCCAACCACCTGGCGCAGCAGCGCTTCGACAAGCTCGCCGGCGTCAAGACGACCTACATCCCGTCGAAGGGGACCGGGGAGTCCAACACCGCGCTGCTGGGCAAGCACGTCTCGGCCGCGTTCAGCTACACCACCGTGGGCACGCAGCTCGGCAAGCAGGTGCGCTGCCTCGCCGTGGCCATGGAGAAGCGCCACTCGGCGCTGCCCGACTGCCCGACCTTCAAGGAGAAGGGCCTCAACATCGTGAGCGGCGCCTACCGCGGCATCGCCGTGCCCAACACGACCCCCAAGGCGGTCCAGCAGGCGGTTTCGGACCTCATCGGCAGGATCAACAGGGACCCGGCGTTCATCAAGTCCATGGAGGACAAGGGCTTCGCGATGGTGGACGTGCCCCTGGCCGACATGCCGAGGTTCATGGCCGAGAAGCAGAAGGAGTACGAGGCCGTCGCCAAGGAGATGGGCATCGTCAGGAAATAGCGGGCCCGCGTGGGCCGGCGGCCGGAATGGCCGCCGCCGGCCCCGCCGGACGATCCCATGCCGGGCATCCAGTTCCTTCTCGACGCGCTCACGCCCGTCAACGTCCTGCTCGCCATCGCGGGCGTGGTCTGCGGGACGGTGATCGGGGCGCTGCCGGGGCTCACCGCGACCATGGCGGTGGCGGTCCTCGTGCCGTTCACGTTCGGCATGAAACCGGACTCCGCCCTCATCGCGATGGGCGCCATCTACACCGGCGCCATCTATGGCGGCGCCTACGCGGCGGTGCTGCTCAACACGCCGGGCACGCCGTCGGCGATCGCGACGACATTCGACGGCTTCCCGATGGCCAAGCGCGGCGACGGGGACCTCGCCATCACGCTCGCCTGCATCGCCTCGGTGATCTGCGGCCTGGTCGGCGCCATCTTCCTGC
>JAHCAK010000072.1 GCA_019634955.1 Burkholderiales bacterium
TTGCTTTCCGGCGGCCGCCTTGCGCCCCCCGGGCGCCGGGCGATAACCTCGTGCGACCACCTCCCGGGGAGATCGCCTTGAAAGCCCGCGCCGCCGTCCTTCACACCGTTGGTGCGTCCCAGCCTTACGCGCAGAGCCGGCCGTTGCGGGTCGAGGAAATCGAGCTCGCGCCGCCGGGCCCCGGCGAGGTCCTCGTGCGCGTGCGCGCCGCCGGGCTTTGCCACTCGGACCTCTCGGTCATCAACGGCGACCGGCCGCGCCCGGTGCCGATGGCGCTGGGCCACGAGGCCGCCGGGGAAGTGGTCGAGTGCGGCCCCCTGGTCGCGGACCTCGCCCCGGGCGACCACGTCGTGATGGTGTTCGTGCCCAGTTGCGGGCACTGCGTGCCGTGCATGGAAGGTCGCCCCGCGCTCTGCGAGCCCGGCGCCGCGGCCAACACGGCGGGCACGCTCCTCGGCGGCGCGCGCCGCCTGTCGATGCGCGGCGCCCCGGTCAACCACCACATGGGCGTCTCGGCATTCGCCGACCACGCCGTGGTGTCGCGGCGGTCCCTGGTGAAGATCGATCCCGCGCTCGCCTTCGACGAGGCGGCGCTCTTCGGCTGCGCCGTCCTCACCGGCGTCGGCGCGGTCGTCAACACGGCGAAGGTGCCGCCGGGCGCCACCGCGGCGGTCGTCGGCCTGGGCGGCGTGGGCATGAACGCCATCCTCGGCGCGGTGCTGTCCGGCGCGCGTGCCGTCGTCGCCGTCGACCTCTTCGACGACAAGCTCGCGCTCGCCCGCGAGCTCGGCGCCACTCACTGCGTCAACGCGAAGGCGCCGGACGCCGTCGAGCAGGTGCGCGCCGCGGGCAACGGCGGCGTCGACTTCGCGTTCGAGATGGCCGGCTCCGTGCAGGCGATGGAGCTCGCCTACCGCGTCACGCGGCGCGGCGGCACGACCGTCACGGCGGGGTTGCCGCATCCGGAGCACCGCTGGCCCCTGCAGCACGTGAACCTGACCGCGGAGGAGCGCACCGTCAAGGGAAGCTACGTCGGTTCCTGCGTGCCCGTGCGCGACCTCCCGCGCTACATCGCGCTCTATCGCGAGGGCCGGCTTCCCGTCGACCGCCTCATGAGCGACCGCCTGGCGCTGGAGGACATCAACGCCGGCTTCGACCGACTCGCCGCGGGCCACGTCGTGCGCCAGGTCGTCATCCCGTAGAAGCGCCGGAACCCGGGATCGCCCTCGATGGCGGCACAAGGCGCACCGATGGTGGAAGGCGAGCCCCGCGCCCGGGACCTGCGCGCCATGGCGCTGCGACTCTGGAGCCAGCCGCGCTCCCGCAGCGCCGTCCTCTACGCCCTCGTGCTGATCCTCCTCGCCGCGGCGAGCCTCGTCCCGGGCAAGGACGAATCGCTGCTCGCGCGGCTGGAGCGCGACGCCTTCGACGCGCAGATGCAGGCGCTGCGCGACCGGTGGCCCCGCCCGCTGGCCGGCGACGTCGTCCTCGTGGGCATCGACGAGGGGTCCGAGGAGGTGTTCACCGAGCCGCTCGCCTTGTGGCACCGGCACTTCGCGCGGCTCCTCGGCGCGCTGGGCGAGGCGGGCCCGCGGGCCGTCGGCGTCGACATCGTCCCGCCGGAGCGCTCCTACGACGACATCGTGCCCGGAAGCGACCTCGCGCTCTTCCGCGCGATACGCGACCTGCGGCAGAAGTCGACCGTCGTCTTTGCGCTCACCGTGGACCGCGAGGGCCGCGCAGCGCGCATGCACCCCACCTTCGCGCGGGTCATCGGCGAGGACGGCCTCGGCATCGACCAGCAGCTGCAGGACCCCGACTCCGTGAGCCGCCGCTTCAGCGAGGCCGAGCTGGGCCGGACGCAGGCCGCGAGGACGCTCGCCGGCCAGGTGCTGCGCGGCGCCGGGCTCCCCGTCGGCGCCGGCTACATCGACTACAGCGTCGGCGAGCGCGTCGAGTACATCCCGATGCAGGACGTCATCGCCTGGAAGGAGAAGGGCGACACGGAGAGGCTACGCCAGGCCTTCGCGGGCCGGCTGGTCCTCGTCGGCTACGTGATGAAGCGCGCGGACCGGTGGGAGCTTCCCGTCCAGCTGATCGACATCGACCCGGAGAAGACGCACGGCCGCGGCCGGTCGAGCCAACCCGGCGTCATCACCCACCTCCAGGTGCTGCGCAGCCATCTCGCGAGCGGGCTGTTGCAGCCGATGCGCGAGGAGTGGCGCTGGGCCCTCTGCCTCGTCGCGGCCGGGCTGGTGTTCTTCCACTTCCGGCTGGCCACCGCGCTCGCCGTCGCGCTCGCGCTCACCGCCGCCGTCTTCGGCGCGGGCCTGTACGCCATTCGCGCGCACCAGGCGCTGCTGCCCGTCGCCTCCCTCGCGTTCACCCTGTGGGCGGGCTTCATCACGCGCGCGATCGTCGACGGGATCGAGAACACGGTCGAGCGCGGCAGGCTGCGGCGGACCTTCGCGGGCCAGGTGAGCCCGGCGGTGATGAACGAGATGCTCGCCGGCAGCCTCTCGCCCGGCGTGAGCGGGCAGCTCGCCGACGTGTGCATCCTCTTCAGCGACATCCGCGACTTCACCACGCTGTCCGAGCGGATGCCGCCGGTGGTCGTGACCACGGTCCTGCAGCGCTACTTCGACCGCATGGTGCACGCCGTCCACCGCCATGAAGGCACCGTTGACAAGTTCATCGGCGATGGCATGATGGTCCTCTTCGGGGCGCCGCGCCGGTCGACGGATCCCTGCGGCGACGCGGTCAAGTGCGCGCTCGCGATGATGTCCGCGCTGGACGACCTCAACGCCGAGTTCGAGGCCGAAAACCTGCCCACGCTCACCATCGGGATCGGCATCAATTTCGGCTCGGTCACCGTCGGCAACATCGGTTCCTCCGAAAGGCACAACTATTCCGCGATCGGCGACGCGGTGAACGTCGCCGCGCGGCTGGAGGGGCTCACCAAGGAGCTCGGGCGTAAGATACTCATCACCGAGGCCGTGGTGAGCCGGATCGGGGCGGGCTTCCAGTTCGACCCGCTCGGCACGCACCAGGTCAAGGGACACAGCCCCGTCAGCGTGTGGGGCATCCGGACGGCGAGGCCAGCGCCGGCCGCGACATGACGGAGGTCCACATGAAAATGGCTTTGCGCGCACTGCTTGCAACCGCCGCCACCCTGCTCGCTCCCCTCGCCAGCGCCGCCGACGGCATCGCCTTCATCACCAACCTCCGCGGCGAGGTCGCCGTCGACGGCGCCGCCCGGCCGCTCCTCATGAGCGAGCTCGGCAAGGGCCAGAAGATCACCATCGGCAAGGAAAGCCAGCTGGCGGTGATGTACATCCAGTCGGGCAAGGAGTACCTGCTCAAGGCCCCGGGGGACTATACCGTGGGCGAGCGCGAGATCACGGCGGCCCACGGCATGCCACCGCCGGCGCGCGAGACGCCGTGGCGCGCGAGCAGCCAGGTGCTCGTGAAGGTCTCGCAGTCCTCCTCGGCCAGCATCCGCATGCGCTCGCTGGCGCCGCCGCCGAAGGCGGAGCCTAAGCCGGCGCTCGAGTTCCCGGTGCGCGGCGCGGTGACGCTCCTGCAACCCACGCTTCGCTGGGCGGTGCCCGAGTCGAAGGGGCCGGTCGAAATCACCCTCGCCATCGCCGGCAGGGAAGACAAGCCCCTCGCGCGGGCCAAGGTCACGGGGACCAGCCACCGCTTTCCGGTGAAGCTCCAGCCGGACACCGAGTACGCGTGGAAGGTGAGCGTGGCCGGCCAGGACGTGGGCACGGCGCGCTTCCGCACGCTGCCGGTCGCCGCCATCCAGGAGGCGGAGAAGAAGCGCCCCGCCGAGAAGGCCGACTTCACCGACAGGCTCATGTACGCGCTCCTTCTCCAGGACATCGGCGCCGCGCAGGAGGCCCAGGAGGCCTGGGCGAAGCTCGCGCAGGAGCGCGCCGACCTCCCGGAACTCGCGAGCCTCGCCAAGTAGGCGGCCAGCGCCCCGCAGCCGGAGACACGCATGGACCGAGCCGCCCGCGCCATCGCCGCGACCTTCCTTTTCCTTGCCTCCCTGGTCGTCCAGGCAGCCGATCCGGTCGCCTTCGTTTCCGACTTCCGCGGCGATGTCGCGATGAACGGCGCCGGCCGCCCGCCCTTCCTCGCCGAGCTGATCCCGGGCACGAAGCTCGTTCTCGGCGCCGAGGCGACGGCGACGGTGATGTACGTGGTGAGCGGGGAGGAGTTCCTGCTGAAAGGCCCGGGCGATTTCACCGTGACCCGCCAGGGCGTCAAGGCGGTGAAGGGGCCGGCACCCGCGATCCGCGTGCCGCCGCTCAAGGCGAGCACGACCGTCCTCGTGCAGACCTCGAGGACGGCCACCGCGAGCCTGCGCATGCGCAGCGCCCCGGCGCCGCGCGGCGACCGGGCGGGCCCGCTCTATCCCGTGAACGCGAAAGTGGCGTCCGCGCAGCCCGTGCTGCGGTGGGCCGGGGATCCCGGCGCCACCTGGACGATCACCGTGTCCACTGCCGCCGGCAAGGATGCCTTCCGGGGCACCGCGAAGGGCACGTCGCTGCGCCTGCCCGCGCGGCTCGCGGCCGGCGAGACCTTCCTGTGGTCCGTTTCGGCAGGCAGCGAGTCCGGCGAGGCGCGCTTCGAGACGCTTCCCGCGGACGCGATCGCCGCCGCGGACAAGGCCCGGGCCGCGGCGAAGTCGTTCGCCGACCGGGTCCTGCTCGCGATGTTCCTGCAGGACCTCGGCGCGGCGCAGGATTCCCGCGAGGTCTGGGCGCAGCTCGCGGCCGAGCGCCCGGACATCCCGGAGCTCGCCGGCCTCGCCCGCTGAGCGCCGCCCCGGCTGCGGGCCGAGCCCCGCCGCGGCCTCTTGAGCGATAATCCGCCCTTGCGGGCCGCGGCGCCGTCGCCGCGGCTGCCCAAGACGATGACAACGGGGATCACCTCGACCAGCCTGCGCACGCTCGCCGCCCTCGCGGCGGCCGTGATCGTGCTCGCCTTCGCGCCCGCGGCGGCGGCCAACGGGCGCGTGGCGCTGCTCATCGGCAACAATGCCTATCCCTCGTCCCCGCTGCGCAACGCAGTGAACGACTCGCGGGACCTGGGCGCGGCGCTTCGCGAGCTGGGGTTCCGCACCATCGTGAAGGAGAACACCTCGCGCGCGGACATGATCGCCGCGCTGCAGGAGTTCGGCCGCGCCCTCGACGGCGCCGAGGCCGCGCTCTTCTTCTACGCCGGCCACGCGATGCAGTTCAAGGACCGCAACTACCTCATCCCCATCGACGCCGTGATGGGCTCCGAGGACGACGTCACCTTCTTCTCCGTGGAGGTCTCGCAGGTCTTCGACCGCATGGAGCGCGCGAAGACGCGCTTCAATTTCGTGATCCTCGACGCCTGCCGCGACAACCCGTTCCGCGACACCTTCAAGGTCACGGCCACCGGCCTCGCGCAGATGAGCGGCCCGTCGGGCACGCTCATCGCCTACGCGACGGCGCCGGGCGCCACGGCCGCAGACGGCTTCGGCAGGAACGGCGTCTACACGGGGCACATCCTGCAGAACATCAAGGTGCCCGACATGCCCGTCGAGGTCCTCTTCCGCAAGGTCCGGGAGAGCGTCGAGCGCGACACCAAGCGCCTGCAGACGCCGTGGGAGCTTTCCTCGATCAAGGGAGACTTCGTCTTCAACCCGACCGGGCGCGCGGCGGCGGCAGGCGCGGCCCCGGCCGGCGGCCCCTCGGCGGACGTCGCGGCCCAACTGGAGCTGCAGTTCTGGAAGAGCGTCCAGGATTCCAGCCGCGCCGACGACATCCAGGCCTACCTCGACAAGTACCCCAACGGCGTCTTCGCGGCACTGGCGAGAAACCGCGTCGATGCCCTGCTGGGTCGCAGCCGGGTGGCGGCCGCATCTCCCGCACCCGCAACCGGCGCGCCTGCCCCGACCACCGCTCCCGCCGGCGCCCCGGCCACCGCTCCCGCCGGCGTCCCGGCCGCTGCCACGATGAAGAGCCCGCCCGCGGCGAGCGCCGGCTCGCCCGCGGTGGCGAAGCCCGAGCCCACGCCGCCCCCGGCGGCTGCGGCCGCCAGCACGCCCGCCCAGTTGGCCGCCGCCGCGCCGGCGCAGGTGATCGCGGTGCCGCCGACCCCGGGGCCCGCGCCCGCGACGGCAGCCGTGCCCGTGCCCGCGGCGGCTCTGCCGCCCAAGCCGAAGGACGACCAGCCCGGTCGCGAGATCTCCCCGGGCGTGCGCGAGGTGACCTTCGCCGACGGGGCGGTGTACGTCGGCGCGATGCGCGGCGTGCAACTGCACGGCAAGGGTCGCTACACGTCCAAGGTGTTCAAGTACGACGGCGAATTCAAGGACGGGCTCAAGCACGGCACCGGCCGCTACGAGTGGGAGAACGGCGACCGCTACGAAGGCTCGTTCGCCGAGGACCGGCCGAACGGCAACGGCAAGTACCAGTTCGCCAATGGCGACACCTACGAGGGCGAAGTGAAGGCCGGCGTGATCGCGGGCCGCGGCACCTACGTGACCCGCGCCGGTGACCGCATCGAGGGCTCCTTCGCCGGCGGGCTCGCCAACGGGGTGGGGATCTACCGCTTCGCGAGCGGCGACCGCTACGAGGGCGAGATGGTGGACGGGAAGCTGCAGGGCAAGGGCCGCTACTTCGCGAAGAACAACGACCGCATCGAGGCGCCCTTCGTGAACGGGCGCGCCCACGGGAAGGGCACCTACTTCTTTTCGAACGGCGACCGCTACGAGGGTGACCTTTCGGAGGGCGCGATCACGGGCGTGGGCGTCTACACCTATGCCTCGGGCCCGAAGTACGAGGGCGAGATGGCCAACGGCCTGCCGCAAGGCAAGGGCACCTTCTGGTTCGTGGACGGCTCGCGCTTCGAGGGCGCCTTCGAGGGCGGGCTCGCCCGCGCCAAGGGGACGCTCATCCGCGCCGACGGCTCGCGCACGGACGCCGAGATCATCGATGGGGCAGTGAAGCTCCCGGGCTGAGCCGGCCCCGCCGGGGTGCCAGGCCCTCGGGGCTCGGGTATAATCGCGGGTTCCGCAACCAGGAGCTGGCCATGGCCGAACGCAAACGTACCCGCCGCAACACGCTGGAACGCCGGTGCCTCCCGAAGGCCTTCAAGCGCCTGTTCCACGGCGCGCCGAAGTCCACCTTCAAGGTGCTCGAGCAGATCAAGAAGAACTGACCGCCCCCGCGGTCGTTCCTCCCCGACGGGGCCGCCGCTGGCGGCCCTTGTCGTTTCCGGGCGCCTCAGGCGAGGGCCCGGCCCACCACCTCGGCGACGTCCGCCGACAGCCCGGGGGCCCCGGCGATGGATTCCAGCGCCGCGCGGGCGTGGGCCTGCCTCCCGTCGTCGTACTTGCGCCAACGGTCGAAGGCGCGCGCCAGCCGCGAGGCGACCTGCGGGTTCAGCTTGTCGAGCTCTACGACCTTCGCGGCGACGAGGCCGTAGCCCGAGCCGTCCGCGGCGTGGAAGTGCAGCGGGTTGTCCAGGGCAAAGGCGTGCAGCACGGAGCGCGCGCGGTTGGGGTTCTTCAGGTCGAAAGCCGGGTGGGCGAGCAGCTTCTCGATGCGGGCCGCGCCGCCGGGAAGGCTGCTGGTCGCCTGCACGCGGAACCACTTGTCCACCACGAGCGCCTCGTCCTTCCAGCGGTCGAGGAACATGGCGAGCGCGCGATCCCGCTCCGCGCCGGCGGAATCCGCGAGGCACGCGAGCGCGGCCATGGAGTCGGTCATGTTCTCCGCGCGCCGGAACTCGAGGAAGGTGAGCGCGCGCGCGGTCGAGTCGTCGATCGCCATGATGTAGGCGAGCGCCGCGTTGCGCAGCGCGCGCCGGCCGGCCGCCGCCGCATCCGGGGAATATGCGCCCGGGACGGCGAAGTGGCGGAAGGCGCCCTCGAACCGCGTGCGATAGCGCAGCGCCACGGCGAGGATGAGCTGCTTCCTCGCGGCGTGGATCGCGTCGGGGTCGGCGACCGCCATCTGCTCGGCGAGCGTGCCTTCATCGGGCAGCTGCAGGCATTCGGCGGCGAAGGCCGGGTCGCGCGCCCCGCCCGTGAGGATCGCGCCGAGGGCCTCCACGAACGCGGGCGGCACCTCCATCGTGCGGCCGGCGCGGATCGCCTCGACGCCCGCGAGCAGGATGCGCGTCGCAAGCACCTGCCCTGCCTCCCAGCGGTTGAAGGGGTCGGCGTCGTGCGCCATGAGGTGCGTGAGCTCGGCGTCGGCCAGCTCCTGCCGCAGGACGACCGGCGCGGAAAAGCCGCGCAGCACGGAAGGCACGGGCTTTTCCGCGACGTCCGCGAACACAAGGGTCGCGCGCGCCTCGGTGAGGGAGAAGACGCGCGTGATGGCGCCGGTCTTGGGGTCCGGCGTCGCGTGCGCGGACTCCTCGTCCGCGAGCCGCAGCGCCATGTCCCGCCCGTCGGAATCCACGAGGCCGATCGCCACCGGGATGTGGAAGGGGAGCTTCGACTCCTGCCCCGGCGTGGGCGGGCAAGACTGGGATAGCTCGAGGGTGTAGGTGCGCGCGGCCTCGTCGTATTCGCCCCGGGCGGTGACGACGGGAGTGCCCGCCTGCGAGTACCAGAGCCCGAACTGCCCGAGATCGGCGTCGTTCGCATCCGCCATCGCCGCGCGGAAGTCGTCGCAGGTGACGGCCTGACCGTCGTGCCGCTCGAAGTAGAGGTCCATGCCGTTGCGGAAGCCGGCGCGGCCCAGGAGCCGCTCGTACATCCGGAGGACCTCCGCACCCT
>JAHCAK010000073.1 GCA_019634955.1 Burkholderiales bacterium
GCGAGCCGACCGACCCTTCGTACCGCCCGGCGCGCCGTTCCGCTCTCGCGCGCCGTGGAAAGCTGGTGGAGGAGGTTGGATTCGAACCAACGTAGGCGCAAGGCCAACAGATTTACAGTCTGCCCCCTTTAACCACTCGGGCACCCCTCCGGGAAACTCTCAATTATCCTTTTATCCGCGACTAAGGTCAATCAAAACAAGGTTTTCCGGGGAAGCCCGGCCAGGGCGGGAATCGGGGTGCCGGCAGCCTGAGTCGAACAGGCGACCTACCGCTTACAAGGCGGTTGCTCTACCAGCTGAGCTATGCCGGCATAGCGGGCACTTACTTTACCAGCTTGAGCCGGGTCTTCCCGGCCGGCGCCGGCTTCGGTGGCTCGGTATCGGCGCCCGTCGGCTGCGCGGGGGCGGCGGGGTCCGCCGAGGCCGCCGGGGGCTCGACCGTGAAGAAGGCGCCCTGCCCGTTCTCGCGCGCGAAGATCCCCTGCACGCGGTCCACCGGGATCGTCACCTCGCGGGAGACCCCGTTGAAGCGGGCGGAGAACTGCACGAGCTCGTTGTTGATCGTGAGGTTGCGCGTCGCGTTGAGGCTCACGTTCAGCACGATCTCGCCGTTCTTCACGTGCTCGGCGGGCACGCGCGTGCGCTCGTCGACCTTCACGCTGAGGTAAGGCGTGAAGCCGCAGTCCGAGCACCACTCGTAGATGGCGCGGATGAAGTACGGCTTGGTCGAGACCTCGGACATCGCGGGGCGCCCCTAGCGGCGCATCGCCTTCTCGGAGGCGGTCATCGAGTCGATGAACGCCTGCCGCGTGAACAGCCGCTCCGCGTACTTGAGGAGCGGCGCCGACTGCTTGGTGAGCTGGATCTGGTAGTGGTCCAGGCGCCACAGCAGCGGCGCGATCGCCACGTCGAGCATCGAGAACTCCTCGCCCAGCATGAACTTCTGCTTGACGAAGATCGGCGCGATCTGGATCAGGTTCTCGCGGATGTAGAGCCGCGCCTTGTCGTGACCCTTGGCGGGGCCGGACTCGAGGGCCTTAACGTGCGAGAAGAGCTCCTGCTCGAAACGGAACAGGAAGAGGCGGGCGCGCGCGCGCATCACCGGGTCCGCGGGCATGAGCTGCGGGTGCGGGAAGCGCTCGTCGATGTACTCGTTGATGATGTTGGACTCGTAGAGCACGAGGTCGCGCTCCACGAGCACGGGCGTCGTGTTGTACGGGTTCATCACCGCGAGGTCCTCGGGCTTGTTCATGAGGTCCACGTCGATGATCTCGAAGTCCATCCCCTTCTCGTACAACACGATCCGGCAGCGGTGGCTGAACGGATCGGTGATCCCCGAATAGAGCGTCATCATGCGTTGTTCACCTCTTCTGGAGTTACTCGCCACCGGGGACTTCGCGCCCCTCCCCATCAAGCGACAAGCCCGATGCGCCCCCGCGGGGCGCACCGGGCGGATTGCGGCCCGCGTGCCGGGCTAGCGGACGTCCTTCCAGTACTCCTTCTTCAGCAGCACCGCGATCACGAAGAAGGCCGCGAGGAAGAACATCACGACGATGCCGATCTGCACGCGCTTGGCGCGCGCCGGCTCGCCCATGTACACGAGGTAGTTCACGAGGTCGCCCACGTACCGGTCGTACTCGGCCGGCGGCAGCTTGCCGGGCTGGGCGAGGACGAGCTTCGCCTCGCCCTTGTCCGCCGACTGCAGCAGCTGGTCGCCCTGGTACTCCCAGAGGACGTGCGGCATGCCCACGTTCGGGAACACGGTGTTGTTCCACCCGCTCTTCGTCGCCGGGTCGCGGTAGAACCCGCGAAGGTACGTGTAGAGCCAGTCCGGGCCGCGCGAACGGGCCGTGAGCGAGAGGTCGGGCGGGTTCACGCCGAACCACGCCTTGCCGTCCTTCGGGTCGAGCGTCGTCGTCATCGTGTCGCCCACCTTGTCGGTGGCGAACATGAGGTTGTCGCGCACCTGGGCCTCCGTGAGCCCGATGTCCATGAGCTTGGAGTAGCGCATCACCGCGGCCGCGTGGCAATTGAGGCAGTGGTTCACGAAGATCTGTGCGCCGCGCTGCAGGGACAGCTTGTCGTTCAGGTCCACGGGGGCGCGGTCGAGTTTCGCGCCACCGCCGGCCGCGAGGGCGAGCCCGGGTGCCAGGAGGAGGATCGCAAGGAGCTTTTTCATGGTCAGGTGAGCCTCTGGGGCACCGGCTTTTCCTTGTCCCTGGCGGTGTACCAGGGCATCAGCAGGAAGAAGGCGAAGTAGACGGCCGTGAGCACGCGCGCGACCCAGGTGGCGATGTAGTCGCCGCCGACCAGCGGCAAGGCCTTCGGGAACTCGCCCCAGATGTTCGTCGGCTCCACGCCGAGGTAGCCCAGGATGAGGAAGCTCACGATGAAGACGGCGAAGAAGGCCCGGTAGATCGGCCCGCGATAGCGGATCGACTTGGTGCGGCCCCGGTCGAGCCACGGCAGCGCGAAGAAGATCATCACGGCCGCGCCCATCACGATCACGCCCCAGACCTGCATGTTGAAGAAGGACGGGATCGCCCTCAGCATCGCGTAGAAGGGCGTGAAGTACCACACCGGCGCGATGTGCGCGGGCGTGGTGAGCGGGTCGGCCGGGATGAAGTTGTTGTACTCGAGGAAGTAGCCCCCGACCTCGGGCGAGAAAAACACCACCGCGCAGAAGACGATGAGGAAGACGGCCACGCCCACGATGTCCTTTACCGTGTAGTAGGGGTGGAACGGGATGCCGTCCACGGGCGTGCCGGTCTTCGGGTCGAGATTCTCGTGGATCTCGATGCCGTCCGGGTTGTTGGAGCCCGTCTCGTGCAGCGCCATGAGGTGCGCGGCCACCAGCCCGAGGAGGGCGAGCGGGATCGCGATGACGTGCAGCGCGAAGAAGCGGTTGAGCGTCGCGTCCGAGACGTTGTAGTCGCCGCGGATCCACACCGACAGGTCCTCGCCGATGACGGGGATGGTCGCGAACAGGTTGATGATCACCTGCGCGCCCCAGAACGACATCTGGCCCCACGGAAGGAGGTAGCCGAAGAAGGCCTCCGCCATGAGGCACAGGTAGATGAGGACGCCGAAGATCCACGTGAGCTCGCGGGGCTTGCGGTACGAGCCGTACATGAGGCCGCGCGCCATGTGCAGGTACACGACGATGAAGAACGCGGAGGCGCCGGTGGAGTGGATGTAGCGGATGATCCATCCGCCCGGGACGTCGCGCATGATGTACTCGACCGAGGCGAAGGCGTGCTCCGCGCTCGGCTTGTAGTTCATCGTGAGGAAGATCCCCGAGACGATCTGGATCACGAGGACCAGCAGCGCAAGCGAGCCGAAGAAGTACCAGACGTTGAAGTTCTTCGGCGCGTAGTATTCGGAGAGCTGGCTCTTCCACAACACCATCAGCGGGAAGCGCTGGTCGAACCAGGTGAGGATGCCGTTGAGGGGGCCGGCGCCGGTGACGGGAGGCTTGTTCGTGACGGCCATGGCTATCCCTTCTGGTCCTCGCCCACCACGATCCGGGCGTCGCTCACGTACCTGTGGGGCGGGATCTCCAGGTTGGTCGGCGCCGGGGCGCCCTTGTAGACGCGCGCCGCCAGGTCGAAGCGGGAGTTGTGGCAGGGGCAGTAGTAGCCGCCCGGCCAGTCCGCGCCCATGTCGGAGGCCGCGCCCACCTCCTTCTTGAGGGTCGGGGAACAGCCGAGGTGGGTGCAGACGCCCACCACGACGAGGATCTCCGGCTTGATGGCGCGGGCGACCCCTTTCACGTAGTCGGGCTGCTTGGCCGACTTCGAGTCCGGGTCGGCGAGCAGGCCCGCATTCTTCTCCAGCTGCGCCAGCATCTCGGGCGTACGGCGCAGCACCCACACCGGCTTGCCGCGCCACTCGACCGTGATCTGCTGGCCGGCCTCGATCTTGGAAACGTCCACCTCGACGGGCGCGCCGGCGGCGAGCGCCCGGGCGCTGGGGAACCAGCTCCCCAGGAAGGGGACGGCGACACCCCCGGCGGCGACGGCTCCCGCGGCGGAAGTGGCGACAATGAGGAAGCGGCGCTTCTTCTCGTCGACTTGGTCTAGGACGATGGCGGTCATTTCTCGGTGGTGGGGGGCTTGAGCGGCGGTGGGAGGAGTGTCGCCCGCCATTTTAGCCGATTACCCATGGGGACTTACAGCCCCGCCGTCGGCCCGAAGGGTTGACGCCCCCCCCTCCCCCCCGTAGATTCGACTCGTGGCCATCAGGCCACGCAAGGGAGAAGAAAATGGGTTTCGCCTCCGAATTCAAGCAGTTCGCCCTCAAGGGCAACGTCATGGACCTGGCCGTCGGGGTCATCATCGGCGCCGCCTTCGGCAAGATCGTTGATTCGGCCGTGAACGATCTCGTGATGCCGGTCGTGGGCCGGGCCCTCGGCAACATCGACTTCGCCAACTTCTTCGTCGCCCTCGCCGCGGTCCCCCCGGGCGTGCCCAATACCCTGGAGGCCGTGCGCAAGGCAGGCGTCCCCGTCTTCGCCTGGGGCAATTTCGTCACCGTGGCCCTCAACTTCGCCATCCTCGCCTTCATCATTTTCGTCATGGTGAAGCAGATCAACCGGCTCAAGCGCGAGGAGCCGCCCGCGCCGCCGCCCCCCACGCCCGAGGACGTCCAGCTCCTGCGCGAGATTCGCGACAGCCTCAGGAAGTAAGGGCTTGCTGCGCCGTCTCTGGCTTGTCTTCGCGCAAGTCGTCACCGCCACGCTCGCGGCGATCTTCGTCGTGAGCCTGGTGAAGCCGGAGTGGGTGCCCTGGCGCCCGCCGGGCACGGTCGTGGAGATCCGCGAGACGCCGGCATCCCAGGCCACGGCGCCGGTCGCAGCCGCGCCCGGGCGCGCGATCTCGTTCAGCGACGCCGCCCGGAAGGCGGTCGTCTCCGTGGTCAACATTTCGGCCACCAAGCAGGTGCGGCGGCGCAGCCCCCTCCTGGACGACCCTGTCCTGCGGCGGTTCTTCGGCGAGCGCTTCAACATCCCCGAGACGCAGCTCTCCCTGGGTTCCGGCGTGATCGTGAGCCGGGAGGGGTTCGTCCTCACCAACTCGCATGTCGTGGAGGGCGTCACCGAGATCCAGGTCACGCTGAACGACGGCCGCACCGTGGCCGGCCGCATCGTGGGGGCCGATCCCGAGACCGACCTCGCCGTCGTCCGCATCCAGGCGCCGGGCCTCACGCCGATCACCTTCGGCCAGTCCGACCAGCTCAAGGTGGGCGACGTCGTGCTCGCGATCGGCGACCCCTTCAGCGTCGGCCAGACGGTGACCATGGGCATCGTGAGCGCCATCGGCCGGGAGATAAACGCCGCCAACGCCTTCGCGAGCTTCATCCAGACCGACGCGGCCATCAATCCGGGCAACTCGGGCGGGGCCCTCGTCGACGCCGGCGGCAACCTCGTGGGCATCAACACCCTGATCTACTCGCGATCCGGCGGCTACCAGGGAATCGGATTCGCCATCCCGGTAGGGCTCGCCCGCCGCATCATGGAGGAGATCATCGAGACCGGCGCCGTCACGCGCGGCTGGTTCGGCGTCGAGGTGGCCAACATCACGCCCGAGCTGGCGGAGTCCCTCGGCCTCGCCGGCACGCGCGGCGCGATCGTCGGCGGCATCGAGCGGGGGAGCCCCGCGGACCGCGCGGGCATCCGCCTGGGCGACGTTATCCTCGCGGTGGGCGGCCGGGAGGTCGTCGACCTCAACGCGACCCTCAACGCGATCGCCGACGTCCCGCCGGGCAAGACCGTGCCGGTGCGGATCCTGCGCCGCAACCAGGAGCTGGCGCTCACTGTGACGGTGGGGCGCAGGAAGCCCCGCGCGGCCGCCGAGGAATAGCGGCCCTAGGACGCGTCGGCCCCGGCCGCCTCCCGGGGCTTGGCGACGAAGCGCGCGAAGAAGATGCCCACCTCGTAGAGGAGGCACAGCGGGATCGCGAGCATGAGCTGCGAGACCACGTCCGGGGGCGTCACGACGGCCGCCACCACGAAGGCGCCCACGATCACGAAGGACCGGATCTCGCGCAGCTTCTCGACGGAGATCATGCCCGTCATCACCAGCACGACCACGACCACCGGCGTCTCGAAGGCAAGCCCGAAGGCGAGGAACATCCCGAGCACGAAGTTGAAGTAGGCCTCGATGTCGGGCGCGACCGAGATGGACTTCGGCGCGAACTGGGCGATGAACGAGAACACCGTCTGGAAGACGATGAAGTAGCAGAACGCCATGCCCGCGAAGAAGAGGAGCGTGCTCGAGACGACCAGGGGCAGCGCCAGCCGCTTCTCGTGGGCATAGAGGCCCGGCGCCACGAAGGCCCACGCCTGGTAGAGGATGTAGGGCAGCGCGACGAGGAACGCCACCATCAGCGCGATCTTCATCGGGATGAAGAACGGCGTGATCACGCCCGTGGCGATCATCTTCGACCCCTCGGGAAGCGTGCGCATCATCGGCATGGCGAGCAGGTCGTAGAGCTCGGAGGCGAAGAAGAACGTCGGGATGAACACGATCCCGAGCGCGACGAGCGAGCGCACGAGGCGGTCGCGCAGCTCGAAGAGGTGCGACAGGAAGGTTTCCTGCGCGCTGTCGGTCATGCGGCGCCGGGGCCGCCCCGGGGGCGGGGCTCGTCGATGGCCAGCTCGAGCTGCGGCGATCCCTGCGGGTGCGGCGCGGCCTCCTGCAACTCGGCCGCAGGCGCTTCCCCGGCGGGTGCCGCTGCGGCAGGCGCCGGCGCGGCGCCCGCGTCACCGTGCAGTTGCCGCTCGATGTCGGTCTCCACGGCGCGGATGTCGCGCTCCGCCTCGCTCACCTTGGTCTCGATGTCGCGCTGGAACTCGCGCGCGGCCCCCTCGAACTCGCTCTTCACCTTGGAAAGCTCGGAGAGCTCCATCTCCCGGTTGATGTCCGTCTTCACCTGCGCGACATAGCGCTGCAGGCGGCCGAACAGGTGGCCCATCGTGCGGGCCACCTTGGGGAGGCGCTCGGGGCCGATGACGACGAGCGCCACCACCCCGATCAGCAGCAGTTCGGAGAATGCGATGTCGAACATGGAGTCGCGCGGCGCGGCGCCGGGCCGCGGGGGCGCGGTCAGCTCTTCTGCTTTTCCTTGACCTCGCCCTCGAGCGTCGCGCCCGTGGAGGCGATCTCGCCGGCGGGCTTCTTCTCGTCCTCGCCCTTCATGCCTTCCTTGAAGCCGCGCACCGCGCCGCCCAGGTCGGAGCCGATATTGCGCAGCTTCTTCGTCCCGAAGACCAGGAGCACGATGACGAGCACGATGAGCCAGTGCCAGATGCTGAAGGTACCCATGGAAACGCTCCTTTGCGGCGCCCGCTATTCCGCCGCGATCATGCGCGGGAGGCGATCGGGGCCGCCGATGATGTGGATGTGCAGATGATACACGTCCTGCCGACCCACCCTCCCGGTGTTGACGATCGTCCGGAAGCCGTCGGCGGCCCCCTGCTCGCGGGCGAGGCGCCCGGCCATCGCCATCATCCGGCCGAGCACCGCGGCGTGTTCCGGCCCGCACTCGGCGAGGGACGCCACATGGGCCTTCGGGATCATGAGGAAATGCACCGGGGCGACCGGCTGGATGTCGTGGAACGCGAGGATCTCGCCGTCCTCGTACACCTTGCGCGACGGGATCTCCCCGGCGGCGATCCTGCAGAAGATGCAGTCGTCCTTCTTCATCACGGTTCCTTTCTCGAAGCCTTCTCCTCGATGCCCGAGCGCCCCTCGCGGTGCTCCAGCTCGGCCAGCACCTCCGCGACGGCGATGCCCTCCCGGCCGAGCAGCACGAGGCAGTGGAACCAGAGGTCCGCCGTCTCGTGGACAAGCCCCGCCCGGTCGCCGGACTTGGCGGCGATCACGGTCTCGGTGGCCTCCTCCCCGACCTTCTTGAGGATGGCGTCCAGCCCCTTCGCGTTCAGCTTCGCCACGTAGGACGACGCCGGGTCCGCGCCGCGCCGGGCGGCGATAACCGCCTCCAGCCGCTCGAGAATCGCCTTGTCAGCCGCCACGGAAGCTCCCGGGATCGGCGAGGACCGGATCGGTCGCGACCCAGCGGCACACGCCGCCCTCGCGTTCCAGCAGGTTGAAGAAACACCGCCGCCTGCCCGTATGACAGGCGATGCCCCCCGCCTGTTCCACGCGCAGCACGATCGCGTCGGCATCGCAGTCGAGCCGGATCTCGACCACCCTCTGCAGGTGCCCGGAGGTCTCCCCCTTGCGCCACAGGCTGCGGCGCGAGCGCGACCAGTAGACCGCCTCGCCCGTCTCGGCGGTGCGCGCGAGCGACTCGCGGTTCATCCACGCGAGCATGAGCACCTCGCCCGAGGCGGCGTCCTGCGCCACGGCGGGCACGAGCCCGTCGGCGTTCCAGGCGACCGCGTCGAGCCAGTCCACGGCCTAGAGCCTCATCTCGATGCCGCGCGCGGCCAGGAAGCGCTTGGCCTCGCCGACGGTGAACTCGCCGTAGTGGAAGATGGACGCGGCCAGGACGGCATCCGCCCCGCCCGCTTCCACGCCCTGGGCCAGGTGCTCGAGGGTGCCCACGCCGCCGCTCGCGATCACCGGCACCGGCACGGCGTCGGCGACCGCCCGCGTGAGCGCGAGGTCGAAGCCGGAGCGCGTC
>JAHCAK010000074.1 GCA_019634955.1 Burkholderiales bacterium
AGCGCCCACACCTCCATCTCGCCGAAGCGCTGGCCGCCGAACTGCGCCTTGCCGCCCAGCGGCTGCTGCGTGACGAGGGAGTACGGGCCCGTCGAGCGCGCGTGCATCTTGTCGTCCACCAGGTGGTGCAGCTTGAGGATGTGCATGTAGCCGACGGTGACAGGGCGGTCGAAGGCATCGCCCGTGCGGCCGTCGTAGAGGGTGATCTGGCCGCTGCGCGGCAGCCCCGCGAGCTCCAGCATGTCCTTGATCTCGGCTTCGGTCGCGCCGTCGAAGACGGGGGTCGCGAAGGGGACGCCCTTGGAGAGGTTTCGGGCGAGCTCGAGGACCTCGTCGTCGGAGAACGCGGAGATCTCCTCGCGCTTGCCGGTCGAGTTGTAGATCTTGTCCAGGTACTTGCGCAGCTTCGCGGCGCTTTCCTGCCCGCGCAGCATCTCGCCGATCTTGAGGCCCAGGCCCTTCGCCGCCCACCCGAGGTGGGTCTCGAGGATCTGGCCCACGTTCATCCGCGAGGGCACGCCCAGGGGGTTCAGGACGATGTCCACCGAGGTGCCGTCGGCCATGAACGGCATGTCCTCCACCGGGACGATCTTGGAGATGACGCCCTTGTTGCCGTGGCGGCCGGCCATCTTGTCGCCGGGCTGCAGGCGGCGCTTCACGGCGACGTAGACCTTCACCATCTTCTGCACGCCCGGGGGCAGCTCGTCGCCCTGAGTGAGCTTCTTCTTCTTCTCCTCGAAGGCGCGGTCGAACTCCTTGCGCGTGAGGTCGAGCGACTCGCGCAGCTGCTCGAGCTGGGTGGCCGCGTCGTCGTCCGCCAGCCGGATGTCGAACCACTCGTGCCGCTCCAGCTCGCCGAGGTAGGCCTTGGTGAGCTTCGCGCCCTTGGCGAGCTTCTTGGGGCCGCCCTTCGCCGACTTGCCGATGAGCATGCGCTCGAGGCGCGAGAAGAGGTCGTCCTCGACGATCCGCAGCTGGTCGTTCAGGTCCTTGCGGTAGTCCTTGAGCTGGTCGTCGATGATCTGCTGGGCGCGCTTGTCGCGCTGGATGCCCTCGCGGGTGAACACCTGCACGTCGATCACGCAGCCGGAGATGCCGGAAGGCACGCGCAGGCTCGTGTCCTTCACGTCGGAGGCCTTCTCGCCGAAGATCGCGCGAAGGAGCTTCTCTTCCGGGGTGAGCTGCGTCTCGCCCTTGGGCGTGACCTTGCCGACGAGCACGTCGCCGGCCTCGACCTCGGCGCCGATGTAGACGATGCCGGACTCGTCGAGCCTCGCGAGCATGCGCTCGGAGAGGTTGGAGATGTCGCGGGTGATCTCCTCGGGGCCGAGCTTGGTGTCGCGGGCGACCACGACCAGCTCCTCGATGTGGATCGAGGTGTAGCGGTCGTCGGCGACGACGCGCTCGGAGATGAGGATGGAGTCCTCGAAGTTGTAGCCGTTCCACGGCATGAACGCGACGAGGAGGTTCTGGCCCAGGGCCAGCTCGCCCATGTCGGTCGAGGCGCCGTCCGCGACCACGTCGCCGGCGGCGATCTGGTCGCCGACCTTCACCAGCGGCCGCTGGTTGATGTTGGTGTTCTGGTTCGAGCGCGTGTACTTCGTGAGGTTGTAGATGTCCACCCCCGCCTCGCCGGCGCGGGTCTCGCTGTCGTTCACGCGCACCACGATGCGCCCGGCGTCGACGTAGTCGACCCGGCCGCCCCGGCGCGCCTGCACGGCGGTGCCGGAGTCGATGGCGACGGTGCGCTCGATCCCGGTGCCGACGAGCGGCTTCTCGGCGCGCAGGCAGGGAACCGCCTGCCGCTGCATGTTCGAGCCCATGAGGGCGCGGTTCGCGTCGTCGTGCTCGAGGAACGGGATGAGGGAGGCCGCGACCGACACGATCTGCGAGGGCGCCACGTCGATGTACTCGATCTTGTCGGGCGCCGACAGCATGAACTCGTTGCGGTGGCGGCAGGACACCAGCTCGTCGACGAAGTGGCCGGCCTTGTCGAGCTCGGCGTTGGCCTGAGCGATGACGTACTTGCCCTCCTCGATGGCCGAGAGGTACTCGATGTCCTTCGTGACCTTCCCGTCCTTGACCCGGCGGTACGGCGTCTCGATGAAGCCGTACTCGTTGGTGCGCGCGTAGAGGGCCAGCGAGTTGATGAGGCCGATGTTCGGGCCCTCGGGCGTCTCGATGGGGCAGACCCGGCCGTAGTGCGTCGGGTGCACGTCGCGGACCTCGAAGCCGGCGCGCTCGCGGGTGAGGCCGCCGGGGCCCAGCGCGGAGATGCGGCGCTTGTGCGTGATCTCCGAAAGCGGGTTCGTCTGGTCCATGAACTGCGAGAGCTGGCTGGAGCCGAAGAACTCCTTGATCGCCGCGGAGACGGGCTTCGCGTTGATCAGGTCGTGCGGCATCAGGTTCTCGCTCTCGGCCTGCGAGAGGCGCTCGCGCACCGCGCGCTCCACGCGCACGAGGCCGGAGCGGAACTGGTTCTCCGCGAGCTCGCCGACCGAGCGCACGCGGCGGTTGCCGAGGTGGTCGATGTCGTCGATCTCGCCACGGCCGTTGCGAAGCTCCACGAGGATGCGGATCACCGCGACGATGTCCTCGGTGGAGAGCGTCATCGGGCCGGTGAGCTCGTCGCGGCCCACGCGGCGGTTGAACTTCATCCGCCCGACGTCGGAGAGGTCGTAGCGGTCCTCGCTGAAGAAGAGCCCGTTGAAGAGGGTCTTCACCGCCTCCTCGGTCGGCGGCTCGCCCGGGCGCATCATGCGGTAGATCGCCACCTGCGCGTTCATCTGGTCGACCGTCTCGTCGACGCGCAGCGTCTGCGAGATGTACGGCCCCTGGTCGAGGTCGTTCACGTAAAGCGTGTGCAGCTCCTCGACGCCCGCGTCGGCGACCTTCTTGAGGAGGGTCTCGGTGACCTCCTCGTTGGCGTTGGCGACGATCTCGCCGGTCTCCTTGTTGACGAGGTTCCTCGCGAGCGTGCGGCCGAGCAGGAAGTCGGGCTCGACGCCGAGCTTCTTCATGCCCGCCGCCTCCATCTCGCGGATGTGCTTGACGGTGATGCGCTTGTCCTTCTGCACGATCACCTTGCCCGCCTTGGTGACGATGTCGAAGCGCGCGATCTCGCCCTTGAGGCGCTCGGGCACGACCTCGAACTCGATGCCCTTCTTGCCGAAGTGGAAGGTGTCGAAGACGAAGAACTCGGCGAGGATGCGCTCGGGGGTGTAGCCCAGCGCCTTCAGCAGGATCGTCACCGGCATCTTGCGGCGCCGGTCGACGCGGAAGTAGAGGTAATCCTTGGGGTCGAACTCGAAGTCGAGCCAGGAGCCGCGGTACGGGATCACCCGCGCCGAGAAGAGGAGCTTGCCGGAGGAGTGGGTCTTGCCCCGGTCGTGCTCGAAGAAGACGCCCGGCGAGCGGTGCAGCTGGCTCACGATGACGCGCTCGGTGCCGTTCACGACGAAGGAGCCGTTGCGGGTCATGAGCGGGATCTCGCCCATGTACACCTCCTGCTCCTTCATCTCCTTCACCGTGGGCTTGGTCGCCTCGCGGTCCATGATGATGAGCCGGACCTTCGCGCGCAGCGGGCTCGCGAAGGTGAGGCCGCGCTGCTGGCACTCCACGACGTCGAAGGGCGGCTCGCCCAGCGCGTAGCTCACGAACTCGAGCCTCGCGTTGCCGGAGTGGCTGGAGATCGGGAAGACCGACGTGAAGGCCGACTGGAGGCCCGCGTCGAGGCGCCCGGCCGGGGGAACCTCGGCCTGCAGGAAGTCGGTGTAGGAGTCGAGCTGCGTGGCGAGCAGGAAAGGCACGTCGAGGACGGCCGCCCGCTTGGCGAAGCTCTTGCGAATGCGCTTCTTCTCGGTGAACGTGTAGGTCATGATGGCTCCGTGAATCCCGCGGGCGCGATGACGCGCCCGTGCACCCGACTGGTGCATTGCTCATGGCCTGGTGGCTGGCCCCTACCAGCCGCTGGCGGACAGCCGCTTCGGTCCCCGACCCGTTGGGGCAGGTGAAGACCGCGGCCCGACCAAACCTCGCCTCCTGCAGTCGCTTCAGAAGGCAGACGGAAGCCCGGATGGGCTTGCGTCTGGCGTCTGGCGCGGCGCGGGAGCGGCGCCGGTCCCCCGGGCCGCTCCCTGCCGTGACGTTCGCGGCGCCGGGTCCTTACTTGACCTCGACCTTCGCGCCCGCCTCTTCCAGCTTCTTCTTGATGGCCTCGGCGTCGGCCTTGTTCACGCCTTCCTTCACGGGCTTCGGCGCGCCGTCGACGAGGTCCTTGGCCTCCTTCAGGCCCAGGCCCGTGACTTCGCGCACGGCCTTGATGGTGTTCACCTTGTTCTCGCCGGCGGCGGCGAGCACGACGGTGAACTCGGTCTTCTCCTCCGCCGCGGCGGCGGCGGCGCCACCCGCGGCCGGGGCCGCGACGGCAACGGCGGCGGCGGCGGCGGACACGCCGAACTTCTCCTCCATGTCCTTGATGAGCTGCGAGAGCTCGAGGACGGTCATGCTGGAGATTGCGTCGAGGATTTCCTGCTTGGCGATAGCCATGTTTCGTTCTCCTGTTTCGGTTCGATCGTTGAAATGGGTTCGCGGCGGTCAGGCAGCCTGCTTTTCCTTCTGGTCGCGCACGGCGGCGAGGGTCCGCACGAACTTCGACGGCACCTCGTTCAGCGTCTGGACGAACTTCGCGACCGGCGCCTGCATCGTCCCCATGAGCATCGCGAGGAGCTCCTCGCGGCCCGGGAGCGTCGCGAGGGCGCCCACTTCCTTCGCGTCCATCACCTGGCCGGGCATCGCCCCGCCCTTGATGACGAGCTTGTCGTTCTCCTTCGCGTAGGCGTGGAGCACCTTCGCCGCCGCCACGGGGTCCTTGGACATGCCGTAGGCGAGCGGACCGACCATCCGGTCGGCCAGCTTCTCGAACGGCGTTCCCTGGACCGCGCGGCGCGCGAGGGTGTTCTTCAGCACGCGAAGGTAGACGCCGGAAGCGCGCGCTCTCGCGCGAAGCTGCGTGATCTTCTCGACCGGCAGGCCGCGGTACTCGGCAAGCACGAGGACTTGCGCGTCGGCCAGACGGGCGGAGACCTCCGCCACGACTTCCTTCTTGCCTTCTAGATTCAGACTCAAGGTCATTCTCCTTCTGCTGTTCGGTGCGTCGCGCGCGCCGGCCCTTGGGAATGCCCGCGCGGCGCCGCACCACCCATAGCGACCTTTCGTCAGGAGACCGGTTGCGCCGGGAGGGCGCGTGAGGATCCTGTCTTGGGTTCGCTATCTGCGTAGGCTTCGGGGCACCGCCCCTCGATTGAGCCCCCTTGCCTGGCGGCCCCAGCAAGCTGGGGTCACCCGGGGGCGCCTACGGTCTTGGATAACCCGCCGCCGGCCCTCGCGGGCCGGCGGCGGCCCAAAGCTATTGCGCCGCGCCGGCCGAAGCGCCGGCAAGGCCCGAATGATCGACGCGGATGCCGACGCCCATGGTGCTGGAGACGGACACCTTCTTGAGATACACGCCCTTGGAGGACGAGGGCTTCGACTTGTTGATCGCCCCGAGGAGGGCCTCGAAGTTCTCCGCCAGCGCCTCCAGGGGGAAGGACGCGCGCCCGATCGTGCACTGGACGATGCCCGCCTTGTCGGCGCGGTACTGGACCTGGCCGGCCTTGGCGTTCTTCACCGCCTCGGCGACGTTGGGGGTGACGGTCCCGACCTTGGGGTTCGGCATGAGGCCGCGGGGACCCAGGACCTGGCCCAGGGGGCCGACGACCTTCATCGCGTCCGGCGAGGCGATCACCACGTCGAATTCCATGAAACCGCCCTTGATCTTCTCCGCAAGGTCGTCGAAGCCGACCACGTCGGCGCCGGCCGCCTTCGCAGCCTCGGCGTTCGCGCCCTGCGCGAACACGGCGACGCGGACCTTCTTGCCCGTGCCGCGTGGCAGCACGACGCTGCCGCGCACCACCTGGTCGGACTTCTTCGCGTCGATGCCGAGGTTCACGGCGACGTCGATCGACTCGTCGAACTTCGCGGTCGCGGTCTTCTTGGCGAGGTCGAGCGCCTCGGCGATGGCGTAGGCCTTCGAGCGGTCGACGAGGGCCGTGATGTTCTTCACGCGCTTGGACATGGTCAGGCTCCTTCCACTTCGACGCCCATGCTGCGGGCGCTGCCGGCGATCGTGCGCACGGCCGCGTCGAGGTCCGCCGCGGTGAGGTCCGGCATCTTGGTCTTCGCGATCTCCTCGGCCTGGGCGCGCGTGAGCTTGCCGACCTTGTCGGAGTGCGGCTTGCTCGAGCCCTTCTCGAGCTTGAGCGCCTTCTTGATGAGGACGGGCGCCGGCGGCGTCTTGATGATGAACGTGAAGCTCTTGTCCGCGAACGCCGTGATGACGACCGGGAGCATCAGGCCCGGCTCGACCTTCTGTGTCTGCGCGTTGAAGGCCTTGCAGAACTCCATGATGTTGAGGCCGCGCTGGCCGAGCGCGGGGCCGATGGGCGGCGAGGGGTTCGCCTTGCCCGCAGGCACTTGCAGCTTGATGAAGCCGACGATCTTCTTTGCCACGATGGCACTCCCCGGGTCCAAGCGGGCGCGATCGAATCGCACCCTCCCCGTCAGTTTCGGCCGGGAACCGCGCCCGGCCACCGCGCGCCGCCCTCAGGGGCGGCGAAAAAAAAGCTTCAGGCCTTCTCGACCTGGCCGAAATCCAGCTCCACCGGGGTGGAGCGACCGAAGATGAGCACCGAGACCCGGATCTTGCTCTTCTCGTAGTTCACTTCCTCGACGTTGCCGTTGAAGTCCGTGAACGGCCCCTCCGTCACCCGGACGGACTCGCCCACCTCGAAGAGGACCTTGGGCTTGGGCTTCTCCACGCCCTCCTGCACCTGGTGCAGGATGTTCTCGACTTCCTTCTCCGAGATGGGCGTCGGCTTCATCGCCGTGCCCCCGATGAAGCCGGTAACCTTCGGCGTGCTCTTCACGAGGTGCCACGTGTCGTCCGTCATCTCCATCTGGACGAGGATGTAGCCCGGGAAGAACCGGCGCTCGGAGAGGGCCTTCTGCCCGCTCTTCATCTCCACCACCTCCTCGGTGGGGACGAGGACCTGGCCGAACTTGTCGGCCATGCCCGACCGCTTGATCCGGTCGATGAGCGCCTGCTGGATGCTCTTCTCCTGGCCGGAGTAGGCGTGCACGACGTACCAGCGCATGGTCATGTCAGCCCCCCTGCCCGAGGAGCTTCTGGGTGACCCAGAGCAGCCCCGCGTCGATCATCCAGAGCATCATGGCCATCACGAAGACGAAGGCGAACACGATGCCGGTCGTCTGCAGGGTCTCCTTGCGGGAGGGCCACACGACCCGCTTCGACTCCTCCCAGGACTCCCGGGAGAAGACGGCGAAGGTGCGGCCGGCCTGCGTGAACCACATGATGCCCGCGGCGAGCGCGAACGCGCCGAAGAGCACGCCCAGGCGCACGATGGTGGCCTGGTCCGCGATGGCGTAGAAGCCCCAGAGGCCCGCCACCGCGACCAGCGCCGCAACCGCAATCTTTATCTTTTCTGCCATTTCCTCTGCCACCGGGTGGCAGGCCAGGAGGGTCTCGAACCCCCAACCTGCGGTTTTGGAGACCGCCGCTCTGCCAATTGAGCTACTGGCCTAACCTTCGAACTCGTT
>JAHCAK010000075.1 GCA_019634955.1 Burkholderiales bacterium
ATCCCCCGCTCGGCCGAGGACGCCATCGCGCGCGCGCGGGTCGAGGGCGGCGGCGCCGGCGCGGGCGTTCACGGCGCGGCGGGCCTCACCAGATGCTCACCTGCTCGCCCTGCGCGCGCACCGCCCGCGAGTCGGCGGGGCAGGAGAATGCGCGCGAGAATTCGGGCAGGTTCGCGAGCGGGCCCTGCACGCGGTAGAGAGGGGGCGAGTGGCTGTCGGTGAGCAGGCGCAGCCGCTCCTGCTCCGGGCGCACGCGCGAGCGCCAGGCCTGCGCGAAGGCGAGGAAGAAGCGCTGCTCGGGCGTGAACCCGTCGATCGCCCCGCGCGGCTTGCCGGCGAGCGCGCGCTGCAACCCGAGGTAGGCGATGCGCAGCCCGCCGAGGTCGGACAGGTTCTCGCCCAGCGTGAGCTTGCCGTTCACCTTGAGCCCGTCCACGCCCGTGTAGGCGTCGTACTGCGCGACGACGGCCTGCGCGCGCTCGCGGTAGCGCTCCCGGTCGGCGGGCGTCCACCAGTCGCGCAGGTTGCCCTCGGCATCGTAGCGGCGGCCGCGGTCGTCGAAGCCGTGCGTGATCTCGTGGCCGATCACCATGCCGATGCCGCCGAAGTTCACCGCGTCGTCGGCCTTCGGGTCGAAGTAGGGCGATTGCAGGATCCCGGCGGGGAAGACGATCTCGTTGTGGCTCGAGCCGTAGTAGGCGTTGACGACGTGCGGGCTCATCCACCAGTCGCCGCGGTCCACGGGCTGGCCGAGGCGCGCGAGGTTGCGGCGGAACTCGAAGGCGTTGGCGGCGAGCCAGTTGGCGGCGAAGGGCCGGTCGCCGACCTCGGCGGAGGAGAAGTCGCGCCAGCGGTCGGGGTAGCCGATCTTCACCGCCATGCGGTCGAGCTTCTCCAGCGCGGCGCGGCGCGTGGCGTCCTCCATCCAGTCGTTGGCCTCGAGCCGCTCGCGCAGCGCGGCCTTCACGTGGCCCACGAGGTCGAGGGCGCGCCGCTTGGCCTCGGGCGGGAAGGATTCCCCGACGAAGAGCTCGCCGATGGCGTGGGCGAGCGGCTCCTGCCCGTAGCGGCCGCTGATCGCGTCGATCACGCGGTCCTCGCGAGGCGGCATCGTCGCCACGCCGGTGAGCGTCTTCTGGAAGAACGCGAAGTGCGCCTCCTCGAAGGCGCGCGGGAGCTTGGTGGAGGCGGCGTGGATCACGTGCCAGCGCAAGTACGCCTGCCAGTCGGTGACGGGGCGCTCCGCCGCCAGCTTCGCGAAGGCCGCGGCATAGGCGGGCTGCGCCACGTTGATGTCGGCGAGCGCCGGCGCGCCGATCGCGGCGAAGTAGGCTTTCCAGTCGAAGCCGGGCGCCTCCTTCGCGAGCGCCTCGACCGTGCGCAAGTTGTAGGTCCTGTCGGGGTCGCGGCGCTCGACCAGCGTCATCTGCGCGCCGGCCAGCAGCTTTTCCGTGTACATCACGCTCGCGGCAATGTGGTTCACCGCGCGCCTGCCCTCGCCCGCGAGGCCGAAGACCTTCGCGAGGTGCTCCTGGTAGGCGTTGCGCTGGGCCGTCGAGCGCTCGTCGTCGCGGAAGTAGTAGTCGCGGTCCGGGAGCCCCAGCCCGTCCTGGCGGATCTCGGCGAGGTAGCGGCGCGAGTTCTTCGCGTCCTGCCGCACCGCGAAGGCGAAGCCGGCCTTCACGCCGGCGCGGTGCAGCGCGGCGAAAGCCGCGGGCAGGTCGGCGGGGGACCTTACCGCATCGATCGCGTCCATCAGCGGCTTCAGGGGCGCGAGGCCCGCCTTGGCGATGGCCGCCTCGTCCATGCCGCTCGCGTAGTAGGCGACGACCTTGTGGCGGTTGGACCCTGCGGGGAAGGGGTTGGCCTTCGCCGCGGTGGCGAGGATATCCTTCAACCGCGCCTTGTTGCGCTGCTCGATGATCGCGAAGGTGCCCCAGCCGGGCTTGTCGTCGGGGATGGCGGTCTTCTCGAGCCAGTGCCGGTTGGCGTAGTCGTAGAAGTCGTCGCAGGCGGAGATGTCCTTCGCGAGGCCGGCGACGTCGAGCGCGGCGGAGGCGAGGGCGGGCAGGGCGCAGGCAAGCGCGAGGGCGATGCGGGAAGCGGTGCGTTGCATGGGGTTCGGGAGGGCCAGGACGACGCGCCATTCTAGCCCACGCGCGAGCGGGCGCCGGGGGGTGTTCGGGTATAATCGCGCAGCCGAATTTCCCCGGGCGAAAGCCCCCCTCGATGCGCATCCTCCTCTCGAACGACGACGGCTATTTCGCCCCGGGCCTGGCCGCCTTGCACGAAGCGCTCGCGCCGCTGGGCGAGATCACCGTGGTGGCGCCGGAGCGCGACCGCAGCGGCGCCTCCAACTCCCTCACGCTCGACCGGCCGCTGTCTCTGCACCGCGCGAGCAACGGCTACTTCTACGTGAACGGCACGCCGACCGACTGCGTGCACATGGCCGTGACGGGGCTGCTCGACGTCGAGCCCGACATCGTCGTGTCGGGGATCAACAACGGCTCCAACATGGGCGACGACACGCTCTATTCCGGCACCGTGGCCGCTGCGACCGAGGGCTACCTCCTCGGCGTGCCGGCCATCGCGGTGTCGCTCGTCGGGCGCGAGTTCGAGCACTACGCCACGGCCGCCCGCATCGCGCGCGACCTCGTCGACCGCATCCGCCGCGCCCCGCCGCAGGAGCCGGTCCTGCTCAACGTGAACGTGCCCGACCTGCCCTACGACCAGCTCGCGGGCATCGAGGTGACGCGCCTGGGCCGCCGCCACAAGGCGCAGCCGGTGGTGAAGAGCCGCAGCCCGCGCGGCGAGACGGTCTACTGGGTGGGCCCCGCCGGCGCCGCGCGCGAGGCCGGGCCGGGCACGGACTTCCACGCGCTCGAGCGTGGCGCGGTGTCGGTCACGCCGCTGCAGGTCGACCTCACGCACGCGGGCCAGGTGGGCCCCATCGGGCAGTGGCTCGCGGCATGACGGCCGCGGAAGGGGCGCTCGCGTGAGCCTGCCCACCGGCATCGGCATGACCTCCGACCGCACGCGCGCGCGCATGGTCGACGTGCTGCGACGCACGGGCATCCGCGACGAGCGCGTGCTCGCCGCGATGATGGAGATCCCGCGCCACCTGTTCGTCGAGCCCGGCATCGCCTCGCGCGCCTACGAGGATACGCCGCTGCCCATCGGGCACGGCCAGACCATCTCCAGCCCCTCGGTGGTGGCGATGATGACGCAGCTGCTCCTCGAGAAGGGGCCGGTGGCGAAGGTGCTGGAGATCGGCACCGGCTGCGGCTACCAGGCGGCCATCCTCGCCAAGCTGGTGAAGGAGGTCTACACGCTCGAGCGCCTGGCGCCGCTCATGGACAAGGCGCGCCGGAACCTGCGCGACCTGCGCTTCTACAACGTGCGCTTCAAGCACGCCGACGGCCACAAGGGCTACCCGGAGGGTGGTCCCTACGACGGCATCCTCTGCGCGGCCACGGCGAGCCACGTGCCGGCGGCATTGAAGGAGCAGCTCGCCGTCGGCGGCCGGCTCGTGATTCCCGTGGGCACCGACGAGCAGTGGCTGCACGTCGTGGACCGCACGGCCACGGGTTTCACCGACGAGCGCCGCGACGCCGTGCGCTTCGTGCCGCTGCTGCCGGGCATCGCCTGAGGACCCCATGACGACCCGCCACCCGATCTCCCGCGCCGTCGCGTTCGCCGCCGTGCTGCTCGTCGCCGCCGGCTGCGCGACGAAGCAGCCCGCACCCGTGATCGAGCGCGCGCCGCCGCCCGAGCCGCCCAGGGCCGAGCCGCCCAAGCCCGCGCCGCCCAAGCCGGTCGCGAAGCCCGTCCCCACGCACACCATCAAGCGCGGCGAGACGCTGGTGGGGATCGCGCTGCAGTACGGCCTCGACTACCGCGAGCTGGCCGCGTGGAACAACATCGTGAACCCCAACCAGATCAGCGTGGGGCAGGTGCTGGTGCTGGCCGCGCCCGCGGGTGCCGCCTCGCCGCCGCCGGCGATCGTGGCGACTCCGCTGCCGGGCACCGCACCCATCATCGAGGCGCGGCCGCTCGCCAACACCGACAAGCTGAAGGTCGAGCCGCGCGCGCAGCGCCTGCCTTACTCCGACAAGGCGCTCGCGCAGCTTTCGGCCGGTAACGCGACGGCGGGCGCGACGCCCACGCCCGAGCCGGGACCGGCTGCGGCGCCTGCGCCCACGCCCGCGCCCGACAAGCCCCCCGCCGGCACGCAAGGCGAGGCCATCGACTGGATCTGGCCCGTGAAGGGGAAGCTGCTCGCGGCCTTCAGCGAGGCCTCCAAGGGCATCGACATCGCGGGCCGCAAGGGCGCGCCGGTCGCCGCCGCCGCCGCCGGCCGCGTGGTCTACGCGGGGCAGGGCCTGCGCGGCTACGGCAAGCTGGTCATCATCAAGCACAACGAGACCTGGCTCTCCGCCTACGCGCACAACGACAACATCGTCGTGAAGGAGCAGCAGGACGTGAAGCGAGGGCAGAAGATCGCCGAGATGGGGTCCACGGACACCGACCAGGTGAAGCTGCACTTCGAGATCCGTCGCCAGGGCAAGCCGGTCGATCCCGCGAGGGTGCTGCCGCCGCAGTAGGCGCTGCGTTGCCGTGCGCGCCGCAAGGATGCGCCGCAGGTCGGACCTGCGCGCCGACCCCATCAGCTGCGGACACCATCGCGCCCGCATCGCTCGCCAGAATCACACCGCGCGAAACCGTCGCACTCGCGCGAGCAGTTCGCGAAGCTCGGCTTTCTGCAGCCCGTCGCCGTACCGCGCCTCCACGTAGCCACGGGTGATCTCGCGTGCTTCCGCCGCGATGGCGGGCCGCGCTGCTTCGATGCGCGCGAGGTAGTCCATCGGGCCTTCCCAGGGCTCGCGCCGCAGCCCCGTGGCGGCGAGCTTGGCGCCGAAGCGTTCCCAGGCGACGACGGCCTTGTCGCGGCGGCCGGGGAGGTCGCGCAGGACCAATCCGAGGCCCACGGCGCCCCCGACGGCGAAGGTCGCGAGGACGAGCCACACGGCGAGGCGCTTCCAGTCGTCGATGGCGAGCCCGAGGCTTTGCAGGAACTGGCGCTGGCGGTCGACGTTGTAGCCGAGGACCCACTGGTTCCACTGGCTGTTCATCGCGTCCCAGGCGTACCGCAGGCTCGCGAGCACGCCCAGCTTGTCCGCGGCGATTAGCGAGGGGAACACGCCGATGGGGCCGAGCGCCGCATTGATGCCGCCGTCGATCCGCAGCGGCGAGACGGCCGAGGTGGGGTCGATGCGAATCCACCCGCGGCCCTCGAGCCAGACCTCGACCCAGGCGTGCGCGTCGGCCTGCCGCACCAGCAGCTCGCGCGACAGCGGGTTCACCTCCCCGCCCAGGTAGCCCGTCACCACGCGTGCGGGAATGCCGGCCGCGCGCATCAGCAGCGCGAAGCTTCCGGCGTAGTGCTCGCAGAAGCCGCGCTTGGTCTCGAAGAGGAACTCGTCGTAGGGGTCCCGGGACGTGAGCAGCGGGGGCTCGAGGGTATAGGTGAACTGCAGGTCGAAGTGGCGCAGCGCCCTCGCGAGGACCTCGGTGGGATTGGCGGCTTCGGCGGCCCACTGCCGGCCGAGCGCGATCGTGCGCGGGTTTCGCGCCGGATCGAACGAAAGGGCGAGGTTGCGGAACGCCGAGGAGAGCTTCTCGCCGTATCGGTAGTCGAGATAGGACGTCATCTCGTAGCGCATGCGCGTGTCCACCGGCCGGATGGACCGGATCTCCATGTCGTGGCGCAGGCCGGCGAAGCGCGGCAGCGTCCCCGGCACGTCGAGCGCGAAAAGCCAGTGCTTGCCGTGCGGCTCGACGGTCACCACGTACTTCACCGGCTTCTCGGCGCGCGCGTGGTCGAGGCTTCCCGAGATGGTGAAGCCGGGCACCGACCAGCGGTGGCCGTCGAAATTCCACAGCACGGGCCCGCGGAAGTAGAGCGTGTTGTAAGGCGGGATGTCGCCCTCGAACTGCACGCGGAAGGCGGTCGCCTCCGACTGGATGAGCTGCGAGATGTTGCCCGGCGTCATCGAGTCGGAGAGGCCGGTGAGGCCGGCCCGCGCGTCCAGCGGCAGCGCCCACAGCGGCCCCTGCACGCGCGGGAAGAGGATGAAGAACACCAGCATCAGCGGCACCGCCTGCGCGAGGAGGAGCCCGGCAGGGGCCAGGCGCTCGGCCACGGTGGGCGAGCGGCCGGGGCCGCGGTGGTAGCCCACGAGGGTGGCCACGAAGAGCCATACGCAGGCGAGCATGTAGGCGCCCATCGGGATCGTCTGCGAGAAGAGGAAGTTCGTCATCACCAGCACGAACCCGAGGTGGATGGAGAGGATCACCTCGCGCGAGGTCTTCATCTCGAGGAGCTTGAGGCCCGCCATCAGCACGAGGAGCGTGGTGCCGGCGTCGCGCCCCGTGATGCGGCCCCAGGCGATGAAGGTCGCCGCGATGGCGCCCAGGGTGAGGATGAGCACCAGCCATCGCGGCGGGTTTCGCGAGGCCTTCCAGGCGATCCAGCCGCGCCAGGCCATGACGAGGATGAGGAAGGCGCCC
>JAHCAK010000076.1 GCA_019634955.1 Burkholderiales bacterium
CTCCTCCGTGCGGCGGCGCTCGGTCACGTCGTGCATGGCGCCGATCATCCGCTCGGGCCTGCCCTCGGCGTCGCGGCTGATGTAGCCGCGGTCCTCGATGTCGGCCCAGGTGCCGTCGCGGCGGCGGAAGCGGTAGGCGTCGAACCAGGTCTCCTTGCCCGAGTCGATGGCGGCGTGGATCCCCTTCGTCACGCGATCCGCGTCGGCGGGGTGGATGCGCCGCGTCCACGACTCCACGCCGGGCTCGACTTCCCCGTGGGCGTAGCCGAACAGCGCGTAGAAGGTCTCGTTCCACCACAGGTCCTGCGTGCGAAGGTCCCAGTCCCAGATGGCGTTGAAGGTGGCGCGGTTGGCGAGCTGGTAGCGCGTCTCGCTGCGCCGCAGGGCCTCCTCGGCGAGCTTGCGGTCCGTGATGTCGGTGTGGGTGCCGAGCATGCGCAGGGGCCGGCCCTGCGCGTCGCGCTCGACGATGCGGCCCTGGGAGTGGATCCAGCGCAGGCCGCCGTCGGCCGTGCGCATGCGCAGCTCCACGGTGAAGTCGTCGTCCCGGCCGGAGAGGTGCTGCGAGAGCGCCTCGCGGACGCGCGGGGCGTCTTCGGGGTGGATGCGCCCGATGGCGGTGTCGACCGTCTCCCGGAAGGTGGCCGGGTCGAAGCCGATCATGCGTGCGTACTCGGGGCTCACGGCGATCCCGCCGCTGGCGATGTCGAAGTCGAAGAGCCCCTGCCCGCTCGCCTGCAGCGCGAGGCGAAGGCGCTCCTCGCTCTCCTTGAGCGCCTGCTCGGCGCGCACGCGCTCGGTCACGTCGTGGGAAAGCACGAGGCGCGCGCGGCGCCCGTCGAAATCGAGCGTGTGCGAGGTGACCTCGACCAGCATGTCGGTGCCGTCGCGGCGGCGGTGGTGCCAGACATGGGTCGCGCCGAGGCCGTCCGTCATGCCGGCGAGGGTCTCCTCGAGCATCGGCACGTCCTCCGGAGGCCGGATGTCGCGGATGGTCATGCCGAGGAACTCCTCGCGGCTCCACCCGTAGCGGCGCACGGCCGCGTCGTTCACGGCGAGGAAGGCGAGCGAGGCGACGTCGTAGACCCACATCGGGTGGGGGTTCGCCTCGAAGAGCTCGCGGTAGCGGGCGGCGCTTTCGCGAAGCGTCTCCTGCGACGCCTGCAGCGAGGCGAGCAGCGCCTCGGCCCGCGACTTCGCCTCGACCGCCTCCTCCATGAGGCTCAGCGCCGCGAGCCGCCCGCGGTGCTGCTCCGCGAGCGCCTCGGCCTGCGTCGCGCGCAGCGCCTCGACGGCGCGCTTGGCCTCCGTCACGTCGACGAAGGCGGCGATGATGCCCTCCTGCACGAGGATGCCCGAGACGACCACGTCGCGCACGGTGCCGTCCTTGCAGGTGATGCGGTACTCGGCGGGCTCGATGTCGCCGCCGCCCGTGCTGGCACGCGCCACGGCCGCCGCCCACTGGGCGTCCGCGCTGGCGCGGGCGGCGGGGTCGGGGTGCACGCGCAGGCGCCACTGCGCGAGGCTCGTGATGTCGGCGCGCGTGTAGCCGAAGGCCTGCACCATGCGCGCGTTGTAGTCGATGAGGTGGCCCTCGCGGTCGATGAGCACGAGGGCCACGGGGACTTTCTCGAAGAGGTCGCGGAAGCGCGCCTCGCTGTTCCTCAGCGCGAGGTAGGTCTGCCGCCGCCGCAGGCGGTTGGCGAGCATCATGCCCAGCACGATGGTGAGGACGGGGTGGATCGCGAGCACCGGCACGGCGATCGCCTCGATCACGTCGAGCGCCATGGCCCACGGGAGCGTGAGCATCAGGGCCAGCATCACGACGTGCACCAGCAGCCCCATCGCCCACAGCTCGCGCCAGCCGATGTTGTCGGGCGGCCGCAGCCGCATGCGGCGCCACGCGAGGCCGATGAGGCCCGCGGCGAGGATCGTCGAGACGCCCGTCCAGTCGGCGGGGCCCCCGAGGTAGAGGCGGTAGGCGGCGGCAATCGCCATCGCCACCGCCGTGGGGATCGTGCCGAAGAAGAGGCCGGAGACCGACAGCAGCACCGTGCGCACGTCGAAGATCACGCCCGGGTAGAGCTGCATCGGCACGAGCATGAGCCCCACGCCGATGGCGCCGAGGAGGACGCCCACGCCCCACTGCCGCCGCGTGAGGGCGCGCAGCCGAACCCGCTCGCTCACGAGCTCGAAGGCCTGCGCCACCGCCAGCAGAAGGACGGCGTTGAAGAGGAGCGCCGCGACGAGCCCGCCGTTCATGGCGCCGCGCCCCCCGGCCTGCCGTCGTCGTCCGCTTCGAGGAAGCCCAGCGGGTACGGCGGGTCGCGCCCCAGCTCGCGCGAAAGCGCGTTGATGCGGCGCTTCAGCTCGATCATGTCCAGCTCGCGGCCGACGGCGGCGCGGTTGAAGCGGTCGAGCTCGGCATTCTGGCGGCGCAGCGTGTCCTCGGCGGCCTTCCTCGCCGTGATGTCGCGGATGAAGGCCTGCCGGAACACTTCGCCATCGATCACGAGGGTGCTGGTGCTCACCTCGACGGGGAAGCGCGAGCCGTCGGCGTGCAGGTGCACGGTGTCGAAGAGCCCGCCGCCGGCCGCCTCGGCCTTGCGCCAGTCGCTCTCGTAAGCGGCGCGGCATTCGGGCGCGCGCAGCTCGATGAGCGGCCGGCCGCGGAGCGTCTCCGGGGCCGCGCCGTAGGCCTCCAGCGCCGCGTCGTTGAAGTCGGCGATGCGGCCCTCGCCGTCGATGAGGAGGTAGATGTCGCGCGCGGACTTGAGCAGCCGCTCGTAATGGGCCACGAGCGCCGCGCGCTCGCCGCGCTGCCGCTCGCGCTCGGCGGCGAGGCGCCCCAGCTCGCTCGCCACCGCCTCGATCTCGGCGGACCCCTCCGCCACCTCGAACGGCCTGCCGCTTTCCTGCAGCGCGCCTGCGGCTGCGCGCGCCAGGCGCCCGATGGGCCGCGCGATCGCCGAGCCGATGCCGTAGGCGAGCGCGAGCGCCACGAGGAAGACGGCGATCCCCAGGCCCGCCGTGCGCGCGAGCCGGGCGCGCTGCGGCGCGAGCACTTCACCCGCCGGCAGCGCGGCGAAGACCGTCCACCCCGCGCTCGGCACGGTCGCCACCGCGTAGAAGCGCGTGACGCCATCCACACCCGTGGTCTCGAATGTCTCGCCGCCGCGCCGGCTGCCGACCGTTGCCGCCTGGGTAGCCGGAAGCGGCTGGCCGATCCAGCGATCGGGGTCGATCGAGCGCATCAGGAAGTGGTTGCGGCGGTCCAGCACGGAGACCAAGGCGTGCGCCGGCAGCGAGCCGAAAAGGTGGTCCTGCAGGGTGCGCACGTCGACGGACAGGCCGAGCACGCCCGCCACCAGGCCGCCGTCGTCCGTAAGCGGGTGGTAGAGGAGGGACACCCACCGGCCGGTGCGGGGGTGGAGCCAGGCGTCGCCCACGCCGGGCCGCGCGGAGGCGAGCGCCTGCGCGAACCACGGGAAGCGGGTGGACTCGGTGCCCACCGGGTCCGGGCGCGAGGAGCACACCGCCCTCCCGGTGTGGTCCCGCAGCGTGAGCGTCGTGTAGCCCGGGCGCGCGGCCACCATGTGCTCGAGCAACGGGTCGCAGTCGCGCGCATCGAGCGCGCGCACGCGGGGGCGGCGGGCGAGCCCGTCGAGCGCGGCCTGCCCGTCCCGGATCACGTCCTCGATGCGGCTGGCAGACGAGGAGGCGAGAAACTGGACCTGCGCGAGCGCGGCAGTGCGCGCCTCCTGCGCCGCGCCGATCAGGGCGTAGGCGAGCAGCCCCGAGGCCGGCAGCGCCACGGCCAGCACCAGCGCGACGAGCTGCGCGCGGATGGTCCAGCGGCGGCGGGCCACCGCCGTGGCGAGGGGCCGTTGCGCGCTCACGGCACCGCACCCTCCGGCCGCGCCGCGCCGGGCGGCAGGAAGGCCTCGACCTGGGCGGGGAAGGCCTGCGGGTCGATCGGCTTCTCGAGGTAGCCATTGCAGCCCGATTCGAGGCAGCGCTCGCGGTCGCCCGGCATCGCGTAGGAAGTCACGGCGACGACGGGGATCGGGTCGAGCGCGGGATCGGCGCGCAGCGCCTGCGCCACCGCGTAGCCGTCCATCCCCGGGAGCTGGATGTCGAGGAGGATGAGCACCGGCGCGGTCTCGCGCGCCAGCGCGACTCCCGACGGGCCGTCGGGCGCGTGCACGACCTCCCAGCCGCGCGCCTCGAGCAGGAAGGTGACGAGGTAGCGGTTCTGCTCGTTGTCCTCGATGAGGAGGATGCGGCGGCTCATGGGGCCTCCGGAAGCGCGGGCGGGGCGGGCGGGGCGAGCGGCAGGGTGAAAGTGAAGACGCTGCCTTCCCCCGGGCGGCTCTCGGCGTCGATCCGCCCGCCCATGAGGTCCGCGAGGCGCCGGCAGATGGCGAGGCCGAGGCCCGTGCCCTCGTGCTTGCGCGAAAGCGTCGAGTCGACCTGGCGGAAGGGCTGGAAGAGCTTCGCCATGTCCTCCGGCGCGATGCCGACGCCGGTGTCGGCCACGCGCAGGCGCACGGCGGGAACGGGGCCCGCGTCCTCGCGCGGGCGGTAGTCCGCGACGGCCTCGGCCGTGAGCGCGACCGACCCGGTTTCCGTGAACTTGACCGCGTTGCCCACGAGGTTCAGCAGGACCTGCTCGACGCGGCGCCCGTCGCCCACCGCCTCGCCCGGCGGCGGCACGGCGCCCACCTCGAGGGCGAGGCCCTTCTTCTGCGCGAGCGGCGCGACGGTGGCCGCCACGCGCGCGACCGTCGCCGCGAGGTCGAAGGGCTCGGCCGCCACGCGCAATTCGCCGGCCTCGATCTTCGAGATGTCGAGCACGTCGTTGATGAGCGCGAGCAGGTGCCGCGAGGCCGCCTGCACCATCCCGAGCTGCCGCGACTGCTCGGGCGTGAGGGGCCCGGCCATGCCCTTGAGGATGATCCCGGTGAAGCCGATGATCGCGTTGAGCGGCGTGCGCAGCTCGTGGCTCATGGTCGCGAGGAAGGCCGACTTGAGGCGGTCGGCCGACTGCGCGGCGTCGCGCGCCTCGGCGAGGGCTGCCGCCGTGCGCTCGAGGGCTTCGGCGCGCTCGCGCACTTCCTGCGTGAGCAGGCGCTGGCGCCGCTCGCTCTCGCGCAGGCGCATGGCCGCGCGCCGCAGCGCGAGCGCCCACGCGAGGCTCACGGCGAGGAGCGCGACCGCCGCCGCCGCCGCCCACGGCACCCAGGGCGGGAGGCCGGGCGCGACGCCGTCGGCGGTCCAGCGCCGCAGAGAGGCGTAGTAGGCCGAGCCGGGGTCCTTCTTCAGGGTGGCGAGGCGGCGGTCGATGGCGGCGAGCACCTTCCCGTCGCCGCCGCGCGGCGCCGCGAAGTAGAGCGCGGTGGGCGAAAAGATGATGGCGGTGTCTTCCAGGCCGGCCGCCGCCGCGTGGCTCACGCCGTAGAAGCGGTTGGTCACGACGGCGTCGGCGCGCCCCTCGGCCACGGCGCGGAAGGCCGAGGCGAAGTCGGGAAAGGCCTCGACCGCCACGTCCATGCCGAAGCTCGCGACGAGGCCCTTGAACTGCCGCTCCTGGATCGAGTCCTCGAGCACGGCCACGCGGCGACCCTCTAGGCCGGGGAGGGCGCGGATGCCGCTGCCGCGGCGCGCGAACACCTGGTTCCAGCTCGAGAGCACCGGCTCGCGGTGGAAGGCGAAGATCGCCTCGCGCTCCCCGATGGGCGCCACGTCGGGCATCAGGTCGATTCCGCCCGCCTCGAGCCGCGCGAGGCCCTCGCTCCAGGTGCCGGGCACCCACTCGAGCGCCCAGCCTTCCTCCCGCGCGATCGCCTCGAGGACATCGACGAAGATCCCCTCCGGCCGGCCCTCGGCCGACATCCCCACCTTCGGGCTGTTCTCGTAGAGGCCCACGCGCACGCGGGTGGCGGCCTCCGCCGGAGCCGCGAGCGCGAGCGCGAGGCCCAGCGCGGCCGCGCGTAGCCCCCTCACGGCCGCAATCCCCGCAGGATGGCGAGCGCCTCGTCGAACTCGAAGTGCTGGACGTGGCTCGCGAAGGCTTCGTGGGCGGCGCCGAGCGCGGCGCGCAGCACGGCATCGTGGCGCTCGAGGAGGGAAATGGCGCCGGCGTCGGAGTGCTCGAGGAGCGCGGCGAGCTCGTCGAGCAACGCCGCGGATGCGGAAGCGTCGGAGGGCGGAGCGGCGGCAGGTGCGGGTGGCGCTGCCGGCGTGGCGGCGGCCAGCTCGGCGAAGGCAGCGGCGACCTCCTCCACGGCGCGCGACCCGTCCTCGCCGCCGCGAACGAGGCTCTCCAGGCGCGCGGCCCGCGCCGCGAGCTCGGTCGCC
>JAHCAK010000077.1 GCA_019634955.1 Burkholderiales bacterium
GCCGGCGAGACGCTTCCTCTCGGTGATGTCCTCCTTCACGCCGACGTAGTGGGTGATGCGCCCGTCGGGCTGGCGGATGGGCGTGATGATCGCGAACTCGACGTACTCCGTGCCGTCCTTGCGGCGGTTCACGAACTCGCCGCGCCAGGTGTCGCCGCGCGTGAGCGTCTCCCACATCGCGCGGTGGGTGGCGGGGTCCGTCTTCCCCGAGTGCAACATGCGCGGGTTGCGGCCCATGAGCTCCTCGCGCGAGTAGCCGCTCGCGCGCACGAAGGCCTCGTTCACGTACTCGATCCTCGCCTCGAGGTTGGTGATGACGATGCTGTCCGCGCTCTGCTCCACGGCGAGCGAGAGCTTGCGCAGCTGCGCCTCGGCGGCCTTCCGCTCGCTCGCGTCGCGCACGATCATGCTGGTGAGGCGCCGGCCGCCCTTGCCGGCGAAGACGAGGGAGGAGATCTCGGCCGGGAACGGCGAGCCGTCGCCGCGCAGCAGGGTGAGCTCGCCCACGAAGCGCCCGGTCCGGCTGCGCTCGGCCAGCGCGGGCGCGAGCCGCGGGTCGGCGGGATCGACGAGCCCGGCGCGGCCGCGCCGGCCCAATTCCTCCGTGGACAGCCCGAACAGGGCCTCGGCCCGGGGGTTGGCGGCGAGCACGTCGCCCTCGGGCGTCGTGAGCAGCACCGCGTCGAGGTTGTTGTCGAAGAGGGAGCGGTAGAGATCCTCGCTCTCGCGCAGCGCCGCTTCGGCGAGCTTCCTCTCGCTGATGTCGACGGCGTACGCGATGCGCGTCGTCACCCGGCCGGCGGCGTCGCGCACGGCGGCGATCTCCACCAGCACGGGGAAGCGGCTGCCGTCGCGGCGCACCTGCACCGACTCGAAGATGGCGTGGCCCGTGGCGTCGGCCTCGGCGAGGTGGCGATGCAGGATCGGGCGCTCCTCGGGCGGGTACATCGCCTCCACGCGCATGCCGCGCATCTCCTCGCGCCGGTAGCCTCGCTGCTGCGCGTAATACTCGTTCACGTCGAGGAAGCTGTCCTCGCCGGCCTCGTGGTAGGCCAGCCCGAACTGCGCCACCTCGAAGACGCGCTGCCACCGCCTCGCGTCGATCTCGGCGCGCTTCCTCTCGGTGACGTCGTGGACGATGGCGTGCAGGAGCGTGTGCCCGCCCTGCGGGATCGGCCCGGTGAAGACTTCCACGTCGCGCACCGAGCCGTCGGCCAGGCGGTGGCGGAACTCGAAGCGGTTCGTCTCGCGCGCCATCGCCCGGCGGATCACCTCCCGGACCTGGTCCGGGGGCAGGGTGTCGATCTCGCCGATGGACATCGCGGCGAGCCGCTCGGCCGGCCACCCGTAGAAGCGCGCGGCGGCCGCGTTGGCGCCCGTGATGCGCCCGTCGGCGGGATCGATCACGAGCATCGTGGTCTCGTTGTCGTCGAAGAGGCGGCGGTAACGCGCCTCGCTCTCGCGCAGCGCCTGCTCCTCGCGGGCGCGGACGATGGCGACGGCCGCGAGGTGGGTGGCGGCCTCGATGAGCTGCAGGTGGTGCGGCGTCGGCCGGGCGGGCTGGCGGTAGTAGAGCGCGAAGGTGCCGAGCACGCGACCGTCCATCCCGAGGATGGGCGAGGACCAGCCGGCGCGCAGGCCGTTGGCGAGCGCGACCGCGCGGTAATCCTTCCACAGCGGGTCGGTCGCGATGTCCTCGACGATCACCGTCTCGCGCCGCCAGGCCGCGGTGCCGCAGGAGCCCGCGCGCTCGCCGATCGCCTGGCCGTCGATCGCGCGCAGGAAGGCCTCCGGCAGGCTCGGGGCCGCGCCGTGGCGCACGTGCGCGCCGTCCTCGTCCAGGAGGAGGACGGAGGCGAGCATGCCGGGCGCCTGGTCCTCGATCGCGCCGGCCAGCTCGCCGAGCGACTCGGGAAGCGTCGCGCCCGAGGTGACGCGCTCGAGCACGCGGTTCTGGATGGCGAGGACCAGCTCGGCGCGCTTCCTCTCGGTGATGTCCTGCACCGTGCCGACCATGCGCACGGGGCTGCCGGCGGGGTCGCGCTCCAGCACGCCGCGGGCGCTCACCACGCGCACGTCCTGGTCCGGGTGGATCACGCGGAACTCGATCTCGCCCGCGTCGTCGCCGGAACGGCAGCGGCGCGTCCACGCGAGCAGCGGCGCGCGGTCGTCGGGATGCACGCGCTGCAGGAAGGCGTCGATCGTGTGGTCGAAGGTGTCGGGCGCGATGCCGTAGATGCGGTAGGTCTCGCGCGAGAAGGTGATGCGGTTGGTCCAGGCATCCACCTCCCAGCCGCCGACGTCGGCGATGGCGCTCATCTCGTTGAGCAGGTCCTCGGCTCGGCGCAGGGCGTCGCGGTCGCGGATGGCGCGAAGCCCGTAGGCGAGGTCGCTCGCGAGCTCGGTGAGCAGCCCCGTCTCCTCCTCGTCGAAGGCGTCGGGGCGCGAGGAATAGAGGCACAGCGCGCCCAGGCAGGCATCGGCGTCGGCCAGGAGCGGCAGCGCGATGGAGGAGGCGTAGCCGCGCTGCATCGCCGCCGAGCGCCAGGCGCCGTAGGCGGGGTCGTCGGGGATGTTCCTCGCGACCACCGGCTCGCGGCCGCGGATGGCCTGCCCCGTGGGTCCCCGGCCGTGCTCGTCGTCGTTCCACGAGATGCGGATCGATTCCAGGTAGCCCTGCTCGAAGCCGGCCTGCGCGACCGGGTAGACGGAACGCGCCTCGTCCTGCTGCGCGTAGCCCACCCAGGCCATGCGGTAGCCGCCGAACTCGACCAGCCGCCGGCAGATGTCGCGCAGCAGGTCCGCCTCGCTCGCGGCGCGCACCAGCACCTGGTTGCACTCGATCAGCGTGCGCAGCGCCCGGTTGGCGCGCACGAGGCGGCTTTCGGCCTCCTTGAGCGCCGTGATGTCGCGCGAGACGCCGAAGATCCCCACCACGCGCCCGTCCGCGTCGCGCAGCGGCCCCTTCGTGGCGAGGAAGGTGGCCGGGCCGCGCGGGGTGGACAGCACCTCCTCGAAGGTCGCCACGCGGCCGCTCGCCACCACCTGGGCGTCGTTGGCGCGGATGAGCGCCGCCTCGGCCGGCGCGAAGAGGGCCGTGTCGTCGCGGCCGACCACCGTCTCGGGCGGGTGCCCGATGTGGCGGCCCGCCGCGCCGTTGAAGAGCAGGTAGCGCCCCGCGAGGTCCTTCGCGAACATCGCGTCGGTGGATCCTTCGGCGATCGCGTGCAGCAGCCCCTCCGAGCGGCTGGAGCGCTCCAGCGCGCGCGCCTCGCGCCCGGCGGCCTCGGCGACGCGCGCGACGAGGCGCCGCACGAGGAAGTACAGCAGGAGCGAGGTGACGCCCACGAAGGCGAGGCCCTTGAGGGTCTGGGCGACGGCGAGCGCCGAGACCTCGCCCACCATCGCCTCCACGGCGCGATCGGACAGGAGGATCCACAGGCCCGCGACGGCCGCGTAGGCGACCACGACGCCGAGGACGCCGGCGTGCGCGCGGCCGCCGCTCGGGGGCGCGGGCTCGGGGGGGCGGTGCTCGCTCGCGGCCATCGGGATGGGCGGTTCCGCGCGGACCTCAGGAGGGGTCGCGGTAGCGCTCCGCGATCGCCACGAAGTCGTCGAAGTGCGCGAGGAAGGCGTCGCACACGGCCGGGTCGAAGTGCTTCCCGCGGCCCTCGACGATGATGTCGCGCGCCTTTTCGTAAGGGAAGGCGGGCTTGTAGACGCGCGCGGAGATGAGGGCGTCGAAGACGTCGGCCAGCGCCATGAGGCGCGCGGCGACGGGGATCGCGTCGCCGGCCAGGCCGTCCGGGTAGCCGCTGCCGTCCCACTTCTCGTGGTGCCAGTGGGCGATGTCCTTGGCCGCGGAGAGGAAGTCGAGCGGCGTGTCGAGATCCTGCTCGGCGCGCTCGATCGCGTCGCTGCCGATCTTCGCGTGCGTCTTCATGATCTCCCACTCCTCGGGCGTGAGCTTGCCGGGCTTGAGGAGGATGTGGTCGGGGATGCCCACCTTGCCGATGTCGTGCAGCGGCGCCGAGCGCGTGAGCAGGTCGATGTAGCGCTCGTCCAGGCGCGCGGAGAACCGCGGGTGGCCGCGCAGGGCCTGCGCGAGCCGGTTCACGTACGACTGCGTGCGCAGGATGTGGTTGCCGGTCTCCGGGTCGCGCGTCTCCGCCAGGTGCGCCAGCGCCCGGATGCTCACGCGCTGCGTGGCGTCGTTCTCGGCCATGCGCCGCGCCACCTCGGCCTCGAGGAAGGCGTTCTGGTCCTTGAGCCAGTCGCGGGCGCGCTTGAGCTCGAGCTGCGTGTTCACGCGCGCGAGCACCACGGGGGGCACGATGGGCTTGGTGATGTAGTCGACGGCGCCCAGCTCGAGGCCGCGCAGCTCCGCCTCGCGGGCGTCGAGGGCGGTCACGAAGATGACCGGGATGTCGCGCGTGGCGGGGTCCGCCCGCAGGCGCTCGAAGATCTGGTAGCCGTCCAGGCCCGGCATCATCACGTCGAGGAGCACGAGGTCCGGCCGGGGGTCGCCGCCCGCCACGCGCAGCGCGCGCTCGCCGGAGGTGGCCGCGAGGACGCGGTAGCCGGGCTGCAGCAGCCCGTTGAGGACCGCGAGGTTCTCCGGGGAGTCGTCGACGATCAGCACGGTGGGCAGGGTGTCCCGCTTCATGGCGCATGGCTCCCGTTCGCGTTTTCGTTGGAGGGTCGGCCGCCGCAACCCCGCGGCCGTTGATTCAGGTCAAGCGGGGCGCCCGGGGGCGGGAGCATCGTGGAGCCTGAGGGGGTGCCGCCATGCTCGAGCCCATCGGAAGCGTCGAGGAATTCTACGCCCACGCGCTCGCCATCGAACGCGAGGCCGCGCGCTGCTATCGCCGGTTCCAGGAGCACTTCGCCGACCGCGGCGAGGAGGTGCTGGCCGGCCTTTGCGGGAACCTCGCCCGCTTCGAGGAGGACCACCACGCGCTCCTCGAGGAGCGCGCGCGGGGCCTCGCCGTCCCGGAGCTGCCGCCCGAGCGCTACCGCTGGCTGGAGTCGGGCGCGCCGGAGGCCGCGGACTGCGACCTCGTGTTCCGCGTGGCCACGCCGCGCCAGCTGCTGGACATCGCGCTGAAGGCCGAGCGCGGCGCGCGGCGCTTCTTCGAGTGGGTCGCGGGCACGACCGCCAACGGCGAGATCCACGCACTGGCCGAGGAGATGGCGCGCGAGGAGGCCGAGCACGTCCAGTGGGTCACGCGCGCCATCGAGTACGTGCGCGCCGACGGGGTGGACTGGGACAAGCTCCTCGCGGCCGGCGGCGGGCCCGGCCTCGCGCTGGGCGAGGAGCGGCGCCTGCGGCGCAAGCCGCCGCCAGGCAAGGGCTGAGCGGCGCCGCGGCGCCTCAGGGCGGCGGGGGCAGGGCCTTCGCGATCGCATCGAGCGCGGCGGAAATTTCGTCGAGGGGCGCGCGGGCGTCTCCCGCGCGGGCCTGCCTCTCCACTTCGGCAGCGAGCGCCGAGACGCGTGCGGCGCCCAGCGAGCCGGCAGACGACTTGAGCCCGTGCGCGAGGCGGGCGAGGCCCTCGGCGCGGCCGGCGGCCGACTCGGTGTTCATCGCCTCGAGGCCCGAGCCGCCGGGCGAGACGAGCTGGCGCAGGAGGCCCAGGTATTTCGCCTCGTTGCCGCGCAGGGCGGCGAGCCCGCGCGCGACCTCCATGCCCGGCAGGCCCCGCAGCGCCGCCAGCGCGTCGCCGGGCTGGGCGGGCGCCGGTGCGTCCGCCGGGGGCGTCCCGCGGCCGGCGTTGGCGTTGGCCGCGAGCCATTGGTCCAGCGTGGCATAGAGCTGCGTCGGATCCACGGGCTTG
>JAHCAK010000078.1 GCA_019634955.1 Burkholderiales bacterium
AGAGGTCGAAGCCGAAGCGCTCGACGAGCAGCGGCAGGATGTCCTGCGCGCGGATGCCCTCGAAACCCTCCTGTGCGCAGTCCCAGTCGAGGAACTCGTCCTCCTGGCGCGCGAGCTGGTGGTTGTAGCGGTACTCCCGCGGCAGCTCCCGCCAGAACTCGCGCACGATCGCCGCCGCCTCGGGCCAGCGTTGGTGGCCATTCCTGCCGATCATGTCCGATGTGACGAAGACCCCGCGCGAATCCAGGGCGCCGGCGATCGCGTCGAAGAGGCCCTCGAGGTTCGTCACGTGGTGCAGCGACTGGTTGGCCATCACCGCGTCGCAGGGTTCGCCGGGTTCCCACGCGTTGAAGTCGGCGCGCACGGGGCGGATCATCGCCTCCACGCCCTCGGCGCGCGCGTGCTCGCGGCCGCGCTCGAGCATGGCCGGGCTCAGCTCCACGCACTCGATCACGAAGTCCGTGACGCCGCGCGCGGCGAGCCTCTTCGCCACGCGCACCTCGGTGTCGCAGTTGCCCGCGCCGATGCTCACGAAGCGGCGCGTGGCGCGGGGCGAGGCGTGCCAGGCGCGCTCCAGGGCCATCGCGAAGAACTCGTCGGGATGGCCGAAGCCCAGCGACCGGAACTTGGGCGCGAGGTAGCGGTTGGACCAGTAGTGGAAGATCTCCGGCAGCTCGTGCACGTTCACGTCGCGGTCGAAGCGAGCCTGCTCGGCCTGCAGCCGCGCCGCGTAGTCGCCGGGGGCGCCGGCCGCGGGCATGGCGCCGGCCCAGCGGCGAAGCGTGCGGCGGACGCCGGGCGGCAGGACGCGGCGGGCGAGCGCGCGAAGGCCCATCTCAGGGAGCGACGGGCTGTATCGCCGCCACGGGCTCCGGCGCGAGGAGCGTGCCGTCGCGAAGCCCCTTCGCGGTCGCGATGGCGAGCACGAGGATCACGAGCGAGGCGCCGGCGAGCGCGAGGATGCCGAGGCCGGCGATGGCGCTGCCCGGCGGGCCCAGCCGCAGCGTGAGCGCCGCGAAGGCCGCGAGCGGGAAGGACATGGCCCAGTGCGGCACGCCGAAGGGCAGGGCGAGGATGCGGCGCAACTGCGTGAACGCCGCGAGCAGGCTGAAGAGCGCGATGCCCCACGCGCCCCACGCGAGCAGCGGGGGCGCGCCGAACTGCGCCAGCGCGAGGCCGACCACGGAGGGCGGCGCGACGAAGATGAAGACGGCGGGCTGCAGGCGCTCCGGCCAGCTCCCCTGGGTCGCGAGCCGCACGAGGATGAGGGCCTGCACCAGCGGCCAGAAGAAGAGCCCCACGGCGAACTGCGCGGCCGACCATTCCACGAACCCGAGCGGCACGCCGGCCAGCGGCACCAGGACGTTGCCCACCACGGGCACGACGAGCGCCGGCGTGAGGCTTGCCCATGCGAGGCCGCCGGGCTGGTTGCCGCGCCACCACTTCGCGACGACCCACGCCGTCACGAGAAGCTGCGCGAGGCTGCCGGCCCACCACGCGGCGGAGGCAGCCGTCGTGGCACCCGCGAGCGCCACGGCGGCCGTGGCGAGCAGGATGAGGGAGATCGGGATCGCCGCGACGAAGGGATGGCGCACGGGGTGCGCGAAGTCCTCGCGGAAGGCCTCGGGAAAGCGGCGGGCGCGCGCGAGCGAGAACACCGCGAGCGCGACGAAGACGAAAGCCGCGGCCATCGCCACGACGAGCGCGACCCCGCCGGCCATCTCGCCCATGGCGGGCACGGCGCGATGCCAGGCGAGCGCCAGGCCGGTGAGGCCCATCACCACGGCGAACCAGGCGGGCGCGAGGAACTTGAGGGGAGCGGGTCGGGAAGTCATGCGTAGGTCGTCCGGCGGATTGTAGCGTTTCGGTTCCGGTGGCACGATGGACCGGAGCGGAGGAAGCAGGGATGCGATGCGCTCTCCTGGCAGTCGTCGCGGCGATCGGCATCGCCTTGGCCGGTTGCGCCGGCGTGCCCGTGGCCGACGAGGCGCTGGACCGCGAGGCCAAGGCGTTCGCCGCGAATCCCGGCAAGGCGATGGTCTACGTGTACCGCGACGGCGACGCGGGCGAAGGCGTGCCGATGGAGGTCCTCCTCGACGGCGTGCCGCTGGGTCGCTCGGCGCCGCGCACCTTCTTCGCGTTCGAGGCCGAGCCGGGCCGGCGCGCGATCACCTCGCGGGCGGCCAACGAGGCGACGCTCGTGGTCGAGGCCGAGGCGGGCCGCAGTCACTTCGTGCGCCAGGAGGCGCGCTGGGGCTTCACGGGCGGCCGCACGGCGCTCGTGCCCGTCGACGAGCCCACGGGGCGCGCGGGGGTCGCGAAGTGCCGGCTCGTGCCCGGCACGCAGGCCGTGGAGGTCTCCGTCGAGGCCGCGGACGGGCGCCGGGCCGGGCCGCTCGACTGCGTGGCGGCGAACGCATTCGGGCCGCGCGCGTTCCGGGCGCCGGGCACCGTCACGGTCTTCGCGTCCGTCACCGACCTGCGCATCACCTGCCGGCTTCCCGGCGGCGGCGAGGCCACGGCCGTCTCCGGCGCGGTGGGTGCCCCCGTGTTGGCGTCGCGCGCCGCAGCCGAGGGGCGCGGCGCGGGAGCGAAGCTCGGGGCAGTCGCGGGCATCGCGGCAGGCGCTGCCTCCGTGCCCGTGATGGGCCCGGCGCTCGCCATCTTCATCGCGGCGGGGAGCGTCGCGAGGGGCGCGGAGATCGGCGGCATCGCCGGGGCGCTCGCGGCCGGCGGACAGGTCAGCTACCCCAGCCCGATCGTGCTTCGCATCGTCGCGGACTGAGGCCGCGCGCACGCTCAGCCGCCCGGCTTCACCATCGGCCAGCCGCGGCGGGCCCACTCGCTCATGCCGCCTTCGACCATGCGCACGTGGTCGTAGCCGCCGCGCTGGCGCAGCGCGCCCAGCAGGGCCTTCGAGCGGTTCTGCGTGTTGCAGATGAGGTAGACGGGGGTCGCCGGGTCGGTCGGGATCTCGGCGATGCGCTGGCCTGCCTGGCTGAGCGGCAGCAGGCGCGCGCCGGGGATGACGCCTGTGGCGTGCTCGCGCGGCTCGCGGATGTCGAAGACGATCGCGGGGCCGGCCTCCAGCGTGCGCTTGAGGCCGTCGAGGCTCTGGGGGCCCGTCTCGGCGCGCGCCGGGGCGATGCCGGCGGCGGCGAGGCCGAGGCCCATCAGCGCGAGCGTGGTCGTGCGGCGGCCTTCGTCGGTCGCGTGCGGGGGCGGAGCGGTTCGGTCGTGCGGGGCGGTCATCGTCGTGCGGGGATGGCGTGGGCTGGCGGGGCAGCGAAGGTGATACTATACCCTATAGGGTATATGGCCGCAAGCCGCTGGGCCGGGGCGCGGCGCCGTGGCGGAAGGAAAAACGCCCTGCCTCGCGGCAGGGCGCTTCTCGATTAGTGGCGGATGGATGACGGTTCAATTCCGCCTTGCTCCATTGAATAGCAAGCCAGCGGGTTGGCGAGAGGACAGCTGCCACTTCCGTGGTGACTTCCGTGGTGACTTCCGCGGTGAGTTGCGGGGTGAGTTGCTGGGTGACTTGCGGGGTGACCCGCGCGCTCGGTGGGAGGCGGGTCCCTTCGCGGCAGATTGTCGCCAGCAGATCGACCCTCAGTGATATACCCGTGCACCGCCGCCCAAGCCTGATGTGTAGATATGCGCGAACACCGCGCTGGCCTTTACATTGATCTCGTCGGCGTCATAGGCGTCAGAGGGCAGGTGGGCAAACAGGTGCTTAATGATTTCGGCCTTCACCTGCGCTTGTGCGGTTGCCTTCTCGCGCCAATGATCGATCTGCAGCTTGCCGCTGGTCAGCTTGGCCAATAGTTCCTTGGCTACCTGCTTGATGGCATCCCGGTTGCCCTTCGTCAACGTATCCTTCTGCAGCAAGTCGAACACGACCAGTTGGTCTTCGCTATCCAGCCCCTCACGCAAGTAGCGCTTTTCCTCGTCGTTGAGGCTGTCATTCAAGGTGAAAAGGTCGTCCATCACCCTCTGGATTTCGGCGGCATCCTTGTCCTTGTTGTACTCCTGCACGATTTCCTGGTAGCGCTCGTACAGGTCGACCCGCGTTGGATTGGCCTTTACCATCGCGGCCAATCGCTCCTCGATTTTCTCCATCAGGTTGGTCGCCATGACGTTCTTGAATGGCGTTTTCGCGAATTCGGCGCGAAGGCGCGTGAAGTCGACGGCGGAAAGGTCGTATCGGGGTGCTGGCGGTTCCTTGACGGCCGATTGTTCCGTCGCTAAGGCGAGGTCCACGACCTGGTAAAGGTCCTGCAGCAGGGCGCTTACGTCCGGCGTGGTGCGCGCATCCTGGAGCTTGTTGTAGATCGCATTGATCGCGCTCTCTTCGGCATCGAAATCGAATAGACCCGGGTGCGGGAACAAACCTCGGTGGCGGGCCTGCACGTCTTCCACGATCACCTGATAGGTCTTGCGTCGTTCGTTGCTTTCGCACAGCAGGTTGACCGCGACCAGGATCTGCTGCTGCTTGTCGAAGCCCTTGGCGGCGATCAGCACGTCCACATCAAAATCGATGTCGGCGAGGAAGTCCCGTGCAGCCTTCAGGCTCTGGGCGTACTCAGCCAGAGCTTCGGCGTCATCGCGCACCGTGTTCTGTTCGCCTTCGCCCTTGCCGGTGCCGGCGCGGTCTCCCTGCGCAAAGGTGGCCAGCGCCCTGCGCAGACTCTTAAGCATGCCGTTGTAGTCAATGATCAGGCCATGCTTCTTGCCACCTCCCACGCGGTTGACGCGGGCGATGGCCTGCATCAGCGTGTGGCCTTGCATCGGCTTGTCCAGGTACAGCGTGGCCAGACATTTCACGTCGAAGCCCGTAAGCCACATGGCGCAGACGATGGCGATGCGGAATGGGTTCTCCGCCTGCTTGAACTCCTTCTCAAGATTGCGTTTGACCATTCTCTCGCGGTGCGGAGCGATGTCGAGCGGCTCGTCACGGTAGTTGCGCCACTTGGCGAATTCGGCCACTTCGCCTTGCTCCTGCGAGACCACGACGCAGCATTCGGTGGCCTTCATCCACTCGACCTGTTCGCGCCGCT
>JAHCAK010000079.1 GCA_019634955.1 Burkholderiales bacterium
CGTGGCGACCGCCGCCGAGATCTTTGCCGCCGCCGACATGGTCGTGAAGGTGAAGGAGCCGCTGGCGCCGGAGCGCAAGATGCTGCGGCCGGGGCAGATCCTGTTCACCTATCTGCATCTGGCGCCGGATCCGGAGCAGGCCGCGGATCTGATGCGCAGCGGCGCCATCTGCATCGCCTACGAGACCGTCACGTCGCCGACCGGCGGGCTGCCGTTGCTGGCGCCGATGTCGGAGGTCGCGGGCCGGATGTCGATCCAGGTCGGCGCCTACTTCCTCGAGAAGGCGCATGGAGGCCTCGGCATGCTGCTCGGCGGCGTCCCAGGCGTCGACCCCGCCAAGGTCGTGGTGCTCGGCGGCGGCGTGGTCGGCACGCACGCGGCGCGCATGGCGTCGGTACTTGGCGCGAACGTGACGATCGTCGACAAGTCGCTGCCGCGGCTGCGCCAGCTCGACGAGCTGTTCCAGGGCCGGGTGGTAACGATGGCGTCGACGATGCATGCGATCGAGGATGCGGTGCTCGATGCCGATGTGGTGATCGGCGCGGTGCTCGTCGCGGGCGCGAGCGCCCCGAAGCTGGTATCGCGGGCGATGCTCAAGTCGATGAAAAAGGGCGCCGTGCTGGTCGATGTGTCCATCGACCAGGGCGGGTGCTTCGAGACCTCGCGCGCGACGACGCACGCCGAACCCACCTACGCCGTCGACGGGGTCGTCCACTACTGCGTGGCCAACATGCCGGGCGCGGTTCCCCGCACTTCCACCTACGCGCTCAACAATGCGACGCTCCCCTTCGTGCAGAGCCTCGCGGCCCTGGGATGGAAGCGCGCGCTCGCCTCCGACCCGCACCTGCGCGCCGGGCTCAACGTCTGCGAGGGCCGGGTGACCCACCGGGAGGTCGCCGAGGCGCTGGGGCTCGCCTTCACCGACCCTGCCGCGCTCGTGGGGAGCTAGTGGGCGCGGCAGCGCACCTCGCGGATTCCCCGCCGTCGCCCTGGGTGGCGCGCTGGGCGACGCTCATCCGCCCGGGCGGGGAGGTGCTGGACCTCGCCTGCGGCGGCGGGCGGCACGCGCGGTTCCTGTCGGCGCAGGGCTTCGAGGTCCTGGCCGTGGTTCGCGATACCGGCCTCTTCCCCGCCCCTCCCGATGGCGTCACGCTCGTCGCGGCCGACCTCGAGGGCGAGCCGTGGCCGTTCCCGGGCCGGCGGTGGGACGCCATCGTCGTCACGAACTATCTGCACCGGCCACTCCTGCCGGTGCTCGTGGATTCGCTGGAACCGGGCGGGGTCCTCGTCTACGAGACCTTCGCCCGCGGCAACGAGTGTTTCGGCAAGCCGTCGAACCCTGCCTTCCTCCTCGCGCCGGGGGAACTCCTCGAGGCCGTCCGCGGCCGGCTGCGCGTCGTCGCCTACGAGGACCTCGTCGTGGGCGAGCCGCGCCCGGCGGCGATCCAGCGGGTCTGCGCGCGCCGCGAGGACGCCGCCTGAGGGGAGGGCCGGCGGGAGGGCGAATGCGGTAAAATCCTCCTCTTTCGTCCCGCCCACGCTCCCCGCACCCATGCTCACCGGCAGCTTAGTGGCGATCGTCACGCCCATGCAGGCGGACGGCGCCCTCGACATCCCCGGATTCAAGGCGCTCCTCGACTGGCACGTCGCCGAAGGCACCGACGGCATCGTCGTCGTCGGCACCACGGGCGAATCGCCCACGGTGGACGTGGAGGAGCACTGCCTGCTCATCAAGACGGCCGTGGACCACGCCGCGGGGCGGATCCCCGTCATCGCCGGCACGGGAGGCAACTCCACGCGCGAGGCGATCGAGCTCACGAAGTACGCGAAGCAGGTCGGCGCCGACTACTCCCTCTCGGTCGTGCCGTACTACAACAAGCCGACGCAGGAAGGCCTGTACCGGCACTTCAAGGCGATCGCCGAGGCCGTGGACATCCCGGTGATCCTCTACAACGTCCCCGGCCGCACCGTCGCGGACATGGCCACCGAGACGACCCTCCGGCTCGCGCAGGTGCCCGGCATCGTCGGCATCAAGGACGCCACCGCGAACCTCGACCGCGGCGCGGACCTGCTGCGCCGCAAGCCCGCCTCCTTCGCCGTCTATTCCGGCGACGACGCGACGGCGCTCCCCTACATCCTGCTGGGCGCGCACGGCGACATCTCGGTGACCGCCAACGTGGCGCCGCGCGCGATGCACGAGATGTGCGCCGCGGCGCTCGCCGGCGACGCGAAGCGGGCCATCGCCCTGAACCAGCGCCTCATGGGCCTGCACCAGAAGCTCTTCGTCGAGGCGAACCCGATCCCCGTGAAATGGGCGCTCGCGCGCATGGGGCGCATCGGCGAGGGCATCCGCCTGCCGCTCACGCCGCTCGCGGCCCCCCACCACGAAACCGTCACCGCGGCCCTGCGCGAAGCGGGCTGCCTCTCCTGAACCGGATACCGCCCTCCATGAAACGCTTCCTGCCGACCGTCCTCCTCCTCGCGCCCCTCCTCGCCGCCTCGGGCTGCGGGATCTTCAAGACCGAGGAGCAGCAGCGCGCCGCCCGCACGCGCGAGAAGCCGCTGGAGGTGCCGCCGGACCTCACGACCCCAGCCGCAGACGACCGCTTCGCCGTGCCCGACCCGCGCGCGACCACGAGCTACTCGCAGTTCGCGCGCGACCGCACCGGCGCTCCGCAGGGCACGCCCTCGGCCGCCTATCCCGGCGGCATCCTGCCGGCGGTGCCCAACGCGCGCATCGAGCGCGGCGGCGACCAGCGCTGGATCGTCGCCAAGGCCGAGCCCGCCCAAGTCTGGCCGATCGTGCGCGAGTTCTGGCTGGACATGGGCTTCTCCATCGTCCGCGAGACGCCCGAGGCCGGCATCCTCGAGACCAACTGGCGGGAGTCCCGCCCCAACGTGGAGACCGGCGGCTTCCGCGGCGTGCTCAACCGCGCGCTGCCGGGCATGTTCTCCACCGGCGAGCGCGACCGCTTCCGCGCCCGCATCGAGCGCGGCGCGGAGCCCGGCACCACCGAGGTCTTCGTGAGCCATCGCGGCCTCGAGGAAGTGTTCACCTCCGCCACGCAGGATGCGACCCGCTGGCAACCGCGCGGCACCGGCACGGACCGCGACCTCGAGGCCGAGATGCTCGGCCGACTGCTCGTGAAGCTCGGCGAGCCCTCGAGGAAGGCCTCGCCCGCCGCGCCGGGCCAGCCTGCCGGGACGGTGACCGCCGCCGCGCCCATCGCCGCCAACGCCGTCCTGCAGAACGCCGGCGCGGGCCCGCTCGTCGTGAACGACGGCTTCGACCGCGCCTGGCGCCGCGTGGGCCTCGCCCTCGACCGCACCGGCTTCACCGTCGAGGACCGCGACCGCACCAAGGGCGTCTTCTTCGTCCGCTACATCGACCCGGAAGCGCCGGCGCCCGGCACCGGCGAGGGCATCCTCGACAAGCTGGCGTTCTGGCGCCCGTCGGCCAAGGCGCCGCAGCCGCAGTACCGCGTGGTCGTGACGGACGCGGGCGGGAACTCCTCGACCGTGGCCGTGCAGAACGCCAAGGGCGAGGCCGACACCTCGACCACGGGCCGGCGCATCCTCTCCCTCCTCTTCGACCAGCTCAAGTAGCGCCCCGCGGCCGGCGCATGGCGCTGCGATTCGCCTCCCTGGGCAGCGGGAGCTCGGGCAACGGCCTCGTCGTCGAGCGGGGCCGCACGCGCCTGCTGCTCGACTGCGGCTTCACGATCGCGGAGACCACGGCCCGCCTCGGCCGGCTGGGCCTCGCGCCCCGCGACCTCGCCGCGATCCTCGTCACGCACGAGCACACCGACCACTTGGGCGGGGTGGCGCGGTTCGCGAAACGGCACGCGATCCCCGTGCACCTCACGCGCGGCACGGCGCTCTCGCTCCCGCTCGACTTCCCGGCGAGCCTGGTGCGCTTCATCGACCCGCACGCGGCCTTCGCGGTCGAGGAGATCCTGGTCGACCCGTTCCCGGTGCCGCACGACGCGAGGGAGCCCGTGCAGTTCGCTTTCGGCGACGGCGACCGCCGGCTCGGCGTGGCCACCGACCTCGGCATGTCCACGCCCCACGTCGAGGAGAAGCTCACGCGCTGCGACGCGCTGGTGCTCGAGTGCAACCACGACGCGGCGATGCTCGCGGGCGGCTCCTATCCGCGCGCGCTCAAGGACCGCATCGCCGGGCGCTACGGGCACCTCGACAACGACGCGGCGGCGGCGATCGTCGCCGCGATCGACACCACGCGCCTGAAGCACGTGCTGGCCGCGCACCTCTCGAAGGAGAACAACCGGCCGGAGCTCGCACGGGCCGCGCTCGCGGGTGCCCTGGGCTGCGAGGAATCGTGGGTGGGCGTGGCCACGCAGGCGGAGGGGTTCGACTGGCGCAGCGCCTGACCGTGGCCCGTCACAGGAAAGAAAAAAGCCGGCCCGAGGGCCGGCTTTTTCGTGCGGCGGAGCCCGGTTACTTCTTGGGGGCTTCGGCCGGCTTCGCGTCGGCCTTCGGGGCCTCGGCGGGCTTCGCGTCGGCGGCCGGGGCGGCGGCGGGCGCGGCAGCGGGGGCAGCGCCTTCAGCCGGCTTGGCGGCGTCGGC
>JAHCAK010000008.1 GCA_019634955.1 Burkholderiales bacterium
GCGGCGAGGCGCTCGAGAAGCGCGTGGGCGAACTCGAGCGCGCCCACGGCGAGGCGGTCCGCTCCCGCGACGAGGCGCTCGCCTGGGCCGGCCAGCTCGAAAGCCGCCTCGCGCACGCGGAGCGGCAGGTGTCGGAGCAGTCGCGCGGGATCGCCGAGCGCGACGCCGAGATCGCCCGCCGCGGGGGGCTGCGCTGGTGGGTGAAGCTCCCGTTCGCCCGCCTCTTCGGGCGATAATCGCGGGATGAACCCGCGCCTGGGGCTGCTCAAGCCCTATCCCTTCGAGAAGCTGCGCGCCCTGCTGGCCGGCGTCACGCCGCCCGCCGGGCTCGCGCCCGTCAATCTGCACATCGGCGAGCCGCAGCATCCCACGCCCGCCTTCCTCAAGGAGGCGCTGGCCGCGAATCTCGGCGGCCTGGCGCGGTACCCGCTCACCAAGGGCCTGCCGGAACTGCGCGGGGCCATCGCCGCGTGGCTCGCGCGCCGGCACGGCATTCCCGCGCCCGACGCGGAGACGCAGGTGCTGCCCGTGCAGGGCAGCCGCGAGGCGCTCTTCGCCATCGCCCAGGTGCTGCTCGACCCCGCCGAGCACGACGCGCTCGTCGTGTGCCCCAACCCGTTCTACCAGATCTACGAGGGGGCGGCCCTGCTGGGCGGCGCGCGGCCGTACTTCGTGAACGCCACGCGCGCGAGCGGCTTCGCGCCGGACTGGTCGCACGTCCCGGAGCACGTGTGGAAGCGCACCCGCCTGGTGTTCACCTGCTCGCCCGGCAATCCCACCGGCCGCGTGATGGCGATGGACGAGTGGGAGCGCCTCTTCGCGCTCTCCGACCGCCACGGGTTCACGATCGTCGCCGACGAGTGCTACGGCGAGATCTACTTCGACGAGGCCGCGCCGCCGCCGGGCGCCATGGCCGCGGCGCACCGGCTGGGGCGCGAGGGCTTCCCGCGCCTCGTCGCGATGGGCTCGCTCTCCAAGCGATCCAACGCCCCGGGGCTGCGCTCCGGCTTCGCGGCGGGCGACGCGGAGGTGCTCGCGAAGTTCCAGCTCTACCGCACCTACCACGGCTCGGCCATGTCCAACGCCGTGCAGCTCGCCTCGGCCGCCGCCTGGCAGGACGAGGCGCACGTGGCGGAGAACCGCCGCCTCTACCGCGAGAAGTTCGCCGCGTTCCACGACCTCGTGCACCCGGCGCTGCCGCTCGCGCGCCCCGAGGCCGCCTTCTACTACTGGGCGGACGCGGGCGGCGACGACGAGGCCTTCACGCGCGACCTCTACGCCGCGGCGAACGTGACCGTGCTGCCGGGCAGCTACCTCTCGCGCGAGGCGCACGGCACCAACCCCGGCCGCGGCTTCGTGCGCATCGCCCTCGTGTCCACCGTCGCCGAGGCGGCCGAGGCCGGGCGGCGCATCGCCGAATTCGCCCGCGCGCGCGCGCGCGCCGCGGTCCCCCACACCTGACAACGACGCGGACGACCATGGAAAAACTGCAACCGACCATCGAACTCGCCTTCGAGAGCCGGGCGAGCATCACCCCCGCCAACGCCCCGGACGTCGTCGCGGCGGTCCGCGAGGTGCTGGCGCTGCTCGACGCCGGGAAGCTGCGAGTGGCCGAGAAGAGGGACGGCGAGTGGGTCACGCACCAGTGGGTCAAGAAGGCGGTGCTGCTCTCCTTCCGCCTGCGCGACAACGAGATCATGCAGGGCGGCTACACCCACTACTTCGACAAGGTCGACTCCAAGTTCGCCAACTTCTCGCACGCCGACTTCGCCGCGGGCGGCTACCGCGTGGTGCCGCCCGCGGCGGCCCGCCATGGCGCCTACATCGCGAGGAACGTGGTGCTCATGCCCTCCTACGTGAACGTCGGCGCCTACGTCGACGAGGGCACGATGGTGGACACCTGGGCCACCGTCGGCTCGTGCGCGCAGATCGGCCGCAACGTGCACCTGTCGGGCGGCGTCGGCATCGGCGGCGTGCTGGAGCCCCTGCAGGCGAACCCCACCATCATCGAGGACAACTGCTTCATCGGCGCCCGCAGCGAGGTGGTCGAGGGCGTGATCGTGGGCGAGGGCTCCGTGATCTCGATGGGCGTCTACATCGGGCAGTCGACCAAGATCTACGACCGCGCCACGGGCGAGGTGAGCTACGGCCGCATCCCGCCCGGCTCGGTGGTCGTCCCCGGCAACTTGCCCGGCCATGACGGCCGGTATAGTCTCTACTGCGCCGTCATCATCAAGCAGGTCGACGCGAAGACGCGCGCGAAGACGGGCATAAACGAGTTGCTGAGGGGCGACTGAAGTCGCCACGGAGTTGCCGAGGGGCGACCGGCCCCGCCCCCCGTCAAGGACCCCCGGAGGACCCCATGTTCATCGAGAAGCTGCTGCAGCTGATGGCGGAGAAGAAGGCCTCGGACATCTTCCTGTCCTCGGGCTCCCCGATCATGATCAAGATCCAGGGCGTGATGATGCCGGTGAACCCGACCGTCATGGACGCGGAGCAGACGAAGAAGATCATCTACGAGATGCTCACGCCCGCGCAGATCGCCACCTTCGAGAAGGACCTGGAGCTGAACCTCTCGAAGCCCATGCCCGGCATCGGCAACTTCCGCGTGAACGTGTTCTGGCAGAAGGGCTCCATCGCCTCGGTGATCCGGTTCATCACCGCCGAGATCCCGAAGCTCGAGGACCTGAACCTGCCCCCGGTGCTGCTGCAGCTGGTGATGGAGAAGCGCGGGCTCGTCCTCGTCGTGGGCGCCACGGGCTCCGGCAAGTCGACCACGCTCGCCTCGATGCTCGACTTCCGGAACCAGATGGTGGCCAACCACATCCTCACCATCGAGGACCCGATCGAGTACGTCTTCACCCCGAAGAAGTGCGTCTTCAACCAGCGCGAGGTCGGCAACGACACGCACGCCTTCCACGACGCGCTCCGAAACGCCATGCGCCAGGCGCCGGATTGCATCCTCATCGGCGAGATCCGCGACCAGGAGACGATGCGCATGGCGCTCACCTACGCGCTCTCGGGCCACCTCTGCCTGGCGACGCTGCACGCCAACAACTCCTACCAGGCGATGAACCGCGTGATCAGCTTCTTCCCGCTCGAGGTGCGGCCGATGCTGCTGCAGGATCTCTCGGTTTCGCTCAAGGCGATCGTCTCGCAGCGCCTGGTGAAGACGGTCGAGGGCAAGCGCACGCCGGCGGTGGAGGTGCTCCTCAACACCCGCAACGTGCAGGAGGCCATCGAGAAGGGCGAGGTGGGCGAGGTGAAGGAGATGATGGAGAAGAGCATGTCGCCCGGCTCGCAGACCTTCGAGCAGGACCTCTTCCGGCTGGTGCGCCAGGGCAAGGTCTCGACCGACGAGGCGCTGGCCAACGCGGACTCCGCCACGAACCTCGGGCTGCTGCTGGGCAACTCCGGGATCATGCCCGCCATGGCCGAGCGGGTGAAGAACCCGGTTCCCGGCAAGATGCCCGGCGGGCCGTCGTTCGACGAGTTCAAGATCTCGGAGGAATCCTCCGAGCCGCGCTTCGGCTGAGCGCACGGCTCCGCGTGAAGAGCCTCGAGGAGAACCTCACTCAGTACGCGGCGTACCACCGCGACCGCCGCAACATCGCCACCCACTTCGCGGGCATCCCCCTCATCGTCTTCTCGGTGGTGCTGGCGCTCGCGACCTTCTCCCACACGGTGGCCGGCGTGCAGGTCACGCCCGCCGCCATCGCCGCCGTCGCCGCCTGCGCGTACTACTTCCGCCTGGACGCGGCCTTCGGGCTGGCGATGGCGGCGACCTTCTTCGCGATGTGCGCCGGCGCGAGCGAGATCACCGCGCGCCTGCCCGTGGCGGGGGTCCTCGCGCTCGCCGCCTCCCTCTTCGCCGGCGGCTGGGCGCTGCAGTTCTGGGGCCACCGCTTCGAGGGCATGAAGCCCGCCTTCTACGACGATGCGCGGCAGCTCCTCATCGGCCCGCTCTTCGTGTGCGCCGAGGTCTTCTTCCTCTTCGGGGCGAAGCCCGCCCTGAGGCGCTACATCGAGGCGCGCGTGGGGCCGGTCGTGGCCCGTCGCGCGCCCTCGCCCGCGACGCAGTCCCGCTGACATGAAGAACGAAACCCTCGAACTCGCCAAGGCCCTCCTCGCCCGCCCCTCCGTCTCGCCCGAGGACGGCGGCTGCCAGCAGCTGATCGTCGACCGGCTGGTCCCGCTCGGCTTCCGCGCCGAGACGATCGCGGGCGGCGGCGTGACCAACCTGTGGATCCGCCGCGGCACCGCGAGGCCGCTCGTGGCGCTCGCCGGCCACACCGACGTCGTGCCGCCCGGCCCCCTCGAGATGTGGCACACCGACCCGTTCGTGCCGACGATCCGGGAAGGCCAGCTGCACGCGCGCGGCGCCGCCGACATGAAGACCTCCATCGCCGCTTTCGTGGTGGCCTGCGAGCGCATCGTCGCCGCGCACCCCGGCCACCCCGGGTCGCTCGCGCTCCTCGTCACCTCCGACGAGGAGGGGCCCGCGGTCGACGGCACGGTGCGCGTGGTCGAGGCCCTCAAGGCGCGCGGCGAGACGATCGACTACTGCATCGTCGGCGAGCCCACCTCCGTGGAGCGCTTCGGCGACACGATCAAGAACGGGCGCCGCGGCTCGCTCTCCGGGCGCCTCGCGGTGAAGGGCATCCAGTGCCACCTCGCCTACCCGCACCGCGGGCGAAACCCCATCCTGCAGTTCGCCCCGGCGCTGGCGGAGCTCGCGGCCACGAAGTGGGACGAGGGCAACGCGCACTTCCCGCCCACCGCGTGGCAGGTCTCCAACATCCACGGCGGCACGGGGGCCACCAACATCATCCCGGGCGAGGTGGTGGTCGACTTCAACTTCCGCTTCTCCACCGAGAGCACCGCGGAGGGCCTCAAGGCGCGCGTGCACGAGGTGCTGGACCGCCACGGCCTCGAGTACTCGCTCGACTGGGTGCTGGGCGGCAAGCCCTTCCTCACCGCGCGCGGGCGCCTCGTGGAGACGCTTTCGCGGGTGGTGGAGAGGGTCTCGGGCGTGAAGCCGGAGATCTCCACGACCGGCGGCACCTCCGACGGGCGCTTCATCATCGACGTCTGCCCGGAGGTCGTCGAGTTCGGCCCCGTGAACCGCTCCATCCACAAGGTGAACGAGGCCGTCTCGCTCGCCGAGATCGAGCCCCTCGCCGACGTCTACCGCCTCGCCTGCGAGGAACTCCTCGGCGTGAAGTAGCGCGCGTGGCCCGCACCGTTCCCGCCAAGGGCGTCAGCGTCCGCGCCCTCGTGCTCGACGCGGCCGCGCGGCTGGAGCGCGCGGGCGTCACCTTCGGGCACGGCACCACCAACGCCGTCGACGAGGCCGCCTGGCTGGTGCTGCACGCCCTGGGCCTGCCCGTGCAGGAGCTGGGCCCGTACCTCGACCTCGCCGTGGACGGCGCGCGCGCGAAGGAAGCCTCCGCCCTCGTGGCGAGGCGCATCCGCACGAGGAAGCCGGCGGCCTACCTGCTGAACGAGGCCTGGCTGGGGCCCCACCGGTTCTTCGTGGACGAGCGCGTGATCGTGCCGCGCTCGTTCATCGCGGAATTGCTGCGCCCGCGCCTCGTGCCGTGGGTGCGGGACCCGGCCGGCGTCCGGCGCGTGCTTGACCTTTGCACGGGCTCCGGGTGCCTCGCGATCCTCGCGGCGCTGGCCTTCCCGAAGGCGCAGGTGGACGCGGCCGACCTCTCGCCGGATGCGCTGGCGGTCGCGAGGCGCAACGTCGCGGATTACCGGCTGGGCCGGCGCGTGCACCTCTTGCAGTCGGATCTCTTCGGCGCGCTCGCCGGGCGAACCTACGACGTGATCGTCTCCAACCCCCCGTACGTCACCGCCGCCTCGATGCGCAAGCTCCCCGAGGAGTACCTTCGCGAGCCGCCGATGGCGCTCGCGAGCGGCCGCGACGGCCTCGCGCACACGCGGGCCATCCTCGCGCAGGCCCGGGCGCACCTGAACCCCGGGGGGTTGCTCGTGGTCGAGATCGGGCACAACCGCAAGGCGCTGGAGCGCGCCTTCCCGAAGCTCGCCTTCCGGTGGCCGGCGGTGGCGGCGGGGGAGGGGTTCGTCTTCGTCCTGCGCCGCGAGGATCTCTGATCGGGCGAGCGGCGCGGGTGGTGGCGGGGGCTTCATCACGGAGGGCACGGAGACCACGGAGGAAGCGTTGATCCTGCACGCGAGTTTCGTCGAGGCAGGAAATCCGGGCAATCAGTGCTTTCCTCCGTGGTCTCCGTGTTCCCCGTGCCCTCCGTGATGAGTCGCCTCGCCCCTTCCCTCCCCTTCGCCTATCCCTCGCGCTCGCGCAGGGCGCGCCGCAGCACCTTGCCCACCGGCGTCTTCGGCAGCGACTCGACGAAGGCGATCTCGCGCGGCCGCTTGTAGCCGGTGAGCCGCTCGCGCAGGAACGCCGCGAGCGCCTCCCCGGAGAGCGCCGGATCGCGGCGCACGACGAAGAGCTTCACCGCCTCGCCCGTCCTCGTGTCCGCCACGCCGATGGCGGCCGCCTCGCTCACGCCGGGGTGCTGCGTGGCCACCGCCTCGATCTCCGTGGGATACACGTTGAAGCCCGAGACGATGATCATGTCCTTGCTGCGGTCGACGATGCGCAGCTCCCCCCTCGCGTCCATCACGCCGATGTCCCCGGTGCGCAGCCAGCCGTCCGGGGTGAAGGCGTGCGCCGTCTCGCCGGCCCGCCCCCAGTAGCCCGCCATGAGCTGCGGGCCGCGCACGACCACCTCGCCCGGCTCGCCCGCGGGAAGGGCCCTGCCGAGGAGGTCGCGCACCTCGATCTCGCAGCCCGGGAAGGGCAGGCCCACCGAACCGTTCCACGCCGCCACGTCGACGCGGTTGCAGGTGACGCCGGCCGTGGCCTCGGTGAGCCCCCAGCCCTCGACGATGGGGCAGCCGGTGCGCGCGAGCCAGCGCTCCGCGACGCTCTTCTGCACCGCCATCCCGCCGCTGTTGGCCACGCGCAGGCCCGAGAAGTCGATCGCGCCGAAATCGGGGCGCTCGAGCAGCGCGTTGTAGAGCGTGTTCACGGCGGGAAAGAGGTGCGGCGGCGTGCGGCGCAGGTCGCGCACCAGCGCGTCGAGGTCCCGCGGGTTGGGGACCAGCAGGCTCCTCGCCCCGATGCGAAGCCCCAGCAGCAGGCAGGCCACGAGCGCGTAGATGTGGTAGAGCGGCAGCGCGCACACGACGACGGGGTTGGCCAGCGGCGGGCCCTTGGCGAACGCCGGCGCGAGCCACGCCTCGGAGGCGAGCACCGCGTGCACCACGCTCGCGTGCGTGAGCATCGCCCCTTTCGAGACGCCCGTCGTGCCCCCGGTGTACTGCAGGAGCGCGACGTCGCCCGCGGCGATGGCGGGCGGCGAGAAGGGAAGCCGCGCCCCCTCGGCGAGCGCCGCGTCGAAGCGCAGGGCGCCGGCGATCGACCACGGCTTCACCGCCTTCCTCACGTGCCGAAGGACGAAGTTCGCCACCGGCCCCTTCACCGGCCCCAGCCAGTCGCCCACGGCGGTGACGAGGACGCGCATCGGCGGCAGGTTCGCCATCGACTTCGCGAGCGTGGCCGCGAAGTTCTCCAGCACCACGATCGCGGAGACCTTCGCGTCGTAGAGCTGGGAGGCGAGCTCCGGCGCCGTGAAGAGCGGGTTCACGTTCACGAGCGTGGCGCCGGACCGGAGGATCCCGAACACCGCGGCCGCGTACTGCGGCACGTTGGGCATCATCACCGCCACGCGCGCCCCCGGCCCGATGCCCTGCGCGGCGAGCCATGCGGCGAACTGCCGCCCGGCCGCGTCGACCCCCGCGTAGGAATAGCGCCGGCCGAGGAACACCGCCTGGTCGAGCGCCCCGTAGCGTGCCGCCGCCTCGTCGACCAAGTGCACCAGCGTGGGCGTGGCGGAAAGGTCGATCTCCGCCGGCACGCCCGGCGGGTAGTGCGCGAGCCAGGGGCGGGAGGCGGGAGCGGGGATCATGAACGAGACCTGTCAGCCGAAACGCGAGTGAAGCGTTGATCGTGAAGGCGGATGCCGCATCGTGCCCGAGATGCGGGGGATGTCAACACGGAGCGCACGCAGAACACGGAGGGCACGGAGGAGAGCAACGCATCCAACGCCGCGAGCGTCGCCGGCCCGGAAGGGGCTCGTCGAGCCGGAACTGACCCGCCACGTCATCGCCTGCGCCTTGAGGGTCCATAGCGCACTCGGGCCGGGCCTTCTGGAAAGCGCCTACGAGACGTGCCTGTGCCGCGAACTCGCCCTTGCAGGCCTGTCGTTCCGGAGGCAGGTGCCCCTCACGGTGGAATTCGGCGGCGTCCGCCTTGGCTGCGCCTATCGCATGGACCTCGTGATCGAGGATGCGCTGGTGGTCGAGCTGAAATGCGTCGATTCGATCCTCCCGGTCCACCACGCCCAGCTCCTCTCCTATCTGCGCCTGTCACGAATGCGCTTCGGCCTGCTCGTCAATTTCAACGTGGCCCGCCTGAGAAACGGCGTGAAGCGCGCTGTCCTTGACCCGCCCTGACCGCGCCTCGATCTCCTTGCCACCTCCATCCCCGTGCCCTCCGTGATTCCCCCCTCTCGCATGGTTTCGCCGCTTTTCCGCGATAATAGTGTCACCGGGGAAAAGGGGACCATCCCCCCTTCCGGCCCGCCATGAACATCGCCGACATCCGCAAGGACTACGCCCTCCGGCGCCTCGACGAATCCGACGTCGACGCCGATCCCTTCAAGCAGTTCCACGCCTGGCTGCGCGAGGCGATCGAGGCCCAGGTGCCCGAGCCCACGGCCATGACGCTCGCGACCGCGGGCGCCTCCGGCCGGCCCGCGGCGCGCATCATGCTCCTCAAGGCGCTCGACGACCGCGGCTTCGTCTTCTACACGAACTACGCGAGCCGCAAGGGCGCGGAGCTCGAGGCCCGGCCCGCCGCCGCGCTCACCTTCTTCTGGAAGGAGCTGGAGCGCCAGGTGCGCATCGAGGGCGCGATCGAGAAGGTTTCCGCCGCCGAGAGCGACGAGTACTTCGCCAGCCGCCCGCTGGGCTCGCGAATCGGCGCGTGGGCGAGCACGCAGAGCGCGACCATCGAGAGCCGCCAGTGGCTGGAGGCGCGCGTGAAGGCGGCCGAGGCGCAGCACGGCGAGAGCCCGCCGCGCCCGCCGCACTGGGGCGGCTATCGCGTCATCCCGGACTGGCTGGAGTTCTGGCAGGGCCGGCAGAGCCGGCTGCACGACCGCATCGCGTACACGCGCGGCGCGGGCGGCGGCTGGCAGGTCACGCGCCTTTCGCCGTAGCGCGGTGCGAAGTCCCCTCGGCTGCCACGACCCCGCACGGCTCGAAGCCGAGAGGCTCTCGGCCGAGTCGCTGGACCGCTCCCTGGACGAGGCGCTCGCCGGCCGTGCGGCGGGCGCCCCGCTGTGGCTCTTCGCCTACGGCTCGCTCATGTGGAACCCGGGGTTCGCCTTCGTCGCGAAGCGCGTGACGACCATCTACGGCTACCACCGCGACTTCTGCCTCTGGTCGCGCATCAACCGCGGCACGTTCGAGCGCCCCGGCCTCGTGCTCTCGCTCGAGCGCGGCGGCAGCTGCCGGGGCATCGCCTTCCGCCTGGCGGAATCGACCTCGCGCGAGGAGCTGCGCATGCTCTGGCGCCGCGAGATGTCGCTGGGCTCCTATCACCCGCGCTGGCTGGAGGGCCACGCCGGCCCCGACCGGTTCCCGGTCCTCGCGTTCATCGCCAATCCGCACTGCTCGGGCTACGCCGGCAGGCTTCCCGTGGACGAGATGGTGCAGTCGCTCGCCACCGCCCGCGGCAAGTTCGGGTCGAGCGCCGAGTACCTCTTCCAGACGCAGGCGGCGCTCGAGTCGCACGGCATCCGCGACGAGCGCGTGCGGCGGCTGGCAGAGCGCGTGCGCGCGCATTTCGCGCGGGTCGCCGCGCCTTCGCGCGGCTAGGCTGCGCTCACCACGCGAAGGCCGGCACGCGAAACCTCGGCCGGGCGACGGCGCGCCTCTCGAATGCCGCCCACGCCGCGGCGTCCGCCTGGCCGCCGGGCGGGATGCCCAGCTCCTCCGCGTGGATCCCGCCCTCGACGAAGGCGCAAGGCAGGCCCGCGCGTTCCGCGCCCAGCACGTCGTGCTCGATCGAGTCGCCGACGGCCACCACGCGGCCGGGCGCGCAGCCGGGGAGCGCGGCGATGCACGAGGCGTAGATCGCGGGCCACGGCTTGCCGTGGTAGAAGACCTCCCCGCCCAGCGCCTCGTAGCGCCGCGCGAGCACGCCCGTCGCGTCCACGAGCCTCCCGGCGTGGAAGCGGGAGATGTCGGGGTTGGCGCAGATCATGGGCAGGCCGCGCGCGACGCCGGCGCGCAGCTCCGCCTCGTAGTCCGGGAGGTTGCGCCGCGGCGAGTCGATGCCGATGGCCGCGAGGAAATCCGCCTCGCCCACGTCCGCCACGAAGTCGATGCCGATCCCCTCGAGGATCGAGCGGTCTCCGGCGCGCGTGAAGGCGTGGCAGCGGCGCCCGAGGCGCGCGTGGAAGGGCGTCGCGCGCGCGACGATGGCCTCGCGCGCGTCCTCCCCGGCCGAGACGACGCGGTCGAAGAGCCGCGGCGGGAAGCCCATTTCCTCCATCAGGCGCACGTTGGCGTCCTCGCGCCTCCCGGAGTTCGAGAGCACCACGATGCCCTTGCCGGCCGCCCGCAGGCGCTCGAGGCAGTCCAGCGCGCCCGGATAGGGGCGCGAGCCGTCGTGGAGCACGCCCCACTGGTCGACGATGAAGCCGTCGAAGCGCTCCGCCAGCGCGGCGACGCCGGGAAGGGCCTCGGCCGCCGGGGCCGCCTCAGGAGATGCGCTCACGGACCCAGGCGGAGACCGCCTCGCTCGCGATGACGACCACGAGGATCGCGGCGAGCACCACGAGGACCTGCTGCCACGCGAACTGGTTGATGGAGGCGTAGAGGTAGAGGCCGATGCCGCCCGCGCCCACGAAGCCGAGCACGCTCGACTCGCGCACGTTGATGTCCCAGCGGTACACCGTGGTCCCGATCAGCACCGGCATCACCTGCGGGAGGATCCCGATCGCGTACACCTGGAAGGTGCCCGCGCCCGTGGCCTCGATGGCCTCGATGGGCCCGCGGTCGGCCTCCTCGATCGCCTCGGCCACCAGCTTGGCGAGGAAGCCCACGCTGCGCGCGGACACCGCCGCGATGCCCGCGAGCGGCCCCGGCCCGAAGATCGCCACGAAGAGCAGGCCCCAGATCACGGTGTTCACCGAGCGGGAGGCGACCAGGATGCCGCGCCCGACGGCCCAGGTGAAGCCGTTGGCCGTGGTGTTGCGCGCCGCGAGGAACGCGATCGGGACCGAGAAGACGACGGCGATCGCCGTCCCGAGCGTCGCGATGTGGATCGTCTCGATGAGCGGCGCCACGATCGTCGGCAGGTACGACCAGCGCGGCGGCCACATGCGCTCGGCGAGGTCTGCGGCCTGCACGTGCGCGTCCTTGAAGAAGACCCACTCGATCTCCAGCGCCGAGACGGACCACACCGAGGCGAGGGCCACCGCCACCATCCAGATCCAGTGGATCGCCGTCTCGCGCGGCGTGTGCTTGCGCCACGCCGTCGGGTGCGCCTTCGCGGCGGGCGCGCTCACCGCAGCCTCCCGCGCACCCAGTCGCTGAACCACTCGCCCAGCGCGACGAGCGCGATGATGCCGAGCAGGATGGCGAGCGAGAAGTCGTAGTCGTAGCGGCTGAACGAGGCCGAGAGCGTCTGCCCGATGCCGCCCGCGCCGACGATGCCCACGATCGTGGAGTGGCGCACGTTCGCGTCGAGGCGGTAGATCGCCGTGCCCACCGAGCGCGTGAGCACCTGCGGCACGATGGCGTAGACCACCAGCTGGCCGAAGCCCGCGCCGGTGGCGCGCACCGCCTCGATCGGCCCGGTGCGAACGTTCTCGATGTCCTCGGCGAGCATCTTGGCGAGGAAGATCGCCGAGGAGAACGAGAGCGTGAGCAGGCCCGCGATGGGGCCGAAGCCGAACAGCTTCACGAAGAAGATGGCGATGATGACCTCGTGGAAGGTGCGGCCCACGACGATCGTCCCGCGCGCGGCGAGGTAGACCGGGCGCGGGGCGAGGTTCCTCGCCGCGGCGATGCCCAGCGGGATGCTGAGGACGATCCCCACGAGCGTCGCGGCGAAGGCCATCTGCAGGCTCTCCGTCATCCCCTTCACCAGGAGCTCCCAGCGCTCGAAGTCGGGCGGGAACATGCGCGCGAAGATGTCGAGCGCGCGTCCGAAGCCGGCGAGCGTGCGCTTCACGTCGACGTTGAGCGTGGACACCGACCACACGAGGTAGGCGAACGCGGCCACCCACGCGAGGTTCTGCCGCGACCGCGTGCCGAAGAATGGCGGCGGCCGCCAGCGGGTCGGGTACGGCGCCGCCGCGCTCAAGCCTCGTCCTCGTCGGCCTTGCGGATGGTGCGGCTCCAGTCCTCGTCGCCGTAGATGCGCGTGAGGACTTCCGGCGTGAGGTCCGCCGCCGGCCCGTCGTAGCAGACCCGGCCGCCCTGCAGGCCGACCACGCGGTCGGCGAACCCCTGGGCGAGCGCCACGTCGTGGATGTTCACGAGCGCGGGGGTGGCGCGCTCCTCGGCGAGCGAGCGGATGAGGCGCATGATCTGGCGGGCCGTCTTGGGGTCGAGGCTCGCCGTGGGCTCGTCGACCAGCAGCAGGTCGGGGTTCTGCATGAGGGCGCGGCCGATGCCCACGCGCTGGCGCTGCCCGCCGGAGAGCGCGTCGGCGCGCGAGTCGTGCAGCCCCGCGAGCCCCACGCGCTCGAGCATCGCGAACGCGTTGGCGATGTCCTGGGGCGGGTAGCGCCGCATCCACGAGGCGAGGAAGCCCACGGAGCCGAGGCGCCCCGAGAGCAGGTTTTCCATCACCGTGAGCCGGTCGACGAGGTTGAATTCCTGGAAGATCATGCCGATGCGCCGCCGGGCCGCGCGCAGTTCCTTCGGCGCGAGCTTCACGATGTCGGTCCCGCCCAGCAGGACGCGGCCGGCGGTGGGCTCCACCAGCCGGTTGATGCAGCGGATGAGCGTGCTCTTGCCGGCGCCCGAGGACCCGATGATGGCGATGACCTCGGGCCGGTCGACCCGGAAGGTGACTTCGTCGAGGGCGCGGGTGCCGCCCGGGTAGGTCTTCGCGAGCCCCTCGATCGCGAGGAGCGGCCGGGCGCCGCCCGCGGACGGCGCCTCCTGCGCGGCCGGCATCGCCCTACTCCTTCGTGCCGAGCTTCGAGAGGGCTTCCTGCGTGTAGGAGACGCCGCTCGCCTTCTGGATGGTGAGCACGTCGCGCCAGCTGTCCTTGTAGACGATGGCGGTGAAGCGCTCGGTGTCCTTGAACTCCTTGGCGAGCTTGGACTTCTTGAAGTCGAAGGTGAGGAAGGCCTCCTTCACCTTGGCCTTGAGCTCTGGCGCCAGGTTGTGCGGCACGCCGAAGGCCGTGCGCGGGAACGGCGCCGTCTCGTAGATCACGCGCAGGGCGTCGGCCTTGAACATGCCGCGCGCCTGCATGCGCTCGACCACCGTGGAGGCCACGGGCGCCGCGTCGTAGTCCTTGTTCACCACGCCCATGATCGAGTTGTCGTGCTTGCCGGAGAAGAGCACCTCGTAGTCCTTGCCGGGCACCACGCCCATCGCCGAGAAGAGCGCGCGCGGGGCGGTGTCGCCGGAGTTGGACGAGGGCGACACGTGCGCCACGCGCTTGCCCTTCAGGTCCTGCACGGTCTTGATGGGGCTGTCCTTCTGCGTGATGAGCTGCAGGGTGTAGCCGATGCTGCCGTCGGCGCGCGTCATGCTCGCCACCGGCTCGAAGCCCGCGAGGTTCACGGCGTAGGGCGTGGGCCCCGTGGCCACGCCCGCGATGTGCAGGCGCCCGGAGCGGATCGCCTCCACCTGGGCGGCGTAGGATTCCGCCGGATACCAGCGCACGCGCTTGCCCGTGACCTTCGCGACGTGCTGCATGAGGTCCTCGAAGACGTTCTCGTACACCGACGGATCCTCGACCGGCGTGTAGGAGAACACCAGCGTGGCCGGGTTCTGCCACTGCTTCGGGTCCTTCGGCAGGTCGGCGATGAGATCGCCGTTCTCGTCGCAGAAGCGCGCGTCGAGCGTGCCGCGGTTCTTGCACGGTTCCTGCGCGAGCGCGGAGACCGGCCACGCGCCGGCCAGCAGGGTGAATGCGAAAGCGAGCGTCGCCGAGCGGACGATCTTCATCTTCTTCTCTCTCCCGGGTTCCGGGCCGCCCCGTCGGCGACCTCGCCGCTATCCTACCTCAGGCGCCTCCCGCCTCGCCGCCGGAGGGCGGCCGGTCGCCGCGCGGCCGGTTGCGGTTGCGGTGGCGCCGGTTCCTCCCCGGCTTGCCCTGCCCGCCGGGCGCCGCGCCCTGCGGCTGCGCGGGGCCCTTGCCCTGGGGAGCGCCCTGCGGCTGGCCCTGCGCCTGCCCTTGCACCTGTCCTTGCGCCTGCTGCCCCTTGCCGCGCTTGTTGCGGCGCTTGCGGCCCTGCCCCTGCCCCGGCTGCGCGCCGGGGCCTTGCGGGCCCTTGGCGTGGAACGGCGCGGGTGCGGCGTTGCCCGGCGTCGCGCCCTTGCCCTTGGCGCGCCGCTTGCGGCCCTTCTTCGCGCCCTGTCCGGGCGCCTGCTGCGCTTGCCCGCGATGCCCCGCCGGCAGGCCCATGGCGCCCGTGGCGCGGTTGAAGCCGGGGAGGCGATCCCAGTCCGGCTGGCGGTCGTCGTCCTCGTCGACGAGGGGCGCCTCGTCGCGCTTCCAGTCCTGGAGGAGATGCGCGGGCTGCAGCTCGTCCTCGACCTCCTCGTCCTCGTCCCACTCGTCGGCCGCCTCGATCCGCTCGCCCGGCGGCGCGACGTTGCCCGGCGCGTAGTCGTCCTCGTCCTCCTCCTCCGGCCCGGCGGCGGGCGGCGCCTCGTTCATGCCGGCGAACTCCATGAGCTTCAGCACGTCGGCCTCGGGCATGTCGCGCACCTGGCCGCGCTTGAGGAAGCTGGGCAGCTCCACCTGGCCGTAGCGCACGCGCATGAGGCGGCTCACCATGAGGCCCACGGCCTCGAACATGCGGCGCACCTCGCGGTTCTTCCCTTCCTTGAGCACGACGTGGTACCAGTGGTTCGAGCCCTCGCCACCCTTGTCCACCAGGCGCACGAACGCGCACGCCTCGCCGTCGAGCTCCACGCCCTCGCCGGTGAGCCGCTGCACCTGCTCCGGCGTGAGTTCGCCCATGATCCGCACCGCGTACTCGCGCTCGATCTCGTAGCGCGGGTGCATGAGGAGGTTGGCGAGCTCGCCGCTGGTGGTGAAGAGGAGCAGGCCGCTCGTGTTGAAGTCGAGCCGGCCGATGGACACCCAGCGCGCGTTGTTCACCTTCGGGAGCTTCGCGAACACAGTGGGCCGGCCTTCCGGGTCGTCCCGCGTGCAGATCTCGCCCTCGGGCTTGTGGTACAGGAGCACGCGCGGCAGCTGCGCGCCGAAGCGCAGCTGGATCAGCCGGCCGTCGAGCTTCACCCGGTCGCCCGGGCCCACGAGGTCGCCCAGCTTCGCCACCTGGCCGTTGATCGTGATGTGGCCCTGCGCGATGAGGATCTCGATGTTGCGCCGCGAGCCGTGGCCCGACTGCGCCATCACCTTCTGCAGGCGCTCGCGCTTGCCGGCGTCCTTGCCGCGCGCGCCCTTGCCGCCCTTGGCGCGGCGCTGGCCTGCCGCCGGCGCCTTCGCCCATTCGGGCACGATGCCGCCGGGCCAGTCGAGCCGCGGCGCGCGGGGAAGTCGATGGGGTCTATTTCGCATGGTCTTCCTGCTCCGTTTGCGGCGCGGCCTCCTCGGCCGGCGCGTCGGTTGGGGTTTCTGCTGCGTCGTCGGGGGAGGTGGCCTCGGCGGGATCGGCCTCGTGGGCCGGGGAGGAAGGCCCGGCGTCTTCGCCGGCCATGCCGAGGAGAGGCTCCTGCGCCGGGGGCGCGAAGCCGTGGGTCGCGTCGAGGGTGCTCTGCAGTTCCTCGAGCGCGGGCAGCTCCTCGAGCGACCGGAGATTGAGGTCGTCCAGGAACTTGCGCGTGGTGGCGAAGAGGGCCGGGCGACCCGGCGTCTCGCGGTGGCCGACGACGTCGATCCAGCCGCGCTCCTCCAGCGCCTTGAGCGTGGGCGGCGAGACCGCCACCCCGCGGATGTCCTCGATGTCGCCGCGCGTGACCGGCTGGCGGTAGGCGATGATCGCGAGCGTCTCCAGCACGGCGCGCGAGTAGCGCGGCGGCTTCTCGTTGGTGATGCGGTCGATGTACTTCTGGTAGTCCGGCTTCACGCGGAAGCGCCAGCCGCTCGCGACCGAGGTGAGCTCCACCGAGCGCCCGGCCCACTCGGCCTTGAGCTCCTCGAGGATCTTGCGCAGGCTGTCGACGTCGAGCTCCCCCGCGAAGAGGCGCTTCAGCTGCAGCACGGTGAGGGGCTCGGGCGCGGAGAGCAGCGCGGCCTCGAGCACGCGCTTGACCAGCTCGAGGTCGAGCGGCTCGCGCTCGGCGGGCGGGGCGGCCTCCGGCCCGGGGGCCGCATCGGTGGCGTCGGGGATCTCGGGAGCCTCTGCGGGCTCGATGGTTTCGTCGGTCATGGTCAGGTGATCGTGAGCGTCGCGCGCTCGCTCTTCAGGCGCACGTAGATGGGGTCGAATGCGGTTTGCTGCGTGATCTCGATGAGGCTCTCGCGGGCGAGCTCGAGGAGCGCGAGGAAGCTCACCACCAGCACGGGCACGCCGTGCTCGGGCTCGAAGAGCTGCGAGAACTCGGTGAAGGCGCCGCCCGTGAGCGTGCGCAGGATGCGGCTCATGTGCGAGCGCACCGAGAGCTGCTCGCGCGTGATCTTGTGGTGCTTCGTCATCTTCGCGCGGGCGAGGATCGAGCGCCAGGCCTCCGAGAGGTCCGCCACCTCGATGCCGGGCAGGCGCTCGGTGAGCGCGCGCTCCAGCCACACCTCGACCACGGAGAAGTCGCGCCCGGCCACCGGCACCTCCGAGAGCATGTGCGCGGCCTTCTTCATCTGCTCGTACTCGAGCAGGCGCCGCACCAGCTCCGCGCGCGGGTCCTCGGCCTCCGCCGCGTCGTCGCGCTTCGGGCGCGGCAGCAGCATCCGCGACTTGATCTCGATGAGGAGCGCGGCCATGAGCAGGTACTCGGCGGCGAGCTCCAGCTGCTGCGTGCGCATCATCTCGACGTATTCCATGTACTGGCGCGTGAGCTCCGCCATGGGGATGTCGAGGATGTCGAGCGAATGCTTGCGGATGAGGTAGAGGAGCAGGTCCATCGGCCCCTCGAAGGCGTCGAGGAAGACCGAGAGCGCCTCCGGGGGGATGTAGAGGTCGGTCGGCAGCTCCGTGAGCGGCTCGCCGCGGATCTTCGCGACGGGAAGCGCGAGGTCCAGCCCCGGCTGGGCGGAGACCTCGACCGGGTCGTTCACGGCCGGGGCGCTCACTTCCTCCCCCATGCGATGTCCGCGGCGGCGCGCGACATCTTCGCGCCGTCGTGGGCCACGCCCGGCACGTAGGAGAGCTCCCAGGCGAGCTTCACGCCGAGCTCGCGCGCGGCGGTGGTGGCCGCGCCGAAGAAGTTCTCGCCGCGCTCGAGCCGGTTGGCGCCCTGCTTCATGGAGGCCGCGGACTTGTCGAGGTCCGGATGGTCCGGGTCCGTGTCCGCCTCGCCCAGCAGCACGATGAGCCGCCGCTGCAGCGCCGCGCGCAGCTGCGCCTCGCCCGCCGGCGACTCCACCAGCGAGTGAGGCCACGGTTCGGCCTTGCGGTCCTTCCGCCACTCGGGCATCGCGTACCAGCCGGCGTTGGCGACGATCGCGAGCGAGGCGCGGTTGTCGGGCCGGAGCATCATGAAGCGGTGCACGAACTGCGCGCCCGCGGAGTGGCCGAAGATGCGGTAGTCCTTCTGGCCGTCGCGCATCTCGTCGAAGAGGTGCTCGATCACCGAGTACGACCACTTCTCGCGGTCGGCGTTGTCCGCGACGTCGCCCAGGTTGTACGCCGCCGCCTTCGGCCAGTGCTTCTCCGAGAACTCCGGGGCGATCACGATGAAGCCGTACCGGTCGGCGGCGAGCTCCCAGTTGTCGCGCATCGCGGAGGCGGCGCGCTGCTTCCCGTGAAGGGCGAAGAGGATCGGGCAGGCCGAGTCGCACTGCCGCGGCCGGTAGGTGAACACGCGCACCGGCCGGTCCGCCTGCCCGCGCTTGTCCGCGAACACGAAGCTCCACTTCCCCGACGGCACCGGCGTGGCCGCCGCGGCCGGCATCGCCGCCGCCGCCATGAGCAGCGCGCCCATCGCCCAGCCCCTCCATCCGCGTTCATCTGCGTTCATCTGCGGTTCCCTCGCCTTTCTTCCGGGCCGTGTTCAGCTGTAGTTGAGGCCCATGGCCTCGCGCACGTCGCGCATCGTCTCGTCGGCCGTGTCGCTCGCCTTCTCGCAGCCGTCCTGGATGATCGAGCGCACGAGCGTCGGGTCCTCCTCGTAGCCGGCGGCACGCTCGCGGATGGGCTTCAGCTCCGCGTTGATCGCGTCGATCACGGGCTGCTTGCACTCCAGGCAGCCGATGCCGGCGGTGGTGCAGCCCTGCCACACCCAGTCGCGCGTCTCCTGGCTCGAGTACACCTGGTGCAGGTTCCACACCGGGCACTTGTCGGGGTTGCCCGGGTCGGTGCGGCGCACGCGCGCCGGGTCGGTGGGCATGGTGCGCACCTTGCGCGACACCTCGTCGGGGCCGTCGCGCATGAGGATCGCGTTGCCGTAGCTCTTGCTCATCTTCTGCCCGTCGAGCCCCAGCAGCTTGGGCGTCTCGGTGAGCAGCGACTCGGGCTCGGTGAGGATCATGCGCCCGCCGCCCTCGATGAAGCCGAAGAGCCGCTCCTTGTCGCCCAGCGACAGGTTCTGCACGTCGCCCACGAGGTCGCGCGCCTGCGCGAGCGCCGCCTCGTCGCCCTTCTCCTGGAACCGCGTGCGCAGCTCGCGGTAGAGCTTGGCCTTCTTCGGCCCCATCTTCTTCACCGCGGCCTCGGCCTTCTCCTCGAAGCCCTTCTCGCGGCCGAAGAGGTGGTTGAAGCGCCGCGCGATCTCGCGCGTGAGCTCCACGTGCGAGACCTGGTCCTCGCCCACCGGCACGCGGGTCGCCCGGTAGATGAGGATGTCGGCCGCCTGCATGAGCGGGTAGCCGAGGAAGCCGTAGGTGGTGAGGTCGCGTCCGTGCTCGGCGTGCTTGTCCACCGCGTCCTTGTAGGTCGGCACGCGCTCGAGCCACGACAGCGGCGTGAAGAACGACATGAGGAGCGTCAGCTCCGCGTGCTGCGGCACGCGCGACTGCACGAAGAGCGTCGCCTTGGCCGGGTCGATGCCGGCGGCCAGCCAGTCGACGAACATGTCCCACACCGTCGCCTCGATCACCGACGGGTCCTCGTAGTGCGAGGTGAGCGCGTGCCAGTCCGCGGCGAAGAAGAAGCACGGGTACTCGTTCTGCAGCCGCACCCAGTTCTTGAGGGCGCCGTGGTAGTGGCCGAGGTGCATGGCGCCCGTGGGGCGCATGCCGGAGAGGACGCGTTCCTGGAACATGGTTGCCTTCTTCTAGAAGCCGAGCAGGGCGTAGAGGTTCTTGAGCATGGCCCCCATCACGGGGCCGATCATCCACCACAGCGCGCCCGAGACGATGAGCAGGATGAGGATCACCATGCCGAAGGGCTCGAGGCGCGAGTACTGGTAGGCGAGGCGGTTGGGCAGCACGGAAGCGAGGATGCGCCCGCCGTCCAGCGGCAGCAGCGGGAAGAGGTTCAGCACCGCGAGGCCCACGTTCACCTTGATGCCGGCGTCCGCGACGCGGATCCAGAACTCGTAGGCGGTGCCCGCGCCGCCCACCGTGAGCAGCACCTTCGCCACGAGCACCCAGCCGAGCGCCATCGCGATGTTGGCCCCGGGGCCCGCGGCGGCGACCCACAGCATGTCGCGCTTGGGGTCGCGCAGGTTCTCGAAGTTGACGGGCACGGGCTTCGCCCACCCGAAGAGGAAGCCGGTGAAGGCGGTGAGCAGCGGCACCAGCACCGTGCCGATGGGGTCGATGTGGCGCGCCGGGTTGAGGCTCGTGCGGCCGAGCATCCACGCCGTCTTGTCGCCGAAGTACTTCGCGGCGTAGGCGTGCCCGGCCTCGTGCAGCGTGATCGCGAACACCACGGGAATGGCGTAGACGGCGATGTAGACGATGATGCCCTGGATGTCCATCAGTGCAGCGCCGCCTTCACGAACCCGAACGGCCGGATGTCGCCCTTGCCCTCGCGCAGCAGCACGGGCCGGTCGCCGGAAATGTCGATCACCGTCGTCACGTCGAGCCCGCAGGGGCCGGAATCGATGATGGCGTCGAGCTGGTGGTCGAGGTGCTCCCGGATCTCCTCGGCGTCGTTCAGCGCCACGCCGTGGTCGGGGAGGATCAGGGTGGAGGAGAGCATGGGCTCGCCCAGCTCCGCCAGGAGCGCCAGCGGCACCACGTGGTCGGGGATGCGCACGCCGATCGTGTGGCGCGGGTGCAGCAGGCGGCGCGGCACGTCCCGCGAGGCGCGCAGGATGAAGGTGTAGTTGCCGGGCGTGTTCGCCTTGATGAGGCGGAACTGGATGTTGTCCACCTTGGCGAACTGGCCGATCTCGGAGAGGTCGCGGCACATCAATGTGAGGTGGTGCCTTTCGTCCACGTTGCGGATGCGGCGGATGCGCTCCATCGCCGACTTGTCGCCGATGTGGCAGCCGAGCGCGTAGCAGGAGTCCGTGGGGTAGGCGATGACGCCCCCCGCGCGGATGATCTCCACCGCAGCCTTGATCGAACGCGGCTGCGGGTTCTCCGGGTGAACCGAGAAGAATTCCGACATTCCTGTTCTTTGCGGCCACCGGCTTGCCGGCGGCCCGTCGTTGCCGGGCGGCTATGCGGCTAGTGCGCCCATCGGGTCCACACGGGCACGAGCGAGGCCGGCAGCGGCGGCAGCCGCCCCGGCATCACCGGGCTTTCGCCCGGCCCGTGGAAATCGGAGCCGCGGGAGGCGAGGAAACCGTACTCCTCGGCCACGCGGCGCCAGGTGGCGTATTCCTCGGGGCGGTGACTTCCGGTCACCACCTCGATCGCCTCGCCACCGAGGCGCTTGAACTCTTCCAGTAGGGTCGCACGGCCGAGGGGCTTGAGTCCATAGCGGCCGGGGTGGGCCAGCACCGCCACGCCCCCCGCGCCCCGGATCCAGGCCATCGCGTCCTCGAGCCGCGACCACTCGTGCTGCACGTACGCGGGCTTTCCCTTGCCCAGGTACTTGTCGAAGGCGTGCTGCGTGTCGCGCACCCGGCCCGTTTCCGCCAGGTGCCGCGCGAAATGCGTGCGGGAAAGCCGCTTCTCGCTCCCGGCCAGGGCGAGCGCCGCCTCGAGCGTCCCGGGAATGCCCAGCTTCTCCAGCGCCTGCGCCATGCGCGCGGCCCGTCCCAGGCGGCCGTCGCGGATGGATTTCAGGCCCGCGGCCAGCACGGGCGAGCCGGGATCGATCCCGAGGCCCACCACGTGGACGGTGGTCTCCCCCCAGGTCACCGACACCTCGACCCCGTTTACGAACGCCACGCCCAGCCGGCGGGCGGCGGCGGCGGCCTCCTCGAGGCCGTCGACCGTGTCGTGATCCGTGAGCGCCATCGCGTCGGCGCCGTTGCTCGCGCCCAGTTCCACCAGCCGGGTGGGGGAGAGCAGCCCGTCGGAGGCCGTCGAGTGATTGTGCAGGTCGAAGTTGTCCAACGCCGCAGGATTTGAGGAAGCAATTGAAATTATAGCAGAATTCGCCCTTGCCCACCCGCCGCGCCGGGGTGCCCGCGCACCCGGCGCCGAGACGATTCCCATGGAAATCAAGAAGATCGCCTTCGGTGACGAGGGCCAGGCCGCCACGGCCGCCCTGCTTGCCCGGCTGCCCGCGCTGCAGGCGCGCGCCGTGGCCGTGGACCCCGGCCTGGGCCCCCGGCTGGACCGCCTGAAGCGCGGCCTCGAGACGCTGCAGGCGCTCGACCGCCAGCACGGCGGCACCGGCCCCATCCGCCTGGAGGGGGTTGGCGAGCTCGTCTCCGCCATCGTGACCGACCTCGCCCACGCCGAGGCGGCGGCCGGGCGCGCGGCGGATGCCGCTCTCGTGGCCGACGTCGCGGACTTCCTCATCGGGGTCGCCCTGTGGGCGGTGCGCCACGAGGTTCCCCTCGACCCGGCCGAGCCCGTCGTGAACGCGCTCGCCCACCGGGCCAACGCCGCCCGCTCGAAGCCGGAACTCGCCGCCGTGTACGGCCTGATGCAGGGCGTCGTCGCCCACCTCGCCCCCCGGCTCGCGGCCGACCTCGAGCGTTCCAACCCCGAGCGGCCGTGGCGGATCCTGCACGCCAACCTCGCCATCACCGCCATCCGGACGGAGGACGCGGCCCTCATGGACCATGCCTTCGACGCCCTCGACGCGGCGCTTCCCGACGAGCGCGCTTCCTTTTATGGCGAGGCCCTGGCGCTCGCCCTTTCGCCCGGCGTCGCCCCGCAGGTCAGGGAACGGATCGAGGCCCGGCACCTCAAATGGACAGCCGCCCGCTGAATGGGCGAAAATAGCGGATTGATTTTGCGAGGCTTTTGGCTCCCTTGAAGCTGCTGTTCGACCTTTTCCCGGTCATCCTCTTCTTCGTCGCCTTCAAGTTCCAGGGCATCTACGCCGCCACCGCCGTGGCCATCGCCGCCACCGTGGTGCAGGTGGGGTACGTGCTCGCCCGGGGCCGCAAGGTGTCCAACATGCAGTGGATGAGCCTCGTGATCATCGTCCTCTTCGGGGGCGCGACGCTGCTGCTGCGCGACGAGACCTTCATCAAGTGGAAGCCCTCGGTGCTGTACTGGCTCGCCGGGGCCGTGTTCCTGGGCGGCCTCGCCTTCCGCACGAACCTCGTGAAGGCGGTGATGTCGGAGGGGATCACGCTCCCCGAGCACGCGTGGACGAAGCTCTGCGTCGCCTGGGGCGTCTTCTTCCTCTTCAAGGGCACGCTCAACCTCTGGGTGGCCTACACCTTCTCGACCGACACCTGGGTGAACTTCAAGCTCTTCGGCGGCATGGGCCTCATGTTCGCCTTCGTGATCGCGCAGGCGTTCTGGATGGCGAAGTACCTTCCCGACGACGAGGCCAAGCCCGCCGCCGAGGCCGCCCCCGAGCCCCCCAAGACCTGACCCATGCTCTATGCCATCCTCGCCGAGGACCTCCCCGGCTCCCTCGACAAGCGCCTCGCCGCCCGGCCCGCGCACCTCGCCCGCCTGAAGGCGCTGCAGGACGAAGGCCGCCTCGTGCTGGCCGGCCCGCACCCGCTCATCGACGCCGAGGACCCCGGCCCGGCCGGCTTCTCCGGGTCCCTCGTCGTGGCCGAGTTCGGCTCGCGCGAGCTGGCCCTCGCCTGGGCCTCCGAGGACCCGTACGTCGCCGCCGGCGTCTACGGCCGCGTGACGGTGAAGCCGTTCCGCAAGGTGCTGCCGTGAGCCTGGAGTCCGCCATCCGCGAGCGGCTCGCCGTGCTGCGCCCCGAGAGCGTGGCCCTGGTCGACGAGGACCACCTGCACATCGGCCACGGCGCCGACGGCGCGCACTGGCAGCTCACCATCGTTTCGGAGGCCTTCCGCGGCAAGCCGCCGCTGGCGAGGCATCGAATGGTTTATGAGGCCCTGGGCGACCTCATGAAACGCGACATCCATGCCCTGAGAATCGAGGCGTTCGCGCCCGAGCAGCTTTGACCCCACGAAAAGGAACATCCATGCATCCCACCCTGAAGACCCTCGCCGTCGCGCTCGTCGCGGGCACGTTCGCCGCGGGCGCCGTCGCCCAGGACAAGGCGGCGCCGAAGAAGGCCGCCGCCGCCGCCGGCAAGATCGTCGTGAACGGCGTCACCATCCCGCAGTCGCGCATCGACATGATGAACAAGGAGCTCACCGCGAGCGGCCAGCCCGACACGCCCGAGCGCCAGCGCGCCGTGAAGGAGGAGCTCATCAACCGCGAGGTGCTGGTGCAGGCCGCCCAGAAGCGCGGGCTCGACAAGCAGGCCGAGGTCGCCGCGCAGATGGAGATGGCCCGCCAGGCCGTGCTCGTGCGCGCGCTGTTCGAAAACGAGGTGAAGGCCAACCCGATCACGGACGCCGATCTCCAGAAGCAGTACGAGGAGTTCAAGAAGTCGATGGGCGAGAACGAGTACAAGATCCGCCACATCCTCGTCGACAAGGAAGACGACGCCAAGGCGATCATCGCCGACCTCGGCAAGGGCGCGGACTTCGCCAAGATCGCGAAGGACAAGTCGAAGGACCCGGGCTCCAAGGACAACGGCGGCGACCTCGACTGGGGCCCCACGGCCCGCTACGTGAAGCCCTTCGCCGACGCGGTGACCGCGCTCAAGAAGGGGCAGCTCACCACGGCGCCGGTGAAGACCGACTTCGGCTACCACGTGATCCGCCTCGACGACGTGCGCCCCCTGAAGGTGCCCGGCTTCGACGAGCTGAAGGAGCAGTTCCGCCAGCGCGCCCAGCAGCAGCAGATCCAGAAGCTGGTGATGGAGCTGCGCGGCAAGGCGAAGGTGGAGGAGCGCTAGGCGCTCTCCGGCCTCCCCCGGGAAAGGGCGCCTTCGGGCGCCCTTCTTGTTCGGGCAGGCGATTCATCCCGTCTCCCGCTTCCTGGGCGCGTCTTCCGTTCGCGCTATCATCGAATCGATCCGCCAACGCCAAGGATGAAGCGATGACCGCCTCCCTCGTCGTCACCGTCGTCGGGCCCGACCGGCCCGGCATCGTGAACCGGCTCTCCGACTGCGCGCAGCGCCTGGGCGCCAACTGGGCGGCGAGCCGAATGGCGAACCTCGCGGGCCAGTTCGCGGGCATGGTGCACTTCGAGGTCGCGGAGGCGCGCGCGGACGAGCTGGCGAAGGCGCTGGCGGCGCTGGAATCGGCGGACCTGCACGTGGTCATCGCGCGAAGCGGCGCGGCGTCCCCGGCGACTGCCCTGCGCCGCGTGCGGCTGGAACTCGTGGGCCACGACCGCCCCGGCATCGTGCGCGACCTCTCCGGCAGCCTCGCCCAACGCGGCGTGAGCATCGAGGAGCTGGAGACGCAGGTCGCGAGCGCCGCCATGTCCGGCGAGAGCCTCTTCAAGGTGAAGGCGGTGCTGGCCGTCCCCGAGGGCCTGCCCAACGACGAGCTGCGCCGCGGGCTGGAGGCGCTCGCCAACGAAATGATGGTGGACGTGGAGCTGGGCTAGCGCCGCCGCGGAAAGAAGGAAACCCATGACACTCAAGCTCACCTCGACCAGCTTCGCCGACGGCGGGGCCATTCCGGAGCAGCACACCTGCGAGGGCGACGAAATCTCGCCGCAGCTCGCCTGGTCCGGCGCGCCGCCCGGCACGAAGAGCTTCGCGCTCATCGTCGACGATCCGGACGCGCCCGACCCCGCCGCGCCGCGCATGACCTGGGTGCACTGGGTGCTCTACGACATCCCCGCGGACGTCGCGGAAATCGTGGAGGATGCGGACCCGGCCGACGTGCCCAAGGGCTGCCGCGACGGGCTGAACGACTGGGGGCGCAGCGGCTACGGCGGGCCCTGCCCGCCCGTCGGGCGGCACCGCTACTTCCACAAGCTCTACGCGCTGGACACGCTGCTGGGCGACCTCAAGTACCCGAAGAAGGCGCAGCTCGAGAAGGCGATGAAGGGCCACGTGCTGGCGGAAGCCGTCCTCATGGGCACCTACCAGAAGAAGCGCTAGCCGGTTCCGTCATTCCCGCGCCTCACTTCATCCGCGACGGCAGCTTCATCGGCGCGCCGGAGGCGAAGAACACGCCCCGGCCGCGGTGGTGCAGGAGGCGCCGGGTCGCCACCCCCGGCACGGCCCACGCGGCGACCACCTTGAGGATGAAGAAGTTGTAGCGGTCCACCAGGCGCGCGTCGTGGATGCGGCACTCGAGGTTCGCGACGCATTCGGCCACGAGGGGCGCGCCCACTTCGGAGGCCGGCAGCCGCGTGAGTCCGAACTTCGTGAACTTGTCCACGCGCCGCCCGGAGCAGTTGCCTACCCCCACCACGGTCCGCGCGAGCGAGGCCGGCGGGACGGCGATGACGCAGGACTTCGCGGCGCACAGCAGGTCGAAGGAGAAGTTGCGCCCGCTCACCACGCACCCCACCAGCGGCGGCTCGAACTCCATCATCGTGAGCCACGACATCGCCATCACGTTCTCGCGCCCGCCGTGCGCCGTCGCGAGGAGCACCACCGGGCCGGGCTCCAGCAGGCCGTAGACCCGGGAAAGGGAAAGCTTGCGTTGCGCGAGCTTCATGGCGACCATTATGGCTCGCGCACGCAATGGAGGCACCCATGTACAAGCGGATCCTGCTGGCGTACGACGGCTCCCTTTCGGGCCAGAAGGCCCTGCTCGGCTGCAAGGACATCGCGCAGTGGGGCAAGTCGGAGCTCTTCCTCGTCGCGGTGATGCCCTCGCCCGCCACCTTCATCGGGGCCGAGGGCGGCGTCTACGACGCGGGCACCGAGGAGCGCGACCGCGAGCAGTACCAGGCCATCCTCGACGAGGGCATCGCGAAGCTCGCGGAAGGCGGCCACCAGGCCAATGGCGAGGTGCTCGTGGGCGACGCCGTGGACGAGATCGCCCGGTGCGCCGCCCGCATCGAGGCGGACCTCATCGTGGTCGGCCACCGCCACCTGGAGGGCTGGGCGGCCCGGTGGTGGCGCGGCTCGGTCTCGAAGGCGCTCATCGAGCAGGCCCCCTGCAACGTGCTGGTCGTCATCACCCGCTGACCCTTTCGGGCGGCCGCGCCGTTTCATGACCTGACCCCGCCATCCCGGCCGGGGCAGCCGAAAGGAGATGTCATGAAACGCCTCGCCCTCGCGGCCGCCGCCATCGCCGCCGCCCTCGCCCTGCCCGCCTGCGCCGCCGGCGTGGGCTCGCTCGCCCGCGTCACCGTCATCGACCGTACCGCCAACCGCGAGTTGCCCGTCTACTGGAAGGACGGCCGGGCGTGGATCGTGGGCCACCCCGGCAACGAGTACACGGTGCGGGTGCGCAACGTCGCCGGCGAGGACCTGCTGGCCGTCGTGAGCGTGGACGGCGTGAACGTCGTGAGCGGCGAGACGGCGCGCGTGTCGCAAAGCGGCTACGTGGTGGGCTCGTACGCCTCGCTCGACGTCTCCGGGTGGCGCAAGAGCCTTTCCCGCACGGCGGCCTTCTACTTCACGACGCTGCCGGATTCCTACGCCGCGCGCACCGGCCGGCCCGACGACGTGGGCGTGATCGGCGTGGCGCTCTTCCGCCGCAAGCCCCCGGAGCCCGTGGCCGTCGAGCCGTGGCGGCCCACGCCGTTCGCGAAGCAGGAGTCCGCGGCGGGCGCCCCGGCCGCGCCGCCCGCGGCGGAGCGAAGCGAATCCCGCGACTCCGCCGCCAAGCGCGCCCAGCCCGGCGACCCGCTCGGCACCGGCCACGGCCGCAGCGAGCGCAACCCGGCGCAGTGGGTCGAGTTCGAGCGGGAGAGCCCGTATCCCGTCGAGACGATCGTGATCCACTACGACAGCACGGCCAACCTCGTGGCGCAGGGCGTGATCCGCCCCCGCTACCCGCGGCCGCGCAACCCGAACCCCTTCCCCGGCTTCGTCCCGGACCCGGTGTCCTGAGCGAACGGGGCTCCGGCCCGGTTTTCGCCTAAACTCGCCGGGTGCCCGAGACCGACGAACAGCTCATGCTCGCCTTCGCGCAGGGGGATGCCGGCGCGTTCGACCGCCTCTACGCGCGCCACAAGGGCACGGTGTACCGGTTCGTCGCGCGGTCGCTCCCCGCGAAGGCGGATGCCGAGGAGATCTTCCAGGAGGTGTGGATGAAGGCGATCGAGGCGCGCGGGCGCTACGAGCCGCGCGCGAAGTTCACCACCTGGATCTACGCCATCGCCCACAACCGGCTGGTGGACCTGTGGCGGAAGAAGGGCCTCTCGGTCGTGCCGCTCGACGGCGGCAGCGAGGAGGACGACGGCCCCCCGATCGACCCGCCCGGCAACCCGGCCGACGAGCCCTTCGCGCAGGTGTCGACGAAGGAGGCGCTGGAGCGCTTCGCCGCCGCGCTGGCCGCGCTGCCGCCCGCGCAGCGCGAGGCCTTCCTGCTCAAGGAGGAGGCGGAGCTTTCGATCGCCGAGATCGCCCAGGCCACCGGCGCCAACGAGGAGGCGGTGAAGAGCCGCGTGCGCTACGCCACGGCGAAGCTGCGGGAGGCGCTCGATGGCTGAGCCGCGCGACGACCGCGTTTCCGCCGCCTACCGGGAGCTGCCCGGCGAGGGGCCGCCGCCCGCGCTCGACGCGGCCATCCAGGCGGCGGCGCGGCGCGCCGTGGGGTCGAAGCCCGCCGCGGGCCGGCGCTGGCAGAAGCCGCTTTCGATCGCCGCGGTGTTCATGCTCGCCATCGCGGTGACGCTGCAGGTCGAGCGGCACAAGCCGGTCGTCGAGGACGGCGCGCCGGTTTCCGCGGGCAGCGCGGAGTACCCCGTGCCGCAACAGCAGGCCGCGCCGGCGGGCGAGGTGCCGCCAGTGCAGGCAGTGCCCGCACCCGCGCCGAAGCCTGCTCCCGCCCCCCCGCTCGCACCCGCGCCGATGGAGAAGATGGAGAAGAAGGCGTTCGCGCCGGAGCCGCCGCGGTCGGAGGCCGCCCCGGTCGCCACCCCTCCCGCACCACCACCGATGCCCGCCGCACCGCCTCCCCCGACGCCCGCGCCAGCCGCTCCTGCCGCACCGATCGCCATGGAACGCGCAGCCTCCGGAGCCACGGCCGATGCGATGCGAATTGCCCCGCAGGCGGCCCGTCGCGCCAAGTCCGAGCTCGCCCGGGAGGCGACGACGCAGGAAAGGAAAATGGCCGAGGCGATGGAGACGCCCGAGCGGCGACTCGAGCGCATCGCCGACCTGCGCGCGAAGGGCCTTCACGACGAGGCCGACCGCGAGCTGGAGGCCTTCCGGCGCGACCTGCCCGGCTACCGCATCGGCGAGGAGTGGCTGCGCAAGGTCGAGCGGCGATGAACGCGGGGCTCGCGCGGGCCTCGCTCGCCACCTGCGCCGCCGCCGCGATCGCGACACTCGCGCTCATGGCCTGGGCCGCGTCGTGGTCGTGGTCGGGGCTCGCGTTCATGGTGTCGCTGATGGCGTGGTGCGTCTCGCCCTACGTGCCGCTGGGATTCGCCTCGCGCAAGCCGCGCGCTTCCCGCAAGAGCGCGGTCGCCCTGCTCGTCACCGCGGTCGTCGTGGCCGCCTTCGCGGCGATCGTCTACGTGGACGCGTTCTTCATCCACCTCGACGCGCAGGGCGCGCTCGTGTTCCTCTTCGTCCCCGTCGTCCAGTGGGTGGGCGCCCTCGCCGGCATCCTCCTCGCCGCCCGCCTCGAACCCCGGGGACACTGATTGGGGACGGTTCTGAAGAACCGTCCCCAATGGGTGTCCCATTCAGAGGAGGCAGGAGAGGCGCTCCTCGCGCAGGGAAGCGAAGCCGTGGCGCTCGTAGAAGCGGCGGGCGCCCGGGTTGTCGAAGTGGGTCGCCGTGTCGATGCGCGTGACGCCCGCGCGGCGCAGCTCGTCCTTGAGGGAGGCGAGCATCGCCGAGCCGATGCCCTGCCTTTCGAGCCCGGGGCGGACGTTCACGTCGTCCAGCTTCGCGACCAGCGTGCCGCGCGAGGTCGAGATGGCGTAGCACGCCACGCAGCAGCCGACCACCTCGCCCCCGCGCCGCGCCATCCACACGAAGCCCAGTTCGGGCCGCTCGACGAACAGGTCCAGCGCGCGGGCGAGCGCCTGCGGGCCGCCGTCGCCGTAGGCCGCGGCCGCGTCGAGGTAGTGCGGGTCCGCCTGCAGGAAGGCGAGGAAAAGGGCGAACGCGGCGTCGCGGTCGGCGGCGCCCATGCGCGAGAACGCGAGGCTCACCCCTTCGCCCCGGCGATGCCGTAGGCGCCCACGCGCGTCTCGGAGAGCGTCAGCGCCTCGAAGCGCCGGTCGAGCCGGTCGTAATCCGCCTCGTGCTCGCCGAGGAAGCCGCTGTACGCCTCCTCGCTCTCCCAGCGGTCGATGGTCAGGTACTCGCCCGGCCGCTCGTCGTCGGCCAGCAGCTCGGTGCCGAGGTATTCCTTCGCGGCGGAGAAGAACCGCGCCCACTCGCCCTTGGGTCCGTAGGCCTTCACGAACTTCGCCTCCTGCGCGGGGTCGACCTTGTAGCGCCAGATCACGACGTACACGGCGCTACCCCAGCCACGCGCGCGCGTTGCGGAACATGCGCATCCACGGCGAGTCCTCGCCCCAGCCCTCGGGGTGCCAGGACATGAGCACGGTGCGGAACACGCGCTCCGGGTGCGGCATCATGATCGTGAAGCGGCCGTCGGGCGTGGTCACCGCCGTGATGCCGCCCGGCGAGCCGTTGGCGTTGTACGGGTAGGCCTCCGTCGGCTTGCCGCGGTTGTCGACGAAGCGCGCGGCGACGAGGTACTGGCAGGCCTCGAGCGCCTTCGCGTCCCGGAAGGTCGCCTTGCCCTCGCCGTGGGCCGTGACGATGGGGATGCGGCTGCCTTCCATCCCGGCGAAGAGGATCGACGGCGACTTCTGCACCTCCACCAGCGTGAAGCGCGCCTCGTACTGCTCCGAGAGGTTCCTCTCGAAGTGCGGCCAATCCTTCGCTCCCGGGATGATGGCCTTGAGGTTCGAGACCATCTGGCAGCCGTTGCAGGCGCCCAGCGCGAAGGAGTCGGCGCGGCTGAAGAACGCCTCGAACTCGTCGCGCGCCCGCGGGTTGAAGAGGATCGACTTGGCCCACCCCTCGCCCGCGCCGAGCGTGTCGCCGTAGCTGAAGCCGCCGCAGGCGGCGAAGCCCTTGAAGTCGGCGAGCCTCACGCGGCCGGCGAGGATGTCGCTCATGTGCACGTCGAAGGCCGCGAAGCCGGCGCGGTCGAAGGCCGCGGCCATCTCCATCTGTCCGTTCACGCCCTGCTCGCGAAGGATCGCGATGCGGGGCCGCGCGCCCGTCGCGATGAAGGGCGCGGCGACGTCCTCTTCCGGCGCGAAAGTCAGTTTCGCGTGCAGGCCCGGGTCGCCCTCGTCGAGGAGGCGGTCGTACTCCTGGTCCGCGCACGCCGGGTTGTCGCGCAGCCGCTGGATCGCGTGGGTCACGCTGGACCAGGCGCGGTGCAGGTCCACGCGCCGCTCGGCGAGCACCGGCCTGGCGTTCACGATGAGGCGCACCTGCCCCTCGGCATTCGGGTGCCCGATCACGTGCGATTCGCGCGAGAGCCCGGCTTCGCGCAGCGCCTGCATGACGGCCGCGCGGTCGCCCTTGCGCACCTGCAGCACCGCGCCCAGCTCCTCGTTGAAGAGCGCGGCGAGGATGCGCTCGGCAAGCCGCCCGGCGAGGATGTCCGTCTGCCGCTCGTGGCCGTCGACGTCCAGCTGGGCCGGGTCCATCGCCAGGCCGTCGAGGTAGAGCGTGACGCCCGCGCGCCCCGCGAAGGCCATCTCGCAGGCGGTGGCGAAGAGCCCGCCGTCGGAGCGGTCGTGGTAGGCGAGGATCTTCCCGGCGGCGTTGAGCGACTGGACGGCGCCGAAGAAGGCCTTGAGCTTCGCGGGGTCGTCGAGATCGGGCGCGGCGTCGCCGAGCTGCCCGTGCACCTGCGCGAGGGCCGAGCCGCCGAGGCGGTTGCGGCCGCCGCCGAGGTCGACCAGCACGAGCTCCGTGTCGCCCTGGTCCGTGCGCAATTGCGGCGTGAGCGTGCGGCGCGCGTCCGTCACCGGCGCGAAGGCCGAGACGATGAGCGAGAGCGGCGCCGTCACCGCCTTCGCCTCGCCCGTGGCCGCGTCCTTCCACGTCGTCTTCATCGACATGGAATCCTTGCCCACGGGGATCGCCACGCCCAGCGCGGGGCAGAGTTCCATCCCCACGGCCTTGACGGTATCGAAGAGGGTCGCGTCCTCGCCGGGATGCCCCGCCGCGCACATCCAGTTGGCCGAAAGCTTGATGTCGCCGATCCCGGCGATCGCCGCGGCCGCGATGTTGGTGATGGCCTCGCCCACGGCCATGCGCCCGGAGGCCGGCCCGTCGATGAGCGCCACGGGCGTGCGCTCGCCGATCGCCATCGCCTCGCCGAGATGCGTCGCGTAGCCCATCGTCGTCACGGCGACGTCGGCCACCGGCACCTGCCACGGCCCGACCATCTGGTCGCGCGCGCACATCCCGCCCACGGAGCGGTCGCCGATCGTCACGAGAAAGGTCTTGTCCGCGACGGCGGGAAGCCGCAGCACGCGGTAGGCGGCCTCCTTCAGGTCGACCTTCGAGAGGTCGACGGGCGGGAGCGATCTCGCCACGCGCCGCACGTCGCGGTGCATGCGCGGCGGCTTGCCCAGCAGCACCTCCAGCGGCATGTCCACGGGGCGGTTGGCGAAGAGCGTGTCCTCGACCACGAGCTGCCCGTCGGCGCGCGCGATGCCCACGACGGCGTAGGGGCAGCGCTCGCGCTCGCAGATCGCGCCGAACTCGTCGATGCGGTCCTCGGGGATCGCGAGCACGTAGCGCTCCTGCGACTCGTTGGACCAGACCTGCATCGGCGTCATGCCCGGCTCCTCGATGGGCACCTCGCGCAGCTCGAAATCCGCGCCCACGCCGCCCGAGTGGGCCAGCTCCGGCAGCGCGTTGGAGAGCCCGCCCGCGCCCACGTCGTGGATGGAGAGGATGGGGTTCGCGTCCCCCATCTGCCAGCAGGCGTCGATCACCTCCTGGCAGCGTCGCTCGAGCTCGGGGTTGGCGCGCTGCACGGAATCGAAGTCGAGCGACTCGGTGTTGGCGCCGCTCGCCATGGAGGAGGCGGCGCCCCCGCCCATGCCGATGAGGAAGCCCGGGCCGCCCAGCTGCACGAAGAGCGTCTTCGCGTCGAAGCCATGCTTCCGCACGTGCTTCGCGGAGAGGTTGCCGAGGCCGCCCGCCAGCATGATGGGCTTGTGGTAGCCGCGCACCTCGCCCGCGACCGCCTGCTCGAAGGTGCGGAAGTAGCCCGCGAGGTTGGGGCGGCCGAACTCGTTGTTGTAGGCGGCGCCGCCGATGGGGCCCTCGATCATGATCGCGAGCGCGGAGGCGATGCGCCCGGGCTTGCCGTAGCCGGCTTCCCACGGCTCGCGTTGGCCGGGCAGCTCGAGGTTGGAGACGGAGAAACCGGTGAGCCCCGCCTTGGGCTTGGCGCCCGTGCCCGTGGCGCCCTCGTCGCGGATCTCGCCGCCCGCGCCCGTGCCCGCGCCCGGGTGCGGCGCGATCGCCGTGGGGTGGTTGTGCGTCTCCACCTTCATGAGGATGTGGGTGGTGTCGCGGTGCCAGCCCCAGCCGCGGTCGGAGGCCGGGAAGAAGCGCTCGATCTCGGCGCCCTCCATGATCGCGGAGTTGTCCGAGTAGGCGACGATGGTCCCGCGCGGGCTCTTCGCGTGGGTGTTGCGGATCATCTGGAAGAGGCTCCTGTCCTGCGCCTCGCCGTCCACCGTCCACGACGCGTTGAAGATCTTGTGGCGGCAGTGCTCGCTGTTGGCCTGCGCGAACATCATCAGCTCGACGTCGGTGGGGTTGCGCCCCATGCGGCCGAAGGCGTCGACGAGGTAGTCGATCTCGTCGGGCGCGAGCGCGAGGCCCATGGCGGCGTTGGCCTCCTCGAGCGCCCGGCGGCCGCCGCCGACGAGGTCGATGGTGGCGAGCGGGGCCGGCGCGTGGTGGGCGAAGAGCTTCGCCGCCCCGGCGATGTCCCGGACCACCGTCTCCGTCATGCGGTCGTGGATGGCCTCGGCCAGCGCGCGGTCCGCTTGCTCGTCCAGCGCGCGGCCGCCGCCCGGGGCGAAGTGCCAGGCCACCCCGCGCTCGATGCGGACGACCTTCGCGAGGCCGCAGTTGCGCGCGATGTCGGTGGCCTTGGACGACCACGGCGAGACGGTGCCGAAGCGCGGCAGGACCACGCGCAGCTCGCCCTTCGGCTCGGCCTTCCCGGGCGTGCCGTAGGTGAGGATGCGCGCGAGGACGTCGTGCTCGGCGGCGGTGAGCGCGCCGGCGAGCTGCACGAAGTGGACGAACCGGGTGTCGACGGCGATCGACTCGCGCAGGCCCGGCGGCAGGCCGGCGACGAGCTTCTCGACGCGGAAAGGCGAGAGGGCCACGCTGCCGGGCAGCGTGAGGAGGGGCTGCTCGGGCGCAACGGGCGAAGTCATGGCGCGAATTATACCGGTCCCCGGAACCGGTCTACGGAACCGGTCTACGGAACCGGTCTACGGAACCGGTCTACGGAACCGGTCCATTGGAGTCAGGGGATCGCGTAGGGCAACGGCAGGAGGGAGAGCGCCGGGCCCGCGAGCGAGCCATGGCGCAAGTCCGCCCGGGCGATGGCGTCCAGCTGGGCGACGACGAGGGCCTCGAACCCGCCTTCGGGCGAGGGCGCCACGTTGGCCACGGTGCCCGCCGACTGGTCGCCGAAGGCGTCGCTGTAGACGCTGTCGCCCGGGGCGAGGGGCCCCGCCGAGCGCACCCGCACCGCCCGCTTCTTGAGGATGCCGCGGTACTGCGTGCGCGCGACGATCTCCTGGCCGGGATAGCAGCCCTTCCTGAAGCTCACGCCACCGATGAGATCGTAGTTGGCCATCTGCGGCACGAACTCCTCCTGCGTGCCCGGCACCACCTGCACGATGCCGTCGCGGACGAGGGAGAGCGCCCAGTCGTCGAGCGTGGCGGGGCGGGCCCCGGGAACCGTGCCGAACGCGAACCCGCGCGCCTCGCCGAGGCGGAACACCCCCTCGGGCATCGCGCCGTCCCACAGCCCGAAGCGCGGCGTGGCGGCCGAGACGTCCTCGATCTTCACCTTCGAACGCAGCACGAACATCCGCAGCCGCTTGGCGATCGCCTCGGCGAAGGCGGCCGGAAGAAGCAGGAAGAAGCCGCCGGGATCCCGCGCCAGCACGAAGGTGGCCAGCAGCCGCCCCTTGGGCGTGCACCAGCCGTTCCACTGCGCGGCGCCCACGGGGAGCGCCTTCACGTCGTTGGTGAACTGGTTGTGCAGGAAGTCGGCGGCGTCGTCACCGGAAACGCGCAGCAGCGCGTTAAGGGGGGAGAGGTCGCAGGCGCGGGGGAGTTCGGAGGTCACCGGGGGGATATGGCGTCGGTTCGGGATCGGTTCAAGTATAGCGGCGAGGCGCCCGCCAACGACCCCGCGTGGCGTGTGGTCATCGACCTCGGCCCCTCGCGGCGGGCCGTCGCGTGGGTGTGGGCCGCCGCCGCCGCCGCGCTGGCGGCCGCGCTCGCCGCGCCGCTTTCGTGGCCTGCGAAGGCGCTGCTCGCAACGGCGCTCGCGGTGGCGATGGTGCGCGCGCTGCGCCGGCACGGGGCCCGCGAACGCCCCGGGTCCATCCGCCGCCTCGTGGTCGACCTGGCGGGCCGGGTCGAGGCGCGGCGGGCCGATGGCGTCACGACCACCGGCCACCTCGCGCCGGACGCGTTCGTCGCTCCCTGGCTCACCGTGCTGCGCTGGGTGCCGGACGGCGCGCGCCTCTCGCGTGCGATCGTCGTCTTCCCGGATGCCGTCGACACCAGCGCATTCCGCCGGCTGCGGATCCTCCTGCGCTGGCGCGGCGGAGATTGACCGGTTCCGCAGACCGGTTCCGTCAGGTCGGGGCGCGCATGAGGACATGCGGGATGCCCGCCTCGAGGTATTCCTCCCCCTCGACGACGAAGCCGTGGCGCGCGTAGAAGTCCTTCGCGTGGGCCTGGGCGTGCAGGTAGGTCTCGCGGAAGCCGCGGCGCCTCGCCTCGGCCACCAGTGCCTCGAGCATCGCCGCCCCAACGCCCCGCCCGCGCCAGGCCGCGAGCACCGCCATGCGGCCGATGCGCCCGTCGGGCATGAGGCGCCCGGTGCCGACGGCCTCGCCCGAATCGCTCTCGGCCACGACGTGCGCGCAGCCCGGGTCGCGACCGTCGATCTCGATCTCCGGCGGCACGCCCTGCTCGCCCACGAACACGGTGGTGCGGATCGCCGAGAGCGTGCCCGACGCCTCGCGCCAGTCGACGAGGCGCACGCGGAATCCGGGGGAAGGGGTCATGGTATCGTCGCGGGGCTTTCCGCCATTCTAGCCGCCCCGCCCCGATGAGCCCCCGCTCCGCCCCGCTCGCCGCCATGGCCGCCATGTGCGCGATCTGGGGCTACTCGTGGATCGTGATGAAGATCGCGCTGCGCCACGCGCACCCGTTCGACTTCGCCGCGCAGCGCCTCGTGCTGGGCGCGCTGCTGCTCTTCGCCATCCTCGCCGCCTCGGGGCGCCGCCTCTCGCTCTCCAGCTACCGGATGGCCCTCGTGCTCGGCTTCGTGCAGGTGGGCGCCTTCGTGATCCTCTCCCACTACGCGCTCCTCACCGCGGGGCCGGGCAAGACCTCGGTGCTCACCTACACCATGCCGTTCTGGATGATCGTGTTCGCGCACCTCATGATCGGCGAGCGCATGCGCGGGGCGCAGTGGTTCTCCGTCGCCCTCGCGTTTGCGGGCCTGGTGCTCGTGGTCTCGCCGTGGAAGCTCACGAGCCTCGAGGGGAGCCTCCTCGCCGTGGGGTCCGGCGCCGTGTGGGCGCTCGCGGCCGTCATGTCCAAGCGCTGGCCCACGAAGGGCGCGGAGCCCCTCACCTTCACCGCGTGGCAGCTCGCGTTCGGCTCGATCCCGCTGGTGCTGCTGGCGCTCGCGCACCCGCACGAGGCCCCGCGCTGGAACGGCGAGTACGCGCTCGCCCTCGCCTACTCCACCGTGTTCGCGACCGCCGGCGGCTGGTGGCTGTGGACCTACGTCCTCTCGCACGCGCCGGCGGGCGTGACGGGCCTCAACACGCTCGCGATACCCGTGATCGCCGTCGTCGCCTCGTGGCTGCAACTGGGCGAGACGCCCACGCCGCACGAGCTCGCGGGGATGGCCGCCATCGGCGCAGCGCTGGGCCTTCTCGCGTGGCTGGGGCTGCGGCGGAGCGCGCGTTGATGCGACGCCGCGTCCCGCGATCGTCGACGAGCGGCTAAAATGTCGCCTCAGTCCCCCGCGAGAGCGCGCGGGGGCTCGCCACGCGCGACATCGCGGCCGTCCGAAGCCCATGCGAGCCGCGCCAGCCGGAACCCGGGGTCATGCGTCTCTCCCTGCGCTTCATCGTCCCGCTCATCGTCGCCCTCGGCGCCATCGCCTACGGCGTGGCGCCGCTGGTCGACGACCTCACCCTGCGCTGGTTCGTGCGCGACCTCGACGTGCGCTCGAAGCTCGTGGCCAACGCCGTGCAGGAGCCCCTCGCGGAGGCGATGACCGCCGACCTCGGCCCGGCCGCGCGCCAGCAGCGGCTCGAGGCCGTGCTGGGCCGCATCACGCAGGACGAGCGGCTCTTCGCCATCGGCTACTGCGACGCCGCGGGGAAGTTCGCCTACCGCACGGTGACGCTGCCGCGCGACATCGCCTGCCGGCCGCCCGGCTCGCCGGTCGAGGAAACCGGCCGCGTCCACCACTTCGCCGGCGGCTCGCTGCACCTCGCCGCCCACCCGCTGCTCGTGGACGGCACGCGCATGGGCGAGCTCCTGATCGCCCACGACATGAGCTTCATCGAGCGGCGCAGCGCCGACACCAAGAAGTACATCGTCTACCTGTTCACGGGCATCGGCCTGGTGATCGCGCTCATCACGGTGGTGATCGCCGAGCTCTCGTGGCGCGGCTGGGTGGCCGGGATCAAGGCCCTGATCCGCGGCCAGCTTCTCGCGCAGAACCCCGAGCCGCGCGCCAAGGAGCTGAAGCCCATCGCCCGCGACCTCGAGGCGCTGGTGCGCGACCTCGAAGCCGAGCGGCGCCTGCGCGACGAGTCGCAGATGAGCTGGGTTCCCGAGACGCTGCGCACCATCCTGCGCGAGGACCTCAAGGGCGACGAGATCCTCATCGTCTCCAACCGCGAGCCCTACATCCACGTGCGCCAGGGCGAGCGCGTCGACGTGCTGCGCCCGGCGAGCGGGCTGGTCACGGCGCTGGAGCCGGTGATGCGCGCGTGCTCCGGCACCTGGATCGCGCACGGCGCCGGCAGCGCCGACCGCGAGGTCGTCGACGCGAACGACCACGTGCGCGTGCCGCCGGAGAACCCCTCGTACCAGATCCGCCGCGTCTGGCTCTCGAAGGAGGAGGAGGCGGGCTACTACTACGGCTTCGCGAACGAGGGCCTGTGGCCGCTGTGCCACATCGCGCACACGCGCCCCGTCTTCCGCGCCACCGACTGGGAGCACTACCGCGCCGTGAACCGCCGCTTCGCCGACACGGTGGTGTCGGAGTCGCGCACGCCCAACCCCATCATCCTCGTGCAGGACTACCACTTCGCGCTGCTGCCGCGGATGATCCGCGAGCGGCTGCCGGAGGCGACCATCATCACCTTCTGGCACATCCCCTGGCCCAACCCCGAGGCCTTCGGCGTCTGCCCCTGGCGCGCGGAGCTGCTCGACGGCATGCTCGGCTCCTCCATCCTCGGCTTCCACACGCAGTTCCACTGCAACAACTTCTTCGACACGGTGGACCGCTACCTCGAGGCGAGGGTCGACCGCGAGACCTTCACCATTTCCTACGGCGGCGAGCCCACCGAGGTGCATCGCTACCCGATCTCGATCGAGTGGCCGCTCAAGGGGCTCGCGAAGCAGCCGCCCGTGGCCGACTGCCGCCGCGCCATCCGCGAGGAGCTGGGCCTCGCGCCCGACGTGGCGCTGGGCATCGGCGTGGACCGCCTCGACTACACCAAGGGGATCCTCGAGCGCTTCGCGGCCATCGAGCGCTTCCTCGAGATGGAGCCCGCGTGGGTGGGCCGGCTCGCCTTCGTGCAGATCGCCGCCCCCAGCCGCTCGAGCATCGACGAGTACCAGTCGCTGGACGCGCGCGTGCGCGCCGCCGCCCAGCGCATCAACGACCGCTTCGCCTCGCCGGGGTGCCGGCCCATCGTCCTCAAGATCGAGCACCACGACGCCGAGCGCGTGTACACGCACTATCGCGCCTCGGACTTCTGCTTCGTCTCGAGCCTGCACGACGGGATGAACCTCGTGGCCAAGGAGTTCGTGGCCACCCGCGAGGACGAGCGCGGCGTGCTGGTCCTGTCGCAGTTCGCCGGCGCCGCGCGGGAACTCCCCGAGGCGTTGATCGTCAATCCCTACGACACCGAGCAGTGCGCGGCCGCCGTGCGCGACGCGCTCACGATGCCGCCCGACGAGCAGCGCGCCCGCATGCGCAGCATGCGGGCCCTGCTCATGGAGTTCAACGTGTACCGCTGGGCCGGGCGGATGCTGCTGGACGCCGCGCGCATGCGCAACCGCCGGCGCCTGGCCGTGGGGAAGCGCGCCCCGGCCGCCCTGCCACCGCCCGCCCGATAGCCGTGACGCCCGACAGTCCCGACATGGATGCCCCTGCGACTGATCCCGCCGCCGCACGCCCCGGGGCGCCGCCCCTCACGCCGGGCAGCGCCCTCTTCCTCGACATCGACGGCACGCTCGTGCGCCACGAGGACCACCCCGACGACGTGCGCATCGAGCCGGGCCTCATCGCGCTGCTGGAGCGCCTCGGCGACGCGATGGCCGGCGCCCTCGCCCTCATCAGCGGCCGCTCGCTCGCAGGCATCGACGCCCTCTTCGCGCCGGCGCGCTTCGGGGCGGCAGGCCAGCACGGCGCCGAGCGCCGCAGCGTCGACGGCACGCTGCACTGCCACGCCGGCCCCGCGGACCGCCTGCGCGAGCCCGCCGCGCGGCTGCGCCGGCTGGTCGCCGCCCAGCCGGGCCTTCTCCTCGAGGAGAAGGGGGCGACGCTCGCGCTCCACTACCGCAACGCCCCGCAGGCGGCCGCGCTGGCCGAGCGCGAGGCGCACGCCATCGTCCGCGAGCTGGGCGAGGATTTCGAGCTGCAGGCCGGCAAGTTCGTGCTCGAGGTGAAGCCCAGCGGCAAGGACAAGGGCACCGCCATCGCCGAGTTCCTGGCGGAGCCGCCCTTCGCCGGCCGCACGCCCGTGTTCGTCGGCGACGACCTCACCGACGAGCTGGGATTCGCGCTGGTGAACCGCGTGGGCGGCGAGTCGGTCAAGGTGGGGGCGGGCCCCACGCGCGCACGCTGGCGCCTCTCCGGCGCGGACGAGGTGCGGCGCTGGCTGGCCGCCTTCGTCGCGGACGGCACGACGGATCCACGAGGGAGCGAAAGGGCATGAGCAACCTGCAACTGGGCGTCATCGGCAATTCCAGCGTCGGCGCGCTCGTCGACGGCGGGGGCGAGATCGTGTGGGGATGCATGCCGCGCCTGGACGGCGACGCGGCCTTCTGCTCGCTCCTTCGCCCGCGCGAGGACAGCGCGGACTTCGGCTTCGCCGCCGTCGAGCTGAGCTGGCTGGAGCGTACCGAGCAGGAGTACCTCCCCAACACGCCCATCCTCGTGACGCGGCTCTTCGACGACCGCGGCGGCGCGGTCGAGATCGTCGACTTCGCCCCGCGCTTCCGCCAGTACGGGCGCCTCTTCTGCCCGGCGCAGCTCGTGCGCATCGTGCGGCCGCTCGCGGGCAGCCCGCGCATCACGGTGCGCATGCGCCCGGCCGACGACTACGGGCGCCGCCGGCCCGAGGTGACCTCGGGCTCCAACCACATCCGCTACGTGGGCACGGCCAACGTGCTGCGCCTCACCACCGACTGCTCGATCACGGCGGTGCTGGAGGAGATGCCCTTCGTGCTGCGCGACGCGCTCTCCTTCGTGCTGGGCCCCGACGAGACGATGCAGGGGTCGGTCGCGGAGGTGGCGCGACGCTTCCTCGAGCTCACCGACGACTACTGGCACGACTGGGTGCGCGACCTCTCCATCCCCTTCGAGTGGCAGGAGGAGATCATCCGCGCCGCCATCACGCTCAAGCTCGCGGCCTTCGACGACACCGGCGCCGTGGTGGCGGCCCTCACCACCTCGATCCCCGAGTCGCCCGGGAGCGGCCGCAACTGGGACTACCGCTTCTGCTGGCTGCGCGACGCCTACTTCGTCGTGAACGCCCTGAACCGCCTCAACGCCACGCGCACGATGGAGCGCTACCTCGGCTACATCATCAACGTGGCCGCCTCGAGCGAGGGGCGCCTGCAGCCCGTCTACCGCATCTCGGGCCGCGCGGACCTCGACGAGCACATCGTCGAGTGGCTGCCCGGCTACCGCGGCATGGGGCCGGTGCGGGTGGGCAACCAGGCCTGGCAGCAGGTGCAGAACGACGTCTACGGCTCGGCCATCCTCGCGGCCACGCACGCCTTCTTCGACCGGCGCCTCGCCAAGGTCGGCAACGCCGGGCTCTTCCGGCGGCTCGAGGTGCTGGGCGAGCGCGCCGCGGCGCTGTGGGACCAGCCCGACGCGGGGCTGTGGGAGCTGCGCGGCTCGGCCCACGTGCACACCTTCTCGGCCGTCATGTGCTGGGTGGCCTGCGACCGGCTGGCCAAGATCGCGCGGCGCCTCGGCCTGGCGGAGGCCACGCACCGGTGGCGCACCAAGGCCGACGCGATCCACGCCGGCATCTGCGCGCGGGCGTGGTCGGAGAAGCGGGGCAGCTTCGTCGCGACGTTCGATGGCGACATCATGGACGCGAGCCTGCTGCTGCTCGCGGAGCTGGGGTTCGTCGCCGCCTCCGACCCGCGCTTCGCCGGCACCGTCGCGGCCGTGGAGAAGGACCTGCGCCGCGGCGACGTCCTCTTCCGCTACACGCAGGCCGACGATTTCGGCGAGCCGGAGAATGCCTTCCTCGTCTGCACCTTCTGGTACATCGACGCGCTCGCGGCGCTGGGCCGCCGCGACGAGGCGCGCGCGCTCTTCGAGAAGACGCTCGACAAGCGCAACCGCCTGGGGCTCCTCTCCGAGGACGTGAACCCGGTCACGGGCGAGCTGTGGGGCAACTTCCCGCAGACCTACAGCATGGTGGGGCTCATCAACTGCGCGACGCGGCTCTCCATCCCCTGGGACCAGGCGTTCTGAGGCGGGCGTGATGCGCATCGGCATCGACCTGGGCGGCACCAAGGCGGAGATCGCGGCCTTCGACGCGCAGGGCCGCGAGAGGCTTCGAAGGCGCATTCCGTCGCCATCGGGCGCCTACGAAGGCGCGCTCGCCGCGCTGGCCGCGCTGGTGACGGACGCCGAGCGCGACCTCGGGGTGACGGCCACGGTGGGCGTCGGCCACCCCGGCGTCGTCGACCCCGCCACCGGCATCCTGCGCAATGCCTTCGCCACCGCCTTCAACGACCGGCCGTTCAAGGCCGACCTCTCGCGGCTCCTCGGTCGCGAGGTGCGCTTCGAGAACGACGCCAACTGCCTCGCGCTCTCGGAGGCGATCGACGGCGCGGCGGCCGGCTTCGGCGTCGTCTTCGGGGTCATCCTCGGCACCGGCGCGGGCGGCGGCATCGTGGTCGACGGAAAGGTGCTTCGCGGCCGGCACGGCCTCGCGGGCGAGTGGGGCCACAACCCGTTGCCGTGGATGACGGCGGAGGAGTTCCCGGGGCTTCGCTGCAACTGCGGGCGCGTGGGGTGCCTCGAGCGCTTCGTCTCCGGGCCGGGCATGGCCGACGACCACGAGCGCGTGACGGGGAGCCGGAAGTCGCCCGCGGAGATCGCGGCCGCCGCCGCCGCGGGCGACGCGGCCTGCGCGGCGACGCTCGAGCGGCACCAATCGCGCCTCGGGCGCGCCCTCGCGCACGTCGTGAACCTCGTGGACCCGGACGTGATCGTGCTGGGTGGAGGCGTGTCGCAGCTCGCGCACCTCTACCGGGCGGTGCCGCCGGTCATCGCGGCGCACGCCTACGCGGGCGGCTCGCCGCCCGTGGTCCAGGCGCTGCACGGCGATTCGAGCGGCGTGCGCGGTGCCGCGATGCTCTGGCCCGCGTGAGGCGCGGTCAGGCCTTGCGCTTCGGCGGCTTGTAGCGCTTCACGCCCTTCACGATCTCGGCCTTCGCCTCCTCGGGCCCCACCCAGCCCTCGATCTTCACCCACTTGCCCGCCTCCAGGTCCTTGTAGTGGGCGAAGAAGTGCGTGATCTGCTGCAGCAGCATCTCCGGCAGGTCGCGCGGCGTCTCGATGTCGCGGTAGAGCGGCGTGAGCTTGTCGATGGGCACCGCCAGCAGCTTCATGTCGCCGCCGGCCTCGTCGGTCATCTTGAGCATGCCGATGGGGCGGCAGCGCACCACGACGCCGGGAATGAGCGCGAAGGGCGTGATGACGAGGACGTCCACCGGGTCGCCGTCGTCGGAGAGCGTGTGCGGGATGTAGCCGTAGTTGCACGGGTAGTGCATGGCCGTCTGCACGAAGCGGTCGACGAAGAGCGCGCCGGTGGCCTTGTCCACCTCGAACTTGATGGGGTCGGCGTGGGCCGGGATCTCGATGATCACGTTGAAGTCGTTGGGGATGTCGTTGCCGGCGTTGACGCGGTCGAGGTACATGGCGGGGCTTTCGGTGGGGTCGCGGGAGAGGGGGGCGACCGGATGTGGTAAATTGCGGAGGCCTCTGCGCGGCATTATCGCAAGTTCCCGATTTGACTGGCAAAACAGCCGTTTCAAAACGATGAACCGAGCGCTTCCCCTCATCCTCACGCTGGACCAGCACGGCGTCCCGCACCGCTGGGTCACCTGGCAGCAGGCGGTGTGGTACTACGCCAAGGAGCGCGTGGCCTGGGAGACGGGCCGCGAGGCCTTCACGATCTGGGGCGGGCGCTCCCACCTCACCGGCGAGCGCTCCTTCATCACGGCGAACTCGATCATCGCCATCCGCGGCAAGGCGCTCGCGATCAAGGGCTTCCACGCCACGCCGCCGCTCAACAACCGCGAGCTCTTCCACCGCGACCGCGCCGTGTGCGCCTTCTGCGGCGGCCTCTTCCCGCCGCAGAAGCTCACCTGCGACCACATCCTGCCGCTGTCCCGCGGCGGCCGCGACACCTGGATGAACGTGGTGACCGCCTGCCGCACCTGCAACCAGCGCAAGGGCAACCGCACGCCGGAGGAATCGCGCATGCACCTGCTCTACGCGCCCTACGTGCCCAACCGCGCCGAATTCCTCATCCTCGCCAACCGCCGCATCCTCGCCGACCAGATGGAGTTCCTGAAGCAGCACGTGTCGGCCAACTCGAGGTTGCACGCGGCTTGAGTTCGTGGGGACGGGCCGGCTTCTCTTTCGACTCCGCGAAAGAGAAACCGGCCTCCCCGGATCAGCGCCGTGCCGACTTGAGGGCCGCCCGGTCCGGCTTGCCGTTGGCGAGGCGGGGGATGGCGTCGACGAAGGCGATGCGCGGGATCTTGTAGCGCGCGAGGCGCGGGGCGAGGAAGGCGCGCAGGTCGGGTTCGCCCGGCGCACGCAGTTCCACGAAGGCGAGCGGCGCTTCCCCCCACTGTTCGTCCGGCACGCCGACCACCACCGCGTCGGCGACGGCGGGGTGCTCGCGCAACGCGTGCTCGATCTCGGCCGGGTAGACGTTCTCGCCGCCGGAGATGATGAGGTCGTCGCGGCGCGAGAGCACGCGCAGGCAGCCGTCGCCGTCGATCTCGCCCAGGTCGCCCGTGCGCAGCCACCCGTCGCGCAGGCTCGCCGCGGTGGCCTCCGGGTCGTCGAGGTAGCCTCGCATCACCATGGGCCCGCGCAGCTCGATCACGCCGTCGGCGGCGATGCGAAGCTCGACGCCCGGGAGCGCCTGCCCCGCCGTGCGCCGCTGCGCATCGCTCGCGCCCGGCCGCACGAGGGTCGCCATCGCGCAGGATTCGGTGAGCCCGTAGCTCGCCATCGCCTGGGGGCAGGCTTCCAGCAGCGCCGGGCTCACGGGCCCGCCGCCCACGACCACGGCGCGCACGCGGTGCGGCAACGGGCGGCCGCCGCGCGCCCCGAGGATCCTGCGCAGCGTCGCGTCGACCACCGACAGGTGCGTGACCCCGTGGTCCTCGATCGCGCGGTCGAGCGCTTCGGCGGAGAAGTCGTCCGGCAACGCCACGCACGCGCCGGCGAGCAGGCACCGGTGCACGATGCCCAGCCCGCCCACGTGGAAGAACGGCAGCGACGCGAGCCAGCGGTCGCCCGGCGCCAGCGGCAGCACGGCGCCCGAGGCGCGCGCCGAGGCGAGCTGGTTGCCGCGCGTGAGCACCGCGCCCTTCGGCCGCCCGGTCGTGCCGGAGGTGAAGAGGATGGCCGCGTCGCGCGCCGGGTCGTCGTGGCCCGCCACCGGCTCGCCGTCGCCGGGCGCGAGAGCCCGCCACTCGGGGAAGGAGACGAGCCTCCTTGCCCCGATCTCCCGGGACGCGAGCGCGTCGTCCGCGATCACGAGGCGCAGCCCCGCGCGCGCCGCCTGCCAGCGGATCTCCGCATCCGCTAGCCGCGTGTTGAGGGGCACGAGCACCGCGCCCGCCCGCGGCACGGCGAGCGCGATCACGATCCACTCGATGGCGTTGCCGGCCCACAGGCCCACGCGCGCGCCCTCGGCCACGCCGAGCGCGCGAAGCTTCCCGGTGGCTTCGCGCACGCGCGCCTCGAGCGCCGCGTACGGGACGCTCTCTTCGCCGGCGACGATCGCGGGCGCCCCGCCCGTCACGGCTCGCGCTCCCGCAATCCCACGCCGAGGCCGGGCGAATCCGGCAATCGCATCTCGCCCCCCGCGGGAGGGTCCAGCCCTTCGACGGGCGCCTCCTCGAGGAGCCCCGCCGTCGCGAGCCCGTGCGCGCGCTCCGGCCCGGGCAGGCTCGCGGCGAGGTGGAGCGCGCCCGCGACGCCGACGGGCGATTCCAGGATCGAGGTCACCACCACGCCCAGCCCCGCCTCGATCGCCTCGACCGCGAGCTCGCGCGAGGGGCGGATGCCGCCCAGCGCCATGGGCTTCAGCACGAGGAAATCGGCACTGCGCGATCGCACCACCTCGCGGCCCCCGGCGAGCGTGCGGGCGTCCGCCGCCACCGGCACGTTGGCGCGCCGGCCCACGGCGCGCAGGTCGCCCGCCACCGGGTCCTCGACGTACTGGATGTCGCAGCGCTCCACCGCGGCGAGCACGCGAAGCGCCGTGGCCTCGTCCCACGCGCCGTTGGCGTCCAGCCGGAGGGCGATGCCGTCGCCCACGCAGGCGCGCACGGCGAGCACGCGCGCGATGTCCTCGTCCGGAAGCGCCGCGCCGACCTTCATCTTGAGCGTGCGGAAGCCCGCCGCCACCGCCCGTGCCGCCTCCTCGACGCAGGCCTCGACGCCGGCGGCGAAGAGGAGCGCGTTCACGGCGACCCGCGGCCGCGGGCGGTCGCAGAGCACCCAGGCGAGCGGCCGCCCGAAGCGCTGCGCCTCGAGGTCCAGCGCCGCGAGGTCGAAGGCGGCGTCGCGGTACGGGCCGGCCTCGAGCGCCGCCGCGAGCGACTCGGAAGTCACCTCCCCGAGGGGCGCAGCCTCCCCGAAGCCCACGCGGCCGTCGTCGCCCTCCGCGCGCAGCCACGCGCCGCGCCGCACTTTCCACGCCCCCGCGCCCGTGGCGACGGTCTCGCGGAAGGCGAGCGCGTAGGGGATGAAGGCGTGGCCGCGCACGGCGGGCGCGTCAGGGCACGCGCTTGAACTTCCCGAAGTCGGGGCGGCGCTTCTCGACGTAGGCGTTGCGGCCCTCCTGCGCCTCCTCGCTCATGTAGTAGAGCAGCGTCGCGTTGCCCGCGAGCTCCTGCACGCCCGACTCGCCGTCGTACACCGCGTTGAAGGCGCTCTTCAGGCAGCGCAGCGCGAGAGGGCTGTGCTGCAGGATCTCGCGGCACATGGCCACCGTCGCGCGCTCGAGGTCCGCCAGCGGCACGACCTCGTTCACCAGCCCCATCGCGAGCGCCTGCCGCGCGTCGTACTGGCGGCAGGTGAACCAGATCTCCTTCGCCTTCTTGGGCCCCACGAGATCGGCGAGGATGCTCGAGCCGAAGCCGCCGTCGAAGCTGCCCACGCGCGGGCCCGTCTGGCCGAAGCGCGCGTTGTCGGCCGCGATCGTGATGTCGCACACCACGTGCAGCACGTGGCCGCCGCCGATGGCGTAGCCCGCCACCATCGCGATCACGGGCTTGGGACAGGAGCGGATCATCTTCTGCAGGTCCAGCACGTTGAGGCGCGGCACGCCGTCCAGCCCCACGTAGCCCTTGTCGCCGCGGATGCGCTGGTCGCCGCCTGAGCAGAAGGCGAGGTCGCCCGCGCCGGTGAGGAGGATCACCCCGATGTCCGGGTCCTCGTGCGCGTCCTTGAACGCGCGCACCAGCTCGTGGAGCGTCGTCGGCCGGAAGGCGTTTCGCACCTCGGGCCGGTTGATCGTGAGCTTCGCGATGCCCTCGGCCTTGTGGTACAGGATGTCCTCGAACTCGCCCACGGCCTTCCATTTCGCGGCCGGCTTCACCGTCGAGCGGGCCGGGTCGGGCTTCACCTTCTTCGTGCTCTTCTTCGTCATGCTTCGATGCTCCTCTCCAGGAATTCGTCCAGCGCCGCGGCGCAATCGGCCGCGCGCTCCAGGGGAACCGCGTGCCCGGCCCCCGCCACGATCGCGAGCGCCGCACCCGGGATGGCCCTCGCCATCTCCTGCGCGATCATTCGGAACTTCGCGTCGTGCTCGCCCGCCATCACGAGCGTGGGCATACCGAGTGCGCCGAGCGCCGCGTGCGCCGGCGGCTGGAAGCCCGTGCCGAAGGCACGCAGCGCGGCCGCGAGCCGCGAGGCTTCCTGCGCGAGCCGCTGGCGGCGCATGAGGTCGCGGAGATCCTGCGGAAGCGCAGCCTGCGTGGCGAAGAGCGGATTGGCCTCCCAGCGCTCGATGAAGGCTTCGACGCCGTCGCGCTCGATGGAATCCGCGAGCTCGAGATCGGCCTTCGCCCGCGCCTCGCGCTCGCCGTCGCCGGCGATGCCGGGCGAGGCGCCCACGAGGGCCAGCGCGGCCACGCGCCCCGGGTGCCGCAGGGCGAAGGCCAGCGCCAGCCGCCCGCCGAGCGAGTAGCCGGCCAGCGCGCACCGCGCGATTCCCTGCGCGTCGAGAAGCGCGGCCAGCGCGTCGGCGGCACGGTCCAGCCGCCAGTCTTCCGGCGGCAGGGGCGCATCCGTGCCGCCGTGGCCCGGCAGGTCGGGCATCAAGCAGCGGCGCGCGGGGAGCCGGCTCGCCACCGGCTCCCAGAATTCGCCCGTGCCGGTGAAGCCGTGCAGCAGCACGAGCGGGACGCCCGCTCGCGGCCCCCGGCTTCGCACCGTCCACGCGAGCCCGCCCGCCTCCACGCGGTCGGCGTGAAGGCCCGGCAGGCGCGTCACCGCCGCCTGCTCGCGAACCGACTGCGCGCGGTCCGTGCGCCACTCGATCACGCGCGCGCCGCCGCCGGCGAGCGTGGCGCCCACGAGCGAGTGGACCTCCTCCACGGTGGTGGCGACGACGTGCGCGACGCCCGAGGCGCGCGAGGCCGCCGCGAGGTCGCTGCCGTGCGGCGTGCCGAAGAGCGGCTCGAAGAGCGCCTCGTGCCTCGCCACGGGCAGGTGCGAGAAGATGCCGCCGCCGCCGTTCTCGAGCAGCAGGATCGCGAGCGGCGCCGGCAGGTCGCGCGCCGCGCGCAACCCGCCCGCGTCGTGCAGGAAGGCGAGATCGCCGGTCACGAGGAGCGTCGGCTTGCGGCCGCCGATCGCCACGCCCGCGGCGGTGGAGACGATCCCGTCGATGCCGTTGGCGCCGCGGTTGGCGAGCACCTCGACGCCGTTGGCGAGCGAGCCCGCGTAGAACTCGGCCCAGCGGATGGGCATGCTGCTGGACAGGAAGATCGCCGCGCCGGGAGGGACGGCTTCGCACGCCGCGACGACGGCGGCGGCTTCGCGCGGGGCCAGCGGCACGAGGGCTTCCGCTCCCGCTTCGCCCGCCGCGAGTGCCGCGATCCACGCGCCATCGCGCACGCCGCGCTTCACCCGCGCGGCCAGCGCCTCGCACAGCATCGCCGCCGGCGCCGGCACGACCTCGCCCACGACGCCGTCCGGATCCCGCCGGCGCGCGTCCGGCTGCACGGCGACCATCGGCGCGCGGTGCCGCGCGAGCCAGTTCGCGAGCGTCTTCGAGGTGGGGATGCCGCCCAGCCGCAGGATGAAGTCCGGCGCGAGGGCGGCCACGGCTTCGTCGCGCAGGAAGAGATCGGCGTGCGCGCAGGCGAGCGTGCCCTCGGGGACGGGTTCGCCGCGGACGCCGGAGGCGATGTCGGCGAAAACCGGCGCGCCCGCCGCGGCGGCGAGCGCGAGCACCGCCCACGCCTCGCTCGCGTGCACTGCACCCTGCCCGGCAAGGATCAGGGGCCGCCTCGCGGCCTCGAGGCGCGCGGCGAGCGGCGCGAGATCCGGCAGCGCCGGAGGCGCCTGCGCCGCCCCGCCAGCGAGCGCTGCCGCGAGCGCTCCTGCAGCCTCGATCCACTGCGCCTCCCACGCCGCCATCTCCTCCGGCGGCGGGACCAGCGGCTCGCGGAACGGCACGTTCAGGTGCACCGGCCCCGTGGCGCCGGCCATCGCGATGCGGCAAGCCTCGAAGGCCGCGCGCGCGGCATCCGCCGGTGCGGCGCCCGGCTCGTCCGCGCAAGGCAGGTCGGCGAAGTGGCGCGCGTGGCTGCCGAAGAGTCGGACCTGGTCGATCGTCTGGGCGGCGCCGGTGCCGCGCAGCTCGGGCGGGCGGTCGGCCGTGAGCGCGACCAGCGGCACGCCGGCGAGGTTCGCCTCGGCGATGGCGGGAAGGTAATTGGCGGCCGCGGTGCCCGAGGTGCAGGCGAGCGCCACGGGCGCGCGCGCGGCCTTGGCGATGCCGAGCGCGAGGAAGGCGGCGCTGCGCTCGTCGACCTGCACCGTGATCGCGAGCCGCGCGTCGAGCCTCGCGGCGATGGCGAGCGGCGAGGAGCGCGACCCGGGGCTCAGGACGAGGTGCCGCGCGCCGCCGGCGACGAGCCCGGCGATGAGAGCGCGCGCCCAGAGGAGGTTGGCGCGCGCGGTCGCCGCGCCGCCGACCCCGGCAGGGGTCACGCGCGCTCCGCGAACAGGTGGATGAAGGAGGCGGCCTTGCGCGCGGTCTCGTCCCACTCGGCGTGCGGGTCGCTGCCGCGCACGATGCCGGCGCCGCCGAAGGCGGTCATGCGGCTGCCGCGGACGATGCCGGAGCGTATGGCCACGGCGAAATCCGCGGCGTCCTGCCCGATCCAGCCGACGAGGCCCGCGTACCAGCCGCGCGAGCGCCCCTCCAGCTCGGCGATGAGGTCCATGGCACGAAGCCGCGGCGAGCCGCCCACGGCCGGCGTCGGGTGCAGGCCGGCGACGAGCTCGGAGAGGCCCACGCCGGCGCGCAGCCGCGCGCGGATCGGGCTCCAGAGGTGCAGCACCTCGGCGAGCGCGAGGATGCGCGGCGCGGCGGGCGACTCCACCGCGCGCACGTGCGGCGCGATGGCGGCGAGGATCTCCTCCAGCACGATGCGGTGCTCGCGGCCGTCCTTCTCGCTCGCGAGCAGCGCCGCCGCGTTGCGGCTGCGCGCCGCATCGTCGGCGCCGCGCGCGATCGTGCCGGCGAGGCAGTCGCAGGCGATGTCGGCGCCCGCCTGCGACACGAGCCGTTCAGGGCTCGCGCCCATGAAGGCCGCGTCGCCGTCGAAGCGCAGGCAGAAGCGCAGCCCGTGCGGGTCGCGCCGGTGCACGAGGCGGTGCAGTTCCCAGCAGTCGATGGCGCGCTCGGCGTCGAGGAGGATGTCGCGCGAGAGGACGACCTTGCGCACGCGGCCCGACTCGATCTCGCGCAGCACGGCGCGCACGGCGTCGGTCCAGCGCTCGCGGCTCTGCGGCGGCACCGTCTCGCGCACGCGGATGGGGGCCGCGGCCGGCGCGGGAAGGCGCGCGGCCTCGCGCAGCCGCTCGACGATCCGCCGCGCCTGCGGCTCCGGCGTGCCGAGCACCGTCACCTCGGTGCGGCCCTGCGCCTGCCGCAGGAAGACGCGAGGCAGGACGAAACGCGCGGCCAGCCCCGCGGGCCAGTCGGGATGCGCCCCCTGGCGCGGGTCGAAGGCGATGCCGCCGAAGTAGCGGATGGTGGCTGCTTCCGGAGCGAGGCCGGTGAAGAGCCGGAGCCGCTCGCGCGCCCGCGCAAGCACCTCGTAGGAGGCGGCGAAGCCCGCGCCCGCGGGCGCCGTGATGGCGTCGAGCTCGCCCAGCGCGAGCCAGCGCTCGCCGCCGGCGGACGAATCCGACCACGCCACCTGCGGCAGCGTGTCGGCGTGCTCGCCCAGCCGCGCGGGCAGCGCGTAGAGATCGTCGCAGTCGAGGCTCGCGCGGACGCCCGCGGCGGCGATGCCCGGCGCGATCGCCGACTTCGTCACCACGTCATCCACGGGGCCTCCGGCCGCTGTGTCCGGGTCTTCTCGCCAAGGGACCGGTCGCGTGCGTTCAAGGAACCCGGATTATACAAATGGCGCCCGGCCGGCACCTGCGAAGGATCAAGGGGGGCCCGGCCGGGAGGAGCATTAGAAAAGCTATCGCGTCGGTTTCGGAAATCTCGGTTGTCGGCGGCGGTGCTGCAGCGCAGCATCCTCCCATCGAAGCGCGGCCTCGGCCGTCGGGGCTTGCGCGCTAGCCAGAGAGAAACGAGCCATGCGCCTGAAAGTCACCTCCTCCAAGGTCGTCCTCGAACCCGGCCAGGTCCTCACCATCGACGACGCGAAGGGCGTGCACATCCGCCCCGTCGGCGCCAAGGTGTGGGTCACCGAGGAGGGCGACTGCAGCGACTTCGTCGTCAACCCCGGCGAGGAATTCGTCGTCTCCCGCAAGGGCCGCACGGTGGTGCAGGCCATCGACACCACCTGGGTCGATCTGCAGGAAGCGGCCTGACGCGAGGTCCGGATCGGCGGGAGCCCGCAAGGGAAGCTCCGTCGATGGGGTAGGCGGCCCCGACGGCCCCGCCGTCGATGAAATGGGGCGGGAAATTTTTTTTCGCGATGCGAAAAAAAATTTCCCGCCCCATTTCCACTCGCGCCGTGCCCAGGATGGCGGCCGGCGCATCCCGTTCGATCAGCTTCCCTTCCGCGGCTCGCCGATCTCGGCCTTGAGCCAGGCCACGAAGGCCTGGGCTTCGGGGCGGGTGGCCGAGCGGGGGGCGTAGAGGGCGTGGAGCGCGCGGGGAAGCTGCAGGCGCTTGCCGAAGAGGGCGACGAGGCGGCCCTCGCGGATCAGCCCCGCGACGAGCGACATGCGGCCCAGGGCCACGCCCTGGCCGTGAAGGGCGGCGTTGAGGACCTGGTCGTACTGGCCGTAGGTGAGCGTGCTCGCCGGGACGAGGTCGGCGACGCCGTTGGCCTCGAGCCAGGCGGCCCAGGTGAGCCATGGCCAGCGCCCCTGCGAGTCGTGGAAGACGAGCATCGCGTGCCGGCGAAGGTCGGCGGGCTTTGAAAGCGGCGCCTTCGCCTCGGCGAGGTAGGCGGGGCTCGCCACCGGGCACATGCGCTCGCCGACGAGGCGGATCGCCCCGGGAGGCTCCTTGCCCGAGGGGATGTCGCGGATCGCGAGATCCACGCCCTCGCGTTCCATGTCGACCACCTCGTGCGTGGCGGCGATGCGCACGTCGATGCCGGGGTGCGCCTGCCGGAAGCGCCCCAGCCGCGGCACCAGCCAGATCGAGGCGAAGGACACCGTGCAGGTGACGGTGAGCACGTGCGCGCGGGTGGCTTCGCGCACCCGCTGCGTGGCCGCGCGCAGTTCCGCCAGCGCCGCCGACGCCGCGCGGAAATAGGCCTGCCCGGCCTCCGTGAGCGCGAGCGCCCGGTGGCGGCGCTCGAAGAGCTTCACGCCGAGGTAGTCCTCCAGCGCCTGCACCTGCCGGCTCACGGCCGACTGCGTGACGAAGAGCTCCTCTGCGGCGAGCGTGAAGGAAAGGCGCCGCGCGGCGGCCTCGAAGCCCCGGACGAGGTCCAGCGGCGGCAGGGGGCGGTTGGGGTTTTGCATGCGTTCAGCTCATGCGAAACATGCGCACTTGTCGTTTGCGGGTGACCGGGAGTGTAACGATACTGGGCGCACCCCGGGGACATTCTGCATTCCCCGGAGGAATCCGCAAAGGAGCCCGCCATGCACCTGAGACTCGACGCCCCCGTCCTTGCCCTCGAGGCCGGCCAGCTCTTCGCCCTCGACGACGCCCGCGGCACGCGCATCCAGCCCCGCGAGGGCACCCTGTGGATCACCGAGGAAGGGGAGCCGAAGGACTTCGTGATCGGCCCCGGCGAAGCCTTCATCGTCGCCCGCGCCGGCCGCACGCTGGTGCAGGCCGTGGCGCCCGCGCGCGTGGCGCTCACCAGCGCCAACGAGCCCATCCCCGCCAACGACGCCCGGCCGGGGTGAACGCCATGTACGCCCACCCCTCCCCAGCCTGGTACGCCGCGGGACTGCGCTGGATCGCCACCGGCCTCGGCGCCCTCGCCGACACGCTCGACCACCGCACGCCCGCCAGCTCCCCCCTCGAGCCGCAGCCCTCGCCCCGCTCGGCGGACGACCTGCTCCTCGAAGCGCGGCATCGCGCCCACCGCGGACTATGACGGTACGGGCGTATTCGAGGAATCGCCGCCCGTGGAATCCGGATCGCGAGCTTCCACAGGCACGGCGTGCCGGGAAATGGCGCTCGAAACTTTTTTTCGCGATGCGAAAGAAAAGTTTCGAGCGCCATTTCAGCGGTGTCGCGGATGGCAGGCACCGGACCCCTGTTCCACCCGCCGCGGTCTTCCCCGGATACGACGTGCGCTACCCGATGCGGTCGAGGAGCATGGCGTCGCCGTACGAGAAGAACCGGTACCGGCGCGCGACGGCGTGGGCATAGGCCCGTCGGATGATCTCGGTGCCGGAGAACGCGGAGACGAGCATGAGCAGCGTCGACCTCGGCAGGTGGAAGTTGGTGACGAGCCGGTCGACCACCCGGAACGCGTACCCGGGGACGATGAAGAGGCGCGTCTCGGCGGCCTGCGCGCGCAGGGGCCCGGCGGCGGCGGCCGATTCCAGCGCGCGCAGCGTGGTCGTGCCCACGGCGACGATGCGGCCGCCGCTGGTCCTCGCGGCCGCGATCGCGCTCACCGTCGCCTCGGGGATGCTGTACCACTCCTCGTGCATCACGTGCGCCGAGATGTCGTCGCCGCGCACCGGCTGGAAGGTGCCCGCGCCTACGTGCAGCGTGACGCGCGCCGAGGCGATGCCGCGCGCGGCGAGCGCCTCCAGCATCGCGGCGTCGAAGTGCAGCCCTGCCGTGGGCGCGGCGACCGCCCCGGGCACCGCCGCGTACACCGTCTGGTAGCGCGACTCGTCGTCCGCCGCGGGCGCGTGCGTGATATACGGCGGCAGCGGCACCTCGCCGTGCGCGGCGAGGATCTCCAGCACGGACCTCTCCCCCTCGAAGCGCAGCGCGAAGAGGTCGCCCTGCCGCCCCGTCACTTCGGCCACGGCCCCGGGCGCGAAGTGGAGCCGGCGGCCCGGTTTCGGCGTCTTGCTCGCGCGGACGTGCGCGAGCGCGGTGTTCCCGCCCGTCACGCGCTCGACGAGCACCTCCACCTCGCCGCCCGTCTCCTTGCGGCCGCGCAGCCGCGCCTTGATCACGCGCGTGTCGTTGAAGACGAGGAGGTCGCGCGGATCCAGCAGCGCGGGCAGGTCGCGGAAGGCGAGGTCGCGCAGTTCCCCCGAGGGCTCGACGCGCAGCAGCCGGCTCGCGGCGCGCTCCGGCGCGGGGTGCTGGGCGATGAGTTCCGGCGGCAGGTCGTAATCGAAGTCGGCGAGCTTCACCCGTCGATTATAATTTGCGCCTCACCCCTGCCGGGATGGCGGAATCGGTAGACGCAGCGGACTCAAAATCCGCCGGCCGCAAGGCTGTGAGGGTTCGAGTCCCTCTCCCGGCACCAGTACGCCCGTTCAGGCAAAGTGCACGAAAGCCGCCTGCAGCTCATCCACGCCAAACGAAGCAGACACCATGTGGCGATGCGAATTGATGGCAAGACGGCCTCGGGTGACAACTCCCATCGCGCGCACGGCTCGCCATCTCCGATTGCCTATTTCGCCACGATACCAAGCGCACACACTACTCATATAGGCCGACGAGCCCCCCCGAGCACGGCGAAGTCCGGAATGGGCTGCTGTTTGTTTGCATCACAATCCCTGTATTGACTTAACAGGCGCATTGCTCGAAGATGCCCGCCAGACAATGGCGAACTGCATCGAGGGCTCGTTATGGACTGGGTCACGGATTCCAGAGAGCGCACCCGTCGTTCAGTTCCGCGCGCGAGGCAATATGTGCGGACCCAGAATTCGGGAGTGTTCATGAAAACGAGATTGAAACGACTGGCGATCGCGTCCGCACTCCTCGTCCTTATCGTGGCCGCAGCATTCCTTCTGGGGTCGGGACCAGGGAAAGGGGGCGGATCGACGGTCGACGACAGTGGGAGGGCAGCGCCCAGCTCGATCGCGGAACATTCGGCGACTCACGGCAATGGGGATCCCGGGCCAGGCTCCCAAGGCGCCAGCACCGCTTCTGCTCAAGTAGCGCGGGTTTCGCTAGCAGAGGAATTCCGGATGGCGCCGAATCTGCGTGCGTTCTACGACAAGCACCTTCATGACAACCGCCCCGAGGCCGTGTATTTCAGGGGGCGCGCACTGGCGCTATGCGTCGACTACGTAACTTCGCCGGCGCACGAAGTCGAGCGCCGGTTTTCCGCACTGGGATCTGTGGATCATCCGAAGTTCCGTGAACGACTCCAGGCACTCAGGGCAATTTCAAGCAAGTGCGGGGATTTCTTCCAGGTGGCAATGCCGGACCTCGCGCGAATGTTCGCAGATGCCGCGGCGCGGGGCTTTCCGCCTGCGATTGCAATGACCTTGCTAGACATGATGCGCAACGGACAGGATTCGGACTCGAAGGCGGCCGAATTGCTCCAGCTGGATGATCCGGAGGTCGTGGAACGGTTGATGCCGTATTTCGCCCTGCGCACGAGATTCGCTCTCGGCGATCCGAACCTGACACCCCGATCCGCCATCGTGCAAGACGCGTGGCAATTGTACATGTGCACCATTGGAGCTGATTGCTCGGCAACCAGCAGATTCCTCATGGATCAGTGTCGCTCGGAGGGCCTTTGCGGAGCCGCGAGCGTCGAGCAGCTTTTCCAGGCCATCAAGTACTCCCCCTCCGATTTCCAGGATCTCGTGCGAGCGCAAGTGATGATCCAGGACTCCATTCAACGACGAGACTGGCGAGCCATCGGCCTGTCCCCCAGGTAGACGTTTTTCGCCCATCTTTGCTTCGGAGAACATCACATGATCACAATGATGGTTCGTGCAATTCAAATCTTCGTCGTCGCGCTCGGAATCATGGTCTCGAGCACCGGGATGGCGCAGATGACGATCACCCTCAATATTCCTGCGCAAGCCAACCCCAACGTGTACAACGACACGCAACGTTCGACGTTCGTGGCGTCCTACATTTTCGAGAACGGCGGTTTCGCGACGTTGAACCTCGGAGACGTGATCATTGCCAGATTTTCAGATGGCTACTCGCAGCGCTTTCAGGTCACTGGCACGGAGAACAACAAGGTGATTTCTGTAGTTCCAAACACCTTGGTATTGATGACGACTGCGGAGGTGCCATCGTGCGCGGGTGGCGCAGCGCAAGCGGCATTCGGATATGGCGGAAGCGGAACCCCGCTTTACAGGGCGACATACGAGTGCGAGGGTGACGTCTGTAGACTCCAGAGCGCCGTCCTGATCGGCGTGATCAATGCCACTCCCGTCAGTCAGGAAGCAGTCGTCGACGCGGGAGGGTGGTGTCAGGCAATTATCTAGAGCCTGCGAAGTTGATCCTCCAGCAATTGGGCTCGGCAATGCGTTGACATTGCGAGCGACGCCCGCGAGTTGCAGTGCGCCGCACCATCCTTCAGAACCGGTGCCGCACCAGGTTCGTCGTGCGCCCGTTGGGCAGCGTCATCGTCGCGCGGTCGACCCCGTTGAACTGGATCGTCACCGGCGCCACGTTCGACGAGAGCCGCGTGTTGGGCTTCCACGGCCCCGTGAGCGTCTGCCCGTTGCCGAAGCTCCACCAGCTCCCCGAGAAGGCGCGCGCGCTCTCCGTGCCGGCGAGCGGCCCGGTGGTGAGGTACCAGACGGAATTGCCCGCGTCGTCGTACATGTAGCCGGCGATGTCGAGGTTGCCGCCCTGCCACTCGAGGAAGAAGCCGCGGCCGGCCTCCTGCTCGTTCCACCACCAGCCGTTCTCGGGCTGGCCCGCCACGGGCGCGAGGTTCAGCCCGTTGGGGACGATGTTGAAGCGCTGGATGGGGACCGTCCCGCCGGGCCACACGATCGTCCCCGTCGACGGGTTGTTGAAGGCGATCGTGATGGGGCCCACGCTCGTGAGCGCCGGGAAGCCGGGGTAGGCGCCGCCCAGCGTCTGCCCGTTCCTCGCGCTCAGCAGGTCGCCCGTGTAGTAAGTGCCGTTGAGCGAGATCGGGCCGGTGGAGACGTACCAGGTCGAGCGGCCCGAGACGTCGTAGAGGAAGGCCGCGAAGAAGAGGTTGTTGCCGCGCACTTCCAGCGAGAAGCCGCGCCCGTCCTCGAGCGGGTTCCACCACCAGCCGGTCTGCGGCGGCTGCGGGTCGCACACGAGGCTGCCGGGAACCGTCACCGCGCTGCGGTTGATGCCGGTGTTGATCATCGAGCTGCCGCTCGATCCGTAGCCCACGAAGAACGTGGCCCCGGCCACGGTGACGGTGGGCACGCCGTTGAGGATCGCCACCGACGCCCCCTGCGCCGAGAGCACGCCCGTGAGGTAGGCGTTGAGCTGCTCGGCGGTCACCGCCACCATCTGCCCGGCCTGCGAGAGCTGCGCCAGCACGCACGCGACCGGCACCTCGGCCTTCCCGGCCGCCGTGCCCTTCGCGAGCCCCAGGCGCATCGCCTTGGGATCGTCGCCGCCCTTCACCAGCGTGGAGGGGGCCACGGCGAAGATGTACACGCTGCCGGTGGAGCCCACGTCCTGCGCCCGGTAGCGGATGTCGGCCGACACGCTCGCCGTGCTCTGCGTGATGACCGACTGCACCGTCATCGGGAACACCGGCGGCGGCTGGTCCTTCGCGGCGGAGAACGAGCCGGTCATGTTGATGGGGTTGCCGCGCGAGTCGTAGTCGGGCCGGAACTGGATCGTGCCGCCTGTCCCGTACCAGGTGACCGAAACGACCAGCTCCTGCTGGTAGGGCACGGTAAGGCGGTATTCGCACGAGCCGCCCTGCCGCGGCAGGACGTCGTAGTCCGTCATGCGCACCATCATGTACGCCTGGAACGAGCCGGGCTGCGAAAGCTGGAGGTTCTCGAACACGAGAGTGCCGTTGGAGGCGAAGGAATTGGTGCAGTCCTCGTCGCGCTCCGTGATCTCGAAGGTGCCGTTGCACCAGTGCGAGGAGGCGGGATCGAACTCGCAGGCGAAGCTTCCGGAGGCCTCGTAGCGTCCCACGGGCATCGTCCCGGTGCCGAAGGTGCCGGAGACGCGGGTAAAGGCGGCTTGCTGGGCGAGCGCGGGCGCGGGGAGGATCGCCGCGAGCGCGAGGGTGGCGGCGGAAACGAGGGTCGCGAGGAACGACATCCCCGGTGCGCGCCGGTCATGCATTGTGGGTCTCATGGTGGCTGGCCTTTCCAGGGTTTCGGGAAACGGCGCCGATGCCGGCCATTCCAGTCTCGGACGATGCCTGCTCGCCCGGCTGATCCAGATCAACGGGGCGCCTCGCGCGAGGCCGCGCGACGCGGGCACGATCGTTGCATGGAGAGCGCGCCCGCCGTGACAGCCGCGTGGATTGCCCCTATAGTCGACGCGCCTGCCTGCAGCACCCCCGACCCTTCCACCACACAGGAGTTGATCGTGCCGCGCGTCCGCCTTGCCGTTCCCGCCCTCCTCGCCTCCGCCGTCCTGCTCGCCGTGCCGCTCGCGGCCCACGCGCAGGGCTACCCCACGAAGCAGATACGGCTCATCGTGCCGCTGGCCGCCGGCAGCACCGCGGACATCGTCTCGCGCGTGGTGGGCGCGGAGCTCTCGAAGGCACTGGGGCAGGCCGTGGTGATCGAGAACAAGACGGGCGCCGGCGGCACCATCGCCATGGCGGAGGTGGCGCGGTCCGAGCCCGATGGCTACACGATCAGCTTCGCCTCCCAGGGCACGCTCGTCTTCAACCAGGCGCTCTACGCCAAGCCGGGCTACGACTCGCTCAAGGACTTCCAGCCGCTCGCCTTCGTGGGCGGCGTCTCCAACGTGATGATCGTCCCGGCGTCGAGTCCCGCGAAGGGCCCCGCCGACGTGATCGCCGCGGCCAGGGCCAAGCCGGGCGAGCTCACCTTCTCCTCGGGCGGCAGCGGCACGAGCCACCACCTCTCGGGCGTGCTCTTCGGGAACCTCACGGGCACCAAGCTGCTGCACGTGCCCTACAAGGGGGCGCCGCAGGGCGTCACCGCGGTGCTGGCGGGCGAGGTCTCCATGGGCTTCTTCAACACGCCGACGGTCATCGCGCAGATCAAGGACGGGCGCGTGAAGGCGCTCGGCGTCACGAGCCTGGCGCGCTCGCCGCTGCTGCCGGACGTCCCCACGCTGGACGAGCAGGGCGTGAAGGGCTACGAGGTGAACACCTGGTTCGGCTTCATCGCGCGCGCCGGCACCCCGCCCGAGGTGGTGAGGCGCCTCAACGCCGAGATCAACAAGGCGCTCGCCGACCCGGCCGTGAAGTCGAAGCTCGCGCAGCAGGGCTTCGACCTCGCCCCGCCCATGACCCCGGAGCAGTTCGCGAAGCTCATCGCCGAGGACATGGTGAAGTGGACGCCCGTGGTGAAGTCCTCGGGCGCGCGCGTCGACTGAGAACCGCCCCGCGCGGGGCGCCCGCGGCGGTTACAGCCCGAGCGCCTCGCGCACCAGCACGCCCAGCTCGCGGCGCAGCTTCGCCTTCACGGCCGCGTGCTTCGCCGAGCCGTTGAGGTTCTTCAGCTCCCACGGGTCCGCGTCGAGGTCGTAGAGCTCGTCCAGCTCGCCCGCGACGCCGCGGTTCACCCAGTGGATGTATTTGTACCGGTCGGTGCGGATGGCCTTGTAGGTCATGCCCACGAGCCAGGGCATGGCCTGCTCGGCCCAGTACTCGACCAGCACCGAGCTGCGCAGCTTCGCGCGCGCCGAGCGGAACAGCGGGATCATCGAGCGGCCCTGCACCTGCGGGCCGGGCTTGCCGCCGGCCAGCTCGATGAAGGTGGGCGCGATGTCCTGGCAGATCACCAGCTGGTCGCGCACGGCTCCCGCCTTCACGAGCGGCGGGAAGCGCACGGCGAAGGGCGAGCGGATGCCGTCCTCGTAGGCGAAGCGGCGCTCGGGCCCCAGGGCGTGCTCGCCGAAGAAGTAGCCGTTGTCGCCGAGGAACACGATGCAGGTGTTGTCGAGCTGGCCCGTCGCCTCGAGCGTGGCGAGGATGCGGCCCACGCCCTCGTCGACGGCGGCCATCATGCGCGCGCGAAGCCGGATCTCCTCCTGCGTGCCCGCCATCAGCGCCTTGAGGACCTTCCTCGCGAGCTTGCCTTCCTTGAGGTCGAAGCACTCCTTCCACGCCGGCTTGTTGGCGACCACCTCGGCCGGCGAGAGCATGTTGGGCGTCCTCGGGAAGACGGCCTTGCGGTAGAGGTCGCGGTGGCGCGGGGCCACCACGTAGCCGCCCTGCGCGGAGATGGTGAGCGAGCCGTCGGCGGCCTGCTCGGCGTCGGGGTGCACGGCCTTGTGGGCGAAGAAGAGCGAGAAGGGCTTCGCGCGCTTCCTCTCGAGAAACCCCACCGCGAGGTCGTTCATGATGTCGGTGATGTAGCCCTCGTGGCGGCGGTACCGCCCGTCGTGGTTGAGCACCGGGTCCATGAGCTTGCCGTGCCCGTCGTAGCTCACCCAGTGGTCGTAGCCGGGCCGCGGCATCCCGTCGTTGCCCATGTGCCACTTGCCGACGTGCGCCGTCTCGTAGCCGAGGCGCTGCAGCTCGAGGTGGTAGTTGGGCAGCCGGTGGCTCATCGCCTGGCGCGCCACGTTGTCGATGATCCCGTGCCGGCTCGCGTACTGCCCGGTCATGATCGAGGCGCGGTTGGGCGAGCAGATGGGCGTGGTGTGGAACGCCCGCGTGAAGCGCGCGCCCTCGTGGGCGATGCGGTCGATGTGCGGCGTCTTCATGTACGGGTGCCCGCCGGCGCCGTACTCGTCGTGGCGCAGGTCGTCGATGAGGATCACCAGCAGGTTGGGCTTGCGCATCAGGGGCCTTTCGTCGTGCGTTGGAGGGTCCTCAACCCCGCTTCCGTCACCACGAAATCCGCGGGGATGTCCCAGGCCTGCGGGTGGATCGTGTCCATGCGCGCGAGCTCGTAGGTGACGCCGATCACGCGCGGGCGGGCGGCCAAGCTCGCGAGCGTGCGGTCGAAGAAGCCGGCGCCGTAGCCCAGCCGGTAGCCCTGCGCGTCCCAGCCGTTCATCGGCAGGAGCACGGTGTCGGGGATCACCTCGCGCGAGTCGGCGGGGTAGGGGATCTTCATCGCGCCCTCGGCGAGTCTCACGCCGGGGTGCCACTCGCGGAAGGCGAGCGGCGTGCGCGGCGCCACCACCACCGGGAGCGCCGTCGTGGCGCCCCGCTCGCGCAGCCGGCGCCCGAGGTAGCGCGGGTCGTACTCGGCGAGCACCGGCCAGCAGAACGCCACCACGCCGCGCGCGAGGTCGGGAAATGCCGCCTCGAGGTGCGCATCGATGGCCTCGCGCCAGCGCGCGAGCGTGGCGGGGTCCACGGCCGTGCGCGCGGCGATGAGACGCTGGCGCTCGGCCTTGCGCCAATTCCGCAATTCTTCCGGGGTCATTTCGGTCCGTGTCGCGAGCCGCCAGTGTAGCAGCGTCGGCGCGACCCTTTCCGTTACACTCGGCGCCGTCGGCGGCCTCCCGGCCGCGCCCGCCCGGAGGGGAAGGCCATGCGCAAGGTCCTGCTCATCTTCAGCGAACTCACCGACGGCGACGTCGAATGGCTCTCGCGGGCCGGCGAGCGCGTGCACCTCGACGCGGGCGCGACTCTCGTGCCGCTCGGCGCGCGCATCGAGACGATCTGGTTCGTGCTGGACGGCGCGCTCTCGGTGCACACGGCCGCCGGCCGCAGCCTCGCGACCATGGGCTCCGGCGAGATCGTGGGCGAGATGTCGCTCGTGGACCCCGCCCCCACGGCGGTGTCGGTGAAGGTGGCGAGCGACTGCACGCTGCTCAGGATCTCGCACGAGACGGTGCGCGCGAAGCTCGCGGAGGACCCGGCCTTCGCCGGGCGCTTCTACCGCGCCCTGTGCGTGTTCCTCGCGAGCCGCCTGCGCAGCACCACGCGCCGCATGGGCTACGGCGACGAGGCCGAGGACGCGCAGGACAAGGACGAGCTCACCGACGACCTGCTGGACAACGTCCACCTCGCCGGCGCGCGCTTCGACCGCATGCTCCGGCGCCTCGCGGGCTGACCCGCGATGGCCGCGCCCGACAGCGCGATCTTCCGCAAGGCCGCGCTCGAGCGACTCGCCTCTCCCGAGCGGCTCGACGCGCGCCCGCGCCTGCCCGCCTACCCGCGCGCACTCATGACCGCCATCGCCGTGCTCGCCGCCGCCGTGGCGGCCTTCGCCGCGTGGCTTCGGTAGCTCCCGCCGCGCCCGCGACCGCGCCCGCAGCCTCGCGGCTGCCGGACACGGCAGTCGCGCGCGTGCCGACGATCCTGCAACTGGAGGCGGTGGAGTGCGGCGCGGCGGCGCTGGCCATGGTGCTCGCCCACCACGGCCGCCACGTGCCGCTCGAGGTGCTGCGCGTCGACTGCGGCGTGACGCGCGACGGCAGCAAGGCCGGCGGCATCCTGCGCGCGGCGCGCGGCTACGGCCTCGTCGCGCGGGGCTTCCGCAAGGAACCGGCCGAGCTCGCCACGCTGCCGCTGCCAGCCATCGTGTTCTGGAACTTCAACCACTTCGTCGTGCTCGAGGGCTTCCGCGACGGCTGCGCGGTGCTGAACGACCCGGCCATGGGCCGGCGCACGGTGGACGCCGCCGCCTTCGACGAGGGCTTCACGGGCGTCGTCCTCACCTTCGAGAAGGGGCCGGAGTTCCGGCCCGGCGGCGAGCCGCCCTCGGTGCTGCGCTCGCTCTCGCGCCACCTCGACGGCCTGCGGACGCCGGTCGCGGCGGCGATCGCGCTCGGTCTCGCCCTCGTCGCGCCGGGGCTGGCGCTGCCGTGGCTCATGGGCCGGTTCGTGGACGAGGTGCTCGCCGCGCGGCTTCCCGGCGCGGCGGAGACGCTGCTCGCGGGCCTTGTCGCGGCCCTCCTCGCGCGCGCCCTCCTCGCGTGGCTGCAGGCGCGCGTGCTGACGGCCGCCTTCACGCGCACGGCGCTCGCCTCGGCGACGCGCTTCTTCTCGCACGCGCTCGCGCTGCCCATGGACTTCTACGTGCAGCGCTCGCCCGGCGAGATCGCCTCGCGCGTGGACCTCAACGAGGAAGTGGCCGAGACCGTCTCCGCGGACCTCGCGCAGCTCGCGCTCGACCTCCTTACCGCCGCCTTCTTCCTCGTGCTCATGGCGCGGCTCGACGGCGGGCTCGCGGCGATCGTCGTGGCCTGCGTCGCCGTGGAACTCGTGGCGCTTCGCGAGATCAACCGCCGGAACGAGGGCATCTCGCTCAGGCTCTCGGTGCAGGCAGGCAAGCTCTCCGGCATGGCCACGGGGGGGCTCGCCAACATCGAGAGCATCAAGGCCGGCGGGCAGGAGGGCGCGCTCTTCCTCAAGTGGCTGGGCCTGCAGGTGCAGTTCGCCAACACGGCGGTCGAGCAGCAGCGCAACATCCTCGCGCTGATGCAGGTGCCGGCGGCCGCGGGGCTCGCCGCGCAGCTCGCGGTGCTGGGCGTGGGAGTGACGCGCGTCATGCAGGGGGGGGAATTCAGCGTCGGCGACCTCGTCGCCTTCCAGGTGCTGCTCGCGGGCTTCACGGCCCCGGTGCACTCGCTCTTCCTCGCCGCGCGGCAGGTGCAGTCGCTGCGCGGCGGCATGGCGCGCATCGACGACGTGCTGAACCACGCGCCCGAGCCCGGCGTGGCCGTGCGCGAGAGCCCGCCCGGCGCCCCCGGCGGCGCGCGCCCGCGCACGCTCGAGTTCCGCGACGTGAGCTTCGGGTACGGCCGCGGGGGCGCGCCGCTGGTCGAGGGCTTTTCCCTCAAGGTCGAGGGCGGCCGGCGCGTGGCGCTCGTGGGCGCCTCGGGCTCCGGCAAGTCCACGATCGCGCGGCTGGCGGCGGGGCTCTACCGCCCGTGGAGCGGCGAGATCCTCTTCGACGGCCTGCCGCGCGAGGCGTACCCCCGCGAGGAGATCGCGCGCGCCGTCGCCTACGTGGACCAGGACGTGGTCCTCTTCGAGGGCACGGTGCGCGACAACCTCACGATGTGGGACCCCGCCGCCGAGGACGAGGTGATCCGCGCCGCCGCGCGCCACGCGGCCATCGAGGACGAGATCGGCGTGCGCCAGGGCGGGCTCGACGCGCCGCTGCAGGAGGGCGCGCGCAATCTCTCCGGCGGCCAGCGCCAGCGGATCGAGATCGCGCGCGCGCTGGCCCGCGGCCCCTCGATCCTGCTGCTCGACGAGGCCACCAGCGCGCTGGACGCGGCCACGGAAGCCGTGGTCGAGCGCAACCTGCGCCGCCGCGGCACCACGACGCTCGTGATCGCGCACCGCCTCTCCACCGTGCGCGACGCCGACGAGATCCTCGTGCTCGACGGCGGGCGCGTGGTCGAGCGCGGCCGGCACGAGGAACTCGCCGCCATCCCCGGCGGGCGCTACGCCGCGCTCGTGGCGGGCGAGGCGGGAGCGCCCTGATGGCCGACCCCGGCGTCGCGTTCCGCGCGACCACGCTCCCCGGGGCGCTCTCGCTCCTGGCGAAGCCCCTCGGCGTCGCCGGAGAAGCCGTCGCCCCCGACATCGCCGACGAGGCGCTCGCCGTGGAGGAGGCCGCGAACGGGCTGGGACTGCGCTCGCGCCGCGTGCTGCTCGACGGGCGCTGGTGGGGCGAGGCCGGCACGCCGATGCTCGCGCGGCTGGCCGAGCGGCGCCGCGCGCCGCGCGAGGGCGACGAGCCGCGCGCGGGCGTCACCGGCTGGGTCGCGCTCGTGCCGCGCCCCTTCGCCGGGTACAGCCTGCTCGCCCTCGACCCCGCCGACGGGGGCACGCTCGAGTGGCCCGTGAACGAGGACACCGCGAGGCGCCTCGCGCCCTTCGCCTTCGCCTTCCACCGCACCTTCGCGCCGCGCCCGCTGGGCACGCTCGACGTCCTGCGTTTCGGCTTCGCCCACGCGCGCCTCGACGTGGGCGCGATCCTCGCCACCGGGCTCCTCGCCGCGCTCGCGGGCCTGCTCACGCCGGTGGCCACGGGCCGGCTCATCGACCGGGCGATCCCGTCGGGCTCGGTGTCGCTCACGCTCGCGATCGTCGCGGGACTCGCCGCCGCGGGGCTCGCGGCGCTCGCGCTCGAGGTGCTGCGCGCGCTCGCCACCATGCGCTTCGAGGCGCGCACGTCGGTCGCGATCCAGGCAGCCGTCCTCGACCGCCTGATCGGCGCGCCGGCGCGCTTCTTCCGCGCCTTCTCCAGCGGCGACCTGGCCATGCGCCTGGGCGCGGTGAACGCGGTGCAGCGCACCGTCACCGGGGCGGCGATCGGCACCTTCGTCGCCGGCATCTTCCTCACCGCCAACGTGGCGCTGATGCTCGCCTACAGCCCGGCGCTCACGGCGGCCGCGCTGGGCGTGGTGGCGGTGGCCGCCGTCTTCTCCGTCACCATCGGCATCCTGCGCCTCGGCATCGGCCGGCGCATCGAGGCGGCCGACGGGCGGCTGTCGGCGATGAGCTTCGAGTACTTCGCCGGGATCGCCAAGCTGCGCGCGGCGGCGGCCGAGTCGCGCGCGTTCACGAACTGGCTCGCGCGCTACCGCGAGTTCCGGGACCTCAACCTGCGCAGCGCCGGGCTCGCGAACCTCGAATCGGTTCTCCTCGCGATCCTGCAGCCGGCGGCGGCGGTGCTCGTGCTCTGGCTCGCCTGGCAGCTCGCGCAGGCGCCGGCCGCGCGCGCGCTCACCGTGGGCGACTTCGTGGCCTTCCAGGCGGCGATGTTCGGGCTGCTGGCGGGCGTGCACGGCATCGTGGCCACCGCCATCGCGCTCGCGGCGCTGGCCCCGGTGTGGGAGCGCGCGAAGCCCATCCTCGCCACGCCGCCGGAGGACGCGGTGCGCGGGCGCATCCGCCACGAGCCGCAGGGCGCGATCGACTTCGTGGGCGTGTCCTTCGCCTACCCCGGCGGCCCGGAGGTGCTCACCGGCATCGACCTCTCCATCCGCCCCGGCGAGTTCGTCGCCATCGTGGGCGCGAGCGGTTCCGGCAAGTCGACGCTGCTGCGGCTGCTGCTCGGCTTCGAGTTCCCCTCGAGCGGGACGGTGCGCTTCGACGGGCGCGTGCTGCAGGCGCTGGACCTGCGCACGCTTCGCGCGCGCATCGGCACCGTGCTGCAGGGCGGGCGGCTGTGGGCCGGCGACATCCTCGCCAACATCGTGGGCGCGACCAGCCTCACGGTGGACGACGCCTGGACGGCCGCGCGCGCCGCCGGGCTCGCCGCCGACATCGAGGCGATGCCGATGGGCATGTACACGCTGGTGGGAGAGGGCGTGAGCACGCTTTCCGGCGGGCAGCGCCAGCGCGTGCTCATCGCCCGCGCGCTGGCCGGGCAGCCGCGCATCCTGCTGCTGGACGAGGCGACGAGCGCGCTCGACAACCTGTCGCAGGCGGCGGTGCTGGAGACGCTGGAGGGGCTGGAGGCGACCCGGGTGGTCATCGCGCACCGCCTCGCGACGGTGCGCAATGCCGACCGGATCGTGGTGCTGGAGCGCGGGCGGATCGTCCAGTCGGGGACGTTCGCCGAGCTCGCCGCTGCGCCCGGGCCCTTCGCCGCGATGCTCGCGCGGCAGGCGGGCTGAGCGGGGCTAGTTCTTCTTCGTCACGCCGTCGGCGCTGGCGATCTGCGTGCCGGCGAGCGGGGGCTCGCGCTTGGCGGTGACGGTCACCTTGTCGAGCTTGACCACCTGCTGCGGCTGCTCGCGCTTGGCAGTGACGGTGATCTTCTCGAGCTTCACGACCTGCTGGCCGCCGGAGACGTCGTCGAGCTGCTGGTCCGAAAGCTCGCCATCGGGCACGACGGGTTTTTGATCCTTGTTCGACATGGCAATCTCCTCGAGGGGACTGGCGTTGCGGACCGGGCTTCCCACCCGGGCGAAAGCACGATAGCACGCTTTCCACGGTTGCCATCGTAACGAAGGGGGGGATGCGGCGCGCCGCCCCATTCGGCAGGCCGGCTGCGGAAAATTCCCCAGGAACGGCGCCGGAAACCCGTTCCGGGGATCAGTGGCCTGCCGCCAGGACGGAGACGGCGACGGCGTTGGCCGCGACGACGGCCCACCCGACCTGCTTGAGCTTGCGGGGGGAAAGCGCGAGTCGATTGACCACCACGACGCCCGCCAGCGGCAGGCACGCGGCGAGCGCCACGGTGCGCCAGCCGGGCACCCACACCCAGGCGGCGAGCGCCGCGAGGAGGGTGAGGCGGGCAGACCACGAGGCGGCAGGCACGACCCACGGGTTGGCCCCGGTCACGCGGGACTTGATGGCGTGCACGGCCAAGGTCGCGCAGACGGTCACCGCGAACCAGAGCACGGGCGGCCCCCACAGGGCGACGCCCGTGGCGCCCCCGGCCGCGGCCACCGGGAGGTGCATGGCGGAAAAGGCCGCGCCCGCGATGACCTCGCCCGGCAGGGTCTTCAGGTTCTTCGCGAGCACCACCGGCACGAGACCGGCGGCGAAGGCCGCCGGCACGAGCGCGAGCCACCGGGCGTCCTCCGGCGCGAGCCAAAGGCCGGCCAGGCCCGCGACGGCCCCGAGCCCGCCGAGCGCGGCGAGGCCGCGCCGGGCGGCCACCGCGTGCTCCTCGCGGGCGCGCTTGCCGCGCACTCCCAGCAGGACCACGAGCGGCTCGTTGGCGAGGAAGAGCAGGATCGCCGCGGCCACGAAGAGCCAGGCGGCGAGGCCCGGCGAGGCCAGCACGAGGCCCGACAGGAGGGGAAAGCCCAGTTCGGCGTACGCGCCGTGCTCGCGCGGCAGAAGGTGCTTGTTCATGGCACCTTCACTTTACCGGCCTGCCGGGGAGGCGAGGCCGATTCCGTCAAATCCCCCGCCCGGGGGCGGGGGACGGGCCCAGCGGCTCAGGTCCGCGGGCCGTGGCGGTGGGGCCGCGGCAGCGCGCGCAGCTGCTCGCGCTGCTCCTTCGTGAGCACCGCCTCGGCCTTGGCGCGGGCCTCGAGCCGGGCCTCGAACATCTGCTTGCGGACGGCGGCGCCCTCGTCGTAGAGCTTGCGGGCGGCCGAGACATCCAGCTCGGCGGACTTCGCGACGTCCTGTCCCTTCCAGCGGATCTCGCGCAGCGAGCCCATCAGCGCGTGGTTCTTGCGCTGCAGGTCGCGGCGGATCTCGGTGACCTTGGCGCGCTGCTCGTCGGTGAGGTTCAGGGCTTCCAGCGCCGCGAGGCCGGGGCCGCGCTCCATGCCGCCGCCCATCATCCCCATGCCGCCGTGCATGCCGCCGCGGCCGTGCATCATGCCCTTGCCGCCCATGCCGGGGCCCATGCCCTGCCCCGCCATGGGGCAATCCTGCTGGCCCATCCCGGGCCCCATGCCGCGGCCCTGCATCATGCCGGGGCCCATGCCCGGGCCCATCTGGGCGGCGGCGAAGGTGGAAACGGTGGCCGCCGCGAGGGCGGCGAGCGCGAAACGGGTTCTCATGGCCTTGCCTCCTTCTTTGAACATGGGGAAATCATAGGCCCGCGAGGCCGCGCGGCGACGCCCGGAGAGGCAACAAAATGTGTCCGCCGTTACAGGTCGCGCGGGCGCCCGCGTTGCCCCGATAATGGCGACTCCATGGCCGATTTCCGCGACCAGCACATCAAGGAAGCGCTCGACAAGGCGGTCGGCGCCTGGCACCCCGAAGCCGACGCCCGCTCGCGCCGCCGCCGCATCGCCATCGTGGTCGCGCTCACGGTCGTGGTCGGGGTGGCCTTCTGGACGATGCTCTACTTCTCCTCGCCGAAGCACGCCGCGAAGCCGGCGCCCGCCACGAAGCCCGTGCCCATCCAGCTCGTCCCCGTGGCGCCGAAGCGCTGAGTCTCACGCCGCCGGCGCGAACCGGCGGAGAAACTCGCCCAGCGCGGCGGCCGCGAGGCCCGCATCCTCCGCCGTGACCGTCTCCGCGGGGTTGTGGCTCACGCCGCCGGCGCCACAACGCACGAAGAGCATCGCAGCCTCGGTCGCCTCGGCCATCACCATCGCGTCGTGGCCGGCGCCGGAGGCGAGCCGCCGCACCGGGCAGCCGATGGCGGCGATGCTCCCGGCCAGCAGGTCCTGCAGGCGCGGCGAGCACGGCGTGGCCCGGGTCGCGTGGTTGCGGGCGGCCGAGACCTTCACGCCGCGGCGCGCCGCGATGGCGTCGAAGGCCGCGAAGACCTCGCGCTCGGCGGCCTCGCGCACCGCGTCCTCGCCCGAGCGGATGTCCACGGTGAAGGACACCTCCCCCGGGATCACGTTGCCGGTGCCGTCCCTCACCTCGAGCATGCCCACGGTGCCCACCAGCCCCGGCTGCCCTTTCGCGCGCGCCTCGACGGCGAGCACCATCTCGGCGGCCGCAGCGAGCGCGTCGCGGCGCCTCGCCATCGGCACGGTGCCCGCGTGGCCCGCGGCGCCGGCGACGGTCACGCGGTGGCGCGTGCCGCCGGCGATGGCCGTGACCACCCCGAGCGGCAGGCCCTCGTCGAGGAGCACCGGCCCCTGCTCGATGTGCACCTCCACGTAGGCCGCGAGGGTCGCCGGGTCGCGCGGATGTGCGGCGATGGCGGCGGGGTCGAGGCCGGCCGCGCGCATCGCCTCGCCGAAGGAGACGCCCTGCGCATCGCGGCGCTCGAGCAGCGCCTCGTCGAAGCGGCCGAGGAAGGCGCGGCTCGCGAGGAAGCTCGTCTGGAAGCGCGCGCCCTCCTCGTCCGCGAAGGCGACGACCTCGATCGCGTGCGGCAGGCGCTCGCCGCGCCCGTGCAGCCGCGCCACGCACGCGATGGGCACGAGGATGCCGAGGATGCCGTCGTACTTGCCGCCGTTGCGCACCGAGTCGTAGTGCGAGCCCGTGACGAGCGCCTTCGCGCCGGGGCTCGCCCCCTCGTAGCGGCCGATGACGCTGCCGGCCCCGTCGGTGCGCACGCTCATCCCCGCCTCGCGCATCCACGCCTCGAGCTGCCGCGCCGCCTCGCGGTGGGCGGGGGAGAGCCACGTGCGCGTGTAGTGGTCGGGGGAGTCGCTGTGGCGCGCGAGGGCTTCGGCGCGGGCGAGAAGGGCAAGGCCGGTGGCCTCGGCGTCTGTCGGCGTGCTCAAGTTCCGCTCCAGGAGGATTCGCGAGCTGCGCCGCCAGTCTATCGCGGCTGGCCGGGAGTAGAATTCCGCCCTGCCGCCCATGGACCCGCTCCTCGTACCACCGCACCTGCTCACGCCCGACTGGGTCGAGCGCGAGTACAACAACCGCCAGCGCGTTCCCGAGCACCTCGCGTTCTTCACGCGCTGGGAGCGCGACTCGGAATACGTGCGCCAGACGCTGCGCGGCCGCCTCGACCTCCCCTACGGCCCGCACGCGCGCCACCGCGTCGACCTCTTTCCCGCGCGGGGCAGCGACCGGCTGCTCGTCTTCTTCCACGGCGGCTACTGGCGCAGCCTCGACAAGCGCGCCTTCGCGTGGCTCGCGCCGGCGTGGGTGGCCGAGGGCGTGAGCGTGGCGCTCGTGAACTACCGCCTCTGCCCCGAGGTGCGCATCGCCGACATCGTCGACGACGCCATCGCGGCGCTGAACTGGCTGGCCATCCACGCCCCCGTGCACGGGGCGGGCGCCGACCGCATGGTGCTCGCGGGGCACTCCGCGGGCGGGCACCTCGTGGGCGCGATCTTCGCGGCCTCGCGCGAGTGCTTCGCCTTCGACGCCGCGCGCGTCGTCGGCGGCGTCCCGGTGAGCGGCATATTCGACTTCTCGCCGCTGCCGCATTTTTCCGGCAACGCGGACTTCAAGCTCGACGCGGCCTCGGCGCGCGCGCTGGACCTGCACGACAAGCGCCCCACCCTCGCCGCCCCGCTCGTGGTCGCCGTGGGCGGCGCCGAGACCGGCGAGTTCATCCGCCAGTCGCGCCTCATCGCCGCGCGCTGGGCGCCGCAGGCCCGCGAGCCGCTGGTCCTGCCCGCGCTGCACCACTTCAGCGTCCTCGACGCGCTGGCCGAGCGCGGCCAGCCGCTGCACGCGGCCACGCTCGGGCTCTTCTGACTTTCCGGGGACAGTCCCGCAAAGGCGGGGACAGTCCCCACGCGTATAATCCGAGTCTTTGATTCGCAAGGACTTTCCGAGTGGCTCCGCAGGATCTCTCGAAGCTGCAGATCGACCGGGGCGCCAAGTCCTTCGGGCCGAAAAGAAGGCCCCGCTGGGTCAAGTGGGCGGTCGGCGCGGCTGTCGTCGCCGCCGTCGCAGCGCTTGCCGCCTTCCGCGCCGCCAACGCGCCCGTCACCGTCGACGTGGCCACCGTCACGAGCGCGTTCCCCTCGCAAGGCTTCACGGTGCTCAACGCCACCGGCCGCGTGGTCGCCTGGCGCAAGGCCGCCATCTCGACCAAGGCCACCGGCCGCCTCGAGTGGCTGGGCGTGCAGGAAGGCTCCCGCGTGAAGGCGGGCGAGGTCATCGCGCGGCTGGAGAGCCAGGACGTCGCCGCCGCCCGCGACTCCGCGCAGGCCGCCCTCACCGCGGCGAAGGCGAACCTCGAGCAGGGCGAGGCCGAGCGGCGCGACGCCGAATCGGCCCTCAAGCGCGCCGAGGACCTGTTCGCGAGGAAGTTCATCGCCGAGGCGACGCTGGACGCCGCCCGCGCCCGCCACGACAAGGCGAGGGCCGCGATCTCGAGCCTCAGGGCCGCCATCGGCGTGGCGGAAGCCAACGTGCGCTCGGCCGCGGTCACCGTGGAGCAGACGCTCATCCGCGCCCCCTTCGACGGCGTCGTGCTCACGAAGAACGCCAACGTGGGCGACATCATCACGCCCTTCTCCTCGGCCGCGGACTCCAAGGGCGCCGTCGTGAACATGGCCGACATGGACACGCTCGAGGTGGAGGCGGACGTGGCCGAGAGCGCCATCGGGAAGATCCGCACCGGCATGCCCGCCGAGATCCAGCTCGACGCCTACCCGGAGCTGCGCCTGCTGGGCGAGGTCTCGCGCATCGTGCCCACCGTGGACCGCAGCAAGGCGACGCTGCTCGTGAAGGTGGCGTTCCGCGAGAAGGACGCCCGCGTGCTCCCGGACATGAGCGCCAAGGTGGGCTTCCTCGAGCGCGCGCCGGCGGAGAACGAGCGCAGGGCCGTGACCGCCGTTCGCCCGGAGGCGCTGGCTAGACGCGACGGCCGCGACGTGCTCTTCGTCCTCGACAAGGACATGAAGGCCAGGCTCTCGCCCGTCACCGTGGCGCGAAAGCTCGGCGACCTGGTCGAGGTCTCGGGCGTGAAGGCCGGCGACAAGGTGGCGCTCGCGCCGCCGGAGAAGCTCAAGGACGGCGCGACCGTCGCGCCCCTGAAGAAGTGAGCGGGGCTGCCGGGGCGCCCGCGCGCCCGATGGTGAGCATCTCGCGGCTGGCCAAGAGCTACCGGCGGGGCGACCAGTCCGTCCCCGTCCTCTTCGACATCTCGCTCGAGATCCCCGAGGGCGACTTCCTCGCGCTCATGGGGCCCTCGGGCTCCGGGAAGTCCACGCTCCTCAACCTCATCGCCGGCATCGACAAGCCCGACTCGGGCACGCTCCTCGTGGACGGCGAGGACATCACGCGGCTCTCCGAGGCGGATCTCGCCGACTGGCGCGCCGCCCACGTGGGCTTCATCTTCCAGTTCTACAACCTCATGCCGGTGCTCGACGCCTTCGAGAACGTGGAGCTGCCGCTGCTGCTCACCTCGCTCTCGAGGCGGGAACGCCGCGAGCGGGTGGAGATGGCGCTCTCGCTCGTGGGCCTCTCCGACCGGATGGACCACCATCCCAACGAGCTCTCGGGCGGCCAGCAGCAGCGCGTGGCCATCGCGCGCGCCCTCATCGCCGACCCCGCGATCATCGTGGCCGACGAGCCCACCGGCGATCTCGACCGCAAGAGCGCCGGGGAGATCCTCGCCCTGCTGCGGCGCCTGAACGAGGAAATGGGCAAGACCATCGTCATGGTCACCCACGACTGGCACGCCGTGGAGAGCGCCCGCCGCGTGGTGCACCTGGAGAAGGGCGAGCTCGTCGACGCGCCCGCCCCCCATGCCGCAGGGAGCGATTGAACAAGACCTTGGGGAACCGCAGATGAACGCAGATGAACGCGGATATTCCTTGAGGAATCGCCGCGCCGTGCCTTGGGCGGCCCGGGCCCCCTCGAAGCGCGGCATCCCTCGTCTTCACGACACATCTGCGTTCATCCGCGTTCATCTGCGGTTCCCCCGATTCCCATGCATTTCCTGAAGCTCGTCTTCAAGAACATCTTCCGGCACAAGCTGCGGAGCCTGCTCACGCTCTTCGGGCTGGTGGTGGCGATCCTCGCCTTCGGGCTGCTGCACACGGTGGTGAACGCGTGGTACGCGGGCTCCGACATGGCCTCGGCGCAGCGCCTCATCGCGAGGAACGCGGTGTCGCTCGTCTTCCCGCTGCCCATCTACTACCGCGACCGCATCCGCACGGTCGACGGCGTGACGGCGGTGTCGGTGTCCAACTGGTTCGGCGGCATCTACAAGGACATGGCGCCGGCCAACTTCTTCGCGCAGTTCGGCGTGGACCACGAGAATTTCTTCGACCTGTACCCCGAGTTCCGCACCAACCCCGAGGAGCTCCTCGCCTTCAAGAAGGACCGCCGCGGCGCCATGGTGGGCCGCCACCTCGCCGACCAGCACGGCTTCAAGGTGGGCGACGTGATCCCGGTGAAGGGCACGATCTACCCCGGCAACTGGGAGTTCGTCGTGCGCGGCGTCTACGAGCCGCGCGACGACACCACCATCACGCGCCAGCTCTACTTCCACTGGGACTACCTGAACGAGGAGATCAGGCGCAAGTACCCGCGGCGCGCCGAGCAGGTCGGCGTCTTCATCATCCAGATCGCCGACGGCTCGCGCGCGGCCGAGGTGAGCCGGGCCGTGGACCGCGAGTTCGCGAACTCGCTCGCCGAGACGCTCACCGAGACGGAGAAGGCCTTCCAGCTCTCCTTCATCGCGCAGACGGAGACGATCGTGATGGCGATCCGCATCGTCTCCTTCGTCGTGATCGTGATCATCTTCGCGGTGGTGGCCAACACCATGGCGATGACGGCGCGCGAGCGGCTGGCGGAGTACGCCACCCTCAAGGCGCTGGGCTTCGGGCCGGCGTTCGTGGGGATGCTCATCGTCGGCGAGTCGCTCGCGATCACGCTGCTGGGCGGGGCGCTGGGGATCCTCGCCACCTTCCCCGCCGCGGCGGGCTTCAAGGCGGCCATGGGCTCGCTCTTCCCCGTCTTCCGCGTGGCGCCGGAGACGGTGGCGATGCAGGCCGCGTGCGCGCTCGCGGTCGGGCTCCTCGCGGGGCTCCTGCCTTCGATCCGGGCCGCGCGCGTGCGGATCGTCGACGGGCTGCGGCACATCGGATGAAGATTCCCCTCTCCTACGTCTTCCGCAACCTCTGGACGAGGAAGCTCACCACGCTCCTCACGGCCGGCGGGATGGCGCTCGTCGTCTTCGTCTTCGCCGCCGTGCTGATGCTGGACGCGGGGCTACGCAAGACGCTGGTGGGGACCGGGAGCTGGGACAACGCCGTGCTGCTGCGCCCGGCCTCGCAGACCGAGATCCAGAGCGCCGTCTACCGCGACCAGGCCTCCCTCGTGGAAACGCTGCCCGGCGTGGCGCGCGGCCCGGGCGGCGAGCCGCTCGTCTCCAAGGAGACCCTCGTCCTCATCGCCATCCCCAAGCGCGGCTCCGACAAGCCCGCCAACCTCGTGGTTCGCGGGATGCCGGCGATGGGCCTGCTGCTGCGGCCGCAGGCGAGGCTCGTCGAGGGCAGGATGTTCCGCCCGGGCTCGTCCGAGGTGGTGGTGGGGCGCGCCATCGCCGAGGGCTTCGACGGCACCGGGATCGGCGAGCGGCTGCGCTTCGCCGGGCGCGAGTGGACGATCGTCGGCACCTTCGACGCCGCGAAGAGCGGCTTCGACTCCGAGATCTGGGGCGACGTGGACCAGATGATGCAGGCCTTCCGGCGCACGGCCTACTCCTCCGTGCTGGTGCGGCTCGCGGACGCCGGCGGCTTCGAGGCGTTCAAGGCGCGCATCGCGGCCGACCAGCGCCTCATCCTCGAGGTGAAGCAGGAGCCCGCCTACTACCAGGACCAGTCGAAGTCGCTCTCGATCTTCATCAGCTACCTCGGCATCGCGCTCTCGGTGATCTTCTCCATCGGCGCCATGATCGGGGCCATGATCACGATGTACGCGGCGGTCGCCAACCGCTCCGCCGAGATCGGGACGCTGCGCGCGCTGGGCTTCCGGCGCTCGAGCATCCTCGCCGCCTTCCTCGTGGAGTCGCTCATGCTCTCCCTCGTGGGCGGCGTGGCGGGGCTCGTTCTCGCCTCGTTCCTGCAGGCCTTCACCATCACCACCATGAACTGGCAGAGCTTCAGCCAGCTCGCCTTCGGATTCCACCTCACGCCGGGGATCGCCGGGGCGACCCTCCTCTTCGCGCTCGCCATGGGGCTCGCGGGCGGGTTCCTGCCCAGCGTGCGCGCGGCGCGGCTGGAGATCGTCGATTCCCTGAGGGCAGCGTGACGCTTTGACGTCATGACGTCATGACGCTATAGTGCTGCCATGGATACCGCCAAGCGCGCCACCGTATATTTCGATCCCGACCTTCACCAGGCCCTTCGCCTCAAGTCGGCCGTTTCCTCGCGGTCGGTGTCGGAGATCGTGAACGACGCCGTCCGCCGAAGCCTCGCGGAAGACGCGTCGGACCTCGCCGCCTTCGAGGAACGGGCGAAGGAACCCTCCCTCGACTTCGAGGCCGTGGTCAGGTCGCTGCGCAAGCGTGGGAAGATATAGGGTCGTCATCAAGGCGTCGGCCGCGAAGGAGCTCGAGGCCGTCGACGGCAAGCGCAATCGCCAGCGGCTCGTGGCGGCGATCGGCTCGCTGGCCGACGATCCGCGGCCCGGCGGCGCCGAGAAGCTCTCGGGCATGAAGGACCGGTTCCGCGTCCGCGTGGGCGACTACCGGGTGGTCTATGCCATCGAGGATGCCGTCCTCACGGTGCATGTCGTGAAGCTTGGCCACCGCCGGGAGGTGTACCGGTGAGCGTCGAGCGCATCCTCGCCACCTACCGGATCGCCGCCCCCGCCGCCGACATCGAGGCGCGCGCGCGGGCCCTTGCCGTCGAGCAGAGCGTGGAGATGCCGCTCGAGGCCATCCGCGACGCGCGCGTGCGCGACGAGGTCGTGGCCACCGTGGAGAGGATCCTCCCCTCGCCCGCTCGCGGGAGAGGGGCCGGGGGTGAGGGCGCCTTCGAGGTCACCCTCGGCCTCGCGGTCGGGACCACGGGCCACGAGGCTTCCCAGCTCGCCAACATGCTCTTCGGCAACTGCTCGCTGCAGCCCGAGGTCGAGCTCGTGGACGCGGACTTCCCGCCGGGTTTCGCGGACGCATTCCCCGGGCCCGAGTTCGGCATCGCCGGCCTTCGCGCCATGCTCGCCGCGCCGGACCGCCCGCTCACCTGCACGGCCCTCAAGCCCCAGGGCTCGACGCTGGACCACCTCGTGCACCTCGCGCGCACCTTCGCGCTCGCCGGCGTCGACGTGGTGAAGGACGACCACGGCCTCGCGAACCAGGCCTCGTGCCCGTTCGCCGCGCGCGTGCCGGCGGTGCAGCAGGCCGTCGCGGAGGCCAACCGGGAGACGGGCGGGGCGACGCTCTACGCGCCGACGCTCTCGGGCGACCCGCGCGCGCTCGCCGGCCAGCTGCAGGTCGCGCGCGACTGCGGGCTGCGCATCGCCCTCGTGGCGCCGATGCTCGTCGGGCTGCCGGTGTTCGTCGAGTTGCGGCGCGAGTCGGGCCTCGCGCTGCTGGCGCATCCCGCTCTTGCCGGCGCCGCGCGCATCGCGCCCGCCCTCCTGCTGGGCAAGCTCTTCCGCCTGTTCGGCGCGGACGCGACGATCTTTCCCAACCACGGCGGGCGCTTCAGCTACGGCCGCGACACCTGCCTCGCCATCGCCGCCGCCTCGCGCGACGCCTGGGAGGGCTTGGCGCCCATCCTGCCGGTGCCGGCCGGGGGCATGGGCGTCGAGCGCGTGCCGGAGATGATCGCCGACTACGGGCGCGATACGATGCTGCTCATCGGCGGCGGTTTGCTCGTGGCCGGGGACCGGCTCGCCCAGCGCAGCCGGGAATTCGTGGAGAAGGTGAGGCGGTCATGACCGGCAAGCCCGTCCGCAGGCACGATGGCGGTTTTCACTGGGAGGGCGTGGAGGTGCTCGCCTACAAGCAGGAAGGCAGCGCGCCCTTCAAGGATGTCACGCGCCAGGTGCTCTTCGACGATCCGTCGCTCGCCACGCAACTGCGCTACTTCGAGGTGGCCCCGGGCGGGTGGACCACGCTCGAGCGCCACGAGCACGTGCACAACGTGATGGTGATCCGCGGCCGCGGGCGGTGCCTCGTGGGCGACGAGGCGTGGGATCTCGCGACGAACGACCTCGTGAGCGTGCCGCCCATGACCTGGCACCAGTTCCGCGCCGCCGCGGACGCGCCGCTCGGCTTCCTGTGCCTCGTCAACCGCGAGCGCGACCGGCCGCAACTGCCTTCCCCCGCCGACGCCGCGGCGATCTCCGCGCCCCTCGACGACTGACCCCGGACCAGACCGGTTCCGCGGAACCGGTCTATTCCAGGAGGTCGTTGTGCTCGCCGGGCTTCGGCAGCGGCAGGCGCAGGCCGATGCGGTCGTCGCCGAACTGGATGGGCAGGCGCGGGATGCGGGTCTTCGTGCCGTCGGGGAGCACGAGGTCGATCATGCCGCCGGCGGCGAGGTGCGGGTCGTCGAAGAGGTCCGAGGGCGTGGCGATCCGCGCGAAGGGCAGCCCCGCCTTCTCGCACATCGCCTCGATCTCGGCGATAGGGCGCTTCGCGAGCAGCCGCGCCACCAGCGGGATGAGCGTCTCGCGCGCCTTCGAGCGCTGGTTGTTGGTGGCGTACGCCGGATCGAGCAGTTCCGGCTCGCCGAGCGCCGCGGTGAAGATCTCCCACTGCCGCTCGGTGACCACGCCGACGAAGACCTGCACGCCGTCGGCCGAGGTGAAGATGTCGTACACGCCCCACGCGCGCTTGCCGGCCGACATCGGCTCGGGCGCCTTGCCGGTGACGGCGTGCTGCATCATGTGCGTGGAGACGAGCCACGCCGCGTTCTCGAAGAGGCCGCTCTGCACGTGCTGGCCGCGGCCGGTGCGGTCGCGGTCGCGCAGCGCCGCCATGACGGCGATGGCGCCGAACATCCCGCCCATCATGTCGTTCACCGGGGCCCCGGCGCGCAGCGGCCGGCCCACGGGCCCCGTCATCCAGGCGAGCCCGCTCATCATCTGCACCACCTCGTCCAGCGCCGTACGCTTCTCGTAGGGCCCGGCGAGGAACCCCTTGAGCGAGCAGTAGACGAGCCGCGGGTTCACGGCCGAGAGCGCCTCGTATCCCAGGCCCTTGGCCTCCAGCGCGCCGGGGCGGAAGTTCTCGAGGAACACGTCGGCGCCCGCGACGAGCTTCCGCGCCGCCTCGGCGCCCTCGGGCGAGCCGAGGTCAAGCGTCACGCTCTTCTTGTTGCGGTTGAACGCCGCGAAGAAGCCGGCGCCGGTGCTGCCGAGGTAGCGCGTGGGGTCGCCCTTGCCCTCGGGCTCCACCTTTATCACCTCGGCGCCCAGGTCCGCGAGCACCAGCCCGCAGGTGGGGCCCATCACCATGTGCGAGAACTCGACGACGCGGATGCCCGCGAGCGGCAGCGGCCGGCTCATGCGCGCGCTCCTTCGGCGGCCCGGCGGAAGGTCTTCGGCAGCCCGGCGTCCGGCACGTGCCCGTAGAGGGGCTCGCCGGGGAGCCCCTCGGCCAGCACCGCGCGCGCGGCCACGAGCCTCGCGATGTCGATGCCGGTATCGAGCCCCATCGACTCCAGCAGGAACACCAGGTCCTCGGTGACGATGTTGCCGCTCGCGCCCGGCGCGTACGGGCAGCCGCCGAGGCCGCCCTGGGAAGCGTCGAAGGTGGTCACGCCCTCCTCGAGCGCCGCCACCACGTTGGCGAGCCCCTGCCCGCGCGTGTTGTGCAGGTGCGCGCCGCCCATCCGCTCGCCCACCTCGGCCTTGAGGCGCCGGAAGAGCCGCCGCACCTGCGCCGGGTTCGCGTAGCCGGTCGTGTCCGAGAGCCCGATCGAGTCCACGCCCGCCGCGGCGAGCCGCGCGGCCACCGCGATCACGAAGTCCTCCGGCACCTCGCCCTGCAGCGTGCAGCCGAAGGCGGTGGAGATGCCGACCTCGACGCCGGGCCGCGCGGGCCCGGGCAGCGCGTCGCGCCACTCCACCACGCGCCGGACCTCTTCGATGGCCGCGTCGACGGGCTTGCGCAGGTTCGACTGGCTGTGCGCCTCGGAGGCCGACACCGGCATCGTGACCTTGTGCGCCCCGGCGGCCATGGCGTCCTGCGCGCCGCGCAGGTTGGGGGCGAGCGCGAGCACCGTGAGCCGCGGGATCGCCACCGCCTCGCGCACGACCTCGGCCGCATCGGCCATCTGCGGCAGGAGCTTCGCCGGCACGAAGGAAGCCACCTCGATCTCGGCGAGGCCCGCCTCCGCCAGGGCCCGGATCCACCGGTGCTTCGCCGCCGTGGGCATGACGCGCTTCACGGCCTGCAGCCCGTCGCGCGGGCCCACTTCACTCACCAGGATCTTCATCACCTCGGCTCCGGGTCGCCCTCACGCTGCGGCGCCACGCGGCCGGCGGGATGCCGAACTCGCGCTTGAACGCCCGGTTGAAGGCTGCCTCCGAATCGTACCCCACGCGCTCGGCGATGCGCGCCACGGCGTCGTTCGACGAGGCGAGCGCCTGGGAGGCGAGCGCGAGGCGCCAGCCCGTGAGGTACTGCATGGGCGGCTCGCCGATGAGCGCGTTGAACCGCTCGTTCAACGCCGAGCGCGAGAGCCCCGCCTGCTTCGCGAGCGCCTCGACCTCCCAGTCGCGCGCCGGCTCCGCGTGCAGGAGCGCGAGCGCCCTTCCCACGTGCGGGTCGCGAAGCCCCGCGAGCCAGCCCAGCTGGTCCGGCGGGAGCGACGCGGTGTAGTGCCGGATCGCCTCGACGAAGAGCAGCTCCGAGAGCCGGCCCAGCAGCGCCTCCGACCCGGGTCGGGGCGCGTGGGTCTCGGAGGCGCCGTGGCGAAGCGTCGCGGTGATCCAGGAGGCCGCCGGCCCGTCGCCCAGCTCGACGCGCAGCATGCGCGGCAGCGCCCCGAGGAGCGGGCGGCACAGGCGCTTGTCGCAGGCGAGGAAGCCGCACACGAAGCGCGTGCGCTCGCCGCCGCCGCCGTGGCGGATGCGCGCGAGGCCGCCCTCGGCGGAGGGCTCGACCAGCAGCTCCGCGCCGACGGGCGCGAGCTGCAGGTCGCTGCCGAGCAGGTGGCCGTCGCCGTGCGGGAACATGATGAGGTCGCCTGCGGAAAGCGCCACCGGGGCGCCGTCGGGCAGCGCGGCCCGGCAGCGCCCCTCGGTGACGAGGTGGTAGATCGACACGTGCTCGGCGTCCGGGAGGATGTGGCGCACGTCCTCGCGTCCCGGCGCCGAGTCGATGCACCACGGGGCCGTGAACTCGGCCTCGAGGAAGAGGCCGCTCGTGAGCCTGAGCACCTTGAGGACTTCGGAGAGCGCGTCCATGGCGGGGCACCGGTCCGGAGAGGTGCGGCCATGGTAAGGGCAAGCCGAGCGGGCCGCCAACCCCGGGCGCGGCGGCTTCCCGGTCAAGCCGAACGGATTCCCGGACAAGCGATCTCGCGAACGCGGCGCCTGCCGCAAGAACGGCGGCGCGCCGGTCAATTCCGCGCGCGGCGGCGCCGCCACCATTCGCCTCACGCCGATCCCGGCGCGTTCGACCCGAAAGGAAAGGCCATGCACCGCGAAACCCGATGGACCCGCACCACCGTGCGCCTGGCGCGCGACGGGCTCCTCGGCATCGACGACGGCCGCGGGCTTCGCCTGCGCGTCGCCGCCGGCACCGTCTGGCTCACGCAGCAGGGCGACGGCCGCGACGTCGTCCTGCGCAAGGGCGAGACCTTCGTCATCGACCGCCCGGGGCGCACCGTCGTCCAGGCGCTCGATGCGGCGGAGCTCGCGCTCAACGCCGCCAACGACAGCCGCTATTCCACCGAATCCCGACCCCTCGTCACGAAAGGAGCCGCCTGACATGGACATGACCCTGCCCCCGACCACCCCCCGCTACGCCAAGTGCATCGAGGTCTCCAAGCGCATCCGCTGGGAGATCGACCGCGACGTGATCCGCGGCCGCGCGTTCGACTACGAGAAGCCCTTCCTGCCCGACGGCCTGTCGATGGCGCCGCGGCTCGCCTTCCTCGCCGCCCCGGAGCGGCGCCTGTTCAGCCAGGTGCAGGGGCGCACCTACGCCAACATGTTCGGCCTCGTCGAGCGCTTCATCGGCGCCAAGATCCTCGAGGTGAGCCGCGACCACTGGATGGGCGACCAGGTGGCGCTCGAGGCCCTCGTGCGCTTCACCGACGAGGAGCTCAAGCACCAGGAGCTCTTCCGCCGCATCGACGCGATGCTCGCCCCCGACATGCCGCCGACCTACGCCTTCGCCCCGCGGCCCAACGAGGTGGCGCAGGCGGTGCTCGGCGCCTCGACCTGGGCCGTGCTCGCCCTCACCTGCCACATCGAGCTCTTCACGCAGGCGCACTACCGCTCGAGCATCGAGCCCGCGCAGGCCATCGACCCGCTGTGGAAGGACGTGTTCCTGTTCCACTGGAAGGAGGAGTCGCAGCACGCGATCCTCGACGAGCTGGAGTGGGTGCGCGAGGACGGCAAGCTCTCCGCGAAGGAGCGCGACCGCGCGGTCGACGACCTGATCGGGCTCGTGGGCGCGGTCGACGGCATCCTGCAGTCGCAGGCGAGGTCGGACGCGGACTGCTTCACCGGCGCGCTGCTGCGCGACCTCACGGCCGACGAGCGCGCCGCCGTGCACGCGACGATGCTCGCCGCCTACCGGCACCAGTACATCGCCTCGGGCGTGAAGGACGAGCGGTTCCTGAAGATCCTCGGCGGGATGGTCACGAAGGCGCAGATGCAGCGCATCGGCGAGGCGCTGGCGCCGATCGTCGGCTGAGGGCCTGCCGCTGCCTCACCCGCGGCGCGAGGCGCCCCGCCTGGCGCCGCGCGCCGAGAGCGCGAGGAGGAACAGCGCGCCGGTGAATGTGCGAAGCAGGGACGGGTCCTCCGCGGTGAGCGCCTGCGCGAGGCTGTCGAACACCTCGGGGCTCGCTTCCCAGGCGTAGCGCGCGAGCGCGAGCACCTGGCCCTCCGTGAGGCGGCGGACGTCCTCGAACGACACCCTGATCGCGTCCGTGGTCGACTGGAACAGGAAGCGGGCGAACCGGCCGTCGGCCAGCGCGGCCAGCGCGAGCGGCCCCGCCACGCCGATGAGCGAGGCGACGATCCTGCGCCTGGCAGCCAGCGGCGACTCCGAGAAAAGGCGCGCCATGAGGGAGGGCACCGGCGATTCCGCCAGCTCGCCCTGCGCGGCAACGGCCACGCCCTGCTTGCGCTTCTCCATGGTCGCGCCCCTGTCCGAAGTGATGGCGGTTGGAGCGGGACGCTCCGGGGAAGTTCACCGCCTTCGCCTGTCGTTCCGGGGCGACTACGCCAGGAACCGCACGGCCAGCGGGATCAGCACCGCCCCCAGCACGCCGTGCAGCCCCATCCCGAGGCTCGCGTAGGTGCCGGCCTCGGGATGCACGCTGAAGGCGCGCGAGGTGCCGATGCCGTGGGCCGCCACGCCCACCGCGAAGCCGCGCTGCCACCACGACTTCATGCCGATCGCGTCCATCACGAAGCGCACGAGGATCGCGCCCAGTATCCCGGTGGTCACCGCGAACACCGCCGTGAGCGTGGGCGAGACGCTCACGCGCTCCGCGATCCCCATGGCGATGGGCGCCGTCACCGACTTCGCGTAGAAGCCGCCGATGATGGCGGCGTCCGCCCCCATCAGCTTCGCGATGCCCACGGCGGAGGCGATCGAGGTCGCCCCGCCGGCGAGCAGCGCCGCGAGCAGGGGAACGATGCGGCCGCGCAGCGCCTCCAGCCCTTTGTAGATGGGCACCGCGAGCGCGACCGTCGCGGTCCCCAGGAGGAAGTGCACGAACTGCGCGCCCTCGAAGTACTTCGCGTAGGGCATGTCGATCGCGGTGATCACCGCGGCCACGAGCGCGATGGCGATGGCCACGGGATTGGCCAGCGGGTTGCGGTCGAATCGCTCGTAGGCCATCACCCCGGCCTGGTACGCCGCGAGCGTGAGGATGAGCGCGAGGAGCGGGCTTCCCGAGAGGTAGACCCAGATCTCGTGGATCGCCGGAAGCTGCGGGGTCACGGCGGGTCTTCCTTCGCCAGCGCGCGCACGACCAGCGCCGTCACCGCCATCGTCGCCACCACGCTCGCGACGAGCGCCACGGCGACGGCCAGCGCGTGGTCGCGGATGTGCGGCCAGAACATCACCACGCCCACCGCGGCGGGCACGAAGAGCAGGCCCAGGTGCTGGCTGAAGGCCGTGGCCACGAGGTCCACGGAAGCGGGGACGCTGCCGCGGATGCGCAGCCACGCGAGGAGCATCACGAGCCCGATCACCGGGCCCGGGATGAGGGGCAGGAAGAACTTCGCGACGAGTTCCCCGAGCCCCTGGAAGAGGAGGATCTGGACCAGGCCCGCGATCATCGGATCCTGTCCGGCGCCCTCAGCCCTTCTTCGAGGCCTCGTAGCGGGCCTTGTTCTCGGCGTTCGGGGGGTACAGGCCCGGCAGGCTCGCGCCCTTTTCCACCTCGGCCATGATCCAGCCCTCGAGGCGCTCCTGCTCCGGCGCCGTGGCGACCACCTCCGCGACGAAGGCCTGCGGGATGAGCACGGCGCCGTCGTCGTCCACGACGACCACGTCGTCCGGGAAGACCGCGACGCCGCCGCAGCCGATGGGCTCGCCCCAGTTCACGAAGGTGAGGCCCGCTACCGAGGGCGGCGCGGCGGCCCCCTGGCACCACACGGGCAGGCCCGTGGCCCGGACGCCCGCGACGTCGCGCAGGACGCCGTCGGTGACGAGCGCCGCGACGCCGCGCTTCCGCATGCGCGCGCAGAGGATGTCGCCGAAGATGCCGGCGTCGGCGACGCCCATCGCGTCGGCCACGCAGATGCAGCCCTCGGGCATGGCCTCGATGGCCGCCCGGGTCGAGATGGGCTTGGACCACGATTCGGGCGTGGCGAGGTCCTCCCGCGCCGGCACGAACCGCAGCGTGAAGGCCGGCCCCACGAGGCGCGGCTGCCCGGGCTCGAGCGGCCGCGTGCCGCGCATCCAGACATTGCGCAGCCCCTTCTTGAGGAGCAGCGTGGTGATCGTCGCGGTGGTGACCTGCGACAGCGTGGAAATCACTTTCGGGTCGAGTGCCATCAGCCGAGCTCCGTGAGCCTGCGTTCCTGCCGTGCGATGAGGCGGTCGATGTCCGCGATGTCGGCTGCCGAAAGCCTCGGGCCGGGCTTGCGGATGGCCATCGAGGCGATGGCGCCGCGCTTGAGGAGGAGGTACTTGCGCACCGCGAGGCCAAGGGCGGACTGCTGCTCGTAGCGCGCGAGCGGCAGGTAGGCGTCGAAGAGGTCGTGCGCGCGCTCCACGTCGCCGGCGGCGTGCGCGGCCACCACGCCCACCATCATCTCGGGATAGCTGAAGCCGGTCATGGCCCCGTCCGCCCCGCGAGAGAGCTCCTCGGGCAGGAAGAGCCCGCCGCCATTGCCGGCGAGGATGGACACGCGGCGGATCTCGCCCTTGCCGCCCGCGGCGCGGATCGCCGAGAGCTTGGCGAGGCCGGGGCCGGGCCAGTCCTCGTGCTTGAGCATCACGGCCGTCGGTATCGCCTGGAAGATGCGCTTGAGCACCGGCACCGGGAGCTGCACGCCGTTGTAGGCGAGCGGATGGTCCTGCACGCAGAAGGGCGTGCCGGGCCCGAGCGTCTCCGCGGCCATCTCGAAGTAGGCGAAGGCCTGGTCGTCGGTCCGCACCTGCGCGCCGGGTCCCACCATCACGCCGGCGGCGCCGAGGTCCATGACGGACTTCGCGAGCTCGCCCATCGCGGCGAAGCCCGGCGAGGAGACGCCCACGACCACCGGCACGCGGCCGCCCACGCGCGCGAGCACGCGCTTCACGTAGGTGCGCGACTCCTCCGCGGTGAGCTTGGGGGCCTCTCCCATCACGCCCAGCACGGTGAGGCCGGTGACGCCGCAGCCGAGGTAGAAGTCGGTCAGCCGGTCGAGGCTGTCCAGGTCCAGCGCGCCATCGTCGCGGAACGGCGTGACGGTGATGAGGTAGACGCCCTTTGCGCCTTCGTCGAGCTTCGGCATGGGGATTTCGGGTAGGCTTTTCCTTCCCCGCATTCTATCCGCCCCCAAGCGCATGTCGCACGACTCCCGATCGAAGGACTCCGAACTCCCGCCCGGCGAGGGCTTGCGCCGCGGCCTCACGAGCTACGGCGACACGGATTTCTCCCTCTTCCTGCGCACGGCCTTCATCAAGGGCGCGGGCTACACGGGGGACGCCCTCTCGCGGCCCGTGATCGGGATCGCCGCGACCGGCAGCGGCTTCAACCCCTGCCACGGCAACATGCCGCAGCTCCTCGAGGCGGTGCGCCGCGGCGTGATGCTCTCCGGGGGCCTTCCGGTCGAGTTCCCGACCATCTCCATCCACGAGAGCTTCGCGCACCCCACGAGCATGTTCCTGAGGAACCTCATGTCGATGGACACCGAGGAGATGATCCGCGCCCAGCCCATGGACGCGGTGGTGCTCGTCGGCGGGTGCGACAAGACGGTTCCCGCGCAGCTCATGGGCGCGGCCTCCGCCGGCGTTCCCGCGATCCAGCTCGTCACCGGCTCGATGCTCACCGGCTCGCACGACGGCACGCGCGTGGGCGCCTGCACCGACTGCCGGCGCTACTGGGCGCGCTACCGGGCCGGCGAGATCGACGAGGCGGAGATCGGCCGCGTCAACGACCAGCTCGTCGCGAGCGTGGGCACCTGCTCCGTCATGGGCACCGCGAGCACCATGGCCTGCGTCGCCGAGGCGCTGGGCATGGCACTGCCGGGCAGCGCCTCGCCGCCGGCCGTCACCGCCGACCGGATGCGCGTCGCGGAGCGCTCGGGCGCCACGGCCGTGGCGCTGGCGAGGAGCCGCCTCGCGCCCGCCGGCATCGTCACCGCGAAGTCGGTGGAGAACGCGCTGCGCGTGCTGCTCGCGATCGGCGGCTCGACCAACGGTATCGTGCACCTCACGGCCATCGCCGGGCGCCTGGGCATCCCGGTCGACCTCGCGCGACTGGACGAGCTGGGCCGCGAGACGCCCGTGCTCGTCGACCTGAAGCCCTCCGGCCAGGGCTACATGGAGGACTTCCACCACGCCGGCGGCGTGCCGGCGCTGCTGCGCGAGCTGAAGCCCCTGCTGCACCTGGACGCGATGACGGTCACCGGCCGCACTCTCGGCGAGGAGATCGAGGCCTCCGGACCCGGCTTCCCGCAGCAGGCGATCCGCCCGCTCGCGAACCCGGTCTTCGCGCAAGGCGGCATCGCCGTGCTGCGCGGCAACCTCGCGCCGGGCGGGGCCATCATCAAGCAGTCGGCGGCCGACGCGAAGCTCATGCGCCACGAGGGGCGCGCCGTCGTCTTCGAGAACGCCGCCGACCTCGCCGCGCGGATCGACCGCGACGACCTCGACGTGGCCGCGGACGACATCCTCGTGCTCAAGAACATCGGCCCAAAGGGCGCGCCGGGCATGCCGGAAGCCGGTTACCTGCCCATCCCGAAGAAGCTCGCGCGCGCGGGCGTGAAGGACATGGTGCGCATCTCCGACGGGCGCATGAGCGGCACGGCGGCCGGCACCATCGTGCTGCACGCGACCCCCGAGGCGGCGCTGGGCGGGCCGCTCGCGTGGGTGCGGACCGGCGACCGCATCCGGCTGGACGTGCCCGCGCGCGCGCTCGTGCTGATGGTGGGCGAGGATGAGCTCGCGCGCCGGCGCGCCGAGCACCCCGTGACGCCGCCCACCGCGGAGCGCGGCTACCTCAAGCTCTTCCTGGACACCGTGACGCAGGCCGACCAGGGCGTGGACTTCGATTTCCTGCGCGCGGCGGGCCGGTAGCGCGGGCGATCAGGCGCCGGGCTTCGTCCAGCCGCGCAGCCCTGCGCGCGCGGCGGCGCGCTCGACCAGGCCCCCGGCCGCGGCCGATTCGGCGAACGCGAGGAGCAGGGGAAGCGCCGCCCCGCGGCCCTTCGGGATCCCGAGCGCGAGGCTCTCCAGGCCCCAGCGCCCCGCGAGCACGCGCGAGCCCGCCAGCCCGTCGGCCATCTCGAAGAGGATCGCCTTGTTGGTCGCGAATGCCTGCAGCTCGCCGCGCGCGAGCCACTGGCCGGCCGCCTCCAGCGAGACCACCGGCACGACCGCGGCCTGTCGCAGCTCGCGCGAGAGGACGCCCTCGGAGGTGCTGCCCGCGCTCACCCCCACGCGCACGCCGGGCGCATCCACTGCCTCGGCGTCCGCGATCGGCGATCCAGCCGGAACGAGGTAGCCCAGCTCGATCGCGAGCAACGCGGGCGTGAAGTCGAGGTCCTTCGCCCGCGCGGGCGTCGCGTTGGTGAAGGCGAGGTCGACGCGGCCGGCCTTCGCGGCCTCCAGGACCTCCGCCGGGCGCGAGAACACCACCGGATCGAAGGCGACGCCCACGTGCCCCGCCAGCGCGAGGCCGAGATCGTGGCCGACGCCCTTTGCCTCCCCCGTCCCCGCATCGGCGACGAGGGAGGTCGGGCTCCCGGCATAGAGCCCCATGCGCAGCGCCCCGGCGGGCGCGAGGGCCTGCCGCGCCCGCGCATCCATCACGGCATCTCGCAGCCGCGCGCCCTGAGCGCCTCGTCGACCCAGCGGCGATCCCAGGTGCCGGCCTTGATGGCCTGCATCGCGGCCGCTTCCTTCCGGTGCTGCGCCTCCGCGGCCGCGATGACCTGCTCCGCGTCGGCCTGCGGGATCGCCACCACGCCGTCGTGGTCGCCCGCGACGAGGTCGCCGGGGTTCACGACCATGCCGCCCACGGCCACCGTGACGTTGATCTCGCCGGGGCCGTCCTTCCACGGGCCGCGGTGCGTGACGCCCGCCGCGTACACGGGGAAATCGCCCTCGGCCAGCGCCTCGGAGTCGCGGATGGCGCCGTCGATCACGAAGCCCGCCACGCCGCGCTTCTCCGCCCAGCCGGCCATCAGCTCGCCGATGATCGCGTTCTCGAGCGCGCCGCCGGCATCGACGACGATCACGTCCCCCGGCTCGGCCATCTCGATCGCCTTGTGCACCATCAGGTTGTCGCCCGGGCGCGTGCGCACCGTGAAGGCGGTGCCGGCCATGCGGCCGGAGCGGTGCATCGGCTCGAGGTTCGTGCCGAAGCCGCGCTGCAGGTTGTCGCTCACGTTGGAGACGGGAAGCGCCCGCAGCCGCTCGAGCAGCTTCGGGTCGGTGCGCTTCGGGCTGGGGAGGATGCGGAATCCGATGGGCATGCGACGGCTCCTGTCTGCGCCGGGGAGGCGGGTCCCTTCAGTTCGCCTTGATGCCGGCCTCGCGCACGAGCTTCGCGTAGCGCTCGTGCTCGGCCCGCACCAGCGCGGCCAGCTCCTGCGGCGTGGAGGGCGAGACCTCGGCGCCCAGGTTGGCCAGCCGCTCCTTCACCTCGGGATCGGCCAGCGCCTTGTGGATCTCGGCCTTCAGCCTCTCGACGATCGCGGGCGGCGTCGCCTTCGGCGCGATGAACGCGTGCCACACGTTGGCCTCGAAGCCCGGGTAGCCGGATTCCGCGATGGTCGGCACGTCGGGCATCGTGGCCACGCGCTGCGCGCTCAGCGCGGCGAGCACCTTGAGCTTGCCGTCCTTCCACAGCGGCTGGACCTCCACCGCGTTCACCGCCACCAGCGGCAGCTGGCCCCCGAGGACGTCGGCGATCGCGGGCTTGCCGCCCTTGTAGGGGATGTGCGAGAGCTGGATGCCGGCGCCACGGGCGAAGAGCTCCACCGCGAGGTGCGGCGTCGAGCCGTTGCCGGGCGAGCCGTAGTTGAGGCTTCCCGGCTTCGCCTTCGAGAGCTCGACCAGCTTCGCGAGCGAGGAGACTTCCGACTTCGGGTTGGCCGCGATCACCACCGGCAGGCGCGCGACCAACGTGATGGGCGTCACGTCCGCGTTGGGGTCGAACGGCTGCTGCGTGTAGAGGAGCGGGTTGGCGGTGAGGCCGTTGGCCACCAGCATCACCGTGTACCCGTCGGGCGGGCTGTCGATCAACTGCCGGATGGCGATGTTGCTCGCGGCCCCGGGCTTGTTCTCGATCACCACCGCCTGCCCGAGGCCCGGGGCCATCTTCTGGCCGACGGTGCGCGCGACGATGTCCATGGCGCCACCGGGGGCGAAGCCCACGAGGATCCTCAGGGTCTTCGCGGGGTAGGCCTGGGCCAGCGCCGCGGGTGCGGCGCCGAGGCCGAGGATCGCGGCCGCGCACAGCACCGCGGCGCGCACGATCGAGCAGGTGCGGGAAGTCATGTCGGTTTCCTCCGGGGGTTGTTCGCGGCTTTCGGGGTCACGCGGGCAGCTTCAGGCGGGGGTAGACCCGCCGCGCATTGCCTTCGAATATCTTCGCGCGGTCCGCAGCGGTGAGGCCGGGGGCCGCGTCGATGTAGCGCTTCGTGTCGTCGAAGTGGAAGCCCGTCTCCGGGTCGACGCCGCGCACGGCGCCCACCATCTCGGAGGCGAAGAGGATGTTGTCCACCGGGATCACCTTGAGCAGCAGGTCGATGCCGGGCTGGTGGTAGACGCAGGTGTCGAAGAACACGTTGCCCAGCAGGTGCTCGCCCAGCGGCGGCAGCTTCATGTCCTGCGCGATGCCGCGGTAGCGCCCCCAGTGGTAGGGCACGGCGCCTCCGCCGTGCGGGATCACGAAACGCAGCGTCGGGAAGTCCCTGAAGAGATTCGAGGTGAGGAACTGCATGAAGGCCGTCGTGTCGCCGTTGATGTAGTGCGCGCCGGTCGCGTGGAAGCACGGGTTGCAGCTCGCGCTCACGTGCACCATGGCCGGGGCGTCCAGCTCCGCCAGCTTCTCGTAGAGCGGGTACCACCACCGGTCGGTGAGCGGCGGGTCCTTCCAGTGGCCGCCCGAGGGATCGGGATTGAGGTTGCAGCCAACGAAGCCCAGCTCCTTCACGCAGCGCTCCAGCTCGGGGATGCAGTTGGCGGGCGCGACGCCCGGCGACTGCGGCAGCTGGCACACCGGCGCGAAATTCGCCGGGTAGAGGGTGCAGACGCGATGGATGAGGTCGTTGCAGAGGCGCGACCACTCCTGGCTCGTCTCCGCCTTCCCGATGTGGTGCGACATCGCCATCGCCCGCGGCGAGAAGAGCGTGAGGTCGGTGCCGCGCTCGCGCTGCAGGCGCAGCTGCGACTTCTCGAGGCTCTCGCGCAGCTCGTCGTCGCTGATGGAAAGGTCGGCGCGCCCCGGCGCGGCCGCGCCCCCCTCCAGCGCCTTCACCTGCGTCGCGCGCCAGCCCTCCAGCGCCTTCGGGGCGGTCGTGTAGTGCCCGTGGCAGTCGATGATCATGGGAATCCCTCGCCTTTCGCTCGCCCGGCGATGTTTGCACCGGCGCTTGATCGCGTCCAATATGTCTTTCCCGCGCCAGTGATTCGATTCGCCTATAACCATGGACATCCGCCAGCTGCGCTACTTCGTCGCCGTCGCCGAGGACCTGAACTTCAGCCGGGCCGCGCGGCGCCTCAACATGAGCCAGCCGCCGCTCAGCCAGCAGGTCAAGGCGATGGAGGACGAGCTGGGCACCGCGCTCCTCGAGCGCACGCGCCGCAGCGTCCGCCTCACCGAGCCCGGGCGGCTCTTCCTCGCCCAGGCGCGCTCCATCCTCGCGCAGCTGGACGATGCGGGCGACGAGGTGCGCCGCGCCGCCCGCGGCGAGGCGGGCGAGATCCGCATCGCGTTCACGGGGTCGGTGCCGATGTTCGAGCCGTTCCCGCGCTTCATCCAGACCTTCCGCGAGCGCTTCCCCGCCGTGCGCGTGGAGATGGGCCACCTTTCCACGGGCGCGCAGATCCAGGCGCTCGCCGACCGGCGCATCGACGTGGGCTTCCTCCGCCCCTCGCACCAGTTCGCCGCCGGCGCGGACATCGCGGTGCGCGCGATCTGGGAGGACCGGCTGATGGCCGTGCTCCCCGCCTCGCACCGCCTCGCGAGGAAGCGCGGCGGCGTGCGCATGGCGGAACTGGCCGACGAGCCCTTCGTCCTCTTCCCGCGCGGCGTCGGCTGCGGGCTCACCGACCACGTGGCGGGGCTCGCGAGCCAGGCGGGCTTCGCCCCGCGCGTGGTGCAGGAGGCGCGCGAGGGCGTGACGATCCTCGCCCTCGTCGCCGCCGGCACGGGCATCTCGATCCTGCCGGACACCTACCGCAACGCGAGCGTGCCCGGCATCGCCTACCAGCCGATCACCGGGGCGGCCTCGCAGAGCCGGCTCCTCCTCGCCTGGCGCGCGGGCGAGCGCACGCCGCTCCTCGATCGCTTCCTCGCGATGGCGCGCGACTGGCCCGGCTTCGCCACGGTCGCCCGCAAGGCGCCCGCCCGGGCCAGGAAGCCGGTCGCAGCCTAGGCCTACCGACGGATGCCCTAAGCTAACCGGTTCGGAAAGCCCCCGAACCCCGCGCCCCTTGCCCTCCGCCGCCTCCCGACGCCTCGAGCCGCGCCTGCCCGCCCCGCCGGCGCACCGTGCCGCACGCCGCGCGGACGATCGCCCGTCGCTCGCGCAATTCGTCGTCCTCTCGCTGCTGCTGCACGCGTTCTTCATCCTGCTCTTCGGCAGCCCCTCGGGCGGCTCGGCGGACGGGCGCGCGGCGTGGGGGCGGCTGGACGTCACGATCCGCGGGCCGTTGCTCGACGCCGGCGTGGGGCGCGAGACCGTCGCCCGCCCTGCCCTGCCGCTCCCCGGCACGGAACTGCTGGAGAAGCGCGAGCGCCGCCGCGAGGCCGCGAAGAAGGCGGCGGAGCCGCCGCCCGTGCAGCCCGACCTCGAGGCGCCGAAGATCGCGGAAGTCCCTGTGCCCGCGCCCATCGCGCCAGCAGCGCCCGCCACGCCCGCCACGGCCGATCTCATGACCGCGCCGCGAATCGACCCGGTGAAGGCGGACGTGCCCGTGATCGCCGTGCCCGCCATCGAGTGGGCGCCGCGCAAGGCGGAGGAGCCTGCGATGGCGCCGCCCGTGGAGATCGCCGCGCCGCGGCCGCTGCCCGTCATTCCCACGACGACGCTGGAGGCGACCGGCGCGGGCGCCGTGGCGCCGAGTCTCGCGCCGCCGGTCGAGATCGCCGCGCCACCCACGCCGGCGCCGCTTCCCACCATCAGCGCGCCCTCGCTGCAGCCGGTGCAAGTGCCCGCGGCCGCGCCCGTGATGGCGCCGCCCGTGGAGCTGGCCCCCATCCGGCCCTACGATCCCCCTGCTCCCGCACCGGCGATCGCGCAGCCGCCCGCCGGCCCACCCGCCGCACCCGATGCCGCGCGGCCCGCCGAACGCGTGCCCCCGCGCGAGGCCGTGAGGGACGGCGGGGGCGCGAGCCGCGACTCGCCCATCTTCAACAACCTGCGCCGCCCGCCCTCCACCGCGCCGCTGCCCGGCGCCGAGCCGCGCATCGACCTCGAGGCCGCGAAGGCGCGCGCCCGCGAAATCGCGCGCGAGGGCACGGGCAACCGGGCGCTGCTGCCCTTCCCGATGCCGCCGGCGCCCGAGAGGAAGACCAAGGAGCAGATCGCCATCGAGAACGCGAGGAAGCCCGAGTGCAAGGACGCCTACAAGGGGCTGGGCCTGCTCGCGGTGGTGCCGCTCATCGCCAACGAGTTCGGCGAGGGCAACTGCCGGTGGTAGGCGCGCGCCCGTGATGGAATCCCTCTCGGAGATCCTCGCGCCCGCGCGGCTCACCGAGATCGTCGACATCGGCGCCAACCCGCACGGCGGCGATCCGCCCTACAGGGCGATGCTCGCCGCGGGCGCGTGCCGGGTCACGGGTTTCGAGCCGCAGCCCGAGGCGCTCGCCGCGCTTCAAGCCGCGATGGGCCCCAACGAGCGCTACCTGCCGCACGCCGTGGGCGACGGCGAGGCGCACGCGCTCAACCTCTGCCGCTCCCCGGGCATGGCGAGCCTCCTCGCGCCGGATGCGGCGACGCTCGAAGTGTTCGGAGCGCTCAGGCACTGGGGCGAAGTCACGGGGCGCGTGCCGGTGCGGACGCGGCGGCTGGACGACATCGACGAGATCGAACGGCTGGATTTCCTCAAGATGGACGTGCAGGGCAGCGAGCTCGCCGTGCTGCGGCACGGCCGCGGGAAGCTCGCGCAGGCCGTCGCCACGCAGGTCGAGGTCTCCTTCGTCACGCTCTATGAAGGCCAGCCGCCGTTCGGCGAGGTCGATCTGGAGCTGCGACGGCTGGGCTTCATCCCCCACTGCTTCGCCGAGGTGAAGAACTGGCCCATCGCGCCGTGCATCGTCGACGGCGACCCGTACAAGCCGCTTCGCCAGCTGCTCGAAGCCGACGTCGTCTACGTGCGCGACTTCACGCGGCCGGACGCGATGGGCGACGAGCAGCTCAAGCACCTCGCGCTCGTGGCGCACCACTGCTACGGCTCCATCGACCTCGTGATGCGCTGCCTCATGCTGCTCGCGCGCCGCGGGGCGGTGCCCCGCGACGCCGGGCAGCGCTACGCCCGGATCGCCGCGAGCCGGCCCGCGACGCCATGAGCGCGAGCGTGCGCGACCGGTTCGGGTACGCCACGCGGGAGGCGCGTCAGTAGAGCCCCGACCGCAGCCGCTCGGGCAGCGTGCTGTCGTAGGAGGCCGCGTCGACCTCCCCGGCCGTCGCGATCGCCAGCATCTCGCCGGCGCTGGGCACCTCGCCACGCGCGGCGTGCGACCCGGCGTCCCAGAGATTCGAGCGCAGCATCGCGCGCGAGCACTGGAAGAAGACCTTCTCGATCGCGACGCGCAAGACGCAGCGCGGCGGCTTGCCATCCACGGCGAACGAGGCGAGGAGCGCCGGGTCGGCCACGATCGTGGCGCGCCCGTTCACGCGCAGCGTCTCGCCCACGCCGGGGATCAGGAATATCAGCGCGATGCGCGGGTCGGCGAGGAGGTTGCGAAGGCCATCGGCGCGGTTGTTGCCGTTGCGCTCGGGCAGCAGGATCGTGCGCTCGTCGACGACGCGCACGAGCGGCGCCGGGTCTCCCCGGGGCGAGGCCTCCAGGCCGCCGGGCCCGCTGGTGGCGACGACCGCGAACGGCGAGCGCTCGATCCAGCGGCGGTAGGCGGCGTTGAGCGTCGCGGTCTCCTTCAGCCGCGAATTGCGCGACACGGGGCCGAGGAGGGCTGCGAGCTGCTCCTGGGTTTCGACGATGTGGGTCATGGCTGCGGGCGTTCCCATTTCATGAGGAGGATCTCGTTCCTCGCGGCGGGGTAGTGGCGGCGCTTCACCACGAGGAAACCCCTCGCATCATAGAAGAGGATGGCGCGGGTGTTGCGCGTGAAGACGCTCAGGTGCAGCTCCGGCGACCCCGCCTTGGCGTGGTCGAGGAGCTTCGTGCCGATGCCGCGGCCCTGGTGATCGGGGTCCACGAAGAAGTCGTTGATGGCGTTTCCGGTCATGGTGAGGAAGCCGCGCACGCCCCCGTCGTCGAACACGACGGTGCTCGCCTCGTTCATGCCCCCGGCGCGGAGCTGCTTCTCCACCGTGTCCATGAAATCCTGCGGCAGGAACGCGTGCGTGAGGCCGCAGGCGCGCTTCCAGAGGGCGATGGCGGGCTCGAGATCGGCGGGGGCGAAGGGGCGGATCAATGCGCGTTCGTCAGGGGATCGAGGCCGTCCTGGCCCGGCAGTGGCGGTGGCGGCGCCGGCCTTGAAGGCGAACGATGCCCGCCCGTGATTCTAGTCCTGTCGGGCCGCGGCGACGACCGCGGCCGGGGCCGGTGGTCGCGGAACCGATTGGTTCACGCAGCCGACGCGGTGAAGTAGGATTCCCCCGATCCCGCTCGCGGAGACCGTCATGACGATCCCGGAACCGACGCGTTTCGCCCTCGCCTGCGCATGCCTCGTGGCACTCGCCGTGCCCGCCCCCGCCGCGCCCCTTGACGACACCGCCGACGCGGTCGTCGGGCGCCCGGACTTCGTCACGCTGGCCCCTGGTGCCCCGTCGGCCGCCAGCATGGTGCAGGTGAGCGGCACGGCGGAGGACCCGGTCACCGGCGAGTTGTGGGTCGCGGACCTGGGCCAGCACCGCGTCCTGCGCTTCGCCTCGGCAGCGGGTCTCGCCAACGGCGAGGCCGCGAACCTCGTGCTCGGGCAGGCGGACTTCACTTCGGTCGCTCCCAACCGGGGCGGTGCCATCGCCGCCAACACGCTCAACTTTCCCATCGCGGTCGCGGTGGACGGCGCGGGGCGCCTCTACGTCTCGGACACCGGCAACCACCGCATCCTCGTGTTCCACCCGCCATTCGCGACCGGCATGGCCGCGAACTCGGTCGTCGGGCAGGCGGACTTCGTCTCCGGCGCCGCGAACCGCGGCGGCGCCGTCGCGGCCAACACGCTCAACAGCCCGCGGGGCCTCGCCCACGACCGGCGTGGCGACCTCTACGTCGCCGACTTTTCCAACAACCGCGTGCTGCGGTTTCCCGCGCCCGTCGCCGCGGGCGCGCAGGCCAACAAGGTCTTCGGGCAGGGCGGCACGGCCAGCTTCGCCACGAACGCCGCCGCGACCACCGCCACGGGCCTCTCCGGCCCCTACCAGGCCGCCATCGACGCGGCCGGCAACGTCTGGGTGGCGGATTTCCTGAACAACCGCGTCGTTCGCTACGACCAGGGGATGGGCATCGGCGACGGATCCGCGGACATGGTGCTGTGCCAGGCGGCGCTCACGACCGCCACCCAGGGCACGACCGCGAGCACCTGCCGCAATCCCGCGGGCGTCACGGTCGACCACGGGGGCGTCGTCTACGTGGCCGACCGCAACAACAGCCGCGTGCTGCGCTTCACCACGCTCGCGACCGGCGCCAGCGCCACCGCCGCCATCGGCCAGGCCGATCTCGCGAGCGGGTCGTGCAACCGGGCCCTGGCCGCGCCCGCCGCCGACACCCTCTGCAACCCCGTCCTCCCCATGATCGACCGCTCCGGCAACCTGCTCGTGGGCGACGACGGCAACGGCCGCGTGCTGCGGTACGACGTGCCGCGGCCGCGCGTGGCGGCCGTGATCAGCGCGCTCGGCCCGGGCGAGGTGCCGAGCACCTTCGGCGACCTCACGCTCACGGTGAGCGGCTCCAGCTTCTACCAGGGCTCGGTGGTGACCGTGGCCGGGCTGGCGCGGCCCACGCAATACCTCTCGCGCAACCGCCTCCTGGCGCAGGTGGCGGCGGGCACTCTCGGCAGCCCGCCGAGCCTCGTGGTGGTCACCAATCCCGTGCCCGGCGGCGGCATCTCCGGGGCGGTGAACCTTCCCCTCTACATCCGCTTCGGCATGGATGCCAGTGCGGACCGTTTCCTCGGGCAGCGTAATTTCCACGCGGCGGAGAACAGCGCATCCTTCCTTGGCGCCGAGGTGCTCGGGCTCGCCAACGCCGCCACGATCGGCGTCTCGCCTCGCCACCTGGCCGTCGACCCCGTTTCGGGACGGATCTTCCTCGCGGACCGTGACAGCTCGCGCGTGATGTCCTGGCCGAGCGCCGCCGCCTTCCACAACGGCGAGAGCGCGGACGTGATCATCGGCCAGGCCGACGAGTTCACGACGCTGAGCCCGGGCTGCGCGAGCGGGGCCATCGACGCGACGACCCTCTGCCAGCCTTACGGGGTGGCCACGGACCGTTCGGGCCACCTCTTCGTGAGCGACCGCGGCAACCACCGCGTGCTGCGCTTCGTGCCGCCGTTCTCGACGGGCATGGCGGCCACGCAGGTGTTCGGGCAAGGCGGCGTCTTCGACACGCGCGTGGCGAACAAGGGCGGGATCAGCGCCGAGAGCCTCGCCTCGCCCGGCGCCGTCGCCGCCGGCGCCACCTCGCTCTTCGTCCACGACGCCGACAACCGCCGCATCCTCGTCTACCCCACACCGTCGCTCAATGCGACCGCGGGCGTCGCGATCGGGCAGCCGGCGCTGAACGCGGCCGCGAGCAGCTCCGCGAGCGCGATCCGCTTTCCCTCGCTCGAGGGCGGCCTCGCCCTCGATGCGCAGGGACGGCTCTGGTTCGCGGAGACCGAGAGCAACCGCGTCGTGCGCTTCTCGCCGCCGTTCGCGACCAACATGCCCTTCGACCTGCTGCTGGGACAGACGACGCCCGAAGGCACCACGGCCGCGGCCGGCGCCACGGGGCTCAGCTTGCCCTTCGGGATCGCCGTCGATCGCGCGGGCGGGCTCCTGGTAGCCGACGCCGGGAACCACCGTGTCCTGCGCTTCGCGCCGCCCTTCGCGTCGTCGATGGCGGCGACGGGGCTCGTGGGCCAGTCGACGTTCTCGGGGACCGATCCGACCGTCTCGCGGGAGCGCTTCACGGTGCCGCTCGGGCTCGCGACCGACCCCGCGGGCGCGCTTTACGTGGCGGACGCCGCGTCCCGCATCCTCGCCTTCGACCGCCCCTTCGCCACGCCTCTCGCGCCAGCCGACACGTCGGGCGACGGCAAGAGCGAGCTGGTATGGCGCGCGACGGACGGGGGCTTCTCCCTCTGGACCATGGACGCCTTCGCGCTCACCGGGTTCTCCTACGGCGTGGTGGGCACGGAGTGGAGCGTGGCGGCCACCGGCGACTTCAACGGCGACGGCAAGGCGGACCTGTTCTGGCGCCGCAACGACGGGGCCCTCTACATCTGGTACATGGACGGGCGGCGCCCCGTCGCGTTCACGGATGCGGGAATCGTGCCGCTCGAGTTCACACCCGTCGCGGTGGCCGACTTCGACGGCAACGGCAAGGCGGACGTGCTCTTCCGCCGGTCGACCGGCGAGACCTACCTCTGGCTCATGAACGACGGCGGCATCCTCGCGCAGGGCTTCGTCGGCCCGACGCTCGGCGCCGAGTGGGCAGTGCAGGGCGCGGCCGACACGAACGGCGACGGCCGCGCCGACATCGTCTGGCGCAACGCCACGACGGGCGAGGCCTGGGTATGGACGATGAACGGCCTGGCGATCACGGGCGCGGCGGCGCTCGCGCCCACGCTCGGCGCGGACTGGCAGGTACAGGGCCTCGCGGACTTCGACGGCGACGGCAAGGCCGACATCCTCTGGCGGCGCGACGACGGCGACAACTACCTCTGGACCCTCGACGGCACCGCCGTCGCCGGTTACCAGCAGGTGCCCGACGCCGGGCCCGAGTGGGTGATCCAGGGGCTGGGCGATCTCGATGCAGACGGCAGGCCGGACATCGTCTTCCGCAACGCCGGCACGGGCGAGGTCTACGCCTGGCTCATGGACGGCGCGGCCCTCAGGTCTGCCGGCTCGCTCGGCAACCCCGGCGTCATCTGGTCCATCGTGCAGCCGCGGCGGTGACCGCGACGCGGGCCGGGGAAGGGGTCTCGGCCCGGGCGCGACCTACCGCCCGCGGGCGACGATGCGGAAGCTGTCGATGTAGATCCCGGCGATGCCCTGCTTGCCGCCAAGGATCAACTCATCCCCCGCCCGGATGTCCGGCACGTCGAAGAGCCGATTCGAGAGGGCCAGGTGCAGCTCCTTCATGCCCTCCTTCGGCCTCAGGGTGAGGGAGACGGCCTTTTTCCGCGTTCCCCCGAGGTCGACGACGGTGACGACCACCCGCGCCGAGTAATCGGAGCCCGGCAGGACTTTCGCGAGTGCGCCGAAGAGATTGGCGCTCCAGAGCGCGCCCACCACCGTGAACATCGCCAGGCCCGAAAGGGCGAGCAGTCCGTAGCTCACGGTCTCCCCCGGCGAGCTGCCCCGGTAGATGCGAAGCCGCCCGGGGAAGCTCGCGATCATCGCCACGACGAGCACCGCGGTGGCGATCGCCGAAAGCGCCACGCGCTCTGGGAAGCCGCGCTCGTGCAGGTAGGGGAGTTCGCGGACGGCCAGCATGACCACGACCGGGAAGGCCCACGCGGCCAGGCAGTAGGCGGCGCCGAGGATCGCCACGCCGCGCCGCCAGCCCCGGCGGCTCCAGATCTCGGGAGGGGCGGACCGGCGGTTCTTCACGGGTGGCAGGGTTCAGGGGGCTGCGCGCCGACGAGCCGGGCCGAGGGATCCTCGTGGCAGTGCCCGCGGGTGCCTGCCCGCCGGAAGTCATGCGCGATCGAGGCGAGCGTCGTGGGCTGCCTCACTCTCCGTGAAAGGGACAACGCGCAGGCAGCGGCCCGTCGCCACGGGCAGGTGACGGGTTCCCGGCCTGCGCGCGATCGGCTTCCTCCCCCCGGCGAATTGCAGGTCCGAAACCGGCAGGCGTCGCACGCGACGCGCGTGCTGCAATGCGCCGTCATGCCACACCAACCCAGGAGGCGGCGGATGTCCATGGAACTCATCGTACGCGGGATACCCACCGGGCACGCGGCCAAGCTCCGCGGCGGCGGCCCGGATGCGAACGGCCAGCCGGCTCTCGTCCGGATCGCGGAGGGCAAGGCCAACCCGTGCCGCCATTGCCTCCAGCTCATCGAGGAAGGCGGCGAGAAGCTGGTGTTCTCCTACCGGCCGTTCCCCCGCCCGCAGCCGTACGCGGAGGCCGGGCCGATCTTCCTGCACGCGCGCGACTGCGCCCGCTACGAGGGCGACGGCCTGCCCGCGTGGTTCGCGTACCTCTCCCCGGCCATCATCCGGGGCTACGGCCACGACGACTGGATCCGCTACGAAACGGCGCAGGTCCTGCCCGGCGCCGAGCTCGAGGCGGCGTGTCGCAGGATCCTCGCGAACCCGGAGGTCGCCTATGTCCACATCCGCTCGAAGTTCAACTGCTTCCAGTGCCGGGTCGAGCGCGCGTAGCGAGGCGGAGCGAACGCGGCAGGGAGCACCCCGCGATGTCGCGGCGCTCGCGAAGGCCTACATCTGCCTGAACAGGTGGCTGAACGACCGGCTCACCTCGAGCCGGTCGTCGCGGCCCTTCACCTTCACCACCTGGTGGCCGCGGATGTCGCGCCCCACGTGCTCCACGGCGTCCATGCGCACGAGGATGGCGCGGTGGATCTGCCAGAACTCCTCCGGGTCCAGCTCCTCCACGAGCTCCTTGATGGGCTTGCGGATGAGCGCCTCGAAGGTGGCCGTCTGCACGCGCGTGTACTTGTCCTCGGCGCGGAAGTAGAGGATCTCCGCGGTGGGGATCACGCGCAGCGTCTGCCCCACGCTCGCCTGCACCCAGCGAAGGTAGTCGCGCGGCTTCGCGCCGCCGCCCGGGATCCGCGCCGCGAGCTCGGCCAGCAGCTCCGTCATCGCGTCGGGTTTCGTGTCCAGCCGCGCCTTCAGCCGCTCGCAGGTGGTCCGCACCCGCTCCGGGTCGGCGGGCTTGAGGAGGTAGTCGACCGCCCCCTGCTCGAAGGCGGTGACGGCGTATTCGTCGTAGGCGGTCACGAAGACCACGTGCGCCTGGCCCGCGAGGGCCTTCGCGGCCTCGATGCCGTCCATCTCCGGCATGCGGATGTCGAGGAAAACGATGTCCGGTTCCCGGGAGCGCACCATCGCCACGGCTTCCCGCCCGTTCACCGCCTCGCCGACGATCTCGAGCTCCGGCCAGGCCTCCCGCAGTCGCGCAACGACCTGCTCGCGCATCAGGCGCTCGTCGTCGGCGATGACGGCGGTGGGGGTCTTCGCGGGCATGGGCTCAGGCGGCGGGCGACGGGGCGACCTCGTAGGGAATGCGGATGGTCGCACAGGTGCCGCCTTCCGAGGGCACGCTGATGACGAGCTCGGCGCGGTCCCGGTACATCACCTTGAGCCTCTCGCGGATGTTGGCGAGGCCCACGCCGCCCTGCTTGTTGAAGTTGAAGCCCACGCCCGTGTCGCACACCCGCACCGCGAGCTGCCCGTCCTCGATCTCGGCGCGGATCTCCACCTTGCCGCCCTCGGCCTTCGGCTCGAGCCCGTGGCGGATGGCGTTCTCCACCAGCGTCTGCAGCATCATCGAGGGGAAGATCGCGCTCCTGAGGCCCTCCGGCACGCTCACCACCGGCTGCAGCCGCTCGTCCATGCGCACGGCCATGATGTCGAGGAAGGCGCGCGAGAGGTCCACCTGCTGGCCCAGCGTGGGCCGCGCGCCGTTGCCGCTCGCGCGCATCTGCGGCATGGCCGCGCGCAGGTACTTGATGAGGCTCTGCTGCATGCGGGAGGCCCGCGGCGGGTCGGTGAGGATGAGCTGGTCGATGCTCGCCAGCGTGTTGAAGAGGAAGTGCGGCTCGATCTGGGCCTGCAGCGCCTCGAGGTGCGCCTCCACCGCGGTGCGCTCGAGCTGCTCCTTCTCCGCGCGCTGCCGGGCCTCGGTCGCGGCCACCTCGGCGCTGTGCTTGCCGGTGGCCACGGCCTTGATGATGAGCGAGGCGAGGATGAAGAGGATGGAGACCTGCGGCGCGCCGAGGATCCCGCCCGTGATCATCACCAGCACGCAGACGATGACGAGCGTCTTCCACGGCACGACCGCCAGCCAGTCGAAGAACTTCCACCACAGGACGACCACGCCGTCGGCGATTTCCTTGAGGATCTGCTTGGTGCTCTGGGCGGTGCTCATGGCGCGGGGTGCCTCGTGATGCGGGGGCCGGGGTTCGGCGATGGGGCCAGATTATGGGGCCGGCCCGCCCCGTGCCAGCGCCCCCTGACAGGGCGGGCAAAGCCCGGGCTGGAATGCAGGCAGCCGCGACAGTCCGTCAGAACCGGTGGCGCGTGAGGCTGGTCGAGCGCCCGTTGGGCAGGGTCATGAGGGCCGTGTCCGGCCCGCTGAACTGGATCGTCACGGGCGCCGCGTTGCTGCTCGTCTGCCGGTTGGGCTTCCACGGCCCGGTGAGGGTCTGCCCGTCGGCGAAGGTCCACCAGTTGCCGACGAAGCTCCTCGCCGCGGCCGTCCCGCCGATGGGGCCGGTCGTGAGGTACCAGACCGAGTTGCCCGCGTCGTCGTACATGTAGCCGGCGATGTCGAGGTTGCCGCCCTGCCACTCCATGAAGAAGCCGCGCCCGGCCTCCTGCTCGTTCCACCACCAGCCGCTTTCGGGCTGGCCTTCCACCGGGTCGAGGTTGAGACCATTCGGCACGATGTTGAAGCGCTGGATGGGCACCGTCCCGCCCGGCCACACGAGGGTGCCGGTGCTCGCGTTGTTGAACGCCAGCGTGACGGGCCCCACGCTCGTGAGGGTGGGGAACCCGGGGTAGGCGCCGCCCAGCGTCTGGCCGCCGCTGGCGCCCAGGAGGTCGCCGGCGTAATAGGAGCCGTCCAGCGACA
>JAHCAK010000080.1 GCA_019634955.1 Burkholderiales bacterium
GCTGGCTCGAGGAGGCGGGCTCGCACGACGCGCGCGCCTTCCTGGAGGCGCAGGACTGGCAGGCGCGCGCCGCGCTCGCCGCCATCGCCGCGCGCGAGGCGCTGGCGGCGCGCGTGCGCGAGCTGTCGGGGGCGCAGGTCTCGGTGCGCGACCTCGCCATCGAGCGCGGTCGCGTCTTCTACCTGAAGCTCGCGCCGGGGCTCGATTCGCCCGTCCTGTGCGTGCGCGAGGGCTTCGCCGGCGCCGAGCGCGTCCTCGTCGACCCGGCGAAGGTCGTGCCCGGCGGCGCGATCGACTGGTACCGCCCCTCGCCGGACGGCCAGTGGGTGGCCTACGGCGTCTCCGCGGGCGGGACGGGCGAGACGACGCTGCGCGTGCTCGAGGTGAGGGGCGCGCGCGACACCGGGGTCGCGATCGACCGCACGCGCTTCAACGCGCACCTCGCGTGGCACCACGACAGCCGCGCGTTCTACTACGCGCGCGTGCCGGAAGGCGGCCCCGGCGACCCGGCGCACCGCCTCGCCGGCATCCGCGTCTACCGCCACGTGCTGGGCCGGGCGGCGGCGCAGGACGAGATCGTCTTCGCCTCCGGCGCCGGCGGCGCCCGCGGCGTGCCCGAGTTCGTGTTCCCGTCGATCGTGGTGCCCGAGAACTCCACCCACGCCTACGCCATCGCGCGCAACGGCGTGAGCCGCGACGTCGCCGTGCACATGACGCCGGTGCGGGAGCTCGCGATGGGCCTGCCGCGGTGGACCCGCATCTTCGACTACGACGACGGCGTGACCGGCATCCAGGCGTGGAAGGACGACCTCTACGTCCTCACGCACAAGGGCGCGCCGCTGGGCCGCGTGCTGCTGGTGAAGGCGGGCAAGGACGGCGTCTCGCGCCCGCGCGTGGCCGTGCCGGAGGGCGAGGCCGTGATCCTCGGCATGGCGCTCGCCGCCGACGCGCTCTACCTGCGCTCGACCGTGGGCGGCCTCGAGCGCCTCGAGCGCCTGAACCTCGGCTTCGGGGCATCGCGCACGCCGGAGTTCGTGAAGACGGCCTTCGACGTCGCGATCACGCAGATGGTCACCCACCCGGAGCGGCCCGGCGCCGTGCTGCACCTGCAGGGCTTCCTCGAGCGGCCCATCGTGGTCGCGGTGGAGGCGAAGACCGGCAACCTGAGGGACACGGGCCTGCAGCCGCCGCCCGCGGCCGACTTCTCGGCGATGGACGAGGTGCGCCTCTACGCCCCGAGCCACGACGGCACGAAGGTGCCGGTGACGCTCCTCTACCGCAAGACGACGGTGCTCACGGCCGACAACCCCACGCTCCTCGTCGGCTTCGGCGCCTACGGGGCCTCGCTCACGCCCGTCTTCGACGCGCGGCGCCTCGCCTGGCTCGAGCGTGGCGGCATCATCGCCTTCGCGCACGTGCGTGGCGGCGGGGAGTACGGCGAGGCCTGGCACCGCGCCGGGCAGAAGGGCGCCAAGGAGAACACGATCCGAGACTTCATCGCCTGCGCCGAGTTCCTCATCCGCTTCGGCTTCACGAGCCCGCGCAGGCTCGCGGCCGAGGGCGCGGGCGTGGGCGCCATCGCCGCGGCCGGTGCGGTGGTGCGCCGCCCGGACCTCTTCGCCGCCGCCGTGCCGCGGGCGGGCGCGCTGGACATGCTGCGCTTCGAGCGCGCCCCGGAGGGGCCCGCCAACATTCCCGAGTTCGGTTCCGTGGCAACGGCCGAGGGCTTCGAGTGGCTGCGCCGCATCTCGCCTTACCACCACGTGAAGGACGGGGCCGCCTATCCGGCCATGCTCCTCACGACCGGCGTGGGCGACCCGCGCCAGGATCCCGGCCAGGCGGCCAAGATGGCCGCGCGCCTGCAGGCGGCCAGCGCGAGCGGGAAGCCCGTGCTGCTGCGCGTCGACTGGCAGGGCGGGCCCGGCGCCTCGCGCAGCCGCCGCGATGCGGAGCGTGCCGACATCTACGCCTTCCTCTTCTGGCAATTCGGCCAGGACGGCTTCGTGCCGGAGGCGCCCGCTACCGCTACCGCTACCGCTACCGCCCCCGCGCCGGCCCCGCCCGCCCCGCCTGCCGCAACGCTCCCTCCCGCCGCTTCGCGCTGAGCGGCAACGGCGCTGTCACATGGCGGGGGGCGCGTCGCCCGCCTGTGCTGTAATGGGCGCCCGAAAGCCTGATGGAGCGGAAGATGGAACTGGTCCTGTGGCGCCACGCCGACGCCGAAGACGGCCTCCTGGACATGAAGCGCGCCCTCACCGACAAGGGGCGCCGGCAGGCTTCCCGCGTCGCGAAGTGGCTGCGCCCGCGCCTGGAAGGGCAGTGGGACATCCTCGCGAGCCCCGCGGTGCGCGCCAGGCAGACGGCCGACGCGCTCGACCTCGAGTACGACGTCCAGGTCGCCCTCGGCCCGGGCGCCAGCGAGGACGGGCTGCTGCGCGCGGCCCAGTGGCCGCAGAACGGCCGCCACGTGATGATCGTCGGCCACCAGCCCACCCTCGGCCGCATCGCCGCGCGCCTGCTCACCGGGCACATGGGCGACCTCACCATCAAGAAGGGCGCGGTGTGGTGGTTCTCGGGCAAGTACGACCGCCACCTGGGCTTGAGCGAGACGGTGCTCCGCGCCGTGATCGGGCCCGACCTCGCCGACTGATCGGCGACGTCCCCCTGGCCCCCGGGGGGGTTGACCTTCCCACGGTGGGAAGGTGGAAAGTGACGCTGTCACCCACCCACCAGGAGCACCGTCGTGATCGAAATCGCCGTCCCCGACATGACCTGCGGCCACTGCGCCTCGGTCATCACGAAAGCCGTCAAGGAAACCGACGCCGCCGCCCGCTGCGAGATCGACCTCGCCGCGCGCCGCGTGCGCATCGCCAGCACGGAGCCCGCCGGGGCCTTCGTGGAGGCGATCGCCGAGGCGGGCTACTCGCCCGCGCAACCCGGGAGTTGACCGTGGCCGCCGTGACCGCCCCCGGTTCCGTGAACCTCCTCCAGCTCAAGGTCGAGGGGATGACCTGCGCTTCCTGCGTGGCGCGGGTCGAGAAGGCGCTGCTCAAGGTGCCCGGGGTGGAGGCGGCCAGCATCAACCTCGCCACGGAAACCGCCTCGCTCGCGGCCCCCCCCGCATTGGCGGAGGCGGCCATCGCGGCCGTGCGCAAGGCCGGGTACGAGGCCGCGGTGAAGACGGAGGCGCCCGAGGCGGAACCGGCCGCGGGCCTCCGCCGCGACACTGTCGAACTCGTGGTCGCCGCGCTCCTCACCGCGCCGCTCGTGGTGCCGATGGCCGCGGGCCTCTTCGGCGCGCACTGGATGCTGCCGGCGTGGCTGCAGTGGCTGCTCGCGACGCCCGTCCAGTTCTGGGTGGGCGCGCGCTTCTACCGCGCCGGCTGGAAGGCGCTCGCCGCGCGCGCGGGCAACATGGACCTGCTGGTGGCCATCGGCACCAGCGCCGCCTACGGGCTGAGCCTCTGGCTCGCGATCGCCGAGGAGTCGGCGCACCTCTACTTCGAGGCCTCGGCCGTGGTGATCACGCTGGTCCGCGCCGGCAAGTGGCTCGAGGAGCGGGCCAAGCGCAAGACCACGGAGGCCATCCGCGCGCTCTCGCGGCTGCGCCCGGAGACGGCGCGCCTCGTGCAGGGCGGCGCGGAGCGGGTGGTGCCGCTCGCCGTCGTGAAGGTGGGCGACCTCGTCGCGGTGCTGCCGGGCGAGCGCGTGCCCGTGGACGCCGAGGTGACCGAGGGCACGAGCCACGTGGACGAGTCGCTCGTCACCGGCGAGAGCCTGCCGGTGGCCAAGGCGCCGGGCAGCCGCATCACCGGCGGCTCGGTGAACGCCGAGGGGCGCCTGGTCGCGCGAACCGTCGCCGTGGGCGCCGAGAGCACGCTGTCGCGCATCATCCGCGCCGTGGAATCGGCGCAGGCGGCCAAGGCACCCATCCAGCGCCTCGTGGACCGCGTGAGCGAGGTGTTCGTGCCGGCCGTGGTCGCGGTCGCCTTCGCCACGCTCCTCGGCTGGGGACTGGTGGCCGGGAACTGGGAAGCGGCGATCCTCAACGCCGTGGCCGTGCTCGTGATCGCGTGCCCGTGCGCGCTGGGGCTCGCGACGCCCACGGCGGTGATGGCCGGCACGGGGGTGGCCGCGCGCCACGGCATCCTCATCAAGGACGCCGAGGCGCTCGAGGTCGCCCACCGCGCGCGCGTGGTCGCCTTCGACAAGACGGGCACGCTGACCGAGGGGCGGCCGGCCCTCGTCGAGGTCGTGCCGGCCGGGATCCCCCGAGCCGCGGCGCTCGCGCTCGCGGCCGCCGTGCAGCGCGGGTCGACGCACCCGCTCGCGAAGGCGGTGGAGGAGGCGGCGGCGCGCGAAGCCGTCGCCATTCCCGCGGCGGCGGACCTC
>JAHCAK010000081.1 GCA_019634955.1 Burkholderiales bacterium
CGCACCTCGCGAAGTTCCTGCCGGGGCACCGCTACCTCGACGCGCCGAAGGAGGCGACGGGCGCGGTGTCGGCGGCCCCCTACGGCAGCGCCTCGATCCTCCCGATCTCGTGGATGTACGCGGTCATGATGGGCGCCGAGGGGCTGAAAGCCGCCACCGAGCTCGCCATCCTCGGCGCGAACTACGTGGCGCGCCGTCTCTCGCCGCACTACCCCGTGCTCTACACCGGGCCCGGCGGGCTGGTCGCCCACGAGTGCATCCTCGACCTGCGCCCGCTCAAGGAGACCTCGGGCATCTCGGTCGACGACGTGGCCAAGCGCCTCATGGACTACGGCTTCCACGCGCCGACGATGTCCTTCCCCGTGGCCGGCACGCTCATGGTCGAGCCCACGGAGAGCGAGTCGAAGGCCGAGCTGGATCGCTTCTGCGACGCGATGATCGCCATCCGCGAGGAGATCCGCGCGGTGGAGGAGGGGCGCCTGGACCGCGAGGACAACCCCCTGAAGCACGCGCCGCACACCGCGGCCGCGGTCCTCGCCGACGACTGGAAGCACGCCTACCCGCGGGAACTCGCGGCGTACCCGGTCAAGTCGCTGCGCGAGGCCAAGTACTGGCCGCCGGTGGGCCGCGCGGACAACGTCCACGGCGACCGGCACCTCTTCTGCAGCTGCGTGCCGGTGGCGGACTACGCCTAGGGCGCGGGCTTGCCGCCCGCGTACTCGGCCACGAGCTTCATGGCCGCGGGCGAGAGGTTCACGAAGCGGCAGCCGATGCGCGCGACGTAGCGGCCGTCCTCGAGGGTCACGCGCGCGGTGTGGCGCACCTCGAGGTCGACGATGACGGGCTCGCGCCCGGCGCGCTCCAGCCGGCTCGCGGCGAGCACCATGCCGGGGTCGAGGTTGGCCACCTTCGGGTCGGCCACCATGCCGATGCCGCCCTGGCTCACGTCGGTCACCTCGGCCTCGAAGATGGCGGCGGCACCCGAGTAGGCCACGCAGCGGATCGCCGCCTCGGCGGGCACGACCGCGCGCGGCAGCATGCGGCGGCGGGAGATGGAAACGGTCTCGGGGAACTGCGTGCGGATGGCGGGGGCGCCCGCGTCGGTGGCCGGCTCGGGGCGCGGCGCCACGAAGGCGATGCGCCACTCGCCCCACTCCACGAGCAGGTCGAGGCGGCGCTGCGCGAAGGCGGCGGCGTCGGCCGCGGGGCTGCCGCCCGAATCGAAGAGGAGCCAGCGCCGCTCCGGGTCCACCTTCAGGAGGCGCGTGCGGAAGGGCTCGGCGCCCGCGACGGCCTTGGCCACGAGCGGCTCGCCCTGCGCGGCCAGCGCTTCCAGCACGCCGATCTCGGCTTCGGTCGGCAGCGTCGGTTTCACGTCCATCGCCAGAAATCCCCCCGTTGCTCGAGATAATGCCGCGCGAGCACCTGCTGGTGCACCTCGGTGGCGCCGTCGACCAGGCGCGCCTGCCGCGCGTAGCGGTAGATCCACTCCAGCGGCGTGTCGGTGGAGTAGCCGCGCGCGCCGCAGAGCTGGATCGCGGTGTCGGCGCACAGGTGCAGCGTGTCGGCCACCTGCACCTTGGCCATCGACACTTCCTTCCTCGCGAAGTCGCCCTTGTCCAGGAGCGCCGCGGCCTTCATCACGAGGAGCCGCCCGATCTCGACCTGCATCGCGCAGTGCCCCAGCTTCACCTGCACGGTCTCGCGGTCGGCGAGCCGCCGTCCCTGCGACTCGCGCTCCGCGCAGTAGTCGGCGGCGATGTCGAGCGCGCGCTTCGCGAGCCCCAGCCAGCGCATGCAGTGCGTGAGGCGCGCCGTGCCCAGCCGGATCTGCGTGACCTTGAGGCCGTCGCCCACGTTCAGGAGGCGATTCTCGTCGGGGATTTCGAGCGCGTCGAACTCCAGCTCGCAGTGCCCGCCGTGCTCCTCGGGGCCCATGATGGGGATGCGCCGCAGGATCCGCCAGCCCGGGTCGTCGCGGTGGAAGAGGAAGGCGGTGAGGCCCTTCCTCGCGTCGTCGGAAGTCCTGGCCACGAGGATGAAGTGCGCCGCCTCGCCCGCGCCGGTGATGAACCACTTGCGCCCGTGCACCAGCCAGCGGTCGCCGCGCCGCGTCGTCGTGGTGCGCATCATCGCCGGATCGGAGCCCGCGCCCGGGTGCGGCTCGGTCATGGCGAAGGCGGAGCGCACGGAGCCCTCGACGATGGGCTGCAGCCACTTCTCCTTCTGCTCGGGCGTGCCGACCTTCTCCAGCAGCATCATGTTGCCGTCGTCGGGGGCGGCGCAGTTCACGGCCACGGGGCCGAAGAGCGAGTAGTTGAGCTCCTCGTAGCAGGCGGCCATGCCCACCACGCCCAGCCCCTGCCCGCCGCGCGAGCGCGGCATCTGCGGCGCCCACAGGCCTTCGTCCCGCGCCTTCGCGCGCAGGAGCGCGAGCAGCTCCGGGCGGATGTTCTCGTGCTCGTCGAAGGACTCGGGCGTCGTGTCGTAGGGCAGGACGTGGTTGCGCACGAAGTCGCGGTAGCGCGCGCGGTACGCCTCGGCTTCCGGGGAGAGCTTGAAGTCCATGGCGGGCCTAGAGCGAGTTCACGAGGTGGCCGCCGTCGGCCACGACGACGGAGCCGGTCATGTAGGCGCCGGCGTCGGAGGCGAGGAGGAGCAGGGCGCCCTCGAGGTCGCGCGGCGAGCCCACGCGCCGCTGCGGGATGCGCTTCACCACGGCCTGCCCGGCCTCGGAGGCGAAGAAGTCGCGGTTCATCTCCGTCACCACGTAGCCGGGCGCGATCGCGTTCACGCGGATGCCGTGGCGCGCCCATTCGAGGGCGAGCGACCGGGTCACCTGCACGAGCGCGGCCTTGGCCGCCGCGTAGGCGAGCAGGTGGGTCGCCTGCCGCAGCCCGAGGATGGAGGCGATGTTCACGATCGAGCCGCCGCGCCTGGCGGCGACCATCGCCTTCGCCACCGCCTGCGCCACGCGCCAGGCGCCGTCGAGGTTGGTGTCGAGCACGCGGCGCCAGTCGGCCTCGGTGAGCTCGATCGAGGGCTTCGTGTCGGCGACGCCGGCGTTGTTCACGAGGATATCGATCGGCCCGGCCCGTTCGACCGCGCGGCGCACGGCGGCTTCCACGCTCGCGGGGTCGGTCACGTCGAGGGCGACGGCGTGGGCCGCGCCGCCGTCGCGCACGAGGGCCTCCAGCCGGTCGGCGCGGCGCGCGCAGGCGACGACGACGGCGCCGCGGGCCGCGAGGCAGCGCGCGAAGTTCTCGCCCAGGCCGCTGGAAGCGCCGGTCACGAGCGCCACCTTGCCGCGCACGTCGAAGAGGGGGTCGGGGGTCACGGGGAAGTCCTTTCGTCGCGGGCGAGGGCCCGGGGGTTGCTCACGGCGAGCCGCGCGCGCACGGTCGCCTGCAGGTGGGCGAGGAGGCGCTCGCGCGCCGGGCCTTCGTCGAAAGCGCCCGCGCGGATGCGCGCGGCCAGCCGCGCGTTGCCTTCGCGGAGGGACTGGGGGAGCTCCTCCCCGGGCAGAAGCGCTGCGACCCGTGCCAGTTCCCCGGCGCCATCCGCGGGCGCGGCAAGATCGCGCGCGGCGATGGCGATCGCATTCGCCGCCATGAGCGCCGCGTAGCGTTGCGCTTCCGGGAGCGCCGGCGCGATCTCCTCGAGGATCGTCTTGCGCGCGATGGCGAGCAGGTCGGCGGCGCCCGGCTCGACCTTCACAGGGCCTCCGTGAGGGCGAGGATCTCCTGCTCCAGCTCCGGCACGATGTGCGCGGTGAGGGCGAGCTCCAGCGAGGGCTGCGCGCCGGAGCGGTGGCGCTCGGCCTGCTCCAGCGCGATCACGGCCCAGCGCAGGTGGGCCATCGCCTGCCAGTAGCGTGTCTCGCCGGCCGTCGTCTCGCGCCCGCCGCCTTGCGCGTACCCGGCGAGGAAGTCCGCCGCAGTGCCGACGCCGCCGGCCTCGCGGTCGGGGCGCGAGAAGCGCCAGCAGCGCGCGAGCATCCAGCCGAGGTCCTCGCGCGGGTCGCCCCAGCCGGCGAATTCCCAGTCGAGCACGGCGGCGAGCCGCCCCTCGTGGACGAGGTAGTTGCCGGTGCGGTAGTCGCGGTGCAGCAGGCACGGCGCG
>JAHCAK010000082.1 GCA_019634955.1 Burkholderiales bacterium
CCTCAGTGGCGGTGGTTCCGATGGGCGGCTGTCGGTGGTTGGGCCCTCTGGCCGGCGCCATGGGGCCCATGCCGCTACTGAGGCCTGGCGGCGTGGGCCCCATGGTGGCCGTGTCGGCGGGCTGGGCCCTGTTGATCGGGCCCGGGGGGCCTCGCCGTCGGTGCGGCTCGGGGCGTGAGGCCCAGGCCCACCCCGCGCCCGCCGCGGTAACGTGCCGAGGCGAGCGCGGGGTGGGCCCGGGGCGGTAGCAACGCCCCGGACCCGAGCCTCGCGGGAGTTAGCGCTCCCGTGGGCCATGGGCAGTGTAGGTGCAGGCGCAAGGGCTGTCGCAGGTCGCGGCGGAAGCGCCGGCGCTGCCTGCGCAAGGGCTGTCGCCGCAAGGTCCCGCCGAGTCGCGGGCGTCGGCGCTACTGCGGGCACCCGGTCTGTGAGGCCGCGCTCACGCTCTGGCGGGCAGCGCGGCGGCGCGCGAAGGCGGCCGAGCGCCAGCGGCGCTGTCGCCGCCGGCCGGGCAAGCTGGAGGAGCACCGAGACCGCGAGGCGAATCGTCGCAGGGATCGCCGAAGGGCGGGCCTCCCGAGCGTTCAGCGCGGCCGTAGTCGGGGCGCGCATGGTCACGCTGTCGCTGCGGGTCCGGTCTGCGCCCGACCGGGCTGCCATGCCCCGCCTCGACGGTGCCGCCGGAGGATGTCGCGCTACTGCCGAGGGCGCTGCGCCGGGGTCATGCGGCGGGCGCGCGACTACGAGCGCAAGCTCCGACGCCACATGACGAGGAGCGCGCGACTCGCGCGCAAGCTGCGCGACGCGGCCGGCGCGTCGAGGCGGGCTCGCGCGAGGCCTTCGCCGCGTCGTCCTCGCACCCCCGGCTCGCGGCCGTCTGCCAGGCAATCGCGGTCCTCGCTCAGCGACTCGGCGACGCGCCCTCCCTACCGTGCGCCCCCTCGCACCCGCGGGAGGTCGCATGCTCGATCGCGCACGAGACCCACGACGGCGCCCGCCGCGCCCCGTCCTGCGCCCGGACCGCGTCCGGCGGCTGGGGCCCGGCGTGGGCTTCGGCTGGCTGGACGCGCGCCTCCTCCGTGACGGCTGGCTGGGCGCGCTCGGGCCACGCGACCTCGCCGTGTACGCGTTCCTCTGCCTCGTCGCCGACCGCGAGGGCGTGAGCTTCTACCGACGCGACCGGATCGCGCGGGCGCTCGGGCTCGACGACGGCGAGGTGGCGCGCGCGCTCGATCGGCTCGGCGCGCTCGACCTCGTCGCGTATCGCCCCTTCGGCCCACACGCAGCCGACGGCTTCCGGCAGGTGCTCAGCCTTCCCCCTGGGGGGCCGCCCACGCCGCCGCTCCTGGCCGCCCTGGGGCTCGGCCACGGGCGGCGCGCGGGAGGCCCGCGGCCGTGACCGAGCCCGAGGTCCGCACCGTCCCGATCGAGGCGATCGACCTCGACCTGGCGGCCTCGCGCCGCGGCGCCGGCTCGCCCCCACGCGGGGCGGCCGAGCGCCTCGGCCCGCTGCCGCTGCGCGTCGCGGCGCGCGCCGGCGGGCGCTTCCTCCTGCTCGACGGCCACAAGCGCCTGGCGAGCTGGCGCGCGGCCGGGGTCACGCGCGTGCCCGTCGTCGTCGAGCAGGCGCGGTCACGCGCCGAGGCCAGGGCCCTGGCGCTCGTCGCCAACGCGCCCCGCCGCACCCTCTCGCCGCTCGACGAGGCCCGCGCCGTCCACGCGCTCCGGGCCGAGGAGAAGCTCGGCCCGGCCGGGATCGCCCGGCTCCTCGGCAAGCGCCCGAGCTGGGTCGCCGCGCGCCTGCTCCTCGCCACCGGCCTGGCGCCCGGCGTCGCGGCCCGCGTGGACGCGGGCGCGATCGGACCCACGCTCGCTGCTGCGCTGTGCGGGGTCGAGCGCGCGGCGCAGGAGCCGCTCGTGGTCGCGGCCGAGCGCCACGGGCTGACCACCCGCGAGGCGCACGCGCTGGTCGAGGCCTACCGCGACGCCGAGAACGAGGAGGCGCGGGGCGCGCTCCTCGTGGCGCCGCTGGCCACCGTGCGGCCGCCCCCTCAGGCGCCGCGGCTCGGCCCGCTGGCGGCACGGCTCGCCGAGCGCCTCGAGCGGATCCGCGCGGCGCTCGCCGACCTGGCCGCCTTCGAACTGCCCACCCGAGGCGACTCCGGCCTCACGGACGTCGAGCGCCGGCGGCTCGAGGCCGACCTGGCGCGCGTGCGCCACCAGCTCCGCGAGACGGCTCGCGCCCTCGGCGTCGAGGGCGGGTCCGGCTCGCAGACCCCGAGTGATCTGGAGGACGATCCCCATGGACGAAGACACGCCCCCCTCGACCCCGGCGCAACCAGAGGACAGCCCGCCGCCCACGCGCCCGACGCCGCCACGCCGGCGGCCGGGACCGCTCGAGCCGGAGACGGTCGAGCGGCTCCTGGCGCTCCGGCGCGAGGAGCGGAGCACGCGCGAGATCGCGCAGCGGCTCCAGCTCGGTCGCAAGGTGGTGCGGCGGATCTTGCAGGAGGCCGGCCTGACGGAGGTGCCCACGGACCGGTCGCGGCCGCCGCGGCCGGCGACCGCGAGCAAGCTCGACCCCTTCCGCCTCGCGATCGAGGAGCGCGTGGCGAAGGACCTCACGACGGAGCGGATCCTGCGCGAGCTCCGGGAGCTCGGCTACACGGGCGGCCGCTCGATCCTGGGGCGCCTCGTGCGGCAGCTTCGGGCGGCGACCCGCCCGGCCAAGCAGCGGGCCTGGCGGCGCTTCGAGACGCCGCCGGGTGAGGAGATCCAGGTCGACTGGTCGCCCTACACGGTCGAGCTCGGCGGGCGCGCGGTCCGGGTGGTCGCCTTCGCCGCGCTGCTCTGCTGGTCGCGCAAGCTGCACGTGCGCTTCTACCTCGACGAGCGGACCGCCACGCTCCTGCAGGCGCTCGACGCGGCCTACGCCGACTTCGGCGGCGCCGCGCGGCGTGTCGTCGTCGACAACATGCGGACCGCCGTGCTCGTGCGTCACGGCTCGGACGGCCGGCCGATCTGGAACCCGCGCTTCCTCGCCTTCGTCGAGGCGTGGGGCGTGACCCCGCGGGCCTGCAAGGTCCGCGACCCGAACCGGAAGGGGAAGGACGAGCGGACCTTCTGGTACCTCGAGACGAGCTTCGTCCGTGGCAGCGTGTGGGCCTCGCTCGACGAGCTCAACGAGCGGGTCCGAGAGTGGCTCGACCAGGTCGCCAACGTGCGCGTGCACGGCACGACCCGGCGCGTGCCGGACGAGGCCTGGCGCGAGGAGCGCCCGTTGCTCCTCGCGCCGCCCGCGCTCCGGCCGATCGCCTACGACGAGGAGCCGCGCCAGGTCGGCGACGACGCGGTGATCTCGGTGCGCGGGACGGCCTACACGGTCCCGGCCGCGCTGGCCGGGCTGACCGTCGTCGTGCGCCTGCACGCGGACCGCTTCGAGGTGCTCGACCCGCGGACCAGCGAGGTCGCCCTCGGGCGCGCCTACGTGCCCGACGCGGAGAAGGGTCGCCTCGTGATCGACCCCGCGCACCTGGCCCCCTTCCCTGCGCGTCGGTCGCCCAGGCGGCCCCGCGCCGAGGACGAGCTGCTGCGGCGCTTCCCCTCGCTCGGGCCCCTCGTGGACGGGCTGCGCCGGCGCTTCAGCGCGCTCGCCCACGTCCACCTCGGGCGGCTCGCGCGCCTGGCCGAGCGCTACGGCGACGCGGCCTTCCTCGCCGCCGCGACGCGCGTGCAGGAGCTCGGCCGCCACGACGCGACCGACGTCGAGCACCTGCTCGAGCGCCAGCACCCGCTCCCGCCCGAGCACGAGCCGATCCCACCCGCGGGCGCAGCGGCGCGCGCCCTGGCCGCGCTCGGCGACGTGGACCCGGGCTCGCTCGACGACTACGCCGAGCTCGACCGAGCGGACGGCGTGGCCGCGCAGCCCGGGCCGGAGGCAGACGAGGCGACGGGCGCCGAGGTCACCGCCGACGACGACGAGGGGAGCGCAGGGGAGGTGGGCCATGGCGCGTAGGCGGAAGCGCGCCGGCGGGGCGTCGGACGACGCGCTGGCCGAGGCGGTCGCGCTCGCGCAGGA
>JAHCAK010000083.1 GCA_019634955.1 Burkholderiales bacterium
GCGCCGGCCACCGGCGTCTCGCCGGGCTCGCTGGTGACGAGCGGCTCGGCCACGGTGACGGGCATCAATGCGCCGGCCGCGATCTCCGTGACCAACGGGTCGTACTCGATCGGCTGCAGCGGCAGCTTCACCACCGCCGCAGGCTCCATCACCAACGGCCAGTCGGTGTGCGTGCGCCACCAGGCCGCGGGCGCCTACGCCACGGGCACGACCACCACCCTCACGATCGGCGGCGTCGCGGCGGACTTCGTCTCCACGACCCTCGCGCAACCGGGCTCGCCGCCGACGCGCGGTGATGCCAACGGCGACCGCAAGGCCGACCTCTTCTGGGCCGACGGGCCGGCGATCTCGTGGTGGCTGATGGACGGCGCGACGATCACCAACAGCACCTACTACGAGGCGCCGGCCGGCTGGGCGATCGCGGACGTGGGCGACCTCGACGGCGACGGGCGCGCCGACCTCGTGTGGCGGCGCGCTTCCGACGGCGCCACCTACGCGTGGCTGGTGTCGGCGACCGGCTTCTCGGGATTCGTGGACCTGGGGATCGTGCCCACGAGCTTCGCGCTGGTGGGGCTCGCGGACCTCGATGGCGATGGCGATGCCGACATCGTCTGGCGTTCGACGGCGGGGCAGGTCTACGGCTGGCTCATGGACGGCGGCACGCTCGCGGGCCAGGGCGTTATCGCGAACCCGGGCGCGAGCTGGCAGGTGATCGACCTCGCGGACATGGACGGCGACGGCCGGGCCGACATCGTCTACCGCCACCTCGCGACGGGCGAGGTGTGGGTGATGGCGATGAACGGGCTCGCCATCGCGAGCCAGGGCTCGGCAGGCACGCTCGATCCCTCGGTGTGGAACCTCAACGCCGCGGCCGATTTCGACGGCGACGGCAGGGCGGACCTGCTGTGGCGCAGCACGGCCGGCGACACCTGGGTGTGGAAGATGAACGGCACGGCCTTCGTGGCGGCCGGCGGGCTGGGCAACCCGGGCCCGGGCTGGTCGGTGCGCGCGGTGGGCGACCTCGATGGCGACGGCAAGGCAGACCTCGTGTGGCGCCACACGGACGGCACGACGTACCTGTGGGTGATGAACGGGCTTGCCGTGTCCAGCTACCTGCCTGTGGCCAACCCCGGCGGAAGCTGGGACCTCGTCGCGCCGTAGCGTCGGGCCGGGCTCTCCGGTCAGCGGAAGTCGGGCTTCAGCCCCGCGATGTGGCGGACGAGATCCGCCTGCCGGTGCACGCCCGTCTTGGCGAAGACGCGCGCGAGGTGCGTCTTGGTCGTCGTCTCGCCGATGCCCAACTGCTTCGCGGCCTCGGCCAAGGTTGCGCCGTGGAAGATGGCGTGGGCCACGCGCGCTTCCGCCGGCGTCACGTCGAGCGCGAACTGGAGCCACGCCGGCGTGACCCGCTTCTCTCGCCCGGGGCTCCGCAGCCAGATCGCCGCGCAGGGGAGGGCGCTCCCTCTCGCGAACGCCGTGGGTGGCGCGATCGGAAGCACGCTGGCGAGCCACGGCGCGGCACCCGACGGGCGCGGCAGGCGCAGGCTCGCTTCGCGTTGCGCAACGGCGGCGCGGCGCGGGTCGTCGCGGGAAGCCGCCTCGACGGTTCGGGCGAGGAGGGCGGCCGCGTGAGGGTCGCACGCATGCACCACCCCGGCAGTTGCCTGCAGGCCGTCGCCGGTTTCCAGCAAGGCAAGGGCCGAGGCGTTGCCGTGCAGGTAACGCCCCTCGCGCGCGACGACGATGACGGCGTCGGCAAGGTGGTCGAGCAACGCGCGGTGCGCGAACTGCATCGCGAGCCCGAGGTTGGCTTGCGCGGCGAGATTCCCCGCCTGTCGCAGGTGCGGCGTGAGCCTCGCGAGGCGCCTGCGGACCGTCTCGGGAAAGGGGCCCCGGCGCAGCGCACGCCCCAAGCAGAGGAATCCCCGGGCGTGGCCGAACTCGAGACGGGTCACCGCGCCATGGCCGCCGCCGCCGGGGATCGCGAACTCGCGGTGGAACGGGTCGCGCTCGAGGCGGGCGCGGTCGAAGTGGTCCTGCGTGAGCCGCCACTCGCCTGCCGGGGCGCCGTGGAGGAGGGCGCGGCGGGGGTCGAGCGCGCGGTACCGGCGCAGGTACTCGTCCTGCATGTCCGCGGTCATCCCGTGCGCGGCGGCGAGCACGACCTCGCCGGAGGAGGCGTCCTCGATGTCGATGTGGCCGAGGGTCGCCTCGGCGTGGGACGCGACGGCCGCCAGCAGGCCGCCCAGCCGGCCGGGATCGAGGGCGGCTTCGTAGATCGACCCGATCAAGTGCGCGTGCTTCACCGTCGAACTCCTTTCCGGAGTCTTCTCGTCGGTTCCTGGGCGCGACGCAGGTGCCTGAGTCCCGCTACGCTATGCGCTCCGGGGGCGCATTGCAATCGGGGGGCGCTCGCGCTTCGGGGACGTACCCGCGGGTACGTCCCCGGGGTACGTCCCCGGGGTACGTCCCCGTTTTGACAGCGCCGGCGCAAGGCTCCACACTCCGCGCGACAAAGACCCGCCCGGTCAAGGACCGCGGTCCCTCGAGGGCCGTGCCGCCGAGGCGGGAACAACGTGGAAAGGGAAGATTCCATGCGCACTGGAAGCCCCGCCGCACGCCTCGTTCCGCTCGCCCCCCTGTTCGCCTCCCTGCTGCTCGCGATCTCATCCGGCGCGCAGGCCTACTCGAGCGGCGTCTCCGGCTACACGCTTCGCGACATCCCCGGCGGCGGCGGATGCAGCGGCTGCCATGGCGCGCAGAACGGCGCCGTCGGCGTGTCGATCTCCGGCCCCGCATCGGTCCTCGCCAACACCACGGCCGCCTACACGATCACCGTCACGGGCATCGGCTCCTCCAACGCCGGGTTCAACGCGGCCGTCACGAAGGTCGCGCCCTCTCCGCAACCGACCTTCCAGGCCGGCACGGGGCTCGTGACCGCGGACGGCAGCACGCAGGTCACGCACAACCCCGCCAAGTCGCCGGTCGGGGGAACGACCTCGTGGACGGTGAACCTCGCGATCCCCGCGGGCGCCACGGCAGGCACGGCCTACACGCTCTACGCGCTCGCCAACGCGGGCTACGGCGGCACGCTCGTCGGCTGGAACCACGCCGCCAACCTCGTCGTCACCGTCGCGGCGGCGCTGCCGGCCAACCCGACGGGGCTGCTGGGCTCGCCGTCCTCCACGACCACGGCCAACCTCACCTGGTTCGGGTCGGCCGCGGAGTTCGTCGTGCGCCGCAAGCTCGGCGACTATCCGACGGGACCCACGGACGCCGGCTCCACTCTCGTCTACCAGGGCACCGACCGCGGGACGGCGTTCGGGGACACGGGCCTCGCGCAGGGCACCACCTACTACTACCGCGTCTGGGGCAAGGCCTCCGGCTCGGCCACCTACTCCACCGGCCACCAGCAGGCGACGGTGACGACCTACTCGACGCCGGGCACGCGGTACGTGAGCATCGCGGGCAACGACAACGCCGGCGCCAACTCCTGCGCCTCGCCCGGCACACCGTGCCGCACGATCACGCGCGCGGCGGCGGCCTCCGCACCGGGCGACCTGGTCTCGGTCGCGCCCGGCACCTACGGCGCGGGTGAAGTCTTCCCCATTTCGCTCAAGTCCGGCGTGCAGCTCGTCGCGACCGGCTCGCCCGCCGACACCGTGATCGATGGCGCTGGCGATACGGTGAGGCAGGGCCTGCTCCGCTTCCAGGGGAACACCTGGTCCACCGCGCGCGTGGAGGGCTTCACGCTCCGCAACGGCCTGCACCACGCGGCCGACAGCTGCGGCAGCCCGCTGGGCGGCGCGCTCTACGTGAGCAGTTCCACGGGCACCGTCACCGTCACGCGAAACGTCTTCTCCGGCAACGAGGCGCGGGGCTACTCCGCCGACGGTTCGGGCGGGCAGACGGGGTGCCTCGCCTGGGGCGGCGCCGTCGCCGTGTTCGCCTCGCCCGTGAACATCGTGAACAAC
>JAHCAK010000084.1 GCA_019634955.1 Burkholderiales bacterium
CCGAGACCTCGCGCGCGCTGCGGGAATCGGCCGCGGTGCTGGCGCCCTCGCGCTGGCTCGCCGACCTCGCGCGATCGCGCGTGCCGGGTCTCGCGCCGCAGGTGGTCCCCAACGGCTCCGCAACCGTCGCGGGGGCCGCCACGACGGCCGCGGCCGTGCCGGCGATCGACGGCCGCGTCGTGGCGCTTCTGGGTGCGATCGGACCGCACAAGGGCGGCGACCTCGTGCACGAGGTCGCGCGCCGGCTCGAGGGCACGGGCATCGTGCTGGTGGTCGTCGGCTACCTCGAGAGCCGCTTCCACCCCGGGTGGGAGATCCCGGGCCGGCTCTTCGTGCACGGCGCCTTTCCCGAGAGCGACGCCGGGGCGCTGCTCCGGGCGTACGGGGCGTGCCTCGTGCTGATGCCGAACCGCGTGCCCGAGAGCTTCAGCTACGCGCTCTCGGACGCGTGGTCCGCGGGCGTGCCGGTGCTGGCCGCCCCGGCCGGCGCGCTGGCCGAGCGCATCGGCGCGCACGGCGGCGGCTGGCTGCTGCCGGAGGGCTTCGATGCCGCGGCCGTCGCCTCCGCCGTCCGCGAGCTCGCGGGCGGCGCGCGGGAGGCCGAGCGGGCGCGCGTACAATCGCTCCTCGCGACGCACGACCCCGCGCGCGTCCCGCCCTTCGACACGATGACCCGCTCCCTCGACGCCCTCTACGCGCGCTTCGGCATCGATGCGGCCGCGCCGGCGCAGGCCGACGACTCGCGCATCCAGGCGCTGCTGGCCGCGAACCTGGATGGCGCGCTCTTCCGGCCGGAGCTCGCGCGGCTCGCCGAGGAACTGGCGCAGGCCAATGCCGCGCTGGAGGAAACGCGCGCGCGCGCCGACGCCTTCGAGGCCGAGGCGCGCGGCTGGATCGCGAAGCTCGAGGCCGACGTGGGCGCCGTGCAGGAGGCGCTTCGCCGCGCCGGCGCCGAGCGCGACGCCCTCGCGACGGAAGCCGACCGGCTCCGCCTCGCCCAGGAGGCGCTCGACCGCCTTCCCTCTCCCCTGAAGAGGCTCCTGCTCAAGCTCGCCTTCGATGCGCGACGTTGACCTGAGCGTCGTCACCTGGCGCCCCGAGCCCGCCCTCCTCGCCGCCCTCCTCTCGAGCCTCGCCGAGGCGGCCCCCGCCCTGCGCCTGCACCTGCTCGTGCAGGACAACAGCCCCGATCCGGGCACGGCGGACGAGATCCGCGCCATGCCCGAGCTCGCCCTCGGGTTCGCCTCCGTCGACGTGCGCGCGAGCGGCGAGAACCTCGGCTTCGGCCGCGGGCACAACGCCAACGCGCGCCGCGGGAAGTCGCCCTGGCTCCTCGTGGTCAACCAGGACTGCGTCGTCGAGCCCGGCGCGCTGGAGCGCCTCGTGGAGATCGCGGCGGCCGACGACGCGAAGGTGGCCGCCTGGGAGATGCGCCAGGTGCCCTACGAGCACCCCAAGGCCTACGATCCCGCCACGCTCGACACGCCGTGGGCCAGCGGCGCCGCGACGCTCTTCCGGCGCGAGGCCTACGAGGCCGCGGGCGGCTTCGACGAGGCCCTCTTCATGTACGGCGAGGACGTCGACCTCTCGTGGCGGCTGCGCGCGGCGGGCTGGCGCGTGACCTACCAGCCGCGCTGCGCCGTCGTGCACCGCACCTATCGCGAGGCCGGCGAGGTGAAGCCGCTGCAGGTCTTCGGCGGCGTGCAGACGAACCTCTGCCTGCGCATGCGCTACGGCGGGCCCGCGCGCGTCGCGCAGGGCTTCACGATGCTCGCGGCCGAGATCGCCTCGCCGCGGTCGTTTCCCGGCCGGCGCCGGGGACTCGCGCTCGCCGGGCTGAAGGCCCTCGCGCGCGCGCCGCACTTCCTGTTCTCGCGCGTGCGCGCGACGCCCGCCTTCCGGCCCCAGTTCGCGGGCTGGGGTTACGAGACGCGGCGCGACGGCGCCTTCCACCCCTTCGCCTCGCGACGCGAGCGCCCGGACGAGCCGCGGCCGAAGGTCTCCATCCTCATCCGCACGGTGAACCGCCCGGCATGGCTGCGGGAAGCCCTCGCCTCGTGCGCCCACCAGACCTGGGAGAACCTCGAGGTCGTGGTCGTGGAGGATGGCGAGCCCGCCTCGCGCCCGGTCGTGGACGAGTTCCGCGGGCGGCTCGACCTGCGTTACGAGGCCACCGGCGAGAGGGCGGGACGCGCCCGCGCCGGCAACCGCGCGCTGGCGCTCGCCACGGGCGAGTGGCTCAACTTCCTCGACGACGACGACGTGCTCTTCGCCGACCACGTCGAGGTGCTCGCGGGCGCGGCGCTCGCCGCCGGCACGAAGGGTGCGTACGGGCTCGCCTGGGAAACCCGGACGCTGGTGCGCGACCGCGACGCGGCCGACTACGAGGAGACGCTGCACGCGACCGTGCACCGCCAGCCCTTCGACCGCCTGACGCTCTGGCACCACAACTACCTGCCCATCCAGGCGGTGCTCTTCCACCGCGACCTGTACGAGCGCCACGGGGGCTTCGCCGAGGACATGGACCAGCTCGAGGACTGGAACCTGTGGACGCGCTACACGCTCGAGGACGACCTCGTTCTGGTGGAGAAGACGACCTCCAAGTACCGCGTGCCCGCCGAGACGCGGGATGCCGCCGGGCGCCAGGCGCTCCTCGACGGCGCCTACGCCGACGCGCTGGAGCGCCAGAGGAAGCTCGTGATCACGACCTCGCCGCGCGCCATCTCGGAGATGGCCGAGGCCTACGCGCGAAGCCAGGCGCTCATGCTCGTCACGCGGCAGGACGTGAAGCGCCTGGTGCTGGGCAACCGCCTGCTCGGGCCGCTCGCGGCCTGGCGCGCGCCCGTGGTGGCGTGGTTGCGGCGCTGGCGGCTGATCCGCTGAGGCGCGCGCCTATAATGGGGCGATGACGCCGCCCTCCCCACCGGCCGACCTTCCCTTCACCGGCGAGCGCTTCGTCCCCGGCGCGCGCGGCGAGATCTGGGTCGAGCACTGGCACCGCTACCACTTCGCGGCCCGGCTCGCGCACGGCCTGCGCGTCGTGGACGCGGCCTGCGGAGAAGGCTACGGCTCGGCGCTCCTCGCGCGGGCGGCGGCGAGCGTCACGGGCGCCGATATCTCCGCCCAGGCGGTCGCCCACGCGCGAGCCGCCTACGCCGCCGTGGCCAACCTCTCGTTCGTCGAGGCGCCCTGCACGAAGCTGCCGCTCGCGGACGCCAGCGCCGACCTCTTCGTGTCATTCGAGACGGTCGAGCACATCGACGCGCAGGAAGCGTTCCTCGACGAGGTCGCCCGCGTCCTCGCCCCCGACGGGCTCCTGCTCCTGTCCTGCCCCAACAGGCGCGAGTACAGCGACCGCCGCGGCTTCGCCAACGCCTTCCACGTGAAGGAGCTGTACCGCGAGGAACTCGCCGCGCTGGTCGCGCGCCGCTTCCCGCACGCGCGCTGGTACGGCCAGCGGCCCAGCTTCTTCTCCGTCATCACGCCGGAGCCGCGCGCCGAGGACGGCCACTTCGCCGAGGTGTCCGAGTCCGACCCCGCGGAGGCGGCGCCGGCGATCGGCGAGCCGCTCTACTTCCTCGTCGCGGCGAGCCGGTCCATGGGCACGCTGGGCATGCTGCCCGCGACGCTCTCGGTGCTCGCCGACCGCGACGACTGGGTGCACCGCGACTACGAGAAGGTGATGCGCGAGCTGGGCGTCACGGTCGCGCGCGCCGACGCCCTCGAGCGCCGCGTGGGCGAG
>JAHCAK010000085.1 GCA_019634955.1 Burkholderiales bacterium
GCGATGCGGGGAGCACGATGCTGGGGCTCGCGATCGCGTGGCTCGCGATCGACGTCACGCAGGGGCCGGGGCGGTCGATGCCGGCTGTTGCTGCTCTCTGGGTGGCGCTGCTGCCGCTGGCGGATACGGTGTCGCTGATGCTGCGGCGGGTTGCGCGGGGGGCGAGCCCATTCCGGCCGGACCGGGAGCATGTCCACCATTACCTGCTGGCGCGGGGGTTCTCGGTGAGCGGGGCGCTGGTCGTGCTGGTGGTCGCTTGTGCGGCTTGCGGGGCGGTGGGAGTGGTGGGGTGGCGGATTGGGTTGCCGGAGCCCCTGCTCTTCTACGGCTGCGCGGCGGCGTTCCTCACCTACCACTTCGCGATGCGCGATGCCTGGGCGCGGCTCTACGCGCGGGGCTTCAAGGGAACCGACACGTCGGTGGGGCCTGCCGGCTAGACCGGTTCCGCGGAACCGGTCTACGGAACCGGTCTAATCGGGGGGCCCGACCAGCTCCACCTGGGCGCGGTGGCGGCGGAGGCGTCGAGGACGATCACCGGGGCTGTCTCGGCTCGCGGGCTTCCCTCTCGACCCGGACGGCCGTCGCCGCGCTCTCATGCAGGATCACTGGCGCGCGGCGGGCAAGCCTCGCGTGGATTTCCGCCGTCGTCGGGCGCTCGGCGATCTTGCGCGCCTCCCGGGTGAGGAAGTCGGAAAGGGAGAGCCCCTCCTGCGCTGCCCGGGCCTTCAGCCGGCGGTGGAGGCCGTCGGGAACAGGGCGGAGCTGGATCATCTTGCTCATCGGGCCAAGATGGGTGCATGTGGGGCACATGCCAACGCGGAACCCCGGGCGATTCGCGAGGGATAATCGGGAACTCCTTGCGTCCATCGCCCCCCCATGCCCGCCCGAATCAGCCGTCTCGCCCGTTGGCTGCTTGCCCTTGCGGCTGGCCTCCTCACCGTGGGCGCATGGGGTTTCCTGGGGGCGGCGTCCTTTCTTGCCGCGCCTTCGCAGGAGGCCGTCCGGGCCGATGCCGCTTTCGTGCTGGGCGGCGACGGGGGCGACCGGGTCGTGCGCGCGGCGGAGCTGCAGAGCGACGGCCTCGCGGGCACCTTCGTCCTCACCGGGGCGGACGAGATGGCGGGCGAGGTGCTGCCGGCCTACCTCTACTGGCGGGCGGCGGTGCTGGTGCGGGCCGGGGTGCCGGAGGCGGCGATCGTGCTCGATTCCGCGAGCTCGAGCTCCGAGGAGGAGGCGGCCTTCGGGATGCGGCTTGCGAAGGCGCGCGGATGGAAGCGCGTGCTGGTGGTGAGCGACCCGCCGCACATGCGCAGGCTTTCGCTGCTGTGGGGGCGGGCGTTCGCGGGCAGCGGGGTCGAGTTCGTGCTGGTGCCCTCGCGGCCGCGGTGGTGGGATGCCGGGCGGTGGTGGGCGAGCCGGAAGTCGGCGCAGTTCGTGGTGCAGGAGTACATCAAGCTCGCTTACGCGCTTTTTTAGACCGGTTCCGTAGACCGGTTCCGTAGACCGGTTCCGCGGAACCGGTCAAATATTTTTTTCTGGACGCTGTCACCCGATCCGCGTGGCCGGGCGTTGATCGGTCATGCCCAGGCCCATTCGACGAGACATCCCCGGTTACGCGCGCCACATCTGCATCCGCGCCGTGAACGGCATGCCCTGCTTCCTCTGCGATTTCGACCGCTACGTGTTCATGAAGTACCTGCGCGAGGCCATGGAGCGCTTCGGCCTGGAGCTCCACGCCTACGTGCTCATGACCAACCACGTGCACCTCATCGCCACTGCGCGCGAAGGAGGCGTCGTGGCCAAGGTGATGCACTACACCTGCCTGCAGTACGCGCGCTACTTCAACCGCCGCTACGAGCGCACCGGGCCGGTCTTCGAGGGGCGCTACTTCGCGAGCCTCGTGGACAGCGTGAGCTACCTCTTCGTGGGGATGGCCTACTCCGAGCTCAACCCCGTGCGCGCGTGCATGGTGGATCTCCCCGCGGTCTACCCGTGGTCCAGCCACAACCAGAACCTGGGCAGCTCGGGGCCGCTGCTGATCACGCCCCACGAGGAATTCCTTCGCCTGGGCCCCACGACGGCGGATCGCGCGGCGGCCTGGCGGGATTTCGTCGCGCGCGGGATAGAAAAGACGCAACTCGACCGCATGCGCAAACGCTTCCGTGGAAGCCGCCCCTTCGGCAGCGAGGCTTTCGAGAAGCGCACGGGGAGCGAGGAAGAAGGTGAAAGTCCGCCCACCCCGATCTTGATCGCTGCCCGCTGAAATAGACCGGTTCCGCAGACCGGTTCCGCGGAACCGGTCTAGCGGCCGTAGTGGTCGTCGTAGCGGCGGATGTCGTCCTCGCCGAGGTAGGCGCCGCACTGGACCTCGATGATGTGCAGCGGCACGGTGCCGCGGTTCTCGAGGCGGTGGCGGGCACCGATGGGGATGTAGGTGCTCTGGTTGGGCCGGAGGGTGATGAGATCCTCGTTGCGCGTCACCGTGGCCTCGCCCGCGACCACCACCCAGTGCTCGCTGCGCTGGTCGTGGCTCTGCAGGGAGAGCCGTCCGCCCGGGTCCACCTCGATGCGCTTGATCTTGAAGCCGGGCCCCTCCTCCAGCACCGTGTACGTCCCCCACGGGCGGCGGACGGTCGTGTGGACGATGGCCTCCTGCGCGCTGCGGGCGGTGAGGGCCTCGACGATCTTCTTCACGTCCTGCGAGGCGCCGCGGCCCGCGACCAGCACGGCATCCGGAGTCTCGATCACGCTCACGTCCTCCACGCCCACCGCGGCCACGAGGCGCTTGCCGCCGCGGATCAGCGTGTTGCGGCAGTCGAACGCGAGCACGTTGCCGTTGGTGGCGTTGCCCTGCTCGTCCTTGGGCGCCATCTCGTGGACGGCGTCCCAGCTCCCCACGTCGCTCCAGCCGATGCTCGCGGGCACGAGGAGCAGGTTCGCCGCCTTCTCGAGCACGCCGTGGTCGATGGAGATGCCGGGCGCTTTCGGGAAGTGCTCGCGCACGGCCTCTTGCCACGCGCGGCCGGCGGCCACGGCGGCGGCGATGTCGTCCATGACCTGCGTGAGCGACGGGAGGCTCGCGGCGATCGCCTCGAGGATCGCGCTCGCCCGCCACACGAACATCCCGCTGTTCCAGTACCAGCCCCCCTCGGCGAGGAAGGCCTGCGCGGTGGCGGCGTCGGGCTTCTCCTTGAAGCGCTCGACCTTCGGCAGGCCGGCGGGCTGCGGGCGCGCCTTGATGTAGCCGAAGCCGGTCTCGGGGCCGGTGGGCTCGATGCCGAAGGTGACGAGGTGGCCGCCGGCCGCGGCGTCGATGGCGGCGCGCAGGCAGGCGTGGAAGGCGGGCACGTCGCGGATCACGTGGTCGGCGGGGAGGACGACCATCACCGGGTCCTCGCCCTTCAGGCGCAGGTGGGTCGCGGCGAGCGCGATGGCCGGGGCGGTGTTGCGCGGCGCGGGCTCGAGGAGCTTCTCGTAGGGCGCGAGGTGGGTGAAGGCCTCGCCCCTCGCGCTCTCCTCGCTCGTGACGATGAGAACGTCAGCGCGGGCGATGAGCGGGTCGAGGCGGGCGACGGTGGATTCCAGCAGGCTCAGCTCCCCGTCGAGGCAGAGGAACTGCTTGGGCATCTGCTGGCGCGAGAGCGGCCACAGGCGGGTGCCGGAGCCGCCGGCGAGAATCACGGCATGGACGTTGGGCATGCCGTGATTGTCGCCGATTTTTAGACCGGTTCCGCA
>JAHCAK010000086.1 GCA_019634955.1 Burkholderiales bacterium
ATGCGCGCGTTGGCATATTCGCTCACATACAGGCGGCCCGCGCGGTCCACCGCAACGCCGATCGGGCCTGCCATTCCGGCAGCCGTCGTGTTCGCCGTCAACGTCACGAAGTCGGGCTGCCCCAGCACGCCCGTGGCCGCCATGGCGCTGGAAAGCGGCGGCGCATAGCGCACGACGCGGTTGTTGACGTACTCCGCCACGAGCACTCCGCCGCTGGCGTCGACCGCGACGCCGATCGGGTTCCTCAGCGTGGTGGCCGTCGTCCCGGCCGTCGTGGAGACGAAGTCCGGCTGCCCCAGCACCAGGTCGGCGGCCATGTTGGTCGCGAACGGCGGCGAGAAGCGCAGCACGCGATTCTGGCTGTACAGCCCGGCATAGAGCCGGCCGTCGCCGTCGATCGCGAGGCCGGCCTCGGAGGATGCGAACCTCGACGCGCTGGCTGCGACAGACTCGGCGGTCACGAGGTCGGGCTGCCCGATGGCGAAGTCGGCCGTGAAGTCGCCGTACGGGTTGACGTATCCCAGGATCCGCCTGTTGCCGGTATCGAACACGAAAAGCGTCCCGCCGCCGACTGCGATCCCCTCCGGGGAGGCCAGGCTGTTGGGCCCCACGCCGCCGTTGTTCGACAGCGCAGTGGTGAACGACCCGCCCTGCCCGAAGACGCGCGTGGCGGCCATGCCGGTCGTGAACGGCGGCACGAACTGCAGTACCCGGTGATTCTGCTTGTCGGAGACGTACAGCGCCCCGGCGGCGTCGAACGCGAAGCCGTATGGCGTGCAGAGCGTCGCCGCCGTCGGTGCGGCGAGCCCCCGGTTGCACGCGCGGCCGAACTCGTCCGCCTGGCCGAGGATGAGGTCCGCGGGCTGCGCGTTGTTGAACGCCTGCGCGCTCGGCCACGACATCACGCGGTTGTTCTGGAAATCGGCCGTGAAGAGCCGGCCGCTCGCCGGATCGACCGCCGTCAGGAGCAGCGACCCGCCCGCGAAGGTGGACGCCCCGGGGAACCCCAGCACCTCCTCGCCCACGTCCGGATTGCGCGGCGTGCTCGAGATGAAGTCGGGCTGCCCGAGGACCCGGTCTGCGGTGCCGTCGAGCGGCGCCGTCGCGTAGAGCGGGAAGTTGACCAGAGCCGAGGTGCCACCGCCCGGTGACGGCGTGGATACCGTCACCGCGAACGGCCCGCCCGAAACGACGTCGCTCGCCGGGATCTGGGCGACGAGCCGCCGGTCCGAGAGGAAGGCGGTCGCACGCGGCGAGCCGTTCCAGTTCACCACCGAGTCCCCGTGGAAGCGGCCGCCGTTCACCGTGAGCGTGAAGGCGCCGCTGCCAGCCGGGACCGTGGCCGGGCTCAGGCTCGCGATCGTCGGCGCGACCCGGGCGCGCGGCTGGTCGTAGCGCAGCACGCGATGGTTCAAGTAATCGGCGATGAGCAGGTTGCCCTTTCGGTCGATCGTCGTGGAGAAGGGGGAACAGAGCGTGTCTGCGGTGGGCGCTGCAAGTCCCCTGTTGCATGACCCGCTCGTGAGGTTCGACTGCCCGATGACGGACGTGGCCGCCGCGCCATTGGCGAGCGTGGTGAAGCGTAGCACCCGGTTGTTGCCGAAATCCGCCACGTAGACGACTCCCTCGCGGTCCACGGCCACGCCCGTCGGTGCATTGCAGGTGCTCGCCGTCAGCCCTGTCGTGCCGGTCGTGAAGTTCGGCTGGCACAGGACGAGATCGGCGGTCGTGTCGCCCGATGCCGCCCCGCCGTCGTAGCGCAGAACCCGGCTGTTGCCCTCAGATACGATCCAGAGGTTGTCGTCACGGTCGATGGCCACGGCGTCGGGCAAGTCGAGCCCCGTCGTGGATGTGGCAGCGGTGCCGGTGGTGAAGCCCGCCTGGCCAAACACCTTGTTGGCGCTCGCTCCCGTCACGACCGGTGCGGCAAATCGCAGGACGCGGTTGTTGAAGAGATCGGGCACGAACAGGTTTCCCACGGCATCCACCGCGATCGCCCGCGGCTGGTTCACCGTGTTGCCGTCGGGCGTGCTGCCCCGGTTTCCGAGCCTGCTGGTGAAATCCGCCTGGCCGACCACCTCCGCGGCGTCCATGCCGTGCGCGAAGGGCGGTTTGAATACAAGTATCCGGTTGTTGCCGGTGTCGGACACGTACAGGCGCCCGGCCTGGTCCACGGCCACCCCGACCGGATTGCAAAGGGTGTTCGCGGCCACGGCGGAGGTCACGCCCCGGTTGCACGAAACCGCGCTGAAATCCGCCTGGCCCAGGACCAGGTTCGCGGCCTCTCCATTGGCGAACGCGGCCGCGGAGGAAAAGCGCAATACGCGGCTGGCGGTGAAGTTCGCCACCCACATCGCACCGGTCACGGGATCCTCCGCGACCTGGGTCATGCCAGGGAGGTTGGTGCTGGAAGGCGTGCCACCGGCGCCGGTGGTGAAGTCCGGCTTTCCGACCACTGCGTCGGGGACGAGATCCAGCGTGGCGGCCAGGGCAGCGGCGGGGAAGGCGGCGATCGCCAGCGCGATCCGCGCGGCGACGGTTCGGAAGGGAAGAGGTCTCACGGTACGCTCCTCGGGTCGCGGGTGGGCTGGTACGGTGGCGCCGTGGACGCGCGGCTCGAGCCGCGTCTCGTGACCTTGGACCATACTACTTTCCCCCCTGCCCCGCTGCCGAAAATTCGGCACACGGCGTGAACGCATTTCCGCGCCCTCAGGGCGCGACGACCTGCCAGCCCGCGCCCGGGTTGCCGATGGGCTGGAACGCCACCGGCGTCGCGCCGTTCATCTTCCAGTAGTACGCGCTGCCGTCGGCGTGCCGCCACATGAGGTCGGCCTTGCCGTCGCCGTCGAGGTCGGCCGCGGCGGCGACCTGCCACGCCGCGCCCGGATTGCCGACGAAGGTCGAGTCGATGACCGCCGGGCCGTCGATGCGCCACAGGAAGGTGTCCCCGGCGGCCGAGCGCCACACGATGTCGGCCACGCCGTCGCCGTCGATGTCATCGAGCGGGGCGACGACGGCGTCGTTGGGACTGCGCCAATGGCTGGCGCTGAGGCGCAGCACGCGGTCGCCCCCGGCGTCCAGGTTCAGCGTGGCCGGGAAGCCCGGGCCGCCGAAGACCACGGCCTGCACGGCGCCGCCCAGCTCGTGCTGCCCGAGCACGAAGGCATCGGCGGCGAGGCCGGAACGGATGCGGCCGAGCTTGGGTTGGCGCGGCAGCACCACACCGAGGGCTGCGTGGATCTCGGCGCGGCGGTCGCTGCCGCCCATTGCGCGACCGAACACCACCTCGAGCACCGGGACCTGGCCTGGGTTGCCGCGCAGCACGCCAATGTCGTCCATGCCATCGCCGTCGACATCGCCGAGGAAGGCGATCTCGCGCGCGTTGCTGGCGCTGGGGCCGCCGAATCCGAGGTCGAAGTCGGCCGCCGCCATCGGCTCGAGGAAGGCCGGCATGCCGCCCTGGCGCCCGCGCACGATCGCC
>JAHCAK010000087.1 GCA_019634955.1 Burkholderiales bacterium
CACGGAACCGGTCCACGGAAGCGGTCTAATTGCAGGAGAAAGAGATGAACCACTCACGCGCATCGATCCTCGCCACGGCCGCCGTCGTCGTGGGCCTGCTCGTCCCTCCTGCCGCGGCCGCCCCGGGCGACCTCGACCCGACATTCGGTGACGGCGGCGTGGTGCTGGAAGGCACCGCGAACGGGCCCGACCAGGCGCTCGGCGTGGTCGTGCAAGGCGACGGCCGCATCGTCGCGGTGGGCTACGCGTCCGGCGTCACGGGAACCCGTGCATCGGTGGCACGCTACCTCGCCGACGGCACGCTCGACGCCGGCTTCGGCGCGGGCGGCGTCCTGCGCGTCGATTGGGGGAGCCGGAACAGCCGCGCCCACGCGATCGCCCTGCAGCCCGACGGCCGCCTCGTCGTGGGCGGCTTCACGGGCGATGGCAGCGGCTCCTCCTTCGCCCTCCTGCGCCTCAACGCGGACGGCAGCCTCGACGCCGCCTTCGGCACCGGCGGCCGCGTCGTGACGGCCTTCCCGGGAGGCGCGAGCGCGATCCTCGGCCTCGCCATCCAGCCCGACGGCCGCATCGTCGCCATCGGCTACGCCGTGAGCGGCGGCGTGCCCTCGTCCACCGCCTTCGCGATGGCCCGCTACCTCGCCGACGGCACGCTCGACTCCACCTTCGGCACGGGCGGGCTCGTCGTCGACGACGTCACGACGGGCTCCGACATCGCCTACCGCGCCGCGTTGCAGGCCGATGGCCGCATCGTCGTCGCGGGCAGCGTCACCAACGCCGGCACCGCCACGGACTTCACCCTCGCGCGCTACCTCGCCACCGGCGCGCTGGACACCTCCTTCGGCACCGCCGGGCGCGTCACCGTTGCGCCCACGGCCGCGAGCGAAAGCGGCTTCGACGTCCTCGCCCAGCCCGACGGGAAGATCCTCGCCGCGGGCAACACGCTGAGCGCCGCCGGCGGGCTCGATGCGCTCGTGGTGCGCCTTTCCGCCACGGGCGCGCCCGACACGACGTTCAACGGCACGGGCTCGCGCGCCATCGCCTTCCCGGCCGGCTTGTCGAACGCCTTCGCCAGTGCCCGGGCGCTGGCCCGCCTCGCCGACGGCCGCATCGTCGTCGCCGCCCTCGACCTCTCCAACGGCGTCGCGGGCGTCGTGCGCCTGAACGCCGACGGCACCCTCGACGGCTCCTTCGCGGGCGGCGGCCCGGCGTTCTTGCGGTCCGGTGCCAACGGGTTCCACATCGGCCTCGCGCTCGACGGTGCCGGCCGCGCGGTCCTCGCGCATGCCGAATCGGCGAGCACCTTCGGCAACACGGACTTCGCCCTCGCGCGCTTCCGCTCCGACGGCACGCTCGACCCATCCTTCGGGGCCGGCGGGCGCCTGCTCACCGACACTTCCCCCGGCACCGGCGGCATCTGGAACGCGGTCGTCCGGCAGGGCGACGGCAAGATCGTCGCGGCGGGCAAGGTGGTGAACAGCGCCGGGGAGTTCTTCGCGCTCGCGCGCCTCGCCGCCGACGGCACCTGGGACGAGACCTTCGGCGACGGTGGCTTCGCCGTCGTTCGCGGGACGGGCGGAGCGGGCACCGGCCAGGCCTTCGCGCTCGCGCTCCTCGCCGACGGGCGGATCGTGGCAGCCGGCGCGCTCGAGACGGCGATCGGGGTGCGCGGCGCCGTCGTGCGGCTCCTTCCCGACGGAACGCTGGACACCACGTTCGACGCCGACGGCCGCGTGGAACTCGTCTCGGGCCCGCCGGATATCCTGGATCTGCGTGCCGTCGCGATCTACCCGGACGAGCGCATCCTCGTGGCGGGAAACGCCTTCGACACGCTGTTCCGCATCGTCGCCGCGCGGTTCTACACGGACGGCCGCAGCGACGGGAGCTTCGGCACCCCGGTGTTCTCGACCGGCACCAACTATGACGAGTTGCGGGGGATCGCCCTCCAGCCGGACGGCAAGGCGGTGCTCGCCGGCAAGAACGTGGTGGACGGGTACCCGGGCCCGACGCTCCTGCGCATCACGCACTTTGGCTTTCTGGACGCCACCTTCGGCACGGGCGGCATCGTCACCGACGCCACGCGCGGCGCGCAGGCGGGCGAGCACCTCGCCGTGACGGTGCAACCCGACGGCAGGATCGTCGCGGCAGGGGCGGCGCCTTCGGGCCAGGCGAGGCTCGTGCGGTACAACGCGAACGGCACGCCGGACGCGGGCTTCGGCACGGGGGGCGAGGTCATCACCACGATCGGCGGCACATTCAGCCTGGGGTACTCGCTCGCGCTCCAGCCCGACGGGCGGATTCTCGTGGCCGGGATGACGCTGGTGTCGCCGAGCTGGAACGCCTTCGTCGCGCGATACGGCGCGAACGGCGCGCTCGACAGCACCTTCGCGGGCACGGGCTACCGGATCGTCGACATCGCGCAGACCTACGACGGCGCGTTCGGGATCGCGCTGCAGCCCGACGGCAAGGCGGTCGTGGCCGGTGTCGGCGTCGACTCCGCGATGGTGTTCCGCCTGCTCGTGGAGCAGACGCCCGATGCGTTCGCGTTCGCTTCGCAGGACGGCGTGCCGCTTTCGACGATGGTGACTTCCAACGCGCCGATCATCACCGGCATCACGGGGCTCGTGCCGGTCGCGGTCTCCGGGGGCGACTACTCGGTGGGATGCACGGCTTCGTTCACCTCGCAGCCGGGCTTCGTCGCGGCGAACGTGCCGGTGTGCGTGCGGCATGTGTCGGCGGGGGCGCCGGCCACGGCGATCACGACGACGCTCGTCATCGGCACGCGCGTCGCGACGTTCACCTCCGTCACCGGCAAGGCGGCCGTGGGCTACTCGCTGGTGGCCTCGGCCAACCCGAGCGTGGCCGGCGCTTCCGTCACCTTCACCGCGACAGTGACGGGGGCGTTCGGTACGCCGACGGGGCTGGTCACCTTCCGCGATGGGGGAACGGTGCTGGGTGCGGCGTCGCTCGGGCCGTCGGGGCAGGCGCAGGTGGCGACGTCGGCGCTGTACGCGGGTGCGCGCTCGATCACGGCGGCGTACTCCGGCAACGCGTTGTATTCGGCGGGCACTTCGCCCGCGCTGCCGCACACGGTGACGGCGGTGGTGA
>JAHCAK010000088.1 GCA_019634955.1 Burkholderiales bacterium
GTCGTCGTCGCCATCACCGCCGTCACGATGGTGGCGGAGATCGTCGGCGGCTGGCTCACCGGGTCCATGGCCCTGCTGGCCGACGGCTGGCACATGGGCACGCACGTCGCCGCGCTCTCGATGACGGGCATCGCCTACGCGCTGGCGCGCCGCTGGACCCGCGACGCGCGCTTCGCGTTCGGCACCTGGAAGGTCGAGGTGCTGGGGGCGTTCTCGAGCGCGCTGGTGCTGGCGCTGGTGGCGCTCGCCATGGCCGTGGAATCGGCCCTGCGCCTGCTCGAGCCGCGGCCCATCGACTTCGTCCCGGCGCTCGCGGTCGCCGCCGTGGGCCTCGCGGTGAACATCGCCTCGGCCCTCGTCCTGGCCGGACACGACCACGACCATGGCCACGACCATGGCCACGGCCATGGACACGACCACGACGATCACGATCACCATCATGGACACGGGCACGGCCACGCCGACCTCAACCTGCGCGCGGCCTACGTCCATGTCCTCACAGACGCGCTCACCTCGGTCCTCGCCATCGGCGCGCTCGTCGCCGGCCTCTTCCTCGGCTGGGCGTGGTTGGACCCGGTGATGGGCCTCGTCGGCGCGGCGGTGATCGCGTGGTGGGCGAAGGGGCTCCTCGCGCAGTCGGCCCGGGTGCTGCTGGACCGCGAGATGGACTCGCCGGTGGCGGCCGCCGTGCGGCTTGCCATCGAGAGCGACGGCGACGCGGAGATCGCCGACCTGCACCTGTGCCGCGTCGGCCGCGCCCGCTACGCCTGCATCCTCGCGATCGTGGCGAGGGCGCCGCTCACGCCCGACGCCTACCGCGAGCGGCTGGCGGGCATCGGCGCGCTCGCGCACGTCTCCATCGAAGTGAACCGCTGCCCGCACGACCGCTGCCCCTGACATGAGCGCGACCGCCCCGAAGACCGTTCGCGAGTTCCGGCACGTCCTGCTCTGGCCGCTGCAGCTGCGCCGCCTGCGGCGCGAGACGGGCTTCGCCTCGCACTGGGACGCCCTGAGGGCGAACCCCGGCCCCTGGGCGGAGGTGAAGGACAACCTGCTGGCCGAGGACGAGACCTGCCAGTCGGGCTACCAGGAGTTCGTCTACTTCCTGCCCTACGTGCAGCGCTTCCTGTACGGCTTCGGCGAGGCCGACGCGCAGACGCCCGCGAGCCTGCACATGTTCCGGCGCGACGACATCGCCACCGCGCGCGTGAGGCTGCGCCAGGGCGACGCGCCCCTCGACCTCGCGGTGGAGCGCGTGCGGCTCGTCTTCTTCTACGACCAGGACGTCGCCATCCTCGCCTTCGAGGTGACGGCGCGCGACATCGCGCTCGCCGACGCGGTGGAGCTCATGGACCGCTTCGGCCGCCCCTACCCCCCGTACTGGGACGCGCCGGGGCAGGGCGCCCACTGCACCTTCTCGGTCGAGTTCCTGGACGCCGCGGGCACGCTGCTTTCCACCTCGGACTACGGCGACCGCGACAAGTACGTGGGGCTGGTGCGCGACATCAAGCAGACGCCGCTGTCGCTGCACTGGGAGTACCTGCTGCACCCGATGGTGCCGGCCTACCTCGGCGGGGGGCTGCTGCAGTACTACCAGATCGAGAACAAGCGCATCCCGATCATGACCTACCTCGCCTTCGACGACCCGCGCTCGCTCACGCGCGGCGACCTCGCGCGCATCGGCTTCGCGGCCAAGTGGGGGGATTCCGCGACGCTTCCCTTCGCGCCGCGCTTCCTCGCCGACTTCGAGCAGAAGCACTGCTACGACCGCTACTGGGACGGCGAGGACCCCGTGAGCGGCATGAACACGCGCTTCGTCTTCTGCGGGGTGGCGTTCGCGATGGTCACCCGGCACGACGACGCGCGCACCGACCTCGTCCACACCTTCCGGCGGCAGTTCTTCCAGATCGGGCTCATCGTCAACTTCCACAAGGCGGCGCTGCTCAACCTCTCCAACCGCTTTTCCATCGCCGTCGAGCGCCTGCGCGTGGGCGACTACGTGAGCGTGCGCGCGTTCAAGGACAGCGTGCGCGAGTCGCTGGAGCTCTTCCTGCGCTTCAACCACCGCTACTGGTTCCACGAGATCTCCAACCAGGTGCTGGCCTCGGACATGTTCGCGCGCTGGGCGCACCAGCTGGGCAGCGACGCGCTCTTCCGCGAGGTGCGCGAGGAGGCGCAGGACATCAACCGGTACCTGGACGCCGACCGCACCCGGAAGGCGGGCGACAACGCCATGCGCCTCACGGTGGTCTCCGCGCTCGGCATGGCGGGCACCGTGGTCACGGGCTTCCTCGGCATGAACCTCTTCAGCCACGCGGACCTCAAGGCCTGGGACAAGTTCTGGGTCTTCATGGCGGTCCTCGTGCCCACCGTGGCGCTGGGGCTCTACACGGTGGTGGTCTCCAAGCGCGTCGCCACCTTCTTCGAGGCGATGTCCTCCGAGCGCCTCACCTGGCGGCAGAAGCTCACGGCGTTCCGGCAGATCTGGCGGCCGCCGCCGGGGGCGCCGAAGGTGAGGAAGCGCGTGGCCGGCGGCGACGAGCCCACGCGCCGCAACGCCGGGCAGCCGCCGCGGCGTTCCCCCGGCAACACCCGCCACTGAGACGCGCGATGGCCATTCCCGACGAAGCGCGCGAGGTGCTCGAGTTCTGGTTCGGCGCGGCCGGCACGCCCGGCCACGGCCGTCCCCGCCCCGAGTGGTTCCGCAAGGACCCGGCCTTCGACGAGGCCATCCGCGCGCGCTTCCTCGCGCTGCACGCGCGCGCCGCGCTGGGCGAGTGCGAGCGCTGGCGCGGGGAGCCCGCCTCGCTCCTCGCGCTCGTCGTCGTGCTGGACCAGTTCTCGAGGAACCTCTACCGGGGCGACGCGCGCGCCTTCTCCCGGGACGCGCAGGCGCTCGCCTGCGCGCAGGAGATGCTCGCGCGCGGGTGGGACGCGCAGCTGCTGCCGG
>JAHCAK010000089.1 GCA_019634955.1 Burkholderiales bacterium
CCTCGCGGCCACCCGCGAGGGCGCGAAGTGGCTCGAGTCCCAGCGCGACGCCTGGTCGGAGACCGCCCGCGCCCACGAGCGCGCCGCCATCGACCACCGCACCGAGGCGATGCGCCTCGCGCAACGCGTGGAGGAGCTCGAGGCCCGGGCCGCCGAGCTCGACCGACTGCTCGCGCGCGCGCGCGGCGGCCTCGACGACTTCGCCCGGCAGGGCGCCATCCGGCTCGCGACGGCGCTTCGCCTCGCGAAGCCGCCCCCGGAAACCTGACGCACCCGCCGGATCACCACCCACGACACGCCATGCCGAAGACGCCCGAACCCAAGGTCAGCGCGATCATCACCCTGCACCGCGAGGGAGTGCTCGCGCACACCACCCTGCACTCGATCGAGCGCGTGCGCCGCCACGCCGAGGCGAGCGCCATCCCGATGGAGCTCGTGATCGTCCTCGACCGCGCGGACGAGGAGACGCGGCGCATCGCGCGCGCGCACCCCGCGGTGCGTCCCACGGACACGATCACCGAGGTCGGGCACGGCGACCTCTCGCTTTCCCGCAACCACGGCATCGCCCTCGCGCGCGGGGAGTGCATCGGCACCTTCGACGGCGACGACTACTTCTCCGAGAACTGGGTCACGACGGCGTGGTGGTACGTGCAGGAATGCGGCCCGAAGACCATCGTGCACCCCGAGATGATGATCGCCTTCGGCGCGCTGAACGCCTACTGGTGGCAGGTCGACCAGTCGGGCCCGCACTACCGGCCGTGCGCGCAGCTCATGCTCAACTTCTGGAACGCCTGCGCGTTCGCGCGGCGCGAGGCCTTCCGCGACTTCCCGTACGTGGTCGCGCGCGTCGGCGAAGCGGGCTTCGGGTTCGAGGACTGGCACTGGAACTGCGAGACCATCGCCGCCGGCTACGTGCACCGCCTCGCGCTCGGCACCGTGCGCTTCGAGCGGCGCAAGGCCTCCGGGTCGCTCAACGCGGCGCACCAGTCGGTCTCCGCGGTGATCCGCCCCAGCGCGTTCTTCGACCGGCTGGACCTGCTCCTTCCGGGCGACGCGGGGAGGGCCGCGCCGTGACCTCGCCCCTCTACTCCGCCGCCTACCGCGGCTACCACCTCGTCTTCCGCGCCATCGGCAAGCTCCCGCCGCCCTGGCCGCAGCGCTTCGAGCGCGCGGCCCACGCGCTCAAGCGCGCGGCCTTCCCCGGCGACCACGACGGGGGCCCGGCCCCCGCGCCGGTTCCGGCACCCGCGCCCGCGCCGCCCTCGCCCGCCATGCCGCCGCCCGCGGCGGCCGCCACGCTGCCGGCCCCGCCCGACTGGGCGATCGAGGAGATGAAGAAGATCGCCCTCGAGATCGACCCGGCGCTCTATCCGTACCCGGACAAGCTCGCGGCGATGCAGCTCTGGACGATCCCCGTGCACTACGAGGGCCCGGGGCTCGCCTACGCGCGGACCCGCGCCGCGCTGCGCCACGGGGCCTACACGCACCTGTTCCTGCTGCCGTGGCTGAAGACGGGCGGCCTGGACCTCGCGGCGCTGCGCTTCATCGAGGCCGCGGCGGGCGACCCGGCGCACCGCGTGCTCGTGGTCACCACCGAGGACGCCGAGTCGCCCTGGGCCTCGCGTCTCGCGCCGGGCGTGGAGCTCGCCGAGCTGGGGCGGATGACGGCGGGCATGGAGCACCACGAGCGCGCCCGCATCCTCGTGCGCCTGGCCCTGCAGCTCGGCCCGCGCGTCGTGCACGTCATCAACTCCACCTCGGGCTGGGAGATGGTGCGTCTCTTCGGCAAGGCCGTGCGCTCCCACGCCCGCCTCTACGCCTCGTGCGTGTGCGACGACCGCACCGAGTACGGCACGCTGATGAGCTACGCGCGCCTGTTCCTCGGCGACACCTACCCGCACCTCTCGGCCGTCATCGCCGACACCGAGGCCTACCCGCGCACGCTCGCCGCCGACTGCGGGCTCCCGCCCTCGCTCTTCCGCACCGTGCGCGTGCCCGCGGACCTCCCCGCCGCGCCGGCATTCCGCGCGGACGCGGCCTCGCGCCGCGTGCTGTGGGCCGGGCGCATCGACACCCAGAAGCGCCCCGACGTGCTGGCCGCCATCGCCGCGCGCATGCCGGACTGGGAGTTCCACGTGTTCGGCTCGGCGGTGATGGGCGACGGGCGCTGGCTCCCCGCGCTCGAGCGCCTGCCCAACGTGCGCGTGCGCGGCCCGTTCTCCGGATTCGCCTCGATTCCCGACGAGGGCTGGGCCTGCTTCCTCTACACCTCGGCGTGGGACGGCCTGCCCAACGTGCTGCTCGAGGCCACGGCCGCGGGCCTCCCCGTGGTGGCTCCCGACGTGGGCGGCGTGGGCGAGTTCATCGACGCCGGCACCGGCTGGCTGGTGCCGCGCTTCGACGACGCCGACGCCTACGTGGGCGCGCTCGCCGAGGTGGGCGCGGACCCGGCCCGTGCCGAGGCGCGCTGGCGGGC
>JAHCAK010000009.1 GCA_019634955.1 Burkholderiales bacterium
CACCTGGTAGTCGTTGGGGACGTACCCCGAATCGACCGCCGCGCGCGAAGCGCCGATGGCCGCGCCCAGCTTGTCCGCGAGCGCCTCCACGAGCTTGAAGTTCTCGGCGCTGCCGAGGCCCCGCCCGCCGGAGACCACGCGCCGCGCGGCCACGAGGTCGGGGCGCGCGGATTTCGTGAGCTCCTGGCCGAGCACCTTCGCCTTGCCCGTGTCGGGGCCGGCGGCGATCGCCTCCACCGGGGCCGCGCCCGTGGCGGCGGCCTCGTCGAAACCGGTCGAGCGCACCGTAACCACCTTGATCGCGTCGGGCGACTGCACCGTGGCGAAGGCGTTGCCGGCGTAGATGGGCCGCACGAAGGTGTCGGGCGACTCCACGGCGACCACCTCGGAGACCTGCGCCACGTCCAGGAGCGCCGCCACGCGCGGCATGAAGGCCTTGCCCACGGCGGTGGCCGCGGCGACCACGTGGGTGCAGCCCCTGGCGAGCGGCACCACGAGGGCGGCGAGGTTCTCGGGGCCCGCGCCGGCGTAGTGCGGCGCGTCGGCGACGAGGACCTTGGCCACGCCGGCGAGCTTGGCGGCCTCGGCGGCGGCGGGGCCGCAACCCTGGCCCGCCACGAGGACATGGATCTCGCCGCCCATCTTCGCGGCGGCGGTGACGGCGTTGGCCGTGCCCGGCTTGAGCTTCGCGTTGTCGTGTTCCGCAATGAGAAGAATAGCCATCTAGATCACCTTCGCTTCCGACTTGAGCTTCGCGACCAGCTCGGCCACGTCCTTCACCATCACGCCGCCCTGGCGCTTGGGCGGCTCGGCCACCTTGAGCGTCCTGAGGCGTGGCGCAGGATCCACGCCGAGATCGGCGGGCTTGAGCGCATCCAGCGGCTTCTTCTTGGCCTTCATGATGTTGGGCAGCGTCGCGTAGCGCGGCGTGTTGAGGCGCAGGTCCGCGGTGACGACCGCGGGCAGCGCGACTTCCACCGTCTCCAGGCCCCCGTCGATCTCGCGCGTGACGGTGAGCTTCCCGCCGTCGGCCACGACCTTCGAGGCGGAGGTGACCTGCGCCCAGTCGAGGAGGGCGGCGAGCATCTGGCCCACCTGGTTCGCGTCGTCGTCGATGGCCTGCTTGCCGGCGATGACGAGCTGCGGGGATTCCTTCGCGACCACCGCCTTGAGGAGCTTCGCCACGGCCAGCGGCTGCAGTTCGCCGTCGGCCTCGACGAGGATGGCGCGGTCCGCCCCCATGGCGAGCGCGGTGCGCAGCGTCTCCTGCGCGGCCGCGGGGCCGCAGGAGACCGCCACGACCTCGGTGGCCCCGCCCGCCTCCTTGAGCTTGAGTGCCTCCTCGACGGCGATCTCGTCGAAGGGGTTCATCGACATCTTCACGTTGGCGAGGTCGACCCCCGTGCCGTCCGCCTTCACGCGGACCTTCACGTTGTAGTCGACCACGCGCTTCACCGGAACGAGGATTTTCATGGCGGGCGGCGGGGTCGTGGAAGGGGAATTCAAACGATCGTTTGAATTCTACCCCGAACCGCGATGCGGCGTCACCCGGCGGGAGTCGCGCGCCCTCAGTAGCCGAAGAAAACCTCGTCCCGCACGTCGTCCTCCGCGACGCCGGAAGCAACGAGGCCATCGCGCACCGACGAGACCATGGCCGGCGGTCCCGCAATGAGGCACAGGGGACGGTGGAGGCCGGCCCGCGCGGCGCCGAGTACGGTTGCATTCACGTGCCCCTGCGGCCCCGCGCCTCGCGTGAGCGGCTCGCGGGTCATCACGGAAACCAGGCGAAATCCGGGCACCGTCTCCGCGAGCTGCTCGAGTTCGTCGAGGTAGGCGGCTTCCTCCCGGCGCCGATTCGAGTAGACGAGGCAGAGCCTGCGAGGCCCGCCGTCGCGCGACGCCTGCCGCAGGATGCTCAGGAAAGGGGTGACGCCGATGCCCCCCGCGACGAGGAGCACGTCGCGCGCGGGATCGGCGGGCAGCCCGAGCGAGCCGAACGGCCCATCGCCACTGACCTTGTCGCCCGGGACGAGAGCTCCCAGTGCCCGCTTGAAGGCGCTGTCGCGCATCCGCGTGGCCACTTCCACGTGGTCCTCGTAGGGCGCGCTCGCGATCGAGAAGGCGTGCCGGGCCTGCGGCTCCCCGCGGGCGGCAGGCAGCACGAGGTCGATGGCCTGCCCCGCCCTGAAGCGCATGCCGTCCGGCTTGCCGAACCGGAAGGCCACGGTGCCCTGCGCCACGTCGCGGCGGCTGGCGAGCCTCAGGTCCCAGGTTGTCATCGCGGCGGCTCCCGGCGCAGGCTCGCGATGGCCGAATGGTTGTGGATCGACTCGAAGTTCTCCACGGCGACCGCGTAGGAGGCGATCCGGGGCTCGCCGTCGAGGCAGATCGCCACGTCGCGCACGATGTCCTCGACGAACCGCGGATTGTCGTAGGCCTGCTGCGTCACGTGGCGCTCGTCGGCGCGCTTGAGCAGGCCATAGACCTCGCACGAGGCATTGCGCTGCGCCAGCCCGACGAGTTCGTCGATCGAGATCTCCCCGGTCACGAGCGCGTCGATGGTGATGTGCGAACGCTGGTTGTGGGCCCCGTAGTCCGATATCTCCTTGGAACACGGGCAAAGGCTCGTCGCCGGGACCGTGACCCGGATGCGCATTGCCGATTCCCCGTCGCCGCCCCGGTGGCCCGTCCAGCAGGCGTCGACGTCGATGAGGCTGCTCACGCCGGAGACGGGCGCGGTCTTGCGCACGAAGTGGGTGAACCGCATCTCGATCCGGCCGCTGGCCGCGCCCAGTCGCTCGCGCATCCTCTCGACCATGCCGAGGAAGCGCACCCGGTCGAGGGGCTCGCGCTGGCTCTCGAGTATCTCAACGAAGCGCGACATGTGCGTGCCCTTGGCCGCGGCGTGCAGGCCCACCGTCATGGCGAAGGTCGCGACCGCGCCGACGGGCCGCCCGCCGGCGAGCAGGGTGACCGGGTAGCGAAGATCCCGGATCCCGACGGCATCGATCGCGATGTTCCGCGCGTCGGGCAGCGCCTGGATGTCGGGCAATGATAGATCGCGCGAGTTCACCGTGGGCCTCAAAGGGACTTGAGGAACTGCACGAGGTCGTCGACCTGCGCTTGCGAAAGGCCCAGCGACTTGCGCGTGTCGTAGGCCCGTACCACGTCCGCAAGCGTCCTCGCGCTGCCATTGTGGAAGTAAGGGGGATGCTGCCATGCCCCGCGAAGCGGCGCGGTCCGGTACTGCTTGGTGGCGCTGCGCGAGGCGTATCCGGGCGCGCCGTCGGGCTCCGGCTCGCTCACGACCTCGTCCGGCGAATGCAACCGCAGGTTGGCGTCCGTGAATTCCCCGCCCGAGTGGCAATCGGCGCAGCGGCCGGCGCCGCGGAAGACGGCCTCTCCGCGCGCAGCCGCCGCCGGGTCGAAGCTGCCCGCGGGCGCCGCCGGCGCCGGCAGCGAGAGCTGGTAGGCCTGCAGGGCCGGGAGCTTCTCGCTGATCAGGTCGTCCGTCCCGTGGGTGACGCTCACGCCGGTGCGCGGCTCGGTGAAGGTGCCGTGCCCGCCCATCTGGGTCACGCCCACGTAGCGGTTCCAGTAGGCGATGTCCTCGCCATCGCCCGTGGAGGTGATGCGCGCGATGCCGGCCAGGCCGTAGGCCGGGGGGATGACCTGCGGGCTGCTGATGCCGTCCAGGTTGAAGCGCGGGTCGTACCTGCCCTTGCCCCACGAGTTGTAGACCGCCTTCTGCGCGGGCGACAAGGCGGGCGAGAGCGCGATGATCCGGCCGGGGTCGAGGTCGCGGTTGGGCCAGCCGTCGAGCCGCTTGCCGATGCCGGGCGCGAACGAATCGTCGACGGTCGAGTGGCACAACGCGCAGGTCACGCCCACGCGGGTGAGCACGTCCTTCCCGCCGATCGACTCCACCGTCGCCTTGAGGCCGACGACCGCGTCGAGCTTGAGCAGGGCCACCGTCGTGTCCGGGCTCGTCAGGCTGATGCTTCCGTCGGCGATGCCCTTCGTCACCGCCGGCGGCAGGGCTTCCGCATCCACCTTGAGCCCCACCGCGAGCGCGGTCACCGGATCGACCGCCGCGCGAATCACCTCATGCAGGCGCAGCGCGTCGGTCCACTGCGTCTCGTCGCCGAAGGTGTCGTGCCTGAATATCGCCTTGCCCCGCGCGACGAGATCGGGCTCGATCGCCGTCGCATCCTGCCCGTTCCCGCTCCCGCAACCGGCGACCAGCACGGCGACCGCCCCGACCATTCGCATCGACATCTCGACCCCTCGGTGATGTGCTCACCGGATTCGATGCGCGGGAACGCCGCGGCGTTCCCGCGTCGGGCACATGGACGCGCGGCGGCCGCGCCGCTACAGGCCGCGGGCCCGCTCGCGCAGGACGAACTTCTGGATCTTCCCGGTGGAGGTCTTGGGCAACTCGCCGAAGACGATCGTGCGCGGCACCTTGAAGTGCGCGAGGTTCTCGCGGCAGAAGGCGATGACTTCCTCCGCCGTGAGCTCGCCAGCGCCGGGCTTGGGCGTCACGAAGGCGCACGGCGACTCGCCCCACTTCGCGTCGGGGCGGGCGACGACCGCGGCCTCCATCACCTTGGGGTGGCGGTAGAGGCATTCCTCGACTTCGAGCGAGGAGATGTTCTCGCCGCCCGAGATGATGATGTCCTTGGAGCGGTCCTTCACCTCGATGTAGCCGTCGGGGTGCCACACCGCGAGGTCGCCGGTGCGGTACCAGCCGCCGCGGAAGGCCGCGTCCGTCGCCTTCGGGTTGGCGAGGTAGCCCTTCATGATCGTGTTGCCGCGAAGCATCACCTCGCCGAGCGTGGCGCCATCCCGCGGGACCGGCTCGCCCGTGAGCGGGTCGGCGACCTGAAGGTCCTCCATCGTCGGGTAGCGCACGCCTTGCCGAGCCATGAGGCGCGCGCGGTCGGCGAGCGCGAGCCCGTCCCAGTCGTCCTGCCAGGCGCAGAGCGTCGCGGGGCCATAGCTCTCGGTGAGGCCGTAGAGATGCGTGACGCGGAAGCCCATGCGCTCCATCGCCTCGATCACCGCCGAGGGCGGCGCCGCGCCGCCCGTGGCCACCTCGACGACGTGATCGAACCGGGCCTTCACGGCGTCGGGCGCGTGCACGAGCAGGTTCAGCACGATGGGGGCGCCGCAGAGGTGCGTGACGCCGTGGCGCGCGATGGCCGGGAAGATGAGCGCGGGATCGACGCGGCGCAGGCACACGTGGGTGCCGCCCACCGCCGTGACGGCCCAGGTGTACGTCCACCCGTTGCAGTGGAACATGGGCAGCGTCCACAGGTACACCGAGCGCGAGGAGAGCCCGAAGGCGAGCGCGTTGCCCAGCGCGTTCAGGTACGCGCCGCGGTGGTGGTAGACCACGCCCTTGGGATTGCCCGTCGTGCCGGAGGTGTAGAGGAGCCCCAGCGAATCCCACTCGTCCCGCGCGCCGGGCAGCGCGAAGCCCGGGTCGCCCTCGGCGAGCAGCGCCTCGTAGCCGATCGCGCCGCGAAGGCTCCCGCCGGGCCCCAGCGGGTCGTCGATGTCGATGACGAGCGGCGGGCTCGCGCAGAGCGAGAGCGCCTCCTCCACCACGGCGGAGAACTCGCGGTCGGCGATGAGCGCTTTCGCGCCGCCGTGCTCGAGGCAGAAGGCGACCGTCCTCGCGTCGAGCCGGAAGTTGAGCGCGTTGAGCACGGCGCCCAGCCCCGGCACGGCGTAGTGCGCCTCGAGCATCGCCGGGACGTTGGGGGCGAGGATGGCGACGGTGTCGCCGCGCCGGATGCCGCGCCTCGCCAGGGCGGAAGCGAGCCGCCGGCAACGCGCCTCGAACTCGGCATAGGTGAAGGCCGTCTCGCCGTGGCGCACGGCGACCTTGCCGGGCCAGGTCTCGGCCGCGCGGCGCAGGAAGCCGACCGGCGAGAGGGGAACGTGGTTGGCCGCGTTGCGGCCGAGATCCGGGGCGTGACCGGCCGCCACGGCGGGAGCGGTCAGCGCACGCGCCGGCGGCGCAGCCAGGCCTCGAACTCGCCCATGATGCCGCGGCGGAAGGCGAGCACGCAGACCACGAAGATCGCGCCCTGCGTGATGGTGAACCACGAGCCCAGCTCGGCGAGGTAGTTCTCCATCGTGATGATGGCGAAGGCGCCCACCACCGGGCCGAAGATCGTCCCCATGCCGCCCAGCAGCGTCATGAGCACCACCTCGCCCGACATCGTCCAGTGCACGTCGGTGAGGGAGGCCAGCTGGAAGACGATCGCCTTGGTCGCGCCGGCCAGCCCCGCGAGACCGGCGGAGAGCACGAAGGCGGCGAGCTTGTAGTGGTCGGTGCGGTAGCCGAGCGAGATGGCGCGCGGCTCGTTCTCGCGGATGGCCTTGAGCACCTGCCCGAAAGGCGAGTGGATGATGCGGTAGATGAGCAGGAACCCGGCGGTGAAGATCGCGAGCACGGTGTAGTACATCGCGAGCGGGCTGGAGAGCTCGATGAGCCCGAGGATGCGCCCGCGCGGCACGGCCTGGATGCCGTCCTCGCCGCCGGTGAACGGGGCCTGCAGGCTGAAGAAGAAGACCATCTGCGCGAGCGCGAGCGTGATCATCGCGAAGTAGATGCCCTGCCGGCGGATGGCGAGCAGCCCGGCGAGGAAGCCCAGCCCGGTGGCCGCCGCCATGCCCGCGAGGATCGCGAGCTCCGTGGGCAGGCCCCACACCTTGGCCGCGTGCGCGCTCACGTAGCCCGCCATGCCCATGAACATCGCGTGCCCGAAGGAGAGCAGCCCCCCGAAGCCCAGCAGCAGGTTGAAGGCGCAGGCGAAGAGCGCGAAGCACAGCGCCTTCATCACGAAGACCGGGTAGACCACGTAGGGCGCCACGAGGAAGAGCGCCATCATCACGAGGAAGGCGCGGCGGTGGTAGCGCGCCTCGGCCGCGTCGTCGCGAGACTGGTGGGGAGCGTACTGGTCCTGGGCCATGGTCTCAGCGGCTCCCGAAGAGGCCCTGGGGCCGGATCATGAGGACTATCGCCATGATCACGAAGATCACGGTGTTGGAGGCCTCCGGGTAGAAGACCTTCGTGAGCCCCTCGATCACGCCCAGGCCGAATCCGGTAACGACGGCGCCCATGATGGAGCCCATGCCGCCGATCACGACGACCGCGAACACGACGATGATGGTGTCCGCGCCCATGAGCGGGTTCACCTGGTAGATGGGGGCGGCCATGACGCCCGCCAGCCCGGCGAGCGCCACGCCGAAGCCGTAGGTGAGCGTGATCATGCGCGGGACGTTGATCCCGAAGGCCTGCACCATGGCCGGGTTCTCGGTGGCCGCGCGCAGGTAGGCGCCGAGCTTGGTGCGCTCGATCACGAACCAGGTGCCCAGGCACACCACGAGGGAAGCGAAGATCACCCAGGCGCGGTAGTTGGGCAGGAACATGAAGCCGAGGTTCTGCCCGCCCTCCAGCAGCGCCGGGATCGAGTACGGCAGGCCGGCCGAGCCGAACTCGTGGCGGAAGGCGCCCTGGATGACGAGCGCGATGCCGAAGGTGAGGAGCAGCCCGTAGAGGTGGTCGAGCTTGTAGAGCCGCGAGAGCATGAGCCGCTCGATCACGACGCCCGTGGCGCCGACCGCCAGCGGCGCGAGGACCAGCGCCCACCAGTAGTTGAGGCCCAGCTTGTTCAGCAGGAAGTAGGCCGCGAAGGCGCCCATCATGTACTGGGCGCCGTGCGTGAAGTTGATGATGTTGAGCAGGCCGAAGATGACCGCGAGCCCCAGCGACAGCAGGGCGTAGAACGACCCGTTGATCAGGCCGATCAGCAACTGCCCCATGATGACGGGCAGCGGCTTGCCGAAGATCTCAGTCATGGTGGCCCCGTGGGTGCGCGGTCGTGGCGGGCGGCGCCCCTGGGGGCCGCCGCCCGGTCACGGTTCCCGATGCCGCTTCGTCGCCGGCCGCCTACTTCTTGACCAGCGGGCAGTCGCCCTGCTCCATCGGGCGGAAGGCCTGATCGGCCGGCACGGTGGCGCGGAGCTTGTAGTAATCCCACGGGCCCTTCGACTCCGAGGGCTTCTTCACCTCGAAGAGGTAGGAGTCGTGGATCTTGCGCCCGTCGGCCCGGATCTTCCCCTTGCCGAAGAGCGGGTCGTCCGTGGGCAGCTCCTTCATCTTCGCGACCACCTTGGTGCCGTCGTCGGTCTTGGCCGCCGCCACCGCCTTGAGGTAGTGCAGCACGCCCGCGTAGACGCCCGCCTGCCCCATCGACGGCATCTTGCCGCCGTGGCGCGCCGCGTAGCGCTTGGACCACTCGCGGGTCTTGTCGTTGAGGTCCCAGTAGAAGCTCTCGGTGAAGATGAGGCCCTGCGCCTTCTCGAGGCCCAGCGCATGCACGTCCGTGAGGAAGACGAGCAGGCCCGCGAGGTTCTGCCCGCCCTTCACGATGCCGAACTCGGCCGCCTGCTTGATGGCGTTGGTCGTGTCGGCGCCGGCGTTGGCCAGGCCGATGATCTTCGCCTTGGAGGCCTGCGCCTGCAGCAGGAACGAGGAGAAGTCCGAGCTCGGGAAGGGGTGGCGCACCTTGCCCAGCACCTTGCCGCCGCTCTTCACGACCACGGCCTCGGTGTCGCGCTCCAGCGCGTGGCCGAAGGCGTAGTCGGCGGTGAGGAAGAACCAGGTGTCGCCGCCCGTCTTCACGATGGCGCTGCCCGTGCCGTTGGCGAGCTGCCAGGTGTCGTAGGTCCAGTGCACGGTGTTGGGCGTGCAGGCCTTGCCGGTGAGGTCCGACGAGGCGCCGGTCGAGATGATGGCGGCCTTGCCCTTCTCCTTGGCCACCTGGTTCACGGCCAGCGCGACCGACGAGGTCGGCAGGTCGACGATCACGTCCACGCCGTCGCTGTCGAACCACTTGCGGGCGATCTGCGAGCCGACGTCGGGCTTGTTCTGGTGGTCGGCGAACACGACCTCGATCTTCAGGCTCTTGTCCTTGGCCATGAAGTCCTCGACGGCCATCTTCGCCGCGAGGGTGGAGCCGGGGCCGGCCAGGTCCGCGTAGGTGCCGGACTGGTCGTTCAGGACGCCGATCTTCACGACGTTGCCCGAGATCTGGGCGTGGGCCGCGCCGGCCGAGAGGGCCAGCATCGCGGCGGTGGAAATGAGCTTGCGCTTGAAGGTCATGTCAGTGGTCTCCTCGTTGTCGCTGTGGTCGTCTATACACCCAGGTATTCGTGCAGCAACTGCGTCTTGTCCTGCAGCTCGGCGGCCGGGAAGGCCTCCGCGATCTTGCCGTGCTCCATCACGTAGAAGCGGTCCGCGAGCGGCGCCGCGAACCGGAAGTTCTGCTCCACCAGCACGATGGTGAAGCCGCGCTCCTTGAGCTTCACGATCACGCGCCCCAGCGCCTGCACGATCACGGGCGCGAGGCCCTCGGTGATCTCGTCCAGGAGCAGCAGGTCCGCCCCCGTCCGCAGGATGCGGGCCATGGCGAGCATCTGCTGCTCGCCGCCGGAGAGCTTGGTCCCCTGCGCCGTCTTCCGGCGCTCGCGCAGGTTGGGGAACATGTCGTAGATCTCGTCGACGCCCATGCCGCCCTCTCCCGTGCGCGGCGGCAGGAGGAGGTTCTCCTCGACCGAGAGGCTGGCGAAGATGGCGCGCTCCTCGGGGCAGTAGCCGATGCCCTCGTGCGCGATGCGGTGCGTGGGCCAGGAGACGGTCTCCTTGCCCTTCACCAGGATCGAGCCCGCGCGGCGCCCGACCAGGCCCATGACCGACTTGAGCGTCGTGGTGCGCCCGGAGCCGTTGCGGCCCAGCAGCGTCACCACCTCGCCCTTGTTCACCACGAGGTCCACCCCGTGCAGGATGTGCGACTCGCCGTACCAGGCGTTCAGGTGGGAGATGCGCAGCACCTCAGCCATGGGCGGCCTCCGTCGTGCCCATGTAGGCCTCGATCACCTGCGGGTTGGCCGACACCTCGGCGTAGGAGCCCTCGGTGAGCACGGCGCCGCGCTGCAGCACCGTGATCGTGTCGCAGATGCCGGAGACCACGCCCATGTTGTGCTCCACCATGAGCACGGTGCGGCCCTTGGCGACCTCCTTGATGAGGTCCTTCACGAGGTCGACGTCCTCGTGCCCCATGCCGGAGGTGGGCTCGTCCAGGAGCATGAGCTCCGGCTCCATGGCGAGGGTCGTCGCGATCTCCAGCGTGCGCTTGCGGCCGTAGGCGAGCTCCACGGCGTTCGTCTGGGCGAACTGACGAAGGTCCACGCGGTCGAGGATGGCGAGCGCGCGGTCGTTCAGCGCGTCGAGCGAGGACTCGGGCTTCCAGAAGTGGAAGCTCGTGCCGAGGGCGCGCTGGAGCGCAATGCGCACGTTCTCCAGCACCGTGAGGTTGGGGAACACCGCCGAGATCTGGAACGAGCGGATGATGCCGCGCCGCGCGACGTCGGCGGGCTTGTCGTGCGTGATGTCCTGCCCGTTGAAAAGGATCGTGCCGGCCGTGGGCGGCAGGAACTTCGTGAGCAGGTTGAAGGTGGTGGTCTTGCCCGCCCCGTTGGGGCCGATGAGCGCGTGGATCGCGCCGCGGCGGACCTTGAGGTCCACCCGGTCGACGGCGACGAAGCCCTTGAACTCCTTGGTGAGCCCGCGGGTCTCGAGGATGATGTCGTCGGCCATTGCGTGCGGTCGGGGGGTATGGCCCAGGCGCCTCTTCTTTTCCGGGAAACCGGACGCTGGCGGGCGGGTGTTGGCGGATGCTACCCCACGCCTCGGGCCCGTCGCAAGGAAGGACGGGAGCAGTGGGGCCCTTCTGTCAGGCGGGCCGGACAGCCCGGGCGCGGACCCGGGCTGCCGGCGGCGTTGCGGCCGGGATCAGCGCCCGCAGACGAGTGCCGAACTGCGCCCCGTGACCTCGAAGCGGCAGCCGTTGCCGGAGAGCGCCACGCGGTGCGGGCTGCCCTCGGCGTTGGTCGAGAACCGCAGCTCGCCGCTCCTCGCCCCCGGGATGCTCGGCAGGAACCCCACGTCGATGCGGCAAGACTGCGACGGCGCAAGTGTCCCTGTGCAGCCGCTCGCGGTCACGCGGAAGTCGCCGGTGGCCTCCATGAGCGGGCCGAAGACGAGATCGGCGGAGCCGGCGTTCGTGACCGTCACGAAGAGCGTGGAGCCGACGCCCGCGAGCCCGTTGCCGAAGGCAAGCGAGGAAGCCGAGAGCTGCACGCGAGGCGCCGGCACCGGCACGCCGTTGCCGGAGAGCGCCACGGCGAAGGGCGCCGTGGCGCCGTCGACCTCGAACAGCACCTGGCCCCCGCGCGTGCCCACCGCCGTCGGCGAGAACGAGGCGAGGAAGGCGCAGGACTCGCCGGGCCGGACGTCGGCGCAGGTTCCGGACACCGCGAAGTCGCCCGTCGTGGTGATCCGCGAGACCGAGGCGACCGCGGAGCCCACGTTGGTGACGGTGAACGGCCGGGCCGCGCTCGTGGTGCCCACGATCTGGTCGCCGAACGAGAGCGTCGACGGAATCGCCGCGAGGCGTCCGACGGGCGCGGCCGTGGCCGAGCCGGTGAGGCGAAGGAAGGCGGCACCGGCCGGCGAGTTCGTCATGATCCGCACGTCGGCCGCGAAGCTGCCGGCCGACGGCGGGGCGAAGACCGCGGTGATCGTGCAGCTCGCGCCCGTGGCGAGCGAGGGCCCGCAGGTGTGGGTCATGGTGAAGCCCGTGCCCACGACCTCCACCGCGAGGATGGCGAGCGGCGCCGAGCCGCTGTTCGAGAGCGTGGCCGAGAGCGGCGCGCTCACCTGCCCGGAGGCCGTCGACGGGAACGCGAGCGTCGCGGGAGACAGGGTGGCGTTCGGGGAGGCTGCGGCCACGCCGTCGCCCTCGAGGACCACGGTGGCCGAAGGCATGCCCGGGTCGTTCGACGCGATCGCGAGGCTCCCGGTGCGCATGCCCGGCAGGATCGGCGTGAAGGTGACCGTGATGCCGCAGGTTGCGAGCGGCGCGAGCGGCGAGAGCGAGGTGCAATCGGAGGCCGCGGCGAAGTCCCCGCTGGCGGACACGCCGGAGATCGCGAGCGGCGCCGTGCCGGCATTGGAGACCGTCACCGGCTGCGCGAGCGAGGTCGTGCCCACCGTCTGGCCCGGGAAGAAGAGCGCCGAGGTCGACAGCGAGATGGCCGGCACCGGCACGGCGGTGCCCTGCCCCGTCAGGTTGAGCACGGCGTTGCCGGCGTCGCTCACGATGGTGAAGGAGCCGTTTCTCGTGCCCGTGGCCGTCGGCGTGAAGACGAGGGTCGCGGTGCACGCGCTCAGCGGGTTCGGCGGCGCAGGCAGCGAGGCGCCGCAGGTGGTGGACGACTGCGAGAAGTCGCCGGCGAGCGCGAACGGCCCGGAGAACGCGAGCGGCGCATTGCCGGTGTTCGAGACGGTCACGGTTTGCGGCGCCGACGGCGCGCCCACGGTGCTCGACCCGAAGTCGAGCGGGCCGGGCGGCGACGGCACGAGCGTGAGCACGCCCGCGGGCGCGGTGGTCACCGTGAGCGTCACCGGAGAGATCGCGGGCGCCGCGTTCCCCACCGGCGCGGAGAACACCGTGCCGAGGATCGCGTCGGCGGCGATGGTGGCGGGGTACGAGCCCGGCGTCGGACTCGTCACGTCGACCTGCACGTCGCAGGCTCCACCCGTCGGGATCGTGAACCCCGTCACCGAGATCGTCCCCGTGCCGGGCGAGGCGGCAACCGACCCCGCGCAGGACGCGCCTGCTACCACGGCATTGGCCGGATTGGCGACCACGACGCCGGCAGGAAGCGCGTACGTGAACGAGGGGCTCGCGAAGGCACCGAGGTTCGGGTTGCCCACGTTCAGGTCGAAGGTCGAGGATACGCCGGGCGCCACGGTGCCTGGCGTGAATGTGATGGCGGTGGGCAGCGGCGTGGCCCCGCCCACCGTGAGCGTGCCGCTTGCCGGGAGGGTCGACACGCCGGCGGCGATCGTCTCGGCCGAGGTGACGCCCCCGGCCGGGATCGTGTTCACCAGCGCGCCCACCTGCGTGCCGATCACGGCCACGCTCACGGAGCAGGTGGAGGCCGTCGTCGCCTTGCCGCGGGCGGACGGCGGCCCCAGCCCGGCGGGAACGGTGCCGCCGGCGAGCACGAGGCTCGTCGCGCCGGGGGGCGCCGTGACGGTGCCGCCGCAGGTGTTGGCGATCGCCGGAGTGGATGCGACCTGCAGGCCGGCCGGGAAGCTGTCGGTGAATCCGAGGTCCGTGAGCGGGAAGTCGTTCAGGTTCGAAACCGTCACCGTGAGGGTCGACGGCGCGCCGACCGCCGCGGAGGGCGGCGCGAAGGCCACCGCCACGTCGGGCGGCAGCGTCGCCACGCCCAGCCCCGTGAGGTTGATCACGAGCGTTCCGGCCGTCGTGGACACCGTGAGCGTGCCGTTGAGCGGACCGGCGGCCGACGGCTGGAAGGCGACCGTGACGAGGCAGCACGCCTGCCCGGAAAGGGGCGCGGCGAGCGGGCAGTCCGTCGTCAACACGAACTCCGGCGACGAGACGTCGATGCTCGTGATGTCCAGCGTGGCCGTCCCGCCGCCGGTGTTGCCGAGGGAGATCTCGACGGGCGCGCTCGTCGAGCCGACCACGGTGGGCGCGAAGGTCACGGTGCCGGAGGGCGCCGCCTCGATCGCCGCGGGCGTGGCCGCGACGGTGTTGCCGTACACGTAGAGGTTGCCGTACTGCGTGGGCTGGCCCTCCGTTCCCTGGACCGTCAGCCAGGCGAGGTTCCACGGGTCGAGGAAGACGCTGGCACGGGAGTAATGGACGATGAACGTGCAGTTCGCCCCGGCGCCCACCTGCACGGCGCAGGTGCCCGGGTCCACCGTGACTTCGAGGTTGTCGCTCAAGAAGGCGAGTCCGGTCGGCGTGGGCGCGTCGCCCACGTTGGTGGCGACGACGGCAACCTGCACGGGCGTGTCCTTGAGGCCCGGCGGGAAGTTCACCGTGTCCGGGGTGAACTGCAGCCTCGCTCCCGGCACGATGCCGGTGCCGTACAGGTCGACGTAGGCGTAGGTGTTGCTGGTGGGCTCGACGACATAGAAGTAGTCGGAAGCCGATCCGCCGCCGGAAGGCGAGTACTGCACGTCCACGGTGCACGTGCCGGGCACGCCCGCGCCGGGCGACGCGGGCACCGTGCCGCTGAGGCACGTGCCCCCGGTCTGGGTGAAATCGGAGGAGAGCGACGAGACGGAGATCGAATACGGAACCGGGTCGAAGTTCTCCAGCACGAAGCTCTGGTTCGGCGTCGACCCCACCGGCACGTCACCGAAATCGTGCGAGGACGGGTTGAAGGCGAGGTTGGGCATCAGCGTGACCGCCACCGGCAGGAATGCGGGCACGGCGTTCGCCGAGATCTCCAGCGATTCGTTGTAGGTGCCGGCCGCGAAACCGCTCGCGTCGACGTGCACCGGCACATCGCAGGTCGCCTGCGGCAGCAGCGGCGAGGCGGCGACGCAGTCGCTGAAATCCGCCACGTACGGCGGCGGGGCCACGAAGTTCGACAGCACGAGCGGCACGATGTCGAGGTTCGTGACGGTGACGACGTGGGACGAGGAGACCTGCCCCACCGGCAGGTAGCCGAAGTTCACGCTGGATGGCGTGAAGGCCAGCGCCCCTCCGCTGCCGATGCCCGCTCCCGTGAGGCGCACCCACTCCGAATCGTTGTTGCTGCCGTCCGTGAAGTTCACGTAGAGCGAGACGTTCGCGTAGAGGCCGATGGACAAGGGCGTGAAGGTGACGGCGAGGTCGCACGCGGCGCCCACGGGAAGTGTGAGCGGGAAGCTCGTGCCGTATGGCGCGCAGTTCGCGCCCGGCACCGCCGTGAAGGCCGACGACCCGCTGCCGAAGATGCTGACGCCGGACACCGTGAGCGGCAGGTTGCCCGCGTTGGCCACCCCCAGGGGCAGCGAGACGGGGGCCGGCGGCACGGCCGCGGTCGAGCCGAAATCGAGGGTGGACGCCGAGACGGTGAGCTGGCTCGCGCCGATGGTCCCCTCCACGGGCCAGGACGAGATCGGCGCCGCGGGGTCGTTGCTGGCGATGTCGATCGTCCCGCTCCAGGTCTGGCCGGTGCCCCCGTAGGCGTAGAAGGTGGCGTCGACCAGGCAGCTGCCGCCGGGCGGGATGGCGGCGCCCACGCAGCCGTTCGTGTCGATCACGCCGAAGAGCGCGGGGCAATCGCACGGGGGATTGGAGACCGTGATCGCGGAAACCACGAGCGTGCCCGTGCCCGTGTTCTGGATCGCGAACGGGACCGGCGCGCTGACCGTCTCGCGCAGCGTGGCCGGGAAGGTCACCGGCGCGGGCGTGACCACGAGGTTCGGCGCGGGCAGCGCGCAGACCCCCGCCTTCGCCCCGGGCAGGCGCACGCCGAGCACCTTGGAGATCGGCTTGGCGGCCGCGGCCCGCGCGGGGGCCGCCTGCGCGGGCATGGGGGAAAGGACGATCGCGGCGATCGTCACGATCGCCGCGCCTGCGAGTCTGGCAACGGGGTGTGCGCCGTTCATGGCCTTGCTCCTGGCGACGGTTCGTCCGTCGTCCTAGTCCCTTGCGTCGCTGCCGCTTTCCCGATCCTGCGCTACTGGCAGATGAGCGACTGCGTCCGGTTGAAGAAAGTGAACCGGCACCCGGTGCCCGCGAGATCCACGAACTGCGTGCCGTTGGAGGCGTTGCTCGTGACGGTCATCCGGCCGAAACGGGCCCCCGGAATGGTCGGCAGGAACCCCACGTCGATCCGGCAGGTTCCATCGGGATCGACCGTCGTGCCGCAGGTGGTCGTGTGCACGAACTCCCCGGTGAGCGTGATGCTGCCGAGCGCAAGGGGCGCGCCGCCCTTGTTGCGAACGGTCACCGACTGCACCTGCGCGCCGGCGCCGACCAGCCGGTTGCCGAAGGTGAGGCTGGATGCCGACAGCTCGATCACCGGCGCCTGGATGGGCGCGCCGCTGCCGGAGAGGTTCACCGTGAGCGGCGAGTTGGAGGCGTTGCTCGCGACCGACACCGACCCGGGCCGCGGCCCGGTGGCCGTGGGCGTGAAGGTGACGCTGATCGTGCAGGTGTCCCCGGAGGCGAGCGAGGCGCAGTTGTTGGTCTGCGCGTAGTCGCCGCTCGCGGTGACGCCCGACACCGCGACCGTCGCGGAGCCCGCGTTGGAGACGACGATGGATTGCGCCGCGGTCGTCGTGCCGATCTCGCGCGTGCCGAAGTCGAGCGTGGCCGGCGTGGCGGCCAGCGTGCCCACGGCCAGCGCCGTGCCCTCGCCCGTGAGGCCGATGAGCGTCGGGCTCGCCGGCGCGTTGCTGATGAGGCGCAGCGTGGCGATAACGTTGCCCGCCGAACCGGGCGCGAAGGTGATCGAGATGGTGCAGGTGCCCGACGGCGACACCGGTGCCGAGGTGCACGTCTGCGAGGTCACCGCGTAGCCGCTGCCCACGATCTCGACGGCGGAGACCGAGAGCGGGCCGCCGCCCACGTTGGAGACCGTGACGGTCACCGTCGGGGAGACGCCGCCCACCTGCGTCGGCGGGAAGCTCACCGAGGTCGGCACGCTGATGGTCGGGACCGGGGGCAATGTCGCCGTGCCGGTGAGCGGGATGAAGTGCGGGCTGCCGGCCGCGTCGTCGAAGACCTTGAGGAAGCCGGACCGCGTGCCGGGCGCGACCGGGCTGAAGGTGACCGAGATGCCGCAGGAAGCCGATGGCGCCAGGCTCGACGGGCACGCGTTCGATTGCGCGAAATCGCCCTCGGTGATGATCGAGGCGATGGCGAGCGGCGCCGTCCCCGCGTTCGAGAGCGTGACCGCCTGCGCCGCCGACGTCGTGCCGACCGTCTGCGTCGGGAAGGTGAGCGCCGACGGGAGGAGCGACGGGATGGCCACGGGCACCGCCACGCCGTTGCCGGTGAGCGGCAGGATGTTCGGCGAGGTCGCGGCATTGGTGGCGATCGTGATGTCCGCGCTCCGCGTTCCCGTCGCGGTCGGCGTGAAGTTGACGGCGAACGCGCAGTTGGCGCCCGGCGGCAGGCCGGGCAAGCCGACCGGGCAGGTGTTCGTCTGCGTGAAGTCGCCCGGTGTGAGGGAGATGCCGCTGAAGACGAGATTCGCCGTGCCGACGTTCTGGAGCAGCGCCGACTGGGGCGGCGCGGGGGTGCCCACCGTGACGCTGCCGAAGTTGAGGCCGCCCGGCGTGAGCTGCACGGCAGGCGCGGCGGGCGCATTGACCGTGAGCGTGGCCGTGTTGGACGCGGCGTTCGAGACCGGCACGCCGAGGACGTTGCCGACGATGGCGCCGGCGGGCATGGTCACGGGGTAGCTGCCGACGGTGCCCGAGCTCACGTCGAGGGAGAAGGTGCAGGTGGCGCCGGTCATCACCTGCAGGCCGTTGACCGTGAACGAGGTCGCGCCGGGCGACGGTGTCGCGAACGAGCCGAAGCAGGACGGGCCTGCCGGGTTCGCCTCGTTGGGCGACGCCGCCACGACCAGGTTCGCGGGCAGGTTGTAGGTGAAGTTCGGGTTCGCGAACGTCGCCCCGTTCGGGTTCGTGATCGACAGGCTCAGCGTGGAGGGCCCGTTTTGCAGGACCGAGATCGGGTTGAAGGTCCAGTTGACCGTCGGCGGCGTGACGCTGCCGGAGCCCTGCAGGTTGATCACCGTGCCGTTGGCGGGGGACTGGGCGTCGATCAGCGTGAGCGTGGCGTTGCGCGCGCCTGAATTCTGCGGGGTGAAGACGAGGTTCATCGTGCAGCTGCTGGCCGGCGACAGGGAAAGCGTCGAAGGCCCGACGTTGGGCGCGCCGGTGGGGTCCGACCCGATCCCGCACCAGTGCGCGCTGCTGGGCGGAGGCCCGCCGGTGGTGTCGCGGTAGTCGCCGAGGGAGAGCGCGATCGCGTCCAGGACCAGGGTGCCCGGCCCCGGGTTGTTGATGGTGAGCGGCGTCACCGCGCTCGACCCGCCCAGCGGCACCGTGCCGAAGTTGAGCGAGGTCGTCGACGGCACCATGTCGGGCGTGAGGACGGCCCCGTAGAAGTTCGTCGTCTGGTTGAACGCCGTGAAGGTCCGCGTGATGTTCTTGTAGATGCCCGGAACCGTCGCCGTGCAGCTCGCGTTGCCCGCCCCCGTCGTGAACAGGGCGCACGAGGCGAAATACTGCTGGCCCTGGTCGATGCCGAGCAGCGTGTTGCTGTTGTCGAAGAACTCGGTCATCACGTTCTGGTTGGCCGAGAAGCCCGTGACCGAGTAGTTGACGCTCGTGTTGCCGCCCGCGTAGGTCACGACGACCGTGTCGGTGGGCGTCGAGACGAAGGAGTCGATGCCGGTGAGCGAGTTGAGGAAGATGTCGTTGCCCGACACCATCGTGGGGAAGCACCCGAACGAAACGCCGGACTGGCCGTTGTAGGCGATGAGGTTGCCCTCTGACGCGCCCTGCCCGCCGATGGCGCCGGCCGAGTTCTGGATGAAGATCCCGTGGCCCTGGTTTCCCGCGGGCGTGGCCCCGTCCTTCGCGGCGCCGACGATGTTGCCGAGGATGGAGACGTTGCTGCCGATGGACGAGATGCCGTTGCCGACGGCGCAGCCGATCACGTTGCGGTCGGCGGGAAGGATCCCGCCGATCATGTTGCCGAACCCGCCGTCGCCGACGCCGACTTTCGATGTTCCCGCCGTCACCGAGCAGCCCGTGCCGGCCGCTCCCACCCCGATGAAGTTGCCGGCGACGGTGCTGCCGCTCCCGGAAACGTGGACGGCGTTGCCGAAGCTCGGCCAGTTCACGAGGGCCAGGCCGCGCACCGCCATGTTGCTGGAAAGGCTCCCGAGATCGAGGAGGTTTCCCCCGGTCATGCCCGAGCCGTCGATCGCCACCTGAATGACGGCGCTCGAACCGTCACGCGCCGCCGCGATCGAGTTGGCCGAAGCGCCCGGCTGCGTGTAGCCGTCGATCACCGTGTCCGTGCAGGCAAGGCTGAACCCGGCGCTCGTCGCGATCGTGTGCGGACCCGCGCCGCCAATGTTGAAGTGGATCGCGAAGGTATCCGGACCGTACGGATTGCAGTTCGTGTTGACGTACTGGAGAGCCTGCCTCAGCGTCATCGGAGTCTGCGTGGGGCTCGCGGGCAGGCCGCCCGTGTCTGCCGTGCTGTCCACCACGAGCGTGATGAGCGCCTTGTTTCGCGTGCGCGGCGAGCGCACGCCAATGGCCGATGGGTCGTTCAGGAGTTCGTCGGAGAACGCCTGGGCGAGGAGCATCGGCTCGCGGCCGACGTCGCGGGCGACAATCACGGGCACCGGCTCCGCGGCAAACACCATGGGTACCGGGGCGAGCAGGCTGGCGGCGAAGCCGATGCCCGCCATGGCCGCGACGACGGGCCTTGGGCAGGCAGCGCCAAAACGGACGGGGAGGGATTCGGATCCAGTTGCGTTCTTCATCGCACCACCTTCAGGGGAACCGCGGACGGCATCACGGCGGCCTCGCAGGCCGCCACCGCGCGGGCCAGCGCGCGGGATCCGACGTCGGGGGGTTGGTCTGCTTCGATGCGTCGGGCGGCTTCGGTGAAGGCCGCCTCTTCGAGAATGCGCTTCAGGGCCGTGGCCACGCGCGCCGGCCGCTCGTCGCGGCCCGCCGCGAGGCCGGCGCCAAGCTCGGTCACCTTCATGGCCGTGAGCTGCTGCTCACCGGAGCCCGGCAGCAGCAAGAGCGGCCGGCCGGCGAGGAGCGCGGCCAGCACGAGGCTGTGCCCGCCGTAGGTGACGACGGCCCGGCATGCGCCCAGCGCCGTGGGAAGGTCGAAGGGCTGCGGCGAGACCAGCAGGTCGGGCGTCGAGATCCTCGCGCACCACGCGGGCGTCGAGTCGGGAACGTACGCCCAGACCCGGCGGCCGCAGCCGCGCAGCGCCTGCAGCGCCGCCTCGGTGTGGGGATGATCCATGCGCAGCGAGGCGAACACTTCGGGAAGGGCGCCCTCGACGGCGGGCAGTCGCGAGGCGGGCATGGGGCCGATGTACTCGTGAGTCCCGGGCCTGCCGGGGAACGGGTCGATCGCGGGGATCGTCGCGAGAAGCGTGCCACCGCCTTCCAGCGCCGCGCCCAGTTCGGCCAACGGCGGCCGTCCCAGGGTGCGCAGCACCGCGTTCGCCGTCCTGAGCGCGTGCGTCTCGGCGCGGTCGAGCCGTTCGTCGATGCCTGGAGACCAAGGCTGCGCGAGCGGCGGCCGTCCCCCGCGGTGCGGCGGGCAGTTGAACCCCGTTCCAAGCCGCAGCGCCGGAACGGCGGCGGCGTGGCTTGCGAGCATGAGCACCGGCGCGAAATTGGCGATCACCAGGTCGGGCTGGAACGACCGGAACAGCGCGCGCCACCCGCCTACCAGCCCCAGCAGCGTCTCCGCGTGGGCGAAGCCCGCTCCGAGACAGACCTCGGTGTGGTTGGCGGGGCTCGCCGAGATGCCCGAGAACTCGTTCTGGCACACCGGCGCCTGGAAGACGGGCCATCCGGTGGCGGCGAGTTCCGTCGCCGCCACGGCCGTGTTGCGCTGCGCGACGCCGACTTCCCACCCGCGGCCGGCGAGCTCGCGAAGCAGGGAGAGGTACGGCCGCAGGTGGCCGTTGCCTTCCCCGAGCTCCCAGCCGAAGAGGACGCGCTTCGCCATGGATGGCCCCGCCGCCGCCTCGCGCCCCGGTCAGCCGCCCGCCCGGCGGAAGGCCGCCGCGCCGGAAGCGCCGTTCAGGTTGTACATCATCCCGGCGCCCTGCCCGCTTCGCCCGGCGAAGAACCCGTCGACGGAGCCGACGGGGTTCGGGCAGGTGGGCTGGCAGGTGATGTTCAGGAGCTGCGGCACCGGCAGGCCGGGCGGCACCACGCCGCGGAAGGCCGAGAAGTACTGGTCGCGGTAGATGGGCACGCTGTTGGCCGAGGCGTTGATCGACTGCCCGGCGATCGTGAGGTTCACGCCGAGATCCACCGTACGGCGGCTGAAGTCGGCCGCGAGCGTGGCGGAGTTGAGCGTGCCCACGTTGCCCAGCGTGTCCGTCGGGCTCGTGTGGCCGATGAGGTCGTAGGTCGCCGTCCCCGTGAGGGGGAGCGCCACCGGGCCGTTCTGCACGCCGGAGAACACGTAGTGCAGGCTGCCGCGATCCAGCGCCAGCGGCTGCTGCTGGCCGCCGCCGGTGACCAGCGCGACGCCACCCGACCAGCGGCCCCACACGAGGCCTGTCTCGGGGTCGATGCCGGATTGCGCCACCGAGGCGCTGCCGATGGCGTAGGACTGGTGCCCGCCGTAGATCTGGAACGGGGCAGCGAAGGCGGTCACGCGCCCTTGCGCGTCGGCCGTGACCTCGTCGGGGCGGTTGGCCGTGCCGAAGTTGCGCACCAGCGCCGAGCCGAGGATGCCCATCGGGTCCGAGACGAGGCCGTCGCGGTACTGCGCCGCCATGTTCTGCGTCGGGCCCTGGAAGCCGATCACGCCGTTCACCGTGTTGTGGTTGCCCGACGTGCCGGTCTGGTCGGTGAAGCTGTAGCCCACCGCCGCGCCCTGGAGCCCCGAGCCGACGAAGCTGCCCTCGATGCTCCCGTAGAGCGAGCTGTTCGTCTGCGAGCTCTGGCCGTTGCCGTTGGTGATGCGCAGCCGGTCCGAGGTCGAGGCGAAGAACGAGCCGAAGGTGATGGGCACGTCCGGCGCCGTGAGCTGCCACGAGCCGCCCGCATTGCCGCCCGCGGCCGGCATGTTGACGCCGATGGTCGCGGTGAGCGTGCGGTTGGAGAAGTTCACGTCGAGCTGGGCGCCGGTGAGCGTGCCCGCCGTGTTGTTCTGGTTCGTGGGCGAGGTGTGCACGACCGCGCCGTAGAGCGCCGTGCCGGTGAGCACGTCGGAGAGGTAGGCCGGGAAGCCCGAGCCCGAGATGATCCAGTGCGCACTGCCCGGAACGAGGCCGCCCGTGCCGGGGCCGAAGTAGCCGAAGCTCGCGCCTTCCCAGCGGCCCAGGGTGTAGTTGAGGCCGCCCGAGGAGTAGGTCTGGACGTCGCGCGCCACCCCGCCGTCCAGCGAAGGCTCCAGCGCCACGCTCAGGCCCGAGTACATGCGGTAGGAGCGGAAGTTGCCCGCTTCCCGCGTGATGTCGCCGCTGAGCGCCTGCCCGGCGAGCGTCGAGCCGCCGGCGATGACGATGTCGTTCAACCCCAGCGGCTCGCCGCCGATGAGGTTGCCGGAGGCGTCCGTGATCGAGAAACCGAGGCCGTTGTTGCCGACGGGGGTGGTGGTGGACGTGCCCTGCACCGTCGTCGAGCCGCTGCCGTCGTTCGGGCCGAAGTTGCGCGTCTCGTCGCCGCCGCCGCCGGCGCCACCCGGGGTCTTCGCCGCGCCCGTCGGGTTGGTGGCCGCGTCCGCGATGAACTGCGGCGTCGGGATGTAGCGCACGTCGCCGCGCCCCGTGACGAGCACCGTCTGGCCGGGGCCGGTCACGAGCGTCTGCGCGCCGCCCTGCTGCGCCGGCAGGCCCGGCGCGCCGAAGTCGCCGAAGGTGACGGCGTGGCTGCCCTCGATGGTGTGGTTCACCGTGATGTCGCACCCGCCGCCGGAGGCCTCGACCTTGGCCGGGTCGCAGTCGGCCGCGGTGCCGGCGAAGAGCACGTTGCCGGAGCCGCGGATGCCCACGGTCGCGACCTTGGTCTTCATCACGAAGCGGTCACGGTTGCGCGAGGCGATGAGGCCGGTGAAGGTGCGCAGCGTCCCGCGGATGAGGTTCAGCAGCGCGCCCTGGTCGGAATCGGGCCGGTCGGCGTACTGCTCGATCTGGAACTGCGTGTTGGGTCGCAGCGAGATCTTGGCCTGGTCGACCATGGTGAGCTGGGCCATGCCGCGCGTGCCGGTGACGATCGCGTCGCCCGGGTTCACGGGCGTGCCCTTGGTCACGGCGACGCGCTGGCCGTCCTTCCGCTGGACGTTCACCTCGCCGGTGACGAAGGTGAAGGAACCGCTCTGGGCGAAGGCCGGGCCGGCCGAGACGACGCCGGCCAGGAGGAGCAGGGAAGCGAGCTTCTTGCGTTGCAGCATGGCCGGTTCTCCCTAGTTGATCTCGCAACGCACGGCCGTCGAGACCTCGCTGCGGTTGAAGTCGTAGATCGAGATGTTGGAGTCGTTGCGCGTGTAGACGTACTGGGCGCGCACCGCGCACGTCTTCCGGAACTGCCAGTTGACCCCCACCATGAACTCCGCGAACTTGTCCTTGCCCTTCTCCACCTCGGTGGCGCGCGCGAAGGCGTCCTTGTCCTGGCGGTAGATGAAGCCCAGGCCGTTGAACACGTTCAGCTTCGGCGTGAGGGAGTACTGGAAGTAGCTGCGCAGGCCGGCGAGCGTCTTGCTCTTGTCGGTGACGCCGTCGGCCATCTTGTTCTTCGCCCGGTCTTCGCTCGCCATCGCCGCGAGGTAGAGGATGGGCACGCCCTTCGTCTCGAACGAGCGCAGCCACGAGGCCACGACGAAGAGCTGGTCGAAGTCCTCGATGTCGTTCTCCGGGAAACGCACCTGGCCGTACTGCACGCCGAGGCCCACCTGCGTCTTCGGGTCGAGGTTGTACTTCCAGTCGCCCTGCACGTTGGCGATGCGCCGGTCGTTGGTCGGCTTGGGCTCGCCGGGGGCGTCGCCTTCCTGGTTGAAGGCCTGGTAGCTGGCGAGCAGGCGCCACTGCGTCGGGCCGTCGTTGAGCGCCGTGCCGGCGCGCAGGTCGCCGCCCACCGAGTTGAAGTCGCTCTCGCCGTCGTAGCCGCGCCCCTTGGCCTCGCCGCCGGCGAAGAGGCTCCAGCCGCGCGACAGCGGCATCGAGTACTCCATCGCGCCGGCGATCGTGCCGAAACCGGCCTTGCGCTTGATCGAGTTGCCGGTGGGCTCGATGCCGATGATGCCGAAGGACTGCTGCGCCGCGGCGCCGAAGTCCGTGGGCACGCCCGTGATGTTCGTGTCGTAGCCCAGGCCCAGCTCCGCGTAGCCCATCCAGCCCGGCGTGGTCTGCCGCTTGCGGGCCTGGATCGCCTCGAGGTAGCGGTTGATGGTCTGCTGGGCTGCCGGGGGCGGGTTGGAATCCGCCAGTTGCTTGAAGGACGCCTCGGCGAGGTCGAAGGAGCCGGCCGCGAAGTAGGCGCGGGCGAGGTCCATCTGGGCGCCCGCGTGGTTCGCGTTCAGGGCGAGGACGCGCTCGAAGGCGACGATGGCGTCGTCGATCTTGCCGCTGTCCAGGGAGGCCACGCCGAGCAGGTAGTCGTAGTCGATGTTCCCGGCGAGCCTGGCCTCATGCTTGATGAGTTCCATGTAGGCCTGCTTCGGATTCGACTCGTTCAGGAGTCGTCGGGCTTTCTCGATGTCCTCGGGATTGGCCAGCGCGGGAAGAGTCGCTCCCCCCGCGAGGGCCACGGCGACGAGGGCATTCGTCCAGCGTGCGCGTCGGTCCATGGCAGCTCTCACTTGTTGCTTGTTCGAATGGAAGGAGAAGCTATAAGCCGGATGCAGTTTTCGCTCTTGCTCCCTGAAAACAAACGAAAAATTGCCAAGCCTCCGGACATCCTCCCCATGTTATGCCACCCGGCGGCGCCAGCGCAATCGGATTTTCCGACAACGCCAGGCGGACTTTCCCAAACAAAACAATGTGATAATCCCTTTTCGCGCGCCGTTTGCCGCACCCGGAGGACGAGATGGACGAAACCGCCACTGCCGTGAAGCCCGATGCGGCCTTGTTGCAGCGCAGCGACCAGGGCCCCATCGCCATCCTCACCCTCAACCGGCCGAGGCAGTTCAACGCGCTTTCCGGCGCACTGCTCGAGAGCCTGCAGGCGGCGCTTGCGGGGCTCTCCCGCGACGAGCGCGTGCGCGCCGTGATCCTCACCGGCGCGGGGCCCGCGTTCTGTGCCGGGCACGACCTCAAGGAAATGCGGGCCCTGCCCTCGCAGGCCGAGGTCGAGGCGCTTTTCGCCCGCTGCAGCGCGGTGATGCGGTCGCTGGTCGCGCTCCCCCAGCCCGTCATCGCCGCCGTCAACGGGCTCGCCACCGCGGCCGGATGCCAGCTCGTGGCGCAGGCCGACCTCGCGGTCGCGAGCCGCGACGCGCGCTTCGCCGTCTCCGGGATCAACCTCGGGCTCTTCTGCTCCACGCCGGCCGTGGCGCTCTCCCGCAACCTCGGCCGCAAGCGCGCCGCCGAGATGCTCTTCACGGGCGACTTCATCGACGCCGACACGGCCCTCGACTGGGGGCTGGTGAATCGCGTCGAGCCGGCCGAGCGCGTGATGGAAAGCGCGCTCGACCTCGCCAACAAGCTCGTGGCCAAGCCCCGCGACTCGCTCGCCATGGGCAAGGCGCTCTTCTACCGCCAGCTCGAGGCCAGCCTTGCCGCCGCCTACGACGACGCCTCGCGCACCATCGCGTGCAACTTCGCCACGCCGTCGGCGAAGGAAGGTGTGGCGGCCTTTCTCGAGAAGCGCCCGCCGAACTGGGACTGAAAAGGGCTCAGATCCCCTTCATTGCGTAGTCACTTCCGCCAGCGGCCGCCACGCCGCCAGTCGCGCACGACCTCGCGCGCGGCGTTGTGGCCCGGCGCGCCGGTGACGCCGCCGCCCGGGTGGGCGCCGGAGCCGCAGAGGTAGAGGCCGCGCAGCGGCAGGCGGTAGTCGCCGTGACCCAGCACCGGGCGCGAGCTGAAGAGCTGGTTCAGCGCGAGCTTGCCGTGGAAGATGTCGCCGCCGACGAGGCCGAACTCGCTCTCGAGGTCCGCCGGGGACAGGATCCGGCGCGCGATCACCGACGAGCGGAAGTTGGGCGCGTGCCGCGTCACCAGGTCGATCACCGCGTCCGCCGCGCGCTCGCGCTCGCCCGCCCACGACCGCCCGCCCGGCAGCGCGTAGCGGAAGTGCTGGCAGAAGAGGCTCGCCACGTGCGCCCCCTTCGGCGCGAGCGAGTCGTCGACCGTGCTGGGGATGAGGACCTCGACGATGGGCTCGCGCGACCACCCCTCCTCCCGCGCGGTCGCGTGGGCGCGGTCCATGTAGGCGAGCGTGGGCGCGAGGATGATCCCCGAGGAGTGATGCGGCGCGGCCGCCTTGCCCGGCAGGCAGGCGAAGTCCGGCAGCTCCGAGATCGCCACGTTCATGCGGAAGGTCGCGCTCTCGCACTGGTAGTTCGCGAACGCATCCGGCCAATCCTTCCCGCCGGCGAGCTTCGCCACGAGGCGCGGGTTGGCGTTGGCCACGACGCAGCGCGCGGCGACCTCGGTGCCGTCGGAAAGCGCGAGCCCCGCCGCGCGCCCGCCGCCCTCGAGGATGCGCTCGACCGCGACCCCGGTGCGGATCGCGACCCCGCGGGCCCTCGCCTCCTCCGCCAGCGCCTGCGTGATGGCGCCCATGCCGCCGATGGCGTGCCCCCACGAGCCCTTCTTCCCGTTCACCTCGCCGAACACGTGGTGCAGCAGCACGTAGGCCGTGCCCGGCGACCACGGGCTCGCGAAATTGCCGACCACGCTGTCGAAGCCGAAGCACGCCTTGATGGGGTCGGATTCGAACCAGCGCTCCAGCCAGTCGCCCGCGGCCATCGTGAAGAGGTCCAGCACGTCGCGCTTGGCCTCCATCGGCAGCGCGTTCAGCCGCCGCGCGGATTTCCACGCGCGGAAGACGTCGGCGAGGCTTCCGCCCACGTTGGGCGGCGTCTCGAGGATCAGGCCGCGCAGCACGTCGGCCACGCGCTCGAGGCGGTCGTAGTACGCCGGAAGCCTTTCGGCATCGGCAACGGAGAACTTCGCGATCTCGCGCTGCGTGGCCTCGAGCCCGCCGCCCACCTTGAGGAAGCCGCCGTCGGCCGTGGGCAGGAAGTTCGAGAAGGGCCGCTCGACGATGCGAAGCCCGCGCTCCTCGAGGCGCAGGTCGCGGATCACCTTCGGGTTGAGCAGGCTCACCGTGTAGCTCGCCGCGGAGTTGCGGAACCCCGGGTGGAACTCCTCCGTCACGGCGGCGCCGCCCACCACGTCGCGGCGCTCGAACACGCCGACCCTCAAGCCCGCCTGCGCGAGGTAGCAGGCGCACACGAGCCCGTTGTGGCCCGCGCCGATGATCGCGGCGTCGTACGCGTCGCGCGCGGCCACCGTCACCTCACGCGTCGAGGAAGGCGCGGACGGCCGCGACCTGCGCGGCATCCATGAGCATCGGCGCGTGCCCGGCGCCGGCGACCACCAGGCTGTCCGTCCCGGGGCGCCGCAGCATCTCGGCGTGGATCTCCGGCGTGAGGAGGTCGGAGTGCTCCCCGCGGATCACGAGGACCGGGCCACGCACCGCATGCCAGAACGGGCGCAGGTCCAGGTCGGCGAGCGGCCCGGCCTGGAAGGGCGCGGCGATCCCGGGGTCGTAGCGGAAGCGCCACCGCCCCGCCTCGTCGCGGCGCGCCACGTGGATGGCGAGGTGCCCCCACTGGGCGGCGGTGAGGTTGCCGAACGGGCTCACCATGCGCATCGCCGCCTCCAGCGCCTCGAGCGTGTCGAACGAGACCTCGCGCCCCACGTAGGTGGCGATGCGCTCCAGCGCCGCCTTCGGCACCACGCAGCCCACGTCGTTCAGCACGAGCCGGCCCACGACGGTGCGCGGCTGCGCGGCGAGGATCATGCCGAGGATGCCGCCCATGGAAGTGCCCACCCAGTCGACGGACTCCGCGCCGAGAGCCGCGAGCATGGCCGCGAGGTCCGCGCAATACTGCGGATAGCCGTAGTCGGCCTTGTCGGCCAGCCAGTCGCTGCGGCCGCGCCCGGCGATGTCGGGGCAGACGACGCGGTAGCCGTCCGCGAGGCGCTCGGCGAGGTAGTCGAAGTCGCGCCCGCAGCGCGTGAGGCCGTGCACGCACACCAGCACGCGCGGGTTCTCCCGGTCACCCCACTCCACCCAACGCATGCGGTGGAAGCCGCGGGGGCCGAGGCACTTCACCGATCCTTCACGCATGATGAGTCACGCGAGCGAAAGTGCATGGAAACGCCGATGGACGCCGATGCCCCGCCGATATCCGCAGATGATCCGGGCATGGTGCTTCGAGAAGCGTGGCATTCATGATCCGCAAGGAAAGTCCTCGGGAAACCTCATACAGGAATCTATCGGCGGCAATCGGCGGGGCATCGGCGTCCATCGGCGTTTTCACACTCCACCAGCATCACTCGATGGCGCTGCGCGACTTCGCGCGGTCGCGCAGGACGAACTTCTGGATCTTTCCCGTCGAGGTCTTCGGCAGCGGCCCGAAGACGACCGCCTTCGGCACCTTGAACCGCGCCATGCGCGAGCGGCAGAAGTCGAGGATCTCGCTCTCGGAAGCGGTGACGCCCTCCTTCAGCTCGATGAACGCGCAGGGCGTCTCGCCCCACTTCGGGTCGGGCTGGGCCACCACGGCCGCGAGCATCACGGCCGGGTGGCCGTAGAGGACATCCTCCACTTCCTGCGAGGAGATGTTCTCGCCGCCGGAGATGATCACGTCCTTGGAGCGGTCCTTGATCTTCGCGTAGCCGTCGGGCTGCATCACCGCGAGGTCGCCCGAGTGGAACCAGCCGCCGCGGAAGGCCTCCTCGGTCGCCTTCGGGTTCTTGAGGTAGCCCTTCATCGTGATGTTGCCGCGGAACATGATCTCGCCCATCGTCTCGCCGTCCCACGGCACGGGCTGCATCGTGAGCGGGTCCAGCACCGTCATGCCCTCCTCCAGCAGGTAGGCCACGCCCTGGCGGCCGTTCCTCTTCACCTGCTCCTCGAGGGTGAGCTCCGACCACTCGGGGTGCTTCGCGCACACCGCCGCCGGGCCGTAGGTCTCGGTGAGGCCGTAGACGTGGGTGATGTCGAAGCCGATCCGGCCCATGCCCTCGATCACGGCCGCGGGCGGGGGTGCGGCCGCCACGAGGCAGTGCACCTCGTGGTCGATGCCGCGGCGCCACTCGGCCGGCGCGTTGAGGAGCATCGAGTGCACGATGGGCGCGCCGCAGTAGTGCGTGACCTTGTGCTCGGCGATGAGCGCGAGGATGAGCTTCGGATCCACCCTGCGCAGGCAGACGTTCGTGCCGGCGGCGGCGGCCATCGTCCAGTTGAAGCACCAGCCGTTGCAGTGGAACATCGGCAGCGTCCACAGGTACACGGCATGTTTGGGCATTGCCCAATCCAGGAGGTTGTTGATCGCGTTCAGGTACGCGCCCCGGTAGTGGTAGACCACGCCCTTCGGGTTGCCCGTCGTGCCGGAGGTGTAGTTGAGCGCGATCGCGTCCCACTCGTCCGGCGGGAAGGTCCATTCGAAGGCCTCGTCGCCCTCCGCGAGGAAGGCCTCGTACTCCTTCTCGCCCAGAAACTCCCCGCCCTCGTGCAGCAGGTCGTCCACGTCGATCACGAGCGGCTTCGATTTCACGCGCGCGAGCGCCTGGGCGACCGTCCCCGAGAACTCGCGGTCGGTGAAGAGCGCCTTCGCCTCGCCATGGTCGAGCATGAACGCGATGGCGTCCGCGTCGAGCCGCGTGTTCAGGGTGTTCAGCACCGCGCCGATCATGGCCGGGCCGAAGTGCAGTTCCACCATCGCCGGGACGTTGGGCAGCATCGCCGCCACCGTGTCGCCGCGCCCCACGCCGCGGCGCGCGAGCGCGCTCGCGAGCCGGCGGGACCGCGCGTAGACCTCCCGCCAGGTGCGCCGCAGGCCGCCGTGGATGACCGCCACGCGGTCCGGGTAGACGCCGGCCGCCTTCGCCAGGAACGAGACGGGCGTGAGCGGCGTGTAGTTGGCCTCGTTGCGGTCGAGGCCGGCGGCGTAGGGGCTCGTCATCGTCTTCTCCTCGGGCGGCGTGTGTCAGGCGATGCGGGTGGGCATGGGTGCGGCGATCCCGGCGGCCTTCTCCGCGCCGCGCACGGTGTTGGCCACGAGCATGGCGATGGTCATCGGCCCCACCCCGCCGGGCACCGGCGTGATGCGCGAGGCGACCCTCGCCACGGCAGCGTGGTCGACGTCGCCGCAGAGCTTCCCGTCGGCGTCGCGGTTGATGCCCACGTCGACCACGATCGCGCCGGCCTTCACCATGCCCGCGCCGATCATGCGCGCGCGCCCGACCGCGGCCACGAGAAGGTCGGCCTGGCGCGTGACCGCCGCGAGGTCGCGCGTCTTCGAATGGCACACCGTGACGGTGGCGCCCGCGTTCACGAGCATGAGCGCCATGGGCTTGCCCACGATCGTGGAGCGGCCCACGACCACGGCGTGCATCCCCTCGACGGCGATGCCCTCGTGCTCCAGCATCTTCATCACGCCCCACGGCGTGCACGGGTAGAACGCGGGGTCGCCCACGACGAGCGCACCCACGTTCTGGTAGTGGAAGCCGTCCACGTCCTTGGCCGGGTCGATGGCCTCGATGACCGCGCGCGCGTCGAGCGGCTTCGGCAGCGGCAGCTGCACGAGGATGCCGTGCACGGTCGGGTCGGCGTTCAGCTCGCGCAGGAAGCCCAGGAGCCGCTCCTGCGGGGTGTCGGCCGGCATCGCGTGCACCCAGGAATTCACGCCCGCCTTCTCGCAGGCGAGCGCCTTGTTGCGCACGTAGACGCGGCTCGCGGGGTCCTCGCCGACGATGACGACGGCGAGGCCGGGCACGGTGCCCGCGTCCCGCAGGCGCGCGGCGCGGATGGCGTTCTCGGCGGCCACGCCGGCCGCGATGGCCTTGCCGTCGATGATCCTTGCGTTCATGGGGAGGCTTTCGTCCTGTGGAATCGTTTCTCGGTGAGGAGCGCGTCGACGGGCACGTCGTGCGCCTCGCTGGGCACGGCCGCGCGCACCAGCGCCTCCGGCAGCGCGACCACGGCAAAAGTGCGCGTCCCGGCGCCGGCGAGCAGCCGGTCGAAGTAGCCCGCGCCGTAGCCCAGGCGCACGCCGCCCTCGCTGCAAGATAGCGCAGGCACGAGGGCGAAGTCGACCTGCGAGAGGGGCACCTGCGGGCACCGGGCCGGGTCCGGCTCCTCGATGCCCCAGACGCCCGGCTGGAGGTCGGTGCCGAGGTTCGCGACGGCGTGCAGCGCGAGCGACCGCGGCTCGCGCACCACGCGCGGCAGCACAAGGACCTTGCCGTCGGCCAGCACCGCCTCGGCGAAGGCGCGCGTGTCCCACTCGGTGCCGAAGCTCAGGGTGGCGAGCACCGTGCGGGCGCGCCGGTACTCGACGAGCTGGCGCAGGCGCGCCGTGATCGCGGCGGAGAACCCGGCGCTGCCACCGGAGAAGAGCGCGTCGCGCGCGGCCAGCAGCTCGCGGCGCATCGCCGTCTTGGCCGGGTGCGGCGCCCCGCCGGAGGAAAAGCGCGCCAGCGCCCGGCGGATGGCGGCGATCTTCACCTCCGTCTCCTCGAACTCGCCCTCGGGCGAGGAGTCGGCGACGATGCCGCCGCCGGCGTAGAAGCGAAGCTCCCCCTGCGCCGCGAGCGTGGTGCGGATCGGGATGCTCATGTCCAGGCGCCCGGCGGGCGTCGCGTAGCCGATGGCGCCGCAGTAGACCTCGCGGCGGTGCGGCTCCAGCTCGTCGATGATCTCCATGGCGCGGCGCTTGGGCGCGCCGGTGATGGAGCCGCCCGGGAAGCAGGCCTCGAGCAGGTCGAGCGCGTCGCGGCCCGGGGCGAGCCGGCCCGTCACCGTGCTCACGAGGTGGTGCACGGTGGCGAAGCTCTCCAGCTCGCAGATCTTCGGCACGGCGACGCTGCCCGGCTCGCAGACGCGGCCGAAGTCGTTGCGCAGCAGGTCCACGATCATCACGTTCTCGGCGCGATCCTTGGCGGAGGCGGCGAGCTCCGCGCGCGCGCGCGCGTCCTCGGCCGGGTCGGCACGGCGCCGGCGCGTCCCCTTGATGGGCTGCGTCGCGGCCTCCCCCGCCTCGACCGTCACCAGCCGCTCGGGGGAGCTCGAGAGCACCGCGCCGAACGGGTATTCGAGGAAGGCGCCCATCGGCGCGGGGTTGGTATCGTGCAGGTGCCGGTAGAACTCCCAGGCATCGCCGCGGTAGGCCAGCCGGAACTCGCGCGTGAGGTTCACCTGGTAGGTGTCGCCTTCCCGGATGTAGCCGAGGATGCGCCCGGCCCGCGGCAGGTAGGCGTCGCGCTCGAGGCTGGAGGCGATCTCGCCCGTGACCCGGAACGGCTCCCGCGCCGGCGGCTCGCCCGCGAGGAGGCGGCCGCGGATCGCCTCGGCCTCGGCGTCCGGCAGCGAGTCGAGGGAAGTGAGGGCCGCGCGCTTCTCGGCATGATCGATCACGACCGTCCAGCCGTATAGGCCCACGGCCGCCTCGGGCACGAAGGGCTGCGTGCCCGGCTTGGCCTCCGGCAGCCGCGCCGCGGCGCGGCCGAGCTCGTAGCCGTAGTAGCCCAGCGCGCCGCCAGAGACCGGCCAGCCGGGGTCGCCGACATGCGTGCCGGCGAGAAGCGCCCGGGTGCCCGCGAAGGCGTCCTCCACGGCCTGGGCGGCGGCACCCTCCCGCAGGATCTCGCAGCGCCCGTCGCGGCACACGAGGCTCGCGACGGGGCCGGCGGCGAGGATGTCGTAGCGCCCCCCGGTGCGGCGGCGGTCGCCGCTGTCGAGGAACACGGCCCAGCCCAGCGGGCGCAGGCGCTCGAACCAGGCGTGGCGCTCGGCGCACCCGGTGGAAGCGTCGTAGGGAAGGTCGAGCGTGCGCGCCATGGCGCCATTCTAGCCGCCCGCCGGCGCCGGCCCGCGCCGGGTGGTATCCTGCGCGGCACTTTCCACGCCACGCAGGGGATTCCCATGAAAGCCGCCGCCGCGCTCGCCGCCGCCCTCGCCGTCACCGCCACTGCCGCCGTCGCCCAGAACGACATGAAGGCCTTCGCCTCGCGCATCAAGCCGGGGTTGTACGAATACAAGATGGAGATGGACATGGGCGCCATTCCCGGCGCGCCCAAGGGGATGGGCAAGCAGACGATGACGGTGCAGCACTGCCTCACCGCCAAGGACATCGAGGACGGCCAGCTCGGCCGCAAGGACCCCAACAGCAAGGTCGACTGCAAGATCACCGACATGAAGGTGTCGGGGAACACCGCCAACTACAAGTTCGCCTGCAAGGGCGACATGCAGATGACCTCCGACAACACCGTCACTTTCGTGCCGGACGGCTACCGGATGGTGTCGAAGATGTCGATGAACGCGGGCGGGCAGGCGATGAACATGACGCACAACAGCCAGGCGAAGTACCTGGGGGCCTGCAAGTAGTTCCCGTGCCCGCCAGGCGGGCGGTGAAAAGGAACCAGGCCCCTTTTCCGGACTCCGCCGAAAAAGGGGCCTGTTTCCTTTTCACCGCCCCTCGCTTTCGTGCACGTGGAACCACCTTGCCAGCGCGAGCCACGGGGCTTCGTTCCAGAAGCGCGTGGCCTGGCCTGACGGAGAGGGAAGCACGAAGAGGCGCGTCGTGCCCACGCGCTCCGGCTGCCAGCCGTAGGCGACGGCGCGGCCCAGGAAGGCCTTCGCGGCGTTCTTGCTGGTGAATGCCACCGCCTGCGGGCGGAAGCGCGCGATCTTGCGGCGCAGCGACTCCGCGTCGAGCGCGCCGTCGGGCAGCTCGTCGTCGTTGCCCGAGTGCCCCTTGCAGAGATCCGTGAGGCCGATGCCCAGCGCGAGGAGCTGGGCGTATTCGGCCGGGAGGAAGCGCCGCGGCGTGAACCCGGCCGCGTGCAGCGCCGGCCAGAAGCGGTTGCCCGGCTTCGCGTAGTAGGCGCGCGCGGCGGCCGAGGCGCGCGAGGGCGCCGTCCCGCAGAACACCAGCCTGAGGCCGGGCGCGAGGACGTCGGGGACGAGATGTCCCCTCACCCCTTCAGCGCGGCGCGGATCTGCTCGAGCGCGCCCGGGTCCTCGATGGTGGTGAGGTCGCCGGGGTCGCGGCCCTCGCAGAGGGCCTGGATGGAACGGCGCAGGAGCTTGCCGGAGCGCGTCTTCGGCAGCACCGTCACGAAGTGCACGCGCGAGGGCCGCGCGATGGCGCCGAGTTCCCGGTCCACCGTGGCCATGACCTCCTTCTCGAAGGCCGCGGCAAGTTCCTTCGAGGCCGTCTTCCCGGCATCCTTGGCCACGGCGAAGGCCACCGGCACCTGCCCCTTGAGGGAATCGGCCACGCCCACGACCGCGACCTCCGCGATGCCCGCGTGGGCCTGCACGGCTTCCTCGATCTCGCGCGTGCCGAGGCGGTGGCCGGCCACGTTGATCACGTCGTCGGTGCGGCCCAGCACGAAGTAGTAGCCGTCCTTGTCGCGCGTGGCCCAGTCGAAGGTCGAGTACACCATCTCGTCCTTGAAGGTGCCGTAATAGGTCTTCACGTAGCGCTCGTCGTCGCCCCACACCGTGGTCATGGCGCCCGGCGGCAGCGGCGGCACGATGCACAGCACGCCCTTCTGGTCGGCCTCGGCCTCCTTGCCGGTGACCTCGTCCTTGAGCTTCACGTTGTAGCCGTACACCGCGAAGGACGGCGAGCCGAACTTGCGCGGCGTGTCCTCGACGCCGAGGCAGGCCGAGAGGATCGGCCAGCCCGTCTCCGTCTGCCAGTAGTTGTCCACCACGGGGCAGCCGAGGTTGTCGGCGACCCAGCGCGCGGTGGGCTCGTCCAGCGGCTCGCCGGCGAGGAACAGGTACTTGAGGCACTTCACGTCGTGCTTCGACATGTAGGCCGGGTCCTGCTTCTTCAGCACGCGGATGGCCGTGGGCGAGGTGAACATGGAAGTCACCTGGTAGTCGGCGACGATCTTCCACCAGATGGCGGGGTCGGGCCGGATGGGCAGGCCCTCGTACATGATGGTGGTCGAGCCGTTGATGAGCGGCCCGTAGACGATGTAGGAGTGCCCCACCACCCAGCCGATGTCGGAGGTGGAGAAGTAGGCCTCCCCCGGATTCGAGCAGTAGATGTGCTTCATCGACGCCGCGAGCGCCACGGCGTAGCCGCCCGTGTCGCGCTGCACGCCCTTGGGCTTGCCCGTGGTGCCGCTCGTGTAGAGGATGTACGAGGGCTCGTTGGACTCGAGCCAGGCCACCGGCACCTTCGCGCCCGCGTGCTTCGCGCGCAGCTCCGCGTAGTCGAGGTCGCGGCCCGGCGTGCGCGCCATGCCGGCATCCAGCCCGCGGTTCACGATCACCACGTGCGCGGGCGGCGCCTTCGACAGGCGGATGGATTCGTCCACGAGGGGCTTGAGCGGGATCGGCTTGCCGCCACGCGCGCCCGCGTCGGCGGTGACCATCACCTTCGGCTGCGCGTCGTCGATGCGCGCGGCGAGGCTCGCGGCCGCGAAGCCGCCGAACACCACGGAGTGGATGGCGCCGATGCGCACCGTCGCGAGCATGGCGAACACCGCCTCGGGCACCATCGGCATGTAGATGAGGACGCGGTCGCCCTTGCCGACCCCGAGGGACTCGAGGATCGCGGCGAAGCGGTTCACCTCGTCGGCCAGTTCCGCGAAAGTCCAGCTCTTTTCCTGGCCGACCTCCGTGGAGATCCACACCAGCGCCTTCTGCGCGCCGCGGGTGGCGAGGTGGCGGTCCACCGCGTTGTGGCAGAGGTTCGTGAGGCCGCCGGCGAACCACGAGCGGAACGGCGGCCTCGCGTACTCGAGCACCTTGTCGTAGGGCCGGTGCCAGTCGATGAGCTTCGCCTGCTCGCCCCAGAACCCCTCGGGGTCGCGGATGGAGCGGGCGTGGAATTCCTGGTACGTGGTCATGGTTTCCTCCGGGCGGGGTGGGCCTTGCCCGCTCCTGGCGGCGGGGCGGTGAAAGCGTAGACGCCGAGCGTGAAGCTTAGTTGATCCCGCGCAAGCTTTCAGGCCCGCGCCTCAGGGTATTCCCTAGTGCGGCGCGCCGCGATCAGGCGTTCACGTCCACCACGAGGCGCCCGCGCACCCGGCCGGCCAGCACCTCCGGTGCCCGCTCGATCGCCTGCGCGAGGCCGATCGGGGTGGCCATCGCCGCGAGCTTGGCGCGGTCCAGCTCCGCGGCAAGCCGCGCCCACGCCTCCCCGCGCTCGGCGCGCGGCGCCATCACGCTGTCGACGCCGATGAGGCGCACGCCGCGCAGGATGAAGGGCGCGACGCTCGCCGGGAAATCCATCCCCTGCGCGAGCCCGCAGGCCGCGACCACGCCGCGGTAGCGCGCTTGCGCGCAGGCGTTGGCCAGCGTGTGGCTCCCGACGCAATCCACGACGCCCGCCCAGCGCTCCTTCTGCAGGGGCTTGCCGGGCTGCGCAAGCGCCGCGCGGTCGATCACTTCGGCGGCCCCCAGCGAGCGCAGGTACGCCTCCTCGGCCGCCTTGCCGGTCGAGGCCACGACGCGGTGCCCGCGGCCGGAAAGGATCGCCACCGCCACGCTCCCCACGCCGCCGGTTGCGCCCGTGACGAGGATTTCGCCGTCGCCCGGCTTCACGCCCTGCTTGTCGAGGGCCAGCGCGCAGAGCATCGCCGTGTAGCCCGCGGTGCCGATGGCCATGGCCTCGCGCGCCGCGAGTCCCTCGGGCAGGCGCACCAGCCAATCGCCCTTGAGCCGCGCGCGCTGCGCGAGGCAACCCCAGTGCCCCTCGCCCACGCCCCAGCCGTTCAGGATCACGCGGTCGCCCGGCTTCCACGCGGGGTGCGCCGAGGCCGACACCGTCCCCGCCCCGTCGATGCCGGCCACCATCGGCCACTTGCGCACGACGGGCGCGCGGTCGGCGATGGCGAGAGCGTCCTTGTAGTTGACGGTGGACCACTCGACTTCCAGCGTGACGTCGCCCTCTGGCAACGCCGCGTCGTCGAGCGGAGCCACGCGGGCGGCGAACCGGTCCGCCTCGCGGGTGAGGTACACGGCCCTGAAGGTTCCCATCGCGTTCTCCTCCTGCTAGCGGGCGCGCAGCACCTGCGGATTCTCCGCCGAGGCGTGCTTCCTCGCAAAATAGTCGCGCGACTGCATCTCGAGCAGCCGGCTCGCCGTGCGCGCGAACTCGTTGCGCACCATGCGGCCCGGCCCCGTGGCCTGTGCGGCCGGCAACACCAGCTCCTCCGGCGGCGCCTCGGCCGACATCGCCAGGCGCACGCGCTGGTCGTAGAAGACGTCCACCATCCAGGTGAGGCGGCGGATCACGTCCGTCTGCTCGGCGGCGAGCCGCGGCACGCCGGAGACGAGCACCGTGTGGTAGCCGCTCGCGATCTCGAGGTAGTCGTTCTGGGAGCGCGGCTCCACGCAGAGCGTGTCGAAGTCGAACCACGCCACGCCCTTGGCGCGCTGGCGGAAGGGCAGCTCGCGGCCGCCGATCACGAGGGCGCCCTCGCGCTCGAAGGCGGCCTTGGTCACGGCGTCGAAGAACTGCGCGAGGTGCTGGTCGGCCTCCTCGCCCGGCGGCGAGTACCAGACGCGGAAGCCCTCGAGGATGCGCCGGCGGTGGTCCGTTCCCCCGCCGAGCGGCACGACGTCCAGCTCGCGCCTGATCACCTCGATGGCGGGCAGGAAGCGCGCGCGCTGCAGACCGTTCGGGTAGAGCCCGTCGGGCTCGTAGTTCGAGGTCATGACGAAGACCACGCCCTTGGCGACAAGCAGCTCGAGGAGCCGCCCGAGGATCATCGCGTCGGCGATGTCGCTCACGTGGAACTCGTCGAAGCACAGCAGGCGCAGCTCCCGGGCGATCTCCGTCGAGATCCGGTCGAGCGGGTCCTCGGTGCCGGAGAGCGCCCGCATGCGCGCGTGGATCTCGCGCATGAACTCGTGGAAGTGGACGCGCCGCTTGCGGCGGTGGCGGCTCACCTTGTAGAAGGCGTCCATCATGAGCGACTTGCCGCGCCCCACCCCGCCCCAGATGTACATGCCGCGCGGGGGCCGGCGGCCGGCGCCGAGGTTCGTGACCAGCCGGTTCAGCTTGCCGGCGCGGTACTGGCGGTAGTCCTCCAGCTCGCCGAAGAGGCGCTCGAGCTCGCCCAGCACGCGCAGCTGCTCGCTGTCGGTCTCGAAGTCGGGCCGCTGCTGGAAGTGCCAGTACCACTCGAGCGGGCCGGAGTACTGGTCGGGGTCCGCGGGCTCGAGCTCCTCGTCCCCGATCCCCGGGATGTCAGCGACGTCGACCATTGGGGTAGGGAGAGGGAACCGCGGATGAACGCAGATGAACGCAGATGGCTTGTGGCAGGGCTCGCGTCCTGGCCCGAAGCGAATGACCCCGTTGCGGCGATGTTCCCGCCATGAGGGAACATCTGCGTTCATCTGCGTTCATCCGCGGTTCCCTCGCCTCGCCAGCCCGGAGGGCCTACGAATTGAGCGAGCGCTTGTCGACGGCGAGCGCCGCCTCGCGCACCACCTCGGAGAGCGTCGGGTGCCCGTGGCAGATGCGCGCGATGTCCTCGCTGGCGCCCTTGAACTCCATCACCGTCACCGCCTCCTGGATGAGGTCGGAGGCGTGCGCGTGGATGATGTGCACGCCCAGCACGCGGTCGGTGGCGGCGTCGGCCACGATCTTCACGAAGCCCTGCGACTGGCCCGTGCCCAGCGCGCGGCCGTTGATCGCGAAGGGGAACTGGCCGGTGCGCACGGCGATCCCGTCGGCCTTCGCCTTCTGCTCCGTCATCCCCACCCACGCCACCTCGGGCGAGGTGTAGATGATCCACGGGATGCAGTCGTAGTCGATGTGCGGCCTCTGGCCGGCGATGAGCTCGGCCACCATCACGCCCTCGTCCTCGGCCTTGTGCGCGAGCATGGGGCCGCGCACGACGTCGCCGATGGCCCACACGTTGGGCAGGTTCGTGCGGCAGTGCGAGTCGACCTCGACGAACCCGCGCTCGTCGACCTTGAGGCCCACGCCCACGGCGCCCAGCCCGTCGGTGTTCGGGATGCGTCCGACGGAGACGACCAGCTTGTCGCACTCGAGCTTCTGCGCGAGGCCCTTGTCGTCGGTGTACTCGACCAGCACGCCGGTCTTGCGCGTGGTGACCTTCTCGATCTTCACGCCCAGCCGGATGTTGAGGCCCTGGCCCTTGGTGAAGACCTTCCACGCCTCCTTCTGCACCGCCTCGTCGCAGGCGCCGAGGAACGCGGGCAGGGCCTCGAGGACGGTCACCTCGGAGCCCAGGCGCCGCCAGACGCTGCCCAGCTCGAGGCCGATCACGCCCGCGCCGATCACGCCCAGGCGCTTGGGCGCCGCCCCGAAGGCGAGCGCGCCCTCGTTGTCGCAGATGGTCACGTTGTCCACCGGCACGTTGGGCAGGTGGCGCGCCTTCGAGCCGGTGGCCACGATCACGTGGCGGGCCTGCACCGTCTCCTTCTTCTCGCCGTTGGACACCTCGATCACGTACGCGTCGCCTGCGGAGACGAAACGGCCGAACCCCTGCAGCCAGGCGATCTTGTTCTTCTTGAAGAGGAACTCGATGCCCTTGGTCATCTTCGAGACGATGCCGTCCTTTCGCGACTGCATGCGCGCGACGTCGATCTTGGCCCCCGACACCGAGATGCCGTGCTCGTCCAGGTGGTGGCCCACCTTCTCGTACTCCTCCGAGGAGGCGAGCAGCGCCTTCGACGGGATGCACCCCACGTTGAGGCAGGTGCCGCCCAGGGCGAGCTCCCCCTTCGCGTTCCTCCAGCCCTCGATGCAGGCGGTCTTCAGGCCCAGCTGGGCGGCGCGGATGGCGGCGATGTAGCCGCCGGGGCCGGCGCCGATCACGACGACGTCAAAGGTTTGCGACATGGTGGGTCCGATCGAGTGAATCGAGTGAAATAAGCGGGGTGTTCATCACGGAGGTCACGGAGAACACGGAGGGCACGGAGAAAGTCCGGGGATTCCCAGTCAATCGAAGGTCCTGCGGGGGACACGAAAGGCGATCGAGTCGCTTTCCTGCGTGCCCTCCGTGTTCTCCGTGACCTCCGTGATGAACACCCCGCATCTCCATCCTGTCCCTGCAGCCTAGCGCAGCCAGAAGCGGGCGATGTGGACGCCGAGCCCGGCGCAAAGGCCCGCGGCGAGCGGGTGCACGTCCTTCAGGAACATGGGCGGGTGCTTCATGAGGCCGAGCACCCAGAAGGTCGCCGCCACGGCAAGGCCCACGGCGAGCGACACCGCGAAGTGGCGCGGCAGGTAGACGCCGAGCGCCTGCTGGAAGACCACGGCGAGGAAGCCCACCAGCAGCGACCCCAGCACGAGGAAGAACGCCTTGCGAAGGACGGTCGCGGCGGTCCACTTCCTGCGGCTCTTGCGGCGCGCGAAGCCGGCCCCTAGACGTCCAGCAGCAGGCGGGCCGGGTCCTCGAGGGCATCCTTGATGGCCACGAGCGAGAGCACCGCCTCGCGCCCGTCGATGATGCGGTGGTCGTACGAGAGCGCGAGGTAGTTCATCGGGCGCACCACAACCTGCCCGTTCTCGACGACGGCGCGCTCCTTGGTGGCGTGGATGCCGAGGATGGCGCTCTGCGGCGGGTTGATGATCGGGGTGGAGAGCATCGAGCCGAACACGCCGCCGTTGGAGATCGAGAAGGTGCCGCCGGTGAGCTCCTCGAGGGTGATCTTGCCGTCCTTGGCGCGCTTGCCGAAGTCCGCGATCGCCTTTTCGATGTCGGCGATGGACATCTGGTCGGCGTTCCGGAGGATCGGCACGACCAGGCCGCGCTCGCTGCCCACGGCGATGCCGATGTCGTAGTAGCCGTGGTAGACGATGTCGTTGCCGTCGATCGAGGCGTTCACCACCGGGTACTTGCGCAGCGCTGCCACCGCCGCCTTCACGAAGAAGGACATGAAGCCCAGCTTCACGCCGTGCTCCTTCTCGAAGCGGTCCTTGTAGCGGGCGCGCAGCTCCATCACCGGCGCCATGTTGACCTCGTTGAAGGTCGTGAGGATGGCGGCCGTGGACTGCGACTGCACGAGCCGCTCGGCCACGCGCGCGCGCAGTCGCGTCATGGGCACGCGCTGCTCCGCGCGGCCGCCCGTGGTGGGAACCGGCGCGGGCGCGGGCTTCGCGGCGGGCGCCGGGGCGGCGGCGGCCGGGGCCGGGGGGGCACCCGCGGACAGCACGTCAGCCTTGGTCACGCGGCCGTCGCGGCCGGTGCCGGCGATCGCGGCGGTGTCCACGCCCTTCTCCGCCGCGAGCTTCGCGGCCGAGGGGGACGCCGGCTTGCCGCCAGCGGGCGCAGCCGCCGCGACCGGCGCGGCAGGGGCCTTGCCGGCGAGCGCCGAATCGACGACGGGGGGCGTGGCGGACGCCGCCGCGGCGGTGTCGATCACCGCGATCACCTCGCCCGAGGTGACCGTGAGGCCGTCGCCCTTCACGATCTTCGCCAGCACGCCATCGGCGGGCGCCGGCGTCTCCAGCACGACCTTGTCGGTCTCGATGTCGATCAGGTTCTCGTCGCGGCGGACGGCCTCGCCCACCTTCTTGTGCCAGGCGACGAGCGTGGCCTCGGATACGCTCTCGGAGAGTTGCGGGACCTTCACTTCCACTTGCATGTCGAATCCTTCCCGTGATCGATGCGCGGGGCCGCTCAGCCGGCGGCCTTCTTCGGCGGCGCGGCCTCGAGGGTCAGGGCCGCGTCGATGAGGTCCTTCTGCTGCTGGTTGTGGAGCGCGAGGTAGCCCACGGCCGGCGAGGCGGAGGACTTGCGCTGCGCCGCCGTGAGGGCCTGGTCGGGCCGCAGGTGCTCGAGCAGGTAGTGCTGGATGCGGTGCCAGGCGCCCTGGTTGGCCGGCTCCTCCTGCGCCCACACGACGCTCTTCGCGTTCGGGTACAGCGCCACCTGCGCGGCGAAGTCCGCGTGCGGGAACGGGTAGAGCTGCTCGATGCGCACGAGGGCGACGTCCTCGATGCCGCGCTTGTCGCGCTCCGCGGCGATGTCGAAGTACACCTTGCCGGAGCAGAACACGATGCGCTTCACCTTCTTCGGCGCCGGCTTCGCCGGGTCGCCGATCACGCACTGGAAGGTGCCGGTGGCGAGGTCCTCCAGCGGCGAGCTCGACTCCTTGCGCCGCAGCAGGCTCTTGGGCGTCATCACGACGAGGGGCTTCCTCAGGGGCCGCAGCACCTGGCGGCGCAGCATGTGGAAGAACTGCGCCGGCGTGGACGGCACGCACACCTGGATGTTGTGCTCGGCGCAGAGCTGCAGGTAGCGCTCGAGGCGCGCCGAGGAGTGCTCCGGCCCCTGACCCTCGTAGCCGTGCGGCAGGAACATGGTGAGGCCGCACAGGCGCCCCCACTTGGCCTCGCCCGAGGCGATGAACTGGTCGATCACGACCTGCGCGCCGTTGGCGAAGTCGCCGAACTGCGCCTCCCAGATCACCAGCTCGAAGGGGTTCGCCGTGGCGTAGCCGTACTCGAAGCCGAGCACCGCCTCCTCGGAGAGGAGCGAGTCGATGACGAGGAAGCTCGCCTGCCCCTCGCGCAGGTGCTGCAGCGGGAGGTACGTGCCCTGGTCCCACTTCTCGCGGTTCTGGTCGTGAAGCACCGCGTGGCGGTGCGCGAAGGTGCCGCGGCCGCTGTCCTGACCCGACAGGCGCACGGGCGTGCCCTCGTCGAGGAGCGCGGCGTAGGCGAGGTTCTCGGCCATGCCCCAGTCGAGCGGGGCCTTGCCCTCGCCCATCTCGCGGCGGCCGGCGAGCATGCGCTCCACCGTCGGGTGCAGCTTGAAGTTCGGAGGGATGTCGGTGAGGCGCTTCGCGTAGCGCTTGAGGCGCTCCAGCGGCACGGCGGTATCCGCGGGCTGGCGCCAGTCGACCTTCATGTACGGCGCCCAGTCCACGGCGAGCGCGTGCTTGAGCCCGTAGAGGATCTTGGGGTTGGTGGGCTTGCCCTCGTCGAGCTTCGCGCGGAAGCTCGTCACCAGCTCGTCGGCGAATCCCGGGGCGATGAGGCCCTCCTTCTCCAGCCGGTCGGCGTACAGGCGCCGCGTGCCCGGGTGCTGGGCGATGCGCTTGTACATGAGCGGCTGGGTGACGAAGGGCTCGTCCTGCTCGTTGTGCCCCAGGCGCCGGAAGCACACCATGTCGATCACGACGTCCTTCTTGAAGGTGTTGCGGTAGTCGAGCGCGATCTTCGCCACCATCGCCACCGCCTCGACGTCGTCGCCGTTCACGTGGAAGACCGGCGCCTCGACCATCTTGGCGATGCCGGTGCAGTAGAGGGACGAGCGGCTGTCGCGCGTGTCGGAGGTGGTGAAGCCGATCTGGTTGTTCACGACCACGTGCACGGTGCCGCCGGTGCGGTAGCCGCGCGTCTGGGAGAGCGCGAGCGTCTCCATCACGACGCCCTGCCCCGCGAAGGCGGCGTCCCCGTGGATGAGCAGCGGCATCACCGTCTCGCCCTTGAAGTCGCCGCGGCGGTGCTGGCGTGCGCGAACCGACCCCTCGACCACGGGGTTCACGATCTCCAGGTGCGAGGGGTTGAAGGCGAGCGTGAGGTGGACGGTGCCGCCCGGCGTCTGGATGTCGGAGGAGAAGCCCTGGTGGTACTTCACGTCGCCCGAGGCGAGCTCGGCCGCCTTCCTGCCCTCGAACTCCGAGAAGAGGTCGGCTGGGATCTTGCCGAGGTTGTTCACCAGCACGTTCAGGCGCCCGCGGTGGGCCATGCCGATCACGACCTCCTTCGCGCCTTGCGCGCCCGCCTCCTCGATGAGGATGTCGAGCATCGGCACGAGGCTCTCGCCGCCCTCGCCCGAGAAGCGCTTCTGGCCGACGTAGCGCGTGTGCAGGTAGCGCTCGAGCGTCTCGGAGGCCGTGAGCCGCTCGAGCAGGAAGCGCTTCTGGCGCTCGTTGAGCGAGGGCGTGGAGAGCGTCCCCTCGAAGCGCTCGCGCAGCCAGCGCTTCTCCTCCATCGAGGAGAGGTACATGTACTCCACGCCGATCGTGTCGCAGTAGGTCTTCCTCACCATCGCCACGATCTCGCGCAGCGTGCGGCGCTCGCGGCGGTTGGCGAAGGAGCCCATCGAGAAGACGGTGTCCAGGTCCGCCTCGCCCAGCCCGTAGTAGGCGAGCTCGAGCTCGGGAACGGACACGTGGTCCATGCGCCTCAGCGGGTCGAGGTTCGACTGGTGCGAGCCCGCGGTGCGGTGGGCGCGGATGAACATGAGGACCTTCATCTGCTTCTCGTCGTCCGCGGCCACCGAGGTGGGCGCGGCGAGCGGGCCGCGGCGGGCGGCCGCGGCGAAGGCCTCGATCACGGGGGTGTGGGCGACGTCCGCCCCGCCCCCCGAGGCCTGCCAGGCGTCGAACTGCGCGCGCCATTCCGGGGCGACGGACGCCGGGTCCCGGAGGTAGCGCTCGTAGAGCTCCTCCACGAACGGCGCGTTGGCGCCGAAGAGGTGGGAGGACGCTTCGAACTGCTTCATGACGCTGGACATGGAGGCCTCGTGTGGCGGGAACGGCGCGTCAGCCGCGCTTGGCGAGCGGCACGACGTCGCGCTTGGTCGCCCCGTTGTAGAGCTGGCGGGGGCGGCCGATCTTCTGCTCGGGGTCCGAGATCATCTCGTTCCACTGCGCGATCCAGCCCACGGTGCGCGCGAGCGAGAAGATGCAGGTGAACATCGACACCGGGATGCCCAGCGCGCGCTGCACGATGCCGGAGTAGAAGTCGACGTTGGGGTAGAGCTTGCGCGAGACGAAGTAGTCGTCCTCGAGCGCGACCTTCTCCAGCGCCATGGCGAGCTTGAAGAGCGGGTCGTCGTGCAGCCCCAGCTCGTCCAGCACCTCCTTGGTGGTCTGCTGCATGAGCTTGGCGCGCGGGTCGTAGTTCTTGTACACGCGGTGCCCGAAGCCCATCAGCTTCACGCCGGAGTTCTTGTCCTTCACCTTGGCCACGAACTCGCCGATCTTGGCCGCGCCGCCGTTCCTCTGCAGGTCGTAGAGCATGTTGAGCGCGGCCTCGTTGGCGCCGCCGTGCGCGGGGCCCCAGAGGCAGGCGATGCCCGAGGCGATGCAGGCGAACGGGTTGGCCCCGGAGGAGCCGGCCAGGCGCACCGTGGAGGTCGAGGCGTTCTGCTCGTGGTCGGCGTGCAGGATCAGGATGCGGTCGAGCGCGCGCACGAGGACCGGGTTCACCTCGTACTCCTCGGCCGGCACGCCGAACATCATGCGCATGAAGTTGGAGCTGTAGTCGAGGTCGTTCCTCGGGTACATGAACGGCTGGCCGACGCTGTACTTGTAGGCCATGGCGACGATCGTTGGCAGCTTCGCGATGAGGCGGAAGGCCGAGATCTCGCGGTGGGAGGCGTCGTTGATGTCGAGCGAGTCGTGGTAGAAGGCCGAGAGCGCGCCCACCACGCCCACCATCACCGCCATGGGGTGGGAGTCGCGGCGGAAGCCCTGGTAGAGGCGGGCCAGCTGCTCGTGCACCATCGTGTGCACGGCGACCGTGCGGTCGAACTGCCTCTTCTCGGCCTGGGTGGGCAGCTCGCCCTTGAGCAGGAGGTAGCAGACCTCGAGGAAGTCGCAGTTCGTGGCGAGCTGCTCGATGGGGTAGCCGCGGTACATCAGCACCCCCTCGTCGCCGTCGATGTAGGTGATCTTCGAGCTGCAGCTGGCGGTCGCCAGGAACCCGGGGTCGTAGGTGAACTTGCCCGTCTTCCCGTACAGCGTCCGGATGTCGATCACGTCCGGGCCGATCGTGCCGCCGTAGACGGGCAGGTCGAGGGTCTTGCCGTCGTCGTAGGTCAGCGTCGCCTTGCCTTTGGCTTCCATGCGTGTCTCCCAGTGGGCCGCCTCAGGCGGCCTTCAGTCGTTGCAAGAGCGGCAGCAGGGCCGGGTCGGGGCAGGGCTTGCGCCCCATCACGAGATCCAGCAGATCGTTGTCCGGCATCGCGAGCAGCCTCGCGAGGCTTCCTGCCTCCGATTCGTCCAGCTCTTCCCCGCAACCCGCCCAGAACCGCCCGAGCACGATGTCGAGCTCGAGCAGCCCGCGGCGGCTTCTCCACCTGAGCCGTTGCGTCTCTCGCGAGCGCACGGCTTCGCATTGCCTCATACGGCCCGGCGCACCATCAGCTCCTTGATCCGGCCGATGGCGAGCGTCGGGTTGAGCCCCTTCGGGCACACGTCCACGCAGTTCATGATCGTGTGGCAGCGGAAGAGGCGGTAGGGATCCTCGAGGTCGTCGAGGCGCTCGTTCACCGCCTGGTCGCGGCTGTCCGCGATGAAGCGGTAGGCGTTGAGCAGCCCCGCGGGGCCCACGAACTTGTCCGGGTTCCACCAGAACGACGGGCAGGAAGTCGAGCAGCAGGCGCACAGGATGCACTCGTAGAGGCCGTCGAGCTCGGCGCGCTCGGCGGGCGACTGCAGGCGCTCCTTCTCCGGCAGGGGCCGCGGGTCGATCACGTACGGCTTCACCGAGTGGTACTGGTCGAAGAACTGCGTCATGTCCACGATGAGGTCGCGGACGATGGGCAGCCCCGGCAGCGGCTTGATCACCACCGGCTCGGCGAGGTCCGCGAGCTTGGTGATGCAGGCGAGCCCGTTCTTCCCGTTGATGTTCATCGCGTCGGACCCGCACACCCCCTCGCGGCAGGACCGGCGCAGCGCGAGCGTGTCGTCGGTCGCCTTGATGCGCACCAGGGCGTCGAGCAGCATCCGGTCGGCGGGGCCCATGGCCACGTCGTAGTCCTGGAAGTACGGCCGGGCGTCCTTGTCGGGGTCGTATCGCTGGATGCGGAATCTCATGGGACCAAAGGCCTATGTCGGATTGAGTGTCGGGGATCCGGAAGGCGCCGGTTTGCTCCAGCGCAACTTCTCCCCCTTTTTCCGCCCGCGCTCAGTACACGCGGGCCTTGGGTTCGATCGACTCGACGGTCAGGGGTTTCAGGTTGACCGCCTTGTACTCGAGGCGGTCGCCGTCCCGGTACCACAGGGTGTGCTTGAGCCACTGCGCGTCGTCGCGGGCGTGGAAGTCCTCGCGGTCGTGGGCGCCGCGTGTCTCCTTGCGCGCCTCGGCCGAGACCATGGTCGCCCGCGCCGCCTCGTACAGGTTGTCGAGCTCGAGGGCCTCGATGCGGGCCGTGTTGAAGACCTTGGAGCGGTCGCCGACCTGCGTGCGGGCCACGCGCTCGCCGGCGGCGCGGATCTTCTCCACGCCCTGCCGCAGCAGGTCCGGGAAGCGGAAGACGCCGCAGTGCGCCTGCATGGTTCGCTGGATCTCGTCGCGGACGGCGGCCACGTCCTCGCCGCCCTTCTGCCCGTCGAGCCGCGCCAGGCGCGCGACCGAGGCCTCTCCCGCGCCCTTCGGCAGGTCCGGGAGCGCCGCGCCGTGGGCACGGATGTGGTCCACCATGCTCATGCCGGCGCTCTTGCCCATCACCAGCAGGTCGGTGAGCGAGTTGGTGCCCAGCCGGTTGGCGCCGTGGATCGAGGCGCAGCCGCACTCGCCCGCGGCGTAGAAGCCCGGGACGACCGAGGCGGGGTTGCCGCCCGCGGGCACGACCACCTCGCCGCGGTAGTTGGTGGGGATGCCGCCCATCTGGTAGTGGCAGGTCGGCACCACGGGGATGGGGTCCTTCGCGCAGTCCACGTTGGCGAACTTGAGGGCGATCTCGCGGATGCCCGGCAGGCGCTTGTCGATCACCTCGGGGCCGAGGTGGTCGAGCTTGAGGAGGATGTGGTCGGCGTTCGGCCCGGCGCCGCGCCCGTCCTTGATCTCGGTGGCCATCGCGCGCGAGACCACGTCGCGGGAGGCGAGGTCCTTCATCGTGGGCGCGTAGCGCTCCATGAAGCGCTCGCCGTCCTTGTTGAGCAGGATGCCGCCCTCGCCGCGCACGCCCTCGGTGATGAGGACGCCGGCGCCGGCGACCCCCGTCGGGTGGAACTGCCAGAACTCCATGTCCTCCAGCGGGATGCCGGCGCGCGCGGCCATGCCCAGGCCGTCGCCGGTGTTGATGAAGGCGTTCGTGGAGGAGGCGAAGATGCGCCCGGAACCGCCGGTGGCGAAGAGCGTGGCCTTGGCCTGGAAGAGGACCACCTCCCCCGTTTCCATCTCGAGCGCGGTCACGCCGAGCACGGTGCCGTCGGCGGCGCGCACGAGGTCGAGCGCCATCCACTCGACGAAGAACTGCGTGCGCGCGAGCACGTTGCGCTGGTAGAGCGTGTGCAGCATCGCGTGCCCGGTGCGGTCGGCCGCGCAGCACGAGCGCTGCACGGGCTTCTCGCCGAAGTTCGCCGAGTGCCCGCCGAACGGCCGCTGGTACACGGTGCCGTCGTCGTTGCGGTCGAACGGCATGCCGAAGTGCTCGAGCTCGATCACGACCTCCGGCGCCATGCGGCACATGAACTCGATGGCGTCCTGGTCGCCCAGCCAGTCCGACCCCTTGATGGTGTCGTACATGTGCCAGTGCCAGCTGTCCTCGCCCATGTTGCCGAGCGCCGCGCCCACGCCGCCCTGGGCGGCCACGGTGTGCGAGCGCGTCGGGAAGACCTTGGAGAGCACGGCGACCTTGAGGCCGGCGTTGGAGAGCTCGAGCGCCGCGCGCAGTCCCGAGCCGCCCGCCCCCACGATCACCGCGTCGAACCTGCGTACCGGAAGTGGCATGTCAGCGGCCCCAGAGGATGGATGCGGACCAGACGAGGTAGGCGACGAGCGTCGCGCCCACCGCGGCCTCGAGCGCCAGGCGCAGCCCCGCGGGCTTCACGTAGTCCATGATGATGTCGCGCACGCCGACCCACGCGTGGTAGAGGAGCGCGACGAGGAAGAGCATGGTGGCCGGGCGCACGAAGGCGCCGGAGAAGAGGGCCTTCCAGTCCGCCCAGGTCGCGGGCGGGCACCACAGGAGCAGCACGGCCATGAAGACCGTGTAGGCCGCCATCGCGACGGCGGTGAGGCGCTGCAGCAGCCAGTCCGACAGGCCGAAGTGCGCGCCGACGGGGTTCTTGACGGCGCTCACCAGATCCTCCACGCGACGAGGAGGGTGGCGGCGGCGCCGAGGGCGAACACGAGCTTCGCGGAGGCGCGCGCCGGGGCCTTCGCCACGCCCAGGTGCACGTCGAGCAGGAGGTAGCGGATGCCGGCGAAGAAATGGTGCAGGTAGAGCCAGGCGAAGGCGAGCACGATCACCTTGACCGCCGGGTCGGCGAAGAATTCCCTCCAGCGCAGCCAGCCGGCCTCCGAGCCGAGCGTGGACTGCAGCAGGTAGAGCGCGATCGGGATGACCGGCAGGAAGAGGACGGCGCCGGAGATGCGGTGGAAGATCGAGACCAGCCCCGGGACGGGCAGGTGCGCGAGGTTGAGGTCGTAATACTTCGGTCTCTGCTTGGGCGCAGTTGTCATTTTCCGGTCCTGGGTGGCATGGCGGCTGCCAGGCGGCGGCGGGAGGGGAGCGGTGGCACGATCCCGCTTCGCTGCGAGCCGGGCGATTCTACCGTGGATTTGTTGCGACCGCACATGCGCATACCCCTGCAACCCTGCGCTCCGTGGGGGGATCGCGACGCGCGCGACGCGCGTCAGGCGAGCTCGTTGAAGTAGGAGAACCCGTCGGTGACGCACAGCCCGCGGCGCCACTCCACCGGCATGTCGCCGTAGGTGAAGGCGATGCGGTCGACGCAGAGCAGCGGCGTGCCGGGCACCACGCGCAGGTGCGCCGCCGCGCCGGCGTCGGCCGCCACGGCGCGTATGCGCTCCTCGGCGCGGATCATGCGCAGCCCGTAGACGGCCTCGTAGAAGCTGTACATCGACCCCTTGTACTCCTCGAGCTTCGGCACCGTGAGGCCGGGGAAGCGGCTCGCGGCGAGCACCATCTCGTCGAGGATGAGCGGGCGGCCGCGGAACTCGAGCACGCGCAGGATCACGTGCACCGGGGACGCCGCCTTGATCGCGAGCGCGCGCGCGATCTCGGCGCTCGCGCGGCCCTTCCTCACGTCGACCAGCACGCTGTGCGGGTGCAGCTTCTCGCCGCTGTCGGGCATGACGCGCAGGAACCGGTACTGGTAGGAAGGCTCGCTATGCGAGGCGACGTAGGTGCCCTTGCCCTGGCGGCGGACGAGGATGTGCTCGCTCGCCAGCTCGTCGATCGCCTTCCTCACCGTGCCCTGGCTCACGCGGAAGCGCGCCGCGAGCTCCACCTCCGAGGGAATCGCCTCGCCCGGCTTCCACTCCCCGGCCACGAGGCTCTGGGTGATGAGGATCTTGATCTGCTCGTAGAGCGGCCGGAAGGACGGCGGCGGCAGGGTCTCGGTCATGGCGCGAGGATACCACGGCGGGGTCGATCCTTTGTCTTATATAAGATACAAGTCCTGTTGACACCCCGGCGCGGCGCGGCGTAGCATGCTGCGCAGCAGCAAGCGCTTTCCGGGCATCCCGGGCCCCTCCGGCCGGCCAGCGCGTTTCTCTTGCCAAATCAGAGGCTTGCCGCCATGACCCCCTACTTCCGCCCGCGCCGGTCGATGCTCTACGTGCCCGGGTGCAGCACGCGCTACCTCAACAAGGCGCGCACCCTCAAGGTGGACTCCGTCATCCTCGACCTGGGCGACCCGATCCTCGTCGAGGCGAAGGGGGAGTCGCGCCGCAACGTGGTCGAGGCGGTGCTCGCCGGGGGCTACGGGCGGCGCGAGGTGGTGGTGCGCGTGAACGACCTCGACTCGCCGTGGGGCGAGGACGACGTGAAGGCCGTGGCCACCATCGGCGCCGACGCGATCCTCTTCCCGAACATCGAGTCGAAGGGCGACGTCGGGCAGGCGCTGTCGCGCCTGGACGCCGCCGGCGGCAGCCACCTGCCGGTCATGGTGATGGTCGAGAGCCCGCTCGCGGTGCTGCGCGCCGAGGAGATCGCCTCGGCCTCCGACCGCATCGCCTGCATCGTCATGGCGACCTCCGACCTCATCACGCAGCTGCACGCGCGGCGCACGCCCGACCGCGTCGCCCTGCACTACTCGCTCTCGCGCGTGGTGCTGGCCGCGCGCGCTTTCGACCGCTCCGTGGTCGACGGCATCTCCACCGACCTGAAGGACATGCAGTCCTTCGAGTACGCCTGCCGCCTCGCGCGCGACCTGGGCTTCGACGGCAAGAGCCTCGTGCACCCCTTCCAGCTGCCCTACTGCAACGACGCCTTCACGCCCAAGCCCCACGACCTCGCCGCGGCCACCGAGCTGATCGAGGCCCTCGAGCACGCCCACCGCGAGGGGCGCGGCGTGGTGGTCGTGAACGGGCGCCTCATCGAGGGCCACCACCTCAAGGCCGCGCGGCGCCTGCTCGCGCTCGACGACATGATCAAGAGCCTCGAGGCCGGCCAGTGACGCAACCCCTCCCCGTCCCGCCCGGCGCGCGCCCGCGCGAGGGGTGGTTCTTCGAGGACTACGCCGTCGGCCAGCGCTTCGGCCACGCCACGCCGCGCACGGTGACCGCGGGCGACGCCGCGCTGTACGTGGCGCTCACCGGCGCGCGCCAGCCCGTGCACTGCGCGGAGCCCGTCGCGCGCGCGCTGGGCCACCCGGCCTGCCCGGTGGACGACCTGCTCGCCTTCCACGTGGCCTTCGGCAAGACCGTCCCCGACATCTCCTACAACGCGGTCGCGAACCTCGGCTACGCCGACCTGCGCTTCCTCGAGCCCGTCTACCCGGGCGACACGCTCGCGGCGCAGTCGCAGGTGATCGGGCTGAAGCAGAACTCCGGCGGCACGAGCGGCGTGGTGTGGGTGGCCTCGCGAGCGCTCAACCAGCACGGCCGCGAGGTGATCTCCTGGGTCCGCTGGGTCATGGTCGCCAAGCGCGATGCCGCGGCGCCTGCGCCGGCGACCGTCGTTCCGGAACTGCCGAAGGCGGTCGAGCCCGGCAGGCTCCCGGTTCCCCCGTTCCTGAAGCCTCGGGCGCTGCAACCCGCCGCGACCGGCGGCGCGCGCCTGTGGGAGGACTACGCGCCCGGCGAGACGATCGACCACCCCGGCGCCATCACCGTCGAGGAGGCCGATCACATGCTCGCCACGCGCCTCTACCAGAACACGGCGCGCGTGCACTTCGACGCCTACTCCGCGGCTACCGGGCCCTTCGGCAAGCGGCTCGTCTATGGCGGCCACGTGATATCGCTCGCGCGCGCCCTCTCCCACGACGGCCTGGAGAACGCCTTCGCCATCGCCGCGATCCACGGCGGAACCCACGCCAACCCCACCTTCGCGGGCGACACGATCGTCGCGCGCTCCATCGTGACGGCGTGCGACCCGGTGCCCGGGCGCGACGACGTGGGCGCGCTGCGCGTGCGCCTGCTGGCCGCCAAGAACGCGCGCCTGGCCACGGTCGCCACCCCGGCGCCGGGCGCGAAGGACCCCGCGGTCGTCCTCGACCTCGACCTGAGCTACCTCGTCCCGCGCCGCGGCTAGCGCCTAGAATACGGATTCCCCACCCGGACCCTTCCCCCATGCCCGCTCCCCGCCATCCCAAGGAAGCCCTCTTCGCCGGCGAAACGCCGTTCCCCGTGATCCCGGCCTGCGAGCACTTCGCCGGGTCGGAGAAGCTCATCGCCAAGGCGCTCGACCTGCAGGAGCGCCTCGGCGCCGTCTTCGACATCACCTGCGATTGCGAGGACGGCGCGGAGGCCGGCCGCGAGAAGGCCCACGCGGAGATGATCGTCGGGCTGATGCACTCGAGCGCCAACCGCTTCGCCATGGCGGGCGCGCGCATCCACGACTACACGCACCCGCACTGGAAGAAGGACGTCGACATCCTCGTGGGCGGCGCGGGGGCAGTCATCGCCTACGTGACGATCCCCAAGTGCACCTCGGTCGCGCAGGCCGCCGAGATGATCGCCTACGTCCAGGCGGTGGCGAAGAAGAAGAAGGTGAAGCGCGAGATCCCCGTGCACGTGCTCATCGAGACGCACGGCGCGCTGCACGACGCCTGGGAGATCGCGCGGCTGCCCGCGGTGCAGGTGCTCGACTTCGGGCTCATGGACTTCGTGAGCGGCCACCACGGCGCCATCCACGCCTCCAACATGCGCTCGCCCGGCCAGTTCGAGCACCCGCTGGTCGCGCGCGCCAAGGCCCATGTGGTGGCGTGCGCGCTGGCCCATGGCGTGGTGCCGGCCCACAACGTCTCGCTCGACCTCAAGAACGCCTACAACGTCTTCCGCGACGCCTGGCGCGCGCGCACCGACTTCGGCTTCCTGCGCATGTGGAGCATCCACCCCTCGCAGGTGCAGCCCATCGTCGACGCGATGAAGCCGGACCTGAACGAGGTCGCCACCGCCGCCGCCATCCTGCTCGAGGCGCGCGACGCGAACTGGGGCCCCATCCAGTTCGATGGCGAGCTGCACGACCGCGCCACCTACCGCTACTTCTGGGAGCTGCTGCAGAAGGCGCGCATCACCGGCGTGAAGATGCCCGAGGAGGCCGCCAAGGCCTTCTTCGACTGACCCGACGCGAAAGGCACCCCGACATGGCCATGCCCTCCCCCGGCGCCCGATTCCGCGCCGCGCTCAAGGAAGAGAAGCCCCTGCAGGTCCCCGGCGCCATCTGCGCCTACCACGCCACGCTCGCCAAGGCCTCGGGCTTCAAGGCGATCTACCTCTCGGGCGGCGGCGTGGCCGCGGGCTCCCTGGGCCTGCCGGACCTCGGCATCTCCAACCTCGACGACGTGCTGACCGACGTGCGCCGCATCACCGACGTCTGCGACCTGCCGCTGCTGGTCGACGTGGACACGGGCTTCGGCTCGAGCGCCTTCAACGTCGCCCGCACGACGAAGAGCCTCATCAAGGCGGGCGGCGCGGCCATGCACATCGAGGACCAGGTGGGCGCCAAGCGCTGCGGGCACCGCCCCAACAAGGAGCTGGTGTCGAAGCAGGAGATGGTCGACCGCGTGAAGAGCGCCGCGGACGCGCGCACGGACGCGGACTTCTTCATCTTCGCGCGCACCGACTCGCTCGCCGTGGAGGGGCTCGAGGCCGCCATCGACCGCGCCTGCGCCTGCGTCGAGGCGGGCGCCGACGGCATCTTCCCGGAGGCCATCACGGACCTCGCGATGTACCGGAAGTTCGCCGACGCGGTGAAGGTGCCGGTGCTCGCCAACATCACGGAGTTCGGCAAGACGCCGCTCTTCAGCACCGCGGAGCTCGGCGGCGCCGGCTGCGCCGTGGCCCTCTACCCGCTTTCCGCCTTCCGCGCCATGAACAAGGCGGCGCTGGGCGTGTACCAGGCGCTGCGCCGCGACGGCCACCAGAAGGCGGTGGTCGACGCGATGCAGACCCGCGAGGAGCTCTACCACTACCTGGGCTACCACGAGTTCGAGAAGAAGCTCGACGCCCTTTTCGCCAAGGCCAAGTAGGAGACACGAAGGAACCGCCATGTCCGAAGCCGCCGCCCCCGCCGTCACCCCCAAGCCCAAGAAATCCGTCGCGCTCTCCGGCGTCACCGCGGGCAACACCGCGCTGTGCACCGTCGGCCGCACGGGCAACGACCTGCACTACTGCGGCTACGACATCCTCGACCTCGCCGAGAGGTGCGAGTTCGAGGAGGTCGCCCACCTGCTCGTGCACGGCAAGCTGCCGACCGCCGCCGAGCTCAAGGCCTACAAGGCGAAGCTGCAGCGGCTGCGCGGCATCCCCGTCGCGGTGCAGGACGTGCTCGAGTGCATCCCCGCCTCCGCCCACCCGATGGACGTGCTGCGCACCGGCTGCTCTGCTCTGGGCGCGGTGCTCCCGGAAGGCGAGGAGCACAAGCTCGCCCCCTCGCGCGACATCGCCGACCGGCTGATGGCCTCCTTCGGCTCGATGCTCCTCTACTGGTACCACTTCTCGCACTCGGGCCGGCGCATCGAGGTCGAGACCGACGACGACTCGATCGGCGGGCACTTCCTGCACCTGCTGCACGGCAGGAAGCCCTCGGAGCTGTGGGTGCGCGCAATGCACACCTCGCTCATCCTCTACGCCGAGCACGAGTTCAACGCCTCCACCTTCACCGCGCGTGTGGTCGCCGGAACCAACTCCGACATGTACTCGGCCATCACGGCCGCCATCGGCGCGCTCAAGGGCCCGAAGCACGGCGGCGCCAACGAGTTCGCCTTCGACACCATCGGCCGCTACGACAACCCCGACCAGGCCGAGGCCGACATCGTCAGGCGCGTGGGCGAGAAGCAGGTGATCATCGGCTTCGGCCACCCCGTCTACACGATCTCCGACCCGAGGAACCAGGTGATCAAGGAGGTCGCCCGCAGGCTCTCGAAGGACGCGGGCAACATGAAGCTCTTCGACATCTCGGCGCGCATCGAGGAGGTGATGTGGCGCGAGAAGAAGATGTTCCCGAACCTCGACTGGTTCAGCGCCACCAGCTACCACATGATGGGCGTGCCGACGGCGATGTTCACGCCGATCTTCGTCATCTCGCGCACCTCCGGCTGGTGCGCGCACGTGATCGAGCAGAGGATCGACGGCAAGATCATCCGCCCCTCGGCCAACTACACCGGCCCCGAGGACCTCGCCTTCGTCCCGCTCTCGGAGCGGAAGTAACCCGAAAGGCGCTGGAACCGCGGATGAACGCAGATGAACGCAGATGGTTGGTGATCGGCTGACGCTGCCGCCCATGGTTGCGTCTTCGCAAGTCGACCACGGGCATGGCCTCGAGCAATCGGAAGTCACCTGCGTTCATCTGCGTTCATCTGCGGTTCCAGCGCATTTGACCTAACCCCGCCAGGAAGAAAACAGTGTCCGCACACATCTCCAACGTCCGCCCCAAGCCCGACAAGGTCCTCGTCGACATCGCCGACTACGTACTCAAGTACAAGGTCTCCAGCGCGGAGGCCTGGCAGACCGCGCGCTACTGCCTCATGGACACGCTCGGCTGCGGCTTCGAGGCCCTCGAGTACCCCGCCTGCACGAAGATGCTCGGGCCCGTCGTCCCAGGCACCGTGGTGCCCAACGGCGCGAAGGTGCCCGGCACGCCCTTCCAGCTGGACCCGGTGAAGGCCGCCTTCGACATCGGCGCCATGATCCGCTGGCTCGACTTCAACGACACCTGGCTCGCCGCCGAGTGGGGCCACCCCTCCGACAACCTGGGCGGCATCCTCGCCACCGCCGACTGGCTATCGCGCAACGCGGTCGCCGCAGGGAAGAAGCCGCTCACGGTGAAGGACGTCCTCGCGGCGATGATCAAGGCCCACGAGATCCAGGGCTGCATCGCGCTCGAGAACAGCTTCAACAAGGTGGGGCTCGACCACGTGGTGCTGGTGAAGGTCGCCTCGACCGCCGTGGTCGCGCAGATGCTGGGCCTCACCCGCGACGAGATCATCAACGCGGTCTCCCTCGCCTGGGTCGACGGGCAGTCCCTTCGCACCTACCGCCACGCGCCCAACGCCGGCTCGCGCAAGAGCTGGGCGGCGGGGGACGCCACGAGCCGCGCCGTGCGCCTCGCGCTCATCGCGAAGACCGGCGAGATGGGGTACCCGTCGGTGCTCACCGCCAAGACCTGGGGCTTCTACGACGTGCTCTTCAAGGGCAACGCGTTCCGGTTCCAGCGCCCCTATGGCAGCTACGTGATGGAGAACGTGCTCTTCAAGATCTCCTTCCCGGCGGAGTTCCACTCGCAGACGGCGGTGGAAGCCGCGATGACGCTGCACAAGGAGCTGGCCAAGCTCGGCAAGACGGCCGCCGACATCAGGAGGATCACGATCCGCACGCACGAGGCCTGCATCCGCATCATCGACAAGAAGGGCCCGCTCGACAACCCGGCCGACCGCGACCACTGCATCCAGTACATGGTGGCCGTGCCGCTCATCTTCGGGCGCCTCACCGCCGCCGACTACGAGGACGGGATCGCCGCCGACCCGCGCATCGACCCGCTGCGCGAGAAGATCACCTGCGTCGAGGACCCGAAGTTCACGAAGGACTACCACGACCCAGACAAGCGCTCGATCGCCAACGCGCTCACCGTCGAGCTCGCCGACGGCAGGAAGCTGAAGGAGGTCGTGGTCGAGTACCCCATCGGCCACAAGCGCCGGCGCAAGGAAGGCATGCCGGTCCTGGTGGAGAAGTTCCGCACCAACCTCGCTCGCCGCTTCCCCGAGAAGCAGAGGAAGGCGATCCTCGAGCTCTGCCTCGACGCGAAGAGGCTGGACGCCACGCCCGTCAACGAATTCGTGGACCTGATGGCCACCTGAGGGCCGGTCCGCGCGCACGACCCCGGTAAAGGGGAGGAGAATCGCGCCGGGAAGGGGCCAAAAGTCCCCGGCCGGCGCCAGGAGGCACCATGACGAAGACATTCGCGATCCTCGCGGCCGCCCTCACCCTGGGCGGCTGCGCCTCGAGCTACCAGCTCACGCTCATGCCGCGCGACAGCGGCAAGCTCTATTTCGGCACCGCGGAGGACACCGGCGGCTCCGAGGGCGCCATGGCGATCGAGATCGAGGGCCGCACCTACCGCGGCACCTGGGTCGAGGTCGTGGCCGACCGCACGACCGGCTACGTCGCCGGCGGCTTCGGCGGCGGCCGCCGCGGCTGGGCCGCCGGCAGCTTCTTCTCGATGGAGAACCCCCGCGGCGCGGAAGCCAAGGCGCTCCTTCGCTCGGAGGACGGCGCGGGCCTGCGCTGCGACCTGCGCGGCGGGGCCGGCCGGCCCGGCGGCGGCACCTGCCGCGACGACCGCGGCCTCGAGTACGACGTGCAGGTCCGCGTGGCCCCGCGCAAGTAGCCGAATTCCCGAATCCACAACCCGAAAAACGACCCGAGACGACCATGCCCCACAACGCCTTCGACACCCTGAAGACCTTCCAGCCCGCACCGGGCAAGACCGGCCGGCTCTACTCGCTGCCCGCGCTCGCGGAGAAGTTTCCCAACGTGAAGCGCCTGCCGGTCTCCATCCGCATCGTGCTGGAGTCGGTGCTGCGCAACGTCGACGGCAAGAAGGTCTCGGAGGAGCACGTGAGGGAGCTGGCCGGCTGGGCCGCCACCGCCCCGCGCACGGCCGAGATCCCCTTCGTGCTCGCCCGCATCGTGCTGCAGGACTTCACCGGCGTGCCGCTGCTGGCCGACCTCGCGGCGATGCGCGGAGTGGCCGCGAAGATGGGGAAGAACCCCAAGGTGATCGAGCCCCTGGTGCCCGTGGACCTCGTGGTCGACCACTCGGTGCAGATCGACCACTACGGCGGGCCGGAAGCGCTCGACCTCAACCAGAAGCTCGAGTTCGCGCGCAACCGCGAGCGCTACGAGTTCATGAAGTGGGGCATGCAGGCCTTCGACACCTTCAAGGTGGTCCCCCCCGGCATCGGCATCGTCCACCAGGTGAACCTCGAGTACCTGGCGCGCGGCGTGCACCGGAAGGACGACGTGTACTACCCGGACACGCTGGTCGGCACCGACAGCCACACGACCATGATCAACGGCATCGGCGTCGTCGGCTGGGGCGTGGGCGGCATCGAGGCCGAGGCCGGCATGCTCGGCCAGCCCGTCTACTTCCTCACCCCCGACGTGGTGGGCGTCAACGTGACGGGCCGGCTGCGCGAGGGCGTGACCGCCACCGACTTCGCGCTCACCGTGACGGAGATGCTGCGCAAGGCGAAGGTCGTGGGCAAGTTCGTCGAGTTTTTCGGCGAGGGCGCCGAGACGCTCGCCGTGACCGACCGCGCGACCATCGCCAACATGGCGCCCGAGTACGGCGCCACCATGGGCTTCTTCCCGGTGGACGCGCGCACGATCGAGTTCTTCCGCAACACCGGCCGCACCGCCGAGGAGGTCTCCGCGCTCGAGGCCTACTTCAAGGCGCAGGGGATGTTCGGCATGCCCCGCAAGGGCGAGCTGGACTACTCCACGGTGCTGGAGCTCGACCTCGCGACGATCAAGCCGTCGGTCGCCGGCCCCAAGCGCCCGCAGGACCGCATCGACCTCGGCAACCTGAAGGCGAAGTTCACCGAGCTCTTCTCGAAGCCCGTGGCCGAGAACGGCTTCTCCAAGAAGGCCGAGGACCTCGCCCGGCGCGTGAAGGCCGGCGACGGCACCGACCTGGGCTCGGGCGACGTGCTCATCGCCGCCATCACCTCCTGCACCAACACCTCCAACCCCAGCGTGCTCATCGCCGCGGGGCTGCTGGCGAAGAAGGCGGTCGAGAAGGGGCTCGCCGTGAAGCCCCACATCAAGACCTCGCTCGCGCCCGGCTCGCGCGTCGTGACGGAATACCTGCGCGCCGGCGGCCTGCTGCCGTACCTCGAGAAGCTGGGCTTCAGCGTCGCTGCCTACGGGTGCACCACCTGCATCGGCAACGCGGGGCCCCTGGCCGAGCCGATCGAGAAGGCCGTGGTCGACAACGACCTCGTGTGCGCCGCCGTGCTCTCCGGCAACCGCAACTTCGAGGCGCGCATCCACGCCAACATCCGCGCCAACTTCCTCGCCTCGCCCCCGCTCGTGGTCGCCTTCGCCATCGCCGGCACCGTGCTGAAGGACCTCGAGCGCGACCCGGTCGGCCAGGGCAAGGACGGGCCCGTGTACCTGAAGGACATCTGGCCCTCCTCCGACGAGGTGAACGCGCTCATGAAGTACGCGCAGGACCCGGCCACCTTCGGGAAGATGTACGCGAACCTCGCCTCCGCCAACCCGCTGTGGGCCGGCATCAAGAGCGCCACCGGCCAGGTCTACGACTGGCCGAAGTCGACCTACATCGCCGAGCCGCCCTTCTTCGCGGGCTTCGGCATGTCGGCCGGCAAGGCCGCCGACGTCAAGGGCGCGCGCGTGCTGGGGATCTTCGGCGACTCGGTCACGACCGACCACATCTCGCCCGCCGGCTCGATCAAGGACACCTCGCCGGCCGGCAAGTACCTCATCGGCAACAGCGTGATGAAGGCCGACTTCAACAGCTACGGCGCGCGGCGCGGCAACCACGAGGTGATGATGCGCGGCACCTTCGCCAACGTCCGCGTGAAGAACCTCATGATCCCGCCGAAGGCGGACGGCACGCGCGTCGAGGGCGGCGTGACGCTCCTGCAGCCCTCGGGCGAGCAGATGCCCATCTACGACGCCGCGATGAAGTACGTCGCGGCGGGCACGCCCACGGTGGTCTTCGGCGGCGAGGAGTACGGCACGGGGTCGTCGCGCGACTGGGCGGCCAAGGGCACGCAGCTCCTGGGCGTGAAGGCGGTCGTGGCGCGCAGCTTCGAGCGCATCCACCGCTCCAACCTCGTGGGCATGGGCGTGCTGCCCTGCCAGTTCAAGGGCGCGGACTCCGCCGAGTCGCTCGGCCTCCGGGGCGACGAGGTCATCGACGTGGTCGGCCTCGAGGCCGGCATCCGCCCGCAGATGGACGTGAAGCTCGTGATCCACCGCAAGGACGGCACCACGAAGGAGGTGCCGGTGCTGCTGCGCATCGACACGCCGATCGAGGTGGACTACTACCTGCACGGCGGGATCCTCCCCTTCGTGCTGCGGGAGCTCGTGGCCGCCTGAGGCCGCCATCGACTTCCTCGCCACCCCGCTCACCGCCGGCTGGGCCCTCGCGAGCTGGATCGTCGCGGGGGTCCTCCTCGCGCGCGCGGCGCGGCGGGCGCCCTGGCGCCTGCTCGCGGAGGATTTCCGCCTGCACGGCTGGATCGGCGCGGCCTTCGCGATCGCGCTGGCCTGGATCCTCTCGGCGCGCCTGGGCGGCGCGGTCTCGCTGCACCTGCTCGCGACCCCGCTCGTCGCCCTCATGTTCGGCCGCGACCTCGCCGTCTGCGCAGCCGTGCCCGCCGTGGCTGCCGTGATCCTGTGGCGTGGCGGCGACGCGTCGGCGGCGGCCGCGACCTGGCTCCTCGCGGCGTGGTTCCCGGCCACGGTGGCGGACGGCCTGCGCCGCGCCGCCGACCGCTGGGTGCCGCGCAACCCGTTCACCTACATCTTCCTCGCGGGCTTCTTCTCCCCGGGCGCGGCGTTCGTCGCGACGGTGCTCGCCGCCGCCGCCGCCCACGCCGCGGCCGGCACGGCAACCTGGGACTCGCTCGCCGAGGGCTTCATCCCCTTCGGCCTGCTGCTCGCCTGGGGCGAGGCCTTCCTCTCCGGGCTCCTCACGGCCATCTTCGTGGCCTACGTGCCGCGCTGGATGGCCACCTTCGACGACGCCCGCTACCTGCGCCCGCCCGGCAACGACCGGTAACAGGGGGGTATTTGCCGGCGCGCCCGCGCCGGCCCTACAATGGCGGCCCCGAAGCGCCTTTCACCCCGGAGCGCCCGATGAACCGACCCGCCAAGCCCATCGCCCCTCGCCGCCCTGCCGGCGGGATGGCCCGTGGCGCCGGGATCGGCCGCCCCGCCCTCCCGCCGCTTTCCGGCGGCGAAGACTGACCGCGCGGACCGACCGTCCGCCGGGTTTCGAGGCGGAACGGATCGGACCACCCTCCCGATAGCCTTTCCGCCTCGCGCGTCGCGCGACGCGTGAGTTCGCGCGCAGGACGACAAGGACGCCCGCCCACGAGGCGAGCGCGAGAAGAACGATGAACACGCTCCGCAACCTGCTCCACCCCCGCCGCTGGCTCACCGGCCTGTGGCGAAACCCCGACTTCGTGAAGCTCTGGGGCTCGCTCACCATCACCCACTTCGGCGGGCAGGTGACCTTCCTCGCGCTGCCGCTCACCGCGGCGATCATGCTCAATGCCTCCCCCTTCGAGGTGGGCGTGCTCACGGCGCTGGAGGCCCTGCCCTACCCGCTCTTCGGGCTCTTCGCGGGCGTCCTCGTGGACCGCGCGAGGAAGCTCCCGGTGATCATCTGGGCGGACATCGGCCGGGGCCTCGCGCTCCTGGCCGTGCCGGTGTGCGCGTGGCTGGACGTGCTCTCGATGCCCGTGCTCTACGTCGTGGGCTTCCTCGTCGGCCTGGGCAGCGTCGTCGGCTGGCCGGCCTACCAGGTGTTCATGACCGAGCGCGTCGGCCGCGACCACCTCGTGGAGGCCAACGCCAAGATCGGCGTGTCCGACTCGGCTTCCCAGCTCGTCGGCCCGGGCCTCGCGGGCGCGCTCATCCAGTGGCTCACCGCGCCCATCGCCATCCTGCTGGACGCGCTCTCGTTCATGGTGTCGGCGTGGATGCTGCGCGGCATCCCGCCGGCAGCCACCGACGCGCCCAAGATCTCCGGCGAGAGCGTCTGGCGCGAGATCGGCGAGGGCCTCGCCGTCGTGTGGCGCAACAAGACGCTGCGCGCGCTGGCGTGGTCGCTCGCCGCCTGGCAGCTCTTCCGCCACGCCTACGTGGCCGTGGTGATCCTCTTCGCCGCGCGCGAGCTGGGCTTCTCCGCGGGCCACGTGGGGCTGCTCTTCATGCTGGCCGGCGTGGGCTCGCTCGTGGCGGCCGGGGCGGTGACGCCCCTCAACGCCCGGTTCGGGTTCGGGCCGACGATGCTCGCGGCGCTGGGCGGCACGGGGGTGGCCTGGCTCGTCCTCGGCGCCTCCACCGGCGGCTTCGTCGTCGCCTCGCTCACCTTCGGGCTGGGTCTCTTCCTGCTGGACTTCGCGGCGATGACCTTCTTCATCAACTACCTCACGCTGCGCCAGACGGTCACGCCGGACCGCCTGCTCGGGCGGGTCACGGCGACGATGATCTGCCTCACGGTCGCGACCGCCCCGCTCGGCGGCCTCGCCGGCGGCTGGGTCGCGGAGCACTGGGGCCTGCGCGCCGCGATCCTGCTCGCCGGGGCCGGGGCGCTCGCGATGATCCCGCTGGTGGCCTGGACCTCGCCGCTGGCCAGGATGCGCACGCTCCCCGGCCCGCAGGAAGTCTCCGCCCCGGACAGCGTCGCCGAGGAGATGGCCGGCTGAGCGGGCGAATCCGGCCGGGTGGCCGGGCGCGTCCAACGGGCATGCGAACGAACCTCGTGCCCTTGGCCCGGTTTGCCCCGGGCCCGGGCCACCCCCGATAATGCGGGCCGCCCCGGCCCTCGGAGACCGTCATGCAGACCTCGGAACTCGTGGTCGCGCTGGCGGGGATGCTGGCGAGCTTCGGCCTGCCGCTCCTCGTCATCGCGGCCATCCTCGTCTACAAGCACAAGCGCAACCGCCTGCACCAGGAGACGGTCCTGAGGCTCGCCGAGAAAGGGCTGCCCGTCCCGCCGGAGCTGCTGCGGCCGCCCGAATCCACGCCCAGCCCCAAGGGCGGGTTGATCCTCGTGGCGCTGGGCATCGCCATCTCGCTCTTCTTCTGGGAGCGGGGGCAGCCGTGGTCGATCGGCCTCATCCCCGGACTCATGGGGGTGGCGTTGCTCATCGCGTGGAAGATCGACTCGCGCTCCTCCGGCCGGGGCGCGCCCCCGCGCTAGCGCCGATGCCCGCCCGGCCGGAACCGGCCGACACCGAACTCGTCCTCGCCGCCGTCGCGCACGGCGACCCGGGCGCCTTCGCGCGCCTCGTCGAGCGCCACCAGTCCATGGTGCGCTCGGTGCTGCGGCGGATGGCGAAGGGCGACCACGCGCTCGCCGACGACCTCGCGCAGGAGACCTTCCTCCTCGCGTGGCGCAACCTCGCCGCCTTCCGTCACGACGCGCGCTTCTCCACCTGGCTCTACCGCATCGCCCTCAATGCCTGGCTCACCCACGCACGCAAGCGCCGGGAATCGCTGCAGGACGACCTGGACGAGGTGGCCGCGGAGGCTGGCCCCGATCCCGCCACCCCGCTCGCCGATCGCGTCGACCTGGAGCGCGCCATCGCCTGTCTCTCCGACGGCGAGCGCGCCGCCATCGCGGCGTGCTACTACGCGGACCTTTCCCACGAGGAGGCCGCGGCGGCGCTGGGCATGCCGCTCGGCACCGTGAAGACACACATCCTGCGCGCGAAGGCGAAGCTCCGCGCGCGGCTCGGCAAGGAGGAACCATGACCCCCGACGACCGCGATCCGATCGAAGCGCTGCTGCGGGCCGACGCCCGGGCGGCCGTGCCCGACGAGGGCTTCACCCTGCGCGTGATGCGCGCGCTGCCGGTGGCCTCGCGCCCGCGCGCGTGGCTGCGGCCCGCGCTCGTGACCGGCTCCGGCGCCGTCGGCGCGCTCCTCGCGTGGCTGCTCGCGCCCGCGGGAACCTCCGTCGTGCAGGGCTTCGTCGACCTGTCGCGCGCGCAGGCGCTCACCCCCTCGGCGTGGGCCGCCCTCGGACTTGCGACGGGAATGGCGGCGGTGGCCGCCGTGCTCGTGGCCGACGAGGCCTGAACGCTCAGCCGTTCGGCGCCGCCACGCGCGCGACCGCCGCCGCGGCGCGCTTCGACCCCAGGGGGCACTCGCCCTCGTTCCTCGCGGTGCCCGCGCAGTTCTCCATCACGAAGGCGAGCACGCGCAGCATGTGCGGCACGTTGGCCCGGTAGCGCAGGAACCGCCCCTCCTGGCGCACCGTCACCAGGCTCGCCGCGAGCATCGCCTTCAGGTGGAAGGAGAGGTTCGTGGCCGGGATCTCGAGCGCCTCGGCGATCTCGCCCGCCACCTGCCCGCGCTCGCCGGCGTGGACGAGCAGGCAGAAGATGTCCAGCCGCAGGCTGGACCCCAGCGACTCGAAGACCTTCAGGGCCGATTCGCGGTCCATCGCCGCCTCCCTCGGCGCCGGACGGCGCGTGCCTCCGGCGCGGACATTTCAATTGCCCATGGGCCGAAGGGCCCACGCGGGCTTTGCGCGTGCGACCAATCTATCCCGTGAGACGGCGAGCGGTTTGACCTATATCAGTATCGGCTAATGCAATTGGGTTTGAAATGACGCCATCCCCTCCCAGCAACCACGAGGCCGTGATGGAACAGCTCTCCCGCAGGCGATTCCTCAAGATCAGCGCCGCCACCGTCGGGGCAGGCGCGGTGGGCTCCCAGGTCCCGGTCGTCTCCTCGCTCGCCATGGGCTCGAAGCCCCCGGCCGGCAAGGTCGAGACCATCCCCACCTACTGTGAAATGTGCTTCTGGAAGTGCGGCGGGATCGCCCACATCCGCGACGGCAAGCTGTGGAAGTTCGAGGGCAACCCCCTCGACCCGATGAGCAAGGGGCGCCTGTGCCCGCGCGGCACGGCCGCACCCGGCACGCACAACGACCCGGACCGCATCTCGAAGCCCCTCATCCGCACGGGCGAGCGCGGCAAGGAGGAGTTCAAGGCCGTCACCTGGGGCGAGGCCCTGGACTACGTGGCCGAGCGCATGAAGAAGATCGCCGCCGAGCACGGGCCGGAGTCGATCGCCCTGTGGAAGCACGGCACGGGCTCGCGGTTCTTCGAGCACGTGATGCGCGCCTATGGCTGCATCAACAAGGGCGCGCCCTCCTTCGCGCAGTGCCGCGGCCCGCGCGACATCGGCTACCTGCTCACCTACGGCACCGGCCTGGGCTCGCCCGAGCCAACCGACATCGCCAACACGAAGTGCCTGGTGCTCATCGGCACGCACCTCGGCGAGAACATGCACAACACGCAGGTGCAGGAGTTCGCGCAGGCCGTGGCCAACAAGGCGACCATCATCGTGGTCGACCCGCGCTACTCGGTGGCCGCGAGCAAGGCGAAGTACTGGCTGCCGGTGAAGCCGGGCACCGACATGGCGCTGATCCTCGCCTGGTGCAACGTGCTCGTCGCCGAGGGCCTCTACGACAAGGAGTTCGTCGCGAAGCACGGCCACGGCTTCGACAAGTTCGCCGCGGCGATCAAGGACAGCACCCCCGAGTGGGCCGAGGCCGAGACGGGCATCCCGGCGGCCACCATCCGCGCCACGGCGCGCGAGATGGCGATCGCGCGCCCGGCCGCCCTCGTGCACCCCGGCCGCCGCGTGAACTGGTACGGCGACGACGCGCAGCGCGGGCGCGCGACGGCGCTCCTCAACGCGCTGCTCGGCAACTGGGGCCGCAAGGGCGGGCTCTTCATCCAGGCGGGCATGAAGGTGGCCGGCTACCCGTTCCCGAAGTTCCCGGAAGCCACGAAGCCCAAGGCCGACAACCCCGACCACAAGTGGCCCTTCGCCGACGAGGAGGTCACGACCGGCCTTCGCGAGGCGACGATCACGGGCAAGCCCTACCCCATCAAGGGCTGGGTGGTCTACGCCTCCAACCTCAACCACACGCTGCCCAACGAGAAGGAGACGATCGAGGCCATCAACAAGCTCGACCTGCTCGTCGTCGTGGACACGCACCCGGCCGAGATCACGGGCTACGCCGACGTGGTGCTGCCGGACACGATGTTCCTCGAGCGCCACGACGACTTCTACGTCGGCTGGGGCCGCCAGGGCTGGGCGGCGATCCGCCAGCCCGTGATCGCGCCCCCCGGCGAGCAGAAGCCGGCGTGGTGGATGGCCAAGGAGCTCGCCAACCGGCTGGGCGTGGGCCAGTACATGCCCTTCAAGGACATGGACGAGTACCTCGCGGCGCGCTGCGAGAAGAGCGGCATCGACTACGCGAAGTTCCGCAAGGAAGGCGTGGTGATGGGGCCGAAGGACCCGATCACCGTCGAGGAGGGCGCCGGGATCGCCTTCGACACGCCCTCGGGCAAGGTGGAGTTCTACTCCGAGCAGCTCGCCAAGGCCGGCTTCGACCCGGTGCCGAAGTACACGGCGCCGGAGGCCGCGCCCGCGGGCTTCTTCCGGCTGGTCACGGGCCGCGCGCCCGTGCACACCTTCAGCCGCACGCAGACGAACCTCCTGCTGCGCGACCTCATGAAGGAGAACGAGGTCTGGGTGAACGCCGAGACCGCCGCGAAGGCGGGACTGAAGCACGGCCAGTACGTGAAGCTGAAGAACCAGGACGGGGTGGTCTCCAACCGCGTGAAGGTGAAGGCCACGCAGCGCATCCGCCCGGACACGCTTTACATGGTCTACGGCTTCGGCCACACCAGCCGGTTGCTCAAGAGCGCCTACCTCATGGGTGCGAGCGCGGCGCAGCTCAACACGCGCTACAAGGTCGACCCGCTGATGGGCGGCACGAGCATCCACCAGAACTTCGTCACTTTCGAAAAGGAGGCGTGACATGCCACGCTTCGGAATGGTCATCGACACCCTGAAGTGCGTGGGGTGCATGGATTGCGTGGTCGCCTGCCAGACGGAGAACGACGTCCCGCAGGGCTACTGCCGCGACTGGATCGTCACCGAGACGCGCGGGGCCTTCCCCAACCTCACGCTCGAGATCCGCTCGGAGCGATGCAACCACTGCGACAACCCGCCCTGCGTCACCTGCTGCCCCACGGGCGCGAGCCACGTCGAGGATTTCGGCAGGACGGTGCAGGTCACCGCGAACCAGTGCATCGGCTGCAAGGCGTGCCTGGCGGCCTGCCCCTACGGCGCGCGCTTCGTGCACCCCGACGGCTACGCCGACAAGTGCACTTTCTGCCTGCACCGCGTGAAGGAGGGCAAGGACCCGGCCTGCGTCTCCGTGTGCCCGACGCACTGCATGGCGTTCGGCGACCTGGACGACCCGAAGAGCGAGGTGAGCCGGCTGCTCGCGTCGCGCAAATACCACACGCTGCTGCCGGAAGCCGGCACGAAGCCCCGCGTGTTCTACCTGACCTGAGGCCACTCCCATGCTCGAAATCACCTCGACCCGCCACAATCCCCTCGTGGACCCGGTGCTCTCGGTCTGGAGCTGGGAGATCCCCGTCTACCTCTTCTTCGGCGGCATGATCGCCGGGATGATGATCCTCGCCGGGCTCAACATGCTGCGCCTCGCCAAGGGCGAGCGCGCCGAGGGCTTCTACAGCGTGCAGACCCCCATCCTCGGGTTCATCCTCATGAACCTCGGCATGGGCGCCCTCTTCCTCGACCTCGCGCACAAGCTCTTCGTGTACCGCGTGTACATGGCCTTCGAGCCGCTGTCGCCGATGTCGTGGGGCTCCTGGGTGCTGCTGCTCGTGTACCCCGTGATCCTCGTCTCCGCGCTCATCCGCCTGCCGCAGGCGTGGCCGTGGCTCGGCGAGCGCCTGCCGGTCCTGCAGCGCCTCTCCGACGCCCTGGTCGCGAGCCCGGGCAAGATCCGCCTGCTGGGCGGCCTCAACGTCGGGCTGGGCATCGCGCTCGGGATCTACACCGGGATCCTGCTCTCGACGATGGTCGCGCGCCCGCTGTGGAACAGCGCCATCCTCGGCCCGCTCTTCCTGTTCTCGGGCCTCTCGGCGGCCGCGGCGATGGTGCACCTGGTCGCGAGCCTCGTGCCCGGGCACCCCGCCCCGCGCAGCTTCCTCGGCGGCGCGCTCGCGATGCTGGTGCAGCCGCTGGGCGATCGCCCGCCCGAGCCGCGCACCGCGGACGGCCTCATCAAGGCGGACCTCGGATTCCTCGCGATCGAGCTGGTGCTGATCGGCCTGCTCTTCATCGGCCTGCTGTCGAGCTCCGCCTCGCACGTGGCCGCGGTCGACCTGCTCGTGTCCGGCAAGTACGCCACGGTCTTCTGGGGCGTCGTGATCGTGGCCGGCATCCTCGTGCCGCTCGCGCTGCAGTGGTTGGAGCTCGGCCACCGCATCCCCCATACCGTCATCCCCGCCGTGCTGGTCCTGGCCGGTGGCTTCGCGCTGCGCTGGGTCATGGTCGGCGCGGGCCAGGCGAGCCACATGGTCGCCGCCGCGGGCTTCTGAACACGCCAGGAGGATCGACATGAGCGCAATTTCCGCCTCCCGCCACCCCGCCGCCGCGCGCGACACGCCGGCCGCGGCACCGTACTGGAATCCCTACGTCGTGGGGTTCTTCCTCGGCCTCACGCTGCTGGCCACCTACCTCGCGGCCGGCCGCGGCCTGGGCGCCACGGGGGCCTTCTCGTCGGTGGCCGCGTGGCTCGCGAGCATCTTCTCGCCCGAGCACGCGCAGGCGAACTACGTGCACTCGCGCTACCTCGCCAGCGGATCGCCGCTCACCGCGTGGCTCATCTTCCTGCTCATCGGCTCGTTCGTCGGGGCGGCGGTTTCCGGGCTCCTCGCGCGCCGCTCGGCGTTCACGGTGGAACGGGGCCTGCGACTGTCCGACGCGCAGCGCCTCTGGCTCGCCTTCGGCGGGGGCCTGATCGCAGCGCTCGGCGCCAAGATCGCCCGCGGGTGCACCAGCGGGCAGGCGCTCACCGGCGGATCCATCCTCAACGCCGGCAGCCTCGCCTTCATGCTCGCCGTCTTCGCCGCGGCCTACGCGGTCGCCTGGATGTTCCGGAAGGAGTGGCTCTGATGTTTCCCCTTTCCTCGACGATGGAAATCGGCCCCGCCGCGACCGCGGCGATCGCGATCGTGCTGGGCCTCGGGTTCGGCTTCTTCCTCGAACGCGCCGGCTTCGGCAGCGCGAGGAAGCTCGTGGCCGTCTTCTACTTCTACGACATGTCCGTGGTGAAGGTGATGTTCACGGCGATCGTGACGGCGATGGCCGGGCTCTTCCTCCTGTCGGCCGCCGGCGTCCTGGAGCTCGCGGACCTCTACATCGAGCCCACGAACTACGCGGCGCAGGTCGTCGGCGGGCTCGTCTTCGGTGCCGGCTTCGTGATCGGCGGCTACTGCCCCGGCACCGCGGTCGTGGCGACCGCCACCGGGCGGCTGGACGGCATGGCCTTCGCCGCCGGCATGCTGGGCGGGGTCTACGCGTGGGCGGAGTTCTTCCCCGGGATGGACCAGTGGATCGCCGAGAACTCGGTCGAGGCCACCCTGCCGGGCCTCACCGGGATCCCGATGGGCTGGTGGGTCCTCGCCTTCGTCGCCTTCCTGGCGCTGGCCGGGTGGGGCATGGCGCTCGCCGAGAAGCGGTTCGCCGGCCTGAGGCCGTAACCCCCCCTTCCCGGGCAAGCGAGGGGCCCCTTCTTCGAGGGGCCCCTTTCATTTAGAATACGCGCCGCGCGAACTCGCGCCCAACCCCACTTCACCCGATACGGAGAATTACCCATGAAGAAGCTGCTCGCCGCCCTGGTTGCCGGGGCTTTCGTGATGGCCCAGGCCCCCGTCGCCCTCGCCGACAAACACACCGCCGGGGAGGCGAAGAAGGCGGACGCCAAGGCCAAGGTCGACGACAAGAAGGCCGACGCCAAGGCCAAGGTCGACGACAAGAAGGCCGACGCCAAGGCCGTCGAGAAGAAGGTCGAGGCCAAGGCCGAGGAGAAGAAGGCCGACGCCAAGGCCGCCGTGAAGCCCGAGCCCAAGAAGAAGAAGGGCGGCTGCTAAGCTCCTTCACGCCGGGCGGCCCTCGCCCGGCAACGCAGGAAAGCGAAACGGGGCGGCCCATGGCCGCCCCGTTTCCCTTCGTGCCCCGACGACCGGGTCAGCCCAGCAGGTGCTTCACCCCGGCGCGTTCCTCCTCGAGCTCCGCGAGGGTCTTGTCCATGCGGCCGCGGGAGAACTCGTCGATCTCCAGGCCCTTGACGATCGCGTACTTGCCGTTGGCGGTGGTGCACGGGAAGCCGTACATCACGCCCTCGGGGATGCCATAGGAGCCGTCGGAGACCACGCCCATCGTCACCCACTTGCCGTTGGAGCCCAGCACCCAGTCGCGCACGTGGTCGATGGCCGCGTTGGCGGCGGAAGCGGCAGACGAAAGGCCGCGCGCCTCGATGATGGCCGCGCCACGCTTGCCGACCAGCGGGATGAAGGTGTCCTTGTACCAGGCCTCGTCGCCCACCAGCGCCTTCACGGACTGGCCGCCGGAGGTCGCGAAGCGGTAGTCGGGGTACATCGTCGGCGAGGGGTTGCCCCAGACGACGATCTTCTCCAGCGAGTCGACGGGCTTGGCGATGCGCGCGGCGAGCTGGGAGGCGGCACGGTTGTGGTCGAGCCGCATCATCGAGGTGAAGCACGCGGGCGAGAGGCTCTTCGCGCTCTTCATGGCGATGTAGGCGTTGGTGTTGGCGGGGTTGCCGACCACCAGCACCTTCACGTCGCGGCTGGCGCCCTCGTCCAGCGCGCGGCCCTGCACCGTGAAGATGGCGCCGTTGGCCTCCAGCAGGTCCTTCCTCTCCATGCCGGGGCCGCGCGGGCGCGCGCCCACGAGGAGGGCCACGTCGGCGTCCTTGAACGCGACCTTCGCGTCGGAGGCGGCCGTCATCCCCGCGAGCAGCGGGAAGGCGCAGTCGTCCAGCTCCATCATCACGCCCTTGAGCGCCTTCTGCGCCTTCTCGTCCGGGATCTCCAGCAGCTGCAGGATCACGGGCTGGTCCTTGCCGAGCATCTCGCCGCTCGCGATCCGGAAAAGCAGGCTGTAGCCGATCTGGCCGGCCGCGCCGGTGACGGCAACGCGCATGGGCTTCTTCATGGGGTCTCCTGGGTCTTCTCGTTGGGAATTCGGGGTCGACCGGGAGGCGACGCCGCGAGCGCCGGGCCCCACGGCCCCGCGAAATTATATCGCAGCGCACCATCGCCTCCCCCCGCCCGGGTTTGAGCCAAGTCAATGTTGGGGCTCGGAGGAAGAGGGGATTTCAACGCAGAGGACGCAGAGATCGCAGAGGACGCAGGGCGATTCAAGCGGAATGCCGGAAGAAGGGCGCCTGGATGCCCCGTGCGGCAGGTTTCCGATCGGCCTTGCTCTGCGTCCCCTGCATTGAAATCCCCCCCTCCGGAATCCCCTGCACCCCGCTCAATCCCCTTTCCCGGGCGCACGGGAGATGGCCACCACCCCCACGAGCACGAGGGCGGCGCCGGCGAGCTGGATGGTGGTGATGGGCTCGCCGAGGAAGGCGAAGCCCAGGAAGATGGTCGCCACGGGCCCGACGGTGCCCAGCATCGAGGCGTGGCTCGAGCCCACGAGGCGGATGCCCACGCTCATGAGGATCACCGGCAGCACGGTCGAGACGATCGCCATCAGCAAGGTGAGCCAGTAGACGGGCGCGGGCTGCGACCAGAGGAGCCCCGCATCGCGCACCACGAAGAAATGCGCGAGCACGGCCGCACAGGAGACGACGGAGGCGAGGCTCGCGAAGCGCACGCTCCCCATCTTGCGCACCATGCGCCCGTTGCCGATGAGGTAGATGGCGTAGGCGAGCGCCGAGAGCGACACCCAGAAGGCGCCCAGCAGCACGTTCTCCTGCCGCGTGGCGAGGTCGTTGGCGAAGACGAGCGCGATGCCGGCGTAGGAGACCGCGAGCGCCGCCACGTCGCGCCCGGTGATTCGCCGGCCGTACATCGCCGCCGAGATCAGCACCACGAAGGTCGGGTAGAGGTAGAGCACCAGGCGCTCGAGCGCGGCGGTGATGTACTGCAGGCCGAGGAAGTCGAAGAGGCTCGCGAGGTAGTAGCCGACGATCCCGAGGAAGACGACGGCGCGCCAGTCCGCGGGCGCGAGCGGCGCTGCACCCTCCCCCCGGCTCGCCCACCACGCGATCGCCACGAAGAAGGGCGCGGACATCGCCATGCGCAGGGCAAGCAGCGTCACCGCGTCGACGCCGTGGCGATAGGCCAGCTTGATGATGACCGCCTTGGCGGAGAAGGCGATGGCGGAGAAGACGACGAGCGCGACGCCCGCGAGGCGCGGCCCGCGCCCCGGGGGCGAGGCTGTGTGCACGCCCGCGATTCTACGCGGGCGCCGCCTCAGTTGTTCACGCGCACCTGGTAGCTCACCGATCCGGTGCCGCCCGGCAGGAGCGATCCCGTGAGCGTCCACACGATCGACCCGGTGCCGTTCACGGCCGGCTGCGAGGTCACGGAGCAGCCCGTGAGGTTGGCCGGCGGCGCGGCGCAGGCCGCGGACTGGTAGCGCGTGAATGCGGGTGTCGCGTCGGTCACGACGAGGGCCGACACCGGGCCGGAGCCGGCGTTCGTGTAGGTGATGGTGTACTCGAGGACGTCGTCGGGCCGCGCGGTGCCCGTCGTGGCCGCGGCGCCGCCCTGGGTCACGTTTCGCACGGTCTTCGCGAGCGTGAGGCCGGCGCCGCCCACGGCGCCCACCGTGGTGGTGTCCGTGCGCGTGTAGGTCGTCGCACCGTTGAAGGTCGCCGTCACCGAGATCACGTTCTGCGCGTTGTAGGGGGCCGCGCCCGGGATGCTGTCGCGCACGATGATGCAGACGGCATCGCCCGGGTTCACCGCCACGGCGCCCGCGAGCGGGGCGGCGCCTTCGGCGCCGTCGAGCGCGCCGTTGCAGTTCGTGTCGCGGTAGATCGCCTGCGTCCAGCCGGGGACCGCCGGGGCGGCGACGGCCGTCGTGGCAAATGTCACGCTCCCGGCCAGCCCGGCGTTGAAGGTGTGCGGGTAGAACACGACCGCGCCCGGCAGGCCCGTCTGCGCGCCGTCCGGCGCGAAGGCGTTCGCCGCCGCGGCCGTGACGATCGTGTTGTCGGAGGCCGTGTTGTTGCCGCTGGCCGCCGCCGGCTCGCCGCCCCCGCTCACGGTGGCGACGTTCAACACGCCGGGAACCGCGGTCGAGGAAACGGCCACGGTGATCGAGAGCACGGGAGCCGAGGCACCCGCCGCGATCGGGGCCGCCATCGTGCAGGTCACCACCTGCCCCGTCGCGCCGCAGCTCCAGCCGGTGCCGCCGCCGCTCACGAACGAGAGCCCTGCCGGCAGCGTGTCCACCACCGTGACCGTCCCCGCGGTGGCGAGCGAGCCGGCGCCGTTGCTCACGGCAAGCGAGTAGGTGCCGTTCACGCCGACGGTGAAGTTGCCGGCGTGCGACTTCGCCAGCGTGAGGTCCGGCGCGAGAATCGTGGTGGCGGCCGTGGACGAGTTGTTGCCCGGCACCGGGTCGAACACGCCGCCGGGTGCCGCGACGGTCGCCGTGTTGCTGGTGGCGCCCAGCCCCGTCGCGGTGCCGGTGATGGTGAAAGTGACCGAGCCGCCCGCCGGCAGCGTCGGGATCGTGCTCGTCACGACGTTGCCCGCGACGCCGACGGCACCGCAGGCAGCCCCGCCGGAAGCCGCGCCGCAGACGGCGGAGACGCCCGTCACCTGCGCCGGCACGGTGTCGGCGAGCTGCGTGCCGTTGGCGGCGTCCGGGCCATTGTTCACGACGCTCACCGTGTAGCTGATCGACTGGCCCGTGCCCACCGTGGCCGGCGCCGTCTTCACCACCGCCACGTCCGCCACCGGGTCGACCGTGAGCGTGGCGCTCGCCGGGGCCGTGTTGAAGCCGCCGCTCGTCGTGAGCGCGCCGGCGGGAATCGTGTTCGTGTAGGCGCCTTGCGTGGCCGCCGTCACCGCGACCTGGAAGGTGCACGAACCCGTCGCGGGAACGGTGCCGCCCGTGAGGGTGACCGAGCCCGCGTTGAAAGTCACCACGCCGCCCGGCAGGCAGGTGGTCGACGCGGCGGGCGTGCCCGCCGTCGTGACGCCCGCGGGATAGGTGTCGGTGACGGAGGTGACGGTGATCGGCGACGGGTTCGGGTTGCCGATGGTCACCACCAGCGTCGAGGTACCGCCCGAGAGGATCCCCGCCGGCGTGAACTGCTTGGCGATCGTGGGCGGCAGCGGCTGGACGGTGAGGTTCGCGACGTTGGAGGCCGCGCCGGTCGCCGCTTCGGCGCTCGCCACGCCGCTCGCCTGGTTCGGGTGCGTGCCGACCACGTTGCTCGCGACCACCACGGTGACCGTGCAGGAGCCGTTGGCCGGGATCGTGAGCCCGGAGATCGCGAGCGCCGTCTGCCCGGCCGTGAGCGCATTGCCGCCCGCGCCCGCGCAGGTGCCGCCGGCCGGCCCGGCCGCGTTCACCTGCATGTTGGCGAGCGTGTCGGTGAAGGAGGCGGCCGTGAGCGGGATGCCGTTGGCGTTGGCGAGCGTGAAGGTGATCGTCGAGGTGCCGAACACCGGGATCCCCGCCGGGGCGAAGGCCTTGGCGATCGTGGGCGGCGCGGCCGTCACGGTGAGGTTCGCCACGTTCGAGGCGGCGCCGGTGGGCGCCTGCGTGCTCGCCACGCCGGAGGCCTGGTTCGGGTGCACGCCGGGCAGGTCGCTCGAGACCACGACCGTCACCGTGCACGACGACGAGGCCGGGATCGTGAGCCCCGTGAACGCGAGCGCCGTCTGGCCGGCGGAGAACACGTTGCCCGCCGCGCCCGCGCAGGTGCCGCCCGCCGCGCCCGCCGCGGCGATGGAGAGGTTCGCGAGCGTGTCCGTGAAGTTCGACGAGGTGAGCGCGATCGCCTGCGGGTTGGTGATCGTGAACGTGATGGTCGAAGTCCCGTCGGCGACGATGGCGGCCGGCGCGAACGCCTTGGCGATGGTGGGCGCGACCGCCGTCACGGTGAGGACCGCCGTGTTCGAGGCCGCGCTCGCCGGTGCCTCGGCGCTCGTGAACGCGGAGGTCGCGTTGTTGTGCGCGCCGGGCACGGCGCTCGTCACCACGACGGTCACCGTGCAGCTCGCGTTGGCCGGCACCGTGAGGCCCGTGAAGGCGAGCGCCGTTTGCCCCGCCGTGAACGCGTTGCCCGCGGCGCCGCCGCAGGTGCCGCCGGCGTTCCCGCTGGCGGCGATGGCCATGTTCGCGAGCGTGTCGGAGAAGGCCCCGCCGGTGAGCGGCACGCCCAGCGAGTTGGCGATGGTGAAGGTGATCGTCGAGGTCGCGCCGGCGGCGATGGTCGCCGGCGAGAAGGCCTTGGCGATCGCCGGCGCCACCGCCGTCACGGTGAGGGTGGCGGTGTTGGAGGCGGCGCCGACCGGCGCCTCGGCGCTGGTGACGCCCGAGGTCGTGTTCGGGTGCGCGCCCGGCGTGTCGCTCGTCACGACGACCGTGACGGTGCACGAGCCGTTGGCGGGAACGGTGAGGCCGGAGAGCGTGAGCGCCGCCTGCCCGGCCGTGAGCGCGTTGCCCGCCGCGCCGGCGCAAGTGCCGCCGGCGTTGCCGTTGGCCGCGATGGCCATGTTCGCGAGCGCGTCGGTGAAGCCGGCCGCCGTGAGCGGCACGCCGTTGGCGTTGCCGAGCGTGAAGGTGGCGGTGGAGGTGCCGTCGGCCGCGATCGTCGCGGGCGAGAAGGCCTTCGCGATCGTAGGCGCGGCCGCCGTGACGGTGAGCGTGGCGACGTTGGAGGCCGCGCCCGTCGCGGCCTCCGCCGACGACACCCCGGAGGCCTGGTTGCCGTGCGCGCCGGGGATGTCGCTCGTGACCACGACCGTCACCGTGCACGAGCCGCCGGCCGGGATCGTGAGGCCGGCGAGCGACAGCGCCACCTGCCCCGCCGTGACGGCATTGCCTGCGGCGCCCGCGCAGGTGCCGCCCGCGTTGCCGTTGGCGGCGATGGCCATCGATGCCAGCGTGTCGGTGAAGGCCGCCCCCGTGAGCGCGAGGGGGTTGGGATTGGCCAGCGTGAAGGTGATCGTGGAGATGCCGTCGGCCGCGATCGTCGCCGGCGAGAACGCCTTGGCGATCGTCGCCGGCGCCGTGACGACGAGGCTCGCGCTGGCCGGGGCGACGCTTGCCCCCGCGTTGCCGCTCGTGACCGCGCCGGCCGCAAGCGTGTTCGTGTAGGTGCCCGGCGCGGCCGCCGTCACGTTCACCGTCACCACGCAGGACCCGCCGGCCGGGATCGTGCCGCCCGCGAGCTGGATGCCGGCGTCTCCCGCCCCGAGCGCGCCGCCGCCGCTGTCGGCGAGCGTGCCGCCGCAGGTGTTCGACGCGGTGGCGTTGGCGAGCGTCATCGCCCCCGGCGCGACGGGGAAGGCGTCCGTGAAGGCGGCGCCCGTGATGGCCACGCCATTGGGGTTGGAGAGCGTCACCGCGAGCGTCGTCGTGCCGCCCGGCGCGATGGAGGCGGCCCCGAACGCCTTGGCGACCGCGGGCCGGTCGAGCACGGCGAGCGCCTGGTCTGTGACCGCGTTGAGGAGCCCGCCGCCGTGGCGACCTGCGCGGCGCCGTTCACGTAGGTGCCGGCGAGACCGCTCGCGACGTTCACGGAGATCGTGCAGGTGGCGGGACCCGCCGCCGCGTTCACGCCGGCCCCGCCGATGGCGAAAGTGCCTGCCCCGGGCGTGGCCGTTATCGTCGGCGAGCCGCCGCAGTTGTTCACCACGCCGGCGGGCGTGCCGATCACGAGGTTCGGCGGGAGCGCATCCGTGAACGTGAGGCCGGAACGGGCCGGGCCGCCGGCGAGGTTCGTGATCGTGAAGGTGAGCACCGCGTTCTGGCCGGTGCCCACCGTCGCGGGCGCGAAGGCCTTGGTGAGCGCCGGCACCGGCAGCACCGTGAGCGTCGCGGCCACGCCGGCGGTCGACAGGTTCGCCGCGCCGGTGATGTTGCCGGCGTCGGTGTTGGTGTAGTTCCCGGGGGTCGCGCCGGTCACGTTCACCGAAATCGTGCAGGAGGCCTGCAGCGCGCTGAGCGTGGCGCCCGCCACGGCGATCACGCCCGTCCCCGCGGTGGCCGTCACGCCTCCCGTGCCGCTGGGGCAATTCGTCGACACCGCCGGCGGGTTGGCGACGAGGATCGTGCCCGGCAGCGTGTCGGTGAAGGCGATGCCCGCCTGCGCGGGATTCGTGCCGCCGTTGGCGATCGTGAAGGTGAGGGTCGACACGCCGCCCTGGTCGATCGTGGCCGGCGAGAAGGCCTTCGTGAGCGAGGGATTCACGCGGTTCACCACGAGGCACTGGTCGGTCACGGCGTTGGTCGCGTTCGCGAGCGCGCCGATGGCGCCCGCGCCGTTGGTGAAGGCGGCCGCCGGGCAGCTCGCGTTCACTTGCGCCGGCGCGTTGGTGAGCCCGGCCGCGGTGACCGTGCAGGACCCCGTGCCGCCCGCCATCGCCACGCCCGCGATCGTGAGCACGCGCGTGCCCGCCACGTAGGTCGCCGTCGCCGGCCCCGAGCAGCCCGCCGAGTAGGCGAGCGCGGGCGCCACCGAGTCGAAGGCGAGCCCCGTGGGCAGCGTGTCGGTGAAGCCGATGCCGGACTGGGCCGGGTTCGCGCCGGCATTGGCCAGCGTGAAGACGATCGTCGTCGTCGCGCCGTCGTTGATGGCGGCCGCGCCGAACGCCTTCGTGAGCGCGGGCCGGACGACGGTGAGCGTGGCGCTCGCCGCCGTGCCGGTGAGCGGCACCGGGCCCGAGGCCGTCGGCGCGGCGGTGGTGTTGTTGGCCGCGCCCGGCGTGGTGGAGGTCACGCCCACCTCGACGCGGCAGGTATCGCCCGGCGCGAGGCTCGCCACGTCGAGGCGGACCTCGGCGTGGCCCGCCGTGAGCGCGCCGAACGCGCCCGAGCCCACGGTTGCGCGCGACTGCAGCGTGCCGCAGGCGGGCGGCGTGAAGGTGGCGGCGGCCGGCGCGGCCACGAACAGGTTGAAGGTGCCCAGCGGGTCGGCGAGCGCGACGCCCGTAAGTGCCGTCGCGGGGTTGGCGGCGGGGTTGCCGACTTCCAGCGCGAGCGTGCTCGTGGACCCGGACCCGATGGCCGCGGGCGTGAACGACTTCACGGCCGTCGGCGGCGCGTAGACGAAGAGCACCGTGCTGTCCCCGGTGACCGGCGGCGCGTTGGCCGCGGTGATCGTGCCCACGGCGTTCACGTGGGTGCCGGCCGTGGTGCCCGCCACCTGCACAGTCACCGCGCAGCTCGCGCCGGCAGCGAGCGTGGCGCCCGAGAGCGCGAGGCTTCCCCCGCCCGGGGCCGCCGTGACCGCCCCGCCCGGGCAGGTGGTCGCGGCACCCGGCGTGCCGCTGTTGGCGACGCCCGTCGGATAGGTGTCCGTGAAGGCGATGCCCGAAACCGCGGTCGTGGTGTTCGGGTTGGTGAGCGTGATGGTGAGCGTCGAGGTGCCGTTCAGCGCCACCGAGATGGGCGAGAAGAGCTTCGTGGAGGCGAGGCCGCCCACGACGGCGAGGTTGGCGCTCGCGCCCGCCGCCGTGCCTGCGTTCGTCGTTGTGACCGCGCCCGTCGAGTTCGCGTGCACGCCCACGGTGTTGCTGGTCACGTTCACGGTCACGGTGCACGAGCCGCCGGCCGGGATCGTGGCACTCGAGAGCGCGAGGCTCGTTCCGCTCGGCGCGGCCGTCACGGTGCCGCCCGTGCAGGTCGTGGCCCCGGCCGGCGTCGCGGTGTTCGTGATCGCGCCGGGGTAGCTGTCCGTAAACGCCACGCCCGTGATGTCGGCCGCGTTCGGGTTCGTGAGCGTGATCGTGAGGACGGAGGTCGCGTTGGGGAAGATCGACGCCGGCGCGAACGCCTTGGCCACCGCGGGCGCGGCCAGCACCGAGAGTGTCGCGTTGGCGGCGGCGGCGTTGGTCCCTGCGTTGGCCGAGGCGACGTCGCCCGCCGCGATGGTGTTGGCGTGGTCGCCGACCGTGGCGCTCGTGACCTGGACCGTCACGGTGCACGAGCCCGCCGCCGGAATCGTGCCGCCGGCGAGGGTGACGCTGCCCGCGGCCTGGGAAGCCGTCCCGCCGCAGGTCGTGGCGGCCGTGGCCGGCACGGTGGTGACCGGCGCCGGCTGCGTGTCGGTGAAGGCGACCCCGGTGATGGCGGTGGCGGCGTTGGCGTTGGCGAGCGTGATGGTGAGGGTGGCCGTGCCGCCCGTGCCGATTTGCGCGGGCGCGTACGCCTTGGTGACGGTGGGCCGCGCGACCACGGTGAGGGTCGCGTTGGCCGCCGCGCCGTTGGCGCCCGCGTTCGTCGTCGTGACGCCGCCCACCGGGATGGTGTTCGCCTGCGCGCCCGGCGCCGTGCCGACGACGCTCACCGTGACCGTGCAGGAGCCGTAGGCCGGCACGGTTCCGCCCGCAAGCGCCACCGAGTTCGCGCCGGCCACCGCGGTGACCGTGCCGCCGCAGGTCGTCGCGCCGTTGGGCACCGGCGCGTTGACGATGGCGCCGGCGTAGGTGTCGGTGAAGGCCACCCCCGCGAGCGGCGTGCCGTTCACGTTGGCGAGCGTGATGGTGAGCGTGCTGGGCGTGCCCGCGGGGACCGTGGCCGGCGCGAAGGCCTTCGTGACCTCCACGTTCTCGAGCACCTCGAGCGTCGCGTTCACGCCGCTCGTGTCCATCGTGGCCGAGGCGTTGAGGATGCGCGAGGGCGGGTTCGGATAGCTCGCCACGAAAGCGGAAGTGACGTCGACGGAGATCGTGCAGCTCCCCACCCCGGCCGCGAGGCTGCCGCCGGTGAACGGGACCGTGCCCGCGCCCGCCGTCGCCGTGACCGTGCCGCCGCAGGTGTTCACGAGGTTGGGCACCGGTGCCACGAAGAGGTTGGCGGGCAGGTTTTCCGTGAACTGCAGGCCCGACTGCGCGGGATTGCCGGCGCCGTTCGTGACCGTGAAGGTCATCGTCGACACGCCGCCGCGCCCGATCACCGTGGGCGTGAAGGACTTCGTGAGCGCCGTTCCCACCGACGAGAGGGTGGCGTTGGCGCCGGCCGCGGTGAGGCCGCCGGCCAGCCCGGCGATGTTAGATGCGTTGTTGTTGAAGTTGCCCAGCGCCGTGGCGGTGACGCTCACGCGAACCTGGCACGAGGCGACACCGGCGTTGAGGGCCGCGCCCGACACGGCAATGGCGCCCGCGCCCGGCGTGGCCGTGACCGTGAAGGCCGGCGCCGCGAAGCCGCCGCCCGCGGGGCAGTTCGACTGCACGCTGGGCGCCGCGGCCACGACCACGCCGGCGGGCAGGTTGTCCGTGAACGCGAGGCCCGATTGCGCCGGGTTGCCCGCGCCGTTCGCGAGCGTGAAGGTGAGCACCGAGGGCGTGCCCGGCGCGACGGCGGCCGGCAGGAAGGCCTTCGTGAGCGCGGGCGAGGCGTTGACCGTGAGCGTCGCGGAAAGGCCTGCCGCGGAGAGCCCCGGCGAGAGCCCCGTGAGGTTGGCGGGCAGGTTGTTGTAGGTCCCGGCCGTGGCGCTCGTGACGTCCACGCCCACCGTGCAGGATGCGGCGCCGAGGGCGAGGCTCGCGCCGGAAAGCGAGAGCGTCGCGCCGCCCGCCGTGGCGCTCACGGCGCCGCCAGCGCAGTCGGTGGCTGCGTTGGCCGGGCTGGCGATCGTGACGCCGGCCGGCAGCGTTTCCGTGAACGCGAGCAGCGGTTGCGCCGGGTTGCCGGCGCCGTTGGCGATCGTGAAGGTGAGGCGCGAGACCGTGCCGGCCGTGATGGTCGCCGGCGAGAACGCCTTGGTGAGCGCCGCGCCGGCCACCGTCAGGTTGGCCACCGCCGAGCCCGCGCCGGCCGTCGGCGCCTGCGTGGAGGTCACGCCCGTGGTCGAGTTGGGATTGACGCCGACGTTGGTGCTCGTGACGGAGAACGTCACCGTGCAGCTGCCGCCCTGCGGGATGCCGATGCCGGAGAAGGCGATCAGCCCCGTCTGGCCATTGGTGAGGCTGGCCGGCGTGATGCCGGTGCACGTTCCCCCGACGGACTGGTTGCCCGCGACGCTCATGTTGGCGAGCGTGTCGGAGAAGGCGGCGCCGGTGATCGGGCCGGGGTTGGCGGCCGGGTTCGTGAGCGTGATCGTGAGCGTCGAGGTCCCGCCCGCGCCGATCGTGGCGGGGGAGAAAGCCTTCGCGATCGTGGGGGGCTGCCAGAAGTTGATGGTGGCGGTGTCGGTGCGGCCGCTGAGCGACGCGGGGTTGGCTCCCGTCACGGTGTTGCTCTTGAGGCCGGCCGTCGTGCTCGTGACGGGCACCGATACGATGCAGCTCGCGCCGGCGTCGAGGTCGTCGAGGTGGCGCCCGGCGTTGAAGTTGAAGGTGGTCGCCCCGCCCGCCTCGTTGGGAATGGGGTTGGGGCTCTCGTCGCACTGGCCCGCCACGCGCGAGACGAAGATGTCGCCCGCCACTGTCTGCATGCCGGCCGGCAGTGTGTCGTTGAAGTGGAGGTCGTTGACGTCGTTCGTTCCGGTGTTGTTCGTGACCTGGATCCACAGGTACACCGGGGCGTTGACCTGGGCGTCGGTCGCCGGCGTGCAGGTGGAGGCGCCCGGTGTCGCCGCCGGCAGGTTCGTGCAGAAGCGCTTGTTGATCCCCATCGCGCCCACGGTGAGGACGTCCGACCCGCCCGTGGTCGCGGTCGGCGTCTGGTCGGACCGGACGGCGGTGACGGTGTTCGTGTAGGCCCCGACCGTGGTGCTCGTCACGTCCATGAGGATCGTGCAGCTCGAGTTCGCGGGTACGTTGGTCGAGGCGAAGTTCACGGGGTCGAGGTTCCCGGCGACCTTGGCGCTCGGGATCGTGCCGACGCAGGTGCCCCGCCCGCCGCCGATGAAGGTCTGAGCGGCCGTATTGAGGAGGTTGGCGGGCAGGTCGTCGGTGAAGCGCACGTTGGTGAGCCCGACGGCGTTGGGGTTGGTGACGGTGAAGGTAACCGTGGATGTCCCGCCGGTCGCGATGGCCGCGGGCGAGAAGGTCTTGGTGACCGTCGGCGGGACGATCACGCGCAGGCTGCCCGTGGCTCCCGCGCCGGGATTCACCGCCGTCTGCGTGCTCGTGACGCCGCTCGTGGTGTTGGGGTGGCCGGCCGCCGGGCTCGACACCGTGCTCGTGACCGGGCTCACGGTGATCGTGCACGACTCGCTCGCCGCGAGCGTGTTGAGCGTGAGCGTGAAGCTCGTGCTGCCGGCGGAGACGCCCACCGGCGTCACCACGCCGGAGCAGGTCTCCGTCACGCCGGCGCCGGCGCCGAGGGCCATGTTCACCAGCGGGTCGCTGAAGCTCACGCTGGAGAGCGCCACGGCCTGCGGGTTGGACACCGTGAACACGATCGCGGCATTCGCGCCCGCCTCGATCGTGCCGGGCACGAAGTTCTTCTGCAGCGCCGGCGGCGTGAGCACCGTGAGGCTCGCCGTGTTGGAGGGCGCGCCCGCCACGGGCGTCTGCGTGGAGGTGACGCCGCTCGTGGTGTTGGGGTGCGTGCCCGACACCGCGCTCGTGAGCGTCACGGTGACGGTGCAGCTCGCGCCGCCGGCGAGCGTGGGCACGGTGAGGTCCAGCGCCGTGGCGCCCACGAGCAGCGCGGGCGTGCTGAAGGTGCCCGCGCAGGTGCCGCCGATCGTGGCGTTGGCGACGCTCATGTTGGCGAGCGCGTCGGTGAAGCGCAGGTTCGTGAGCGGCGTCGCGTTGGGGTTGGCGAGCGTGAAAGTGGCCACGCTCGTGCCGCCCTGCGGGATCGGGCTCGTGCCGAAGGCCTTCGTGATCGTGGCGGGGCTGGAGACGGTGAGCGTCGCCGTGTTGGAGCCGGCGCCGGCCGCGCCGCTCTCGGCGGTCGCGACGCCCGAGGCGGTGTTGTTCCACGCCCCGGCCGTCGTGCCGGTCACGCCCACGGTGATCGTGCAGCTCGCGCCCGTGGCGACCGTGCCGCCCGTCACGTTGAAGCTCGCGCCGCCCGCGGCGGCCGTGGTCGCGACGCCGGGGCAGGTGCCGCCGACCGCGAGCGGCGTCGCGTTCACGATGCCGGCCGGGTAGGCGTCCGTGAAGGCGATCCCCGTGAGCGGGATCGCGTTGGGGTTCGTGATCGTGAAGGTGAGCGTGCTGGCGCCCCCGACCGGCACCGCCGCCGGCGTGAACGCCTTGGCGATCGCGGGCTTGCCGATGACGGTGAGGTAGTCGGTGTTGGAGCCGGGGCCCTGCGGGAGCAGGCTCGTGGTGACGCCGTTGGCCGCATTCGGGTGCGTGCCCACCACCGAGCTCGTGAGCTGGACGGTGACCGTGCAGGAGCCGGCGGGGATGTTGATGCCCGTGAGGCTCACGAGGGTGTCGCCCGCGCTCGCCGTCGCCGGCGTCATGCCCGTGCACGTGCCGCCCAGCGCCTGGTTCGCGCTCACCTGCATGTTGATGAGCGTGTCGAGGAACTGCCCGCCCGTCTGCGGCACGCCCGTCGGGTTGGAGAGCGTGTAGGTGAGCGTGGTGACGCCCCCCGCCTGGATCTGCGCCGGGCTGAAGTTCTTGGCGATGCTCACCAGGCCCACGCCGAGGCTCGCCGTGTTCGAGGGCGACCCGGTCGTCCCCGTCGTGAGCGTCGTGACGCCGGAGGTGGTGTTGTTGTAGATCCCGGTGACGGCGCTGTTGGCGAGCAGCGTGATCGTGCAGGTGCCGCCGGCGGGCACCGTGCCCGCGGTGAGGACGAGGCTCGTCGCGTTGGCCGCGATCGTGGCGGGCGCGAACCCGGCGCAGCCGGCGCCGGCCACCGACACCGCGCCGCCCGTGGCGCGCAGGTTGGGCGGGAAGTTGTCCGTGAGGCCGGGGTTGGCGAGGGACACCGGCACCGTGTTCGGGTTGGTGATGGCGATCGTGAGGGTCGCATCCGCCCCCGGCGCCACGGCGGTCGGGCTGAAGGACTTGGCCACCGTCACGTTGGAATAGAGCGTGGCCGTGGCGGCGACGGTGTTCGTGATGTTCTGGGTGTTGGCGAGCGCGGCGACAGGCAGCGTGTTCGCGTAGGAACCGCTGGCCGTGATGGTCACGTTGGCGGTGATGGTGCAGGTGCCGCTTGCCGGGATGGTCGCGCCGGAGAGCGCGAGCGTCGTCCCGCCCGGCGCCGCCGCCACCGTGCCGCCGCAACTCGAGGCGCCGCCGGGCGCCGCGGTGTTCACCAGCCCCGGCGGGTAGTTGTCGGTGAACCCCGCGTTCGTGAGGGCGAGCGGGTTCGCGTTGTTGACGACGATCGTCATCACCGCCGTGGCGCCCGGCGTGATGGCCGCCGGCGCGAAGGTTTTCGTGAACGACGGCGGCGGGTTGATGACGGTGATGTCCTCGTTCGCCGTCGAGGCGGCGACGTAGTTGGTTCCCGGCACCGTGCCGCCGGCGGTGTAGGTGCCGCCGGGGGTCACCGTCTGGGCGGCGGTGCGCGTGGGGTCGAGGTAGGTGACGGTCGCCGGATTCTGGTAGACGCCGGAGGCCACCGCGGCCGTCACGGTGGCGGTGAAGGTGATCGAGACGCTTCCGCCGCCCGGGATGCGGAAGCTGCCCCACGAGGGCGTCGGGGTGCCCGCGACAGGATTGGCGGTCGACGGACGCGTCGCGCCCCCGGCGAGCGTCACGGCGGTCGTGGCGGCGTAGGTGATGTTGGGGTTCGCCGGCAGCGCGTCGGCGATGACGACGTTGTCGGCCGCGCCCTTGCCCGCCTGGTTCGAGACGGTGATGGTCCAGGTCGCCGGCGCGCCCGCCGAGACATAGGGTGTCGCCGTGGACTTGGTGACCGTGAGCACCGGGAAGCAGGCGGAGGACACGCCGGCGCCGGGAATCTGCGCCGGCCCGAGGTTCACGATGTTGAATCCGCCCACGGAGGTGGTGGAGCCGTACTCCGCCGTCGAGGTGGGGCTGGTGGCCGTGGTGCCGTTCACGCCGCCGGCGAGGTTCACGGTGGCCGTGCCGGAGAGCGCGGCGTAGCCGCCGCTGCCGCCGCCGCCCGGCCCGTGCGGCGAGCCCCCGCCGGTGTTGCTGCCGCCGTTGCCGCCGCGGATGTCGACGGTGGCGCCGATGGGCGCCCCGCCGTTGTCGACGAAGACGAGGACGGCGCCGCCCGCGCCGCCGCCGCCGGAGGCGTCGTTGGTGATGGTCGAGTTCCCGGAGGTGCCGCGAGCGTTGATCGCGCCTGATCCGGTGGTGTTGCCGGCGCGGATGAGCACCATGCCGCCGCCGGCACCGCCCGAGGTGGCGCGGCCGTTGGCGGGCGTGCCCGTGCAGTTGTTGGTGCTGCCCGAGCCGCCGCCGCCGCCGAAGAAGAGGCGCGCGGGGGCGAGGGGCATCGACATGCCGCCGTAGCCGCCGGTGTCGAACCCCGGGGGCGTGCCGGGCGTCCAGCCGAAGCCGCCCTTGCCGCCGATGCCGAAGTTGCCGCCGCCGCCGCCGCCCGTGTTCTGGTCGTTGGCGGTGGGGTTGCCGTCGGTGCCGCCGCCGCCCGCGTTGCCCGGCGCGCCGCGGCCGAAGCTGCCGTTGGGATAGCCGCCCGTCGTTCCGTCGGCGCCGCCGGTGTTCGTGATGGTGCCGGCGCTGTTGTCGAAGGGGGTCGTCGGCGTGAAGACGAGGATCGGCGTGCCGGCCACGCCCTCCCCCTTGGTGCCGTTGGGGTTGTTGCCCGTGCCGGCGAGGTTGATGGTGCGGCCCGCGGAGCTGGTGCGGTAGTCCGTGTTCACCCCGAAGCCCGAGGTCGAGCACTGCGCGCCGCCGCCGCGGAAGCCGCGCCCGTTCACGTCGATCGCCTGCCCGCCCCAGTTGAGCGTGCCGGCCACGTCGAAGGCGACGATGCCGCCGGTGGCGCCGTCCCACGGCGGCGCGGTCACGGTGCCCGTGATCGTGGCGCTCGAGTACTGCGGCACGCGGATCACCTGGAAGCGGCGCTGGCCCTGCACCGAGCTCGCGTTGGCGTGCGAGTAGGTGTTGGCGAGCGGCGCGGCCAGCGGCACGAGGCCTCCGGACACGGGGCCGGCCGCCACCGCGTACTCGTAGCGCCCGGCGTTGTTGAGCGAGGTGTAGCCCGCGCCGCCGCCACTGCCGCCGTACGTGGCCGTGTTGGTGGAGTCGATGGCCGCGTCCTGCACCTGCACGACCAGCAGCAGGTCGCCCGCGGCGATGGGAGTCGCGGCGCCGCGCCCGTCGGGCCCGCTCACGGGGATGGACGAGGACCCCGCGAAGGCCGAGCCCGTCGAGGCGTAGTAGGTGTTGACGACGCCTGTTACGCTCGCGGTTCCCGTGACGCCCGGGGCCGCGCACACCTGCGCGAGCGCCGGCGCCGTGGCGGCGAGCGACGCCGCGGCGAGGGCGATGCCGGCGAGGAAGCGCCGCAGGCTCATCGCGCGGCCTCCGCGGCGGCAGCGCGGCGCGGGCCCGCGCCCACGCCGTCCAGCAGGGTCTCGTCGAACTTGTAGCGCAGCCTCACGTAGGGCCCCTTGGCGGTGTAGTCGGCGCCGGCGAGGTCCGCGTCCCGGTAGCCGAGGAGGTTGTAGCCCGCGGAGACCCACAGGTTCGTGGTGACGAGGTAGCCCAGCTCGAGCCCCAGCCCATATTGCCGCGAGTCGAGAGTCTCGCCAACGAGCAGGCTCGTCACGAACCCGATGTCCCAGCGCGGCGCGAATTCCCAGGTGGCGCGCGCCCCGACGACCTGCGCGCGGTAGCGCGTCGCGAGGCCGTTGGACTTGTCCGTCGTCCACTTGGCGGCGTAGCGGCCGGAGACGAGGAAGGGCCGGCGCGGCTGCCAGTCGGCGTGGATCGACACGAGGGTCGTCGCGCTCTTCAACTGCACGCCGGCCTGCATGTCGTCCTGCTCCAGCCGGTGCTCCACGCGCGCGAGGGCGTTCCACCGGTTGGTCTCGCTGTCGCGCCAGGCGAGGCCCGCCTGCAGGCGCTCGACGAGGCGCTCGGCGCCGCCGTCCTTGGCGCGCTGCAGCGAGTAGGCGTTCCTCGCGAGCGCCGTCCAGTCGCGGTCCATCTTCGCCGCCAGGCCCACCGTGAAGAGGATCGACTCCGACGTGGAGGCGTCGCGAAGCTCCAGCCGCGTCGTGCCCTTCCACAGCGGGTTGGCGGTGTACTCGAGCGCCACGGCGCCGGCGGTGTTCTCGTTCTGGCCCGTCCCGGAGAGCGCGTGCACGCGCTCGAGCGTCGTGCCCACGCGCAGCCCCGGGGCCAGCGTCCAGAGGTTCTTCAGGCCGAAGGCGGCCTCGGCGTCGCCGCCGGACATCGCGTCGCGGATGCGGTACTCGCTAAAGACGCGACCGTCCTTCATGTAGTCGAAGTCGACGCCGATCGCCGAGGTGTTCTGCCGTTCCGTCGCGTTGAGCCCGTAGGGGCCGGTGATGGAGGAGACGAACTCGTGCCGGCCGTAGAGGCGGCCGCGGTTGGGCAGGGCGTACTCGCCGCCGACGGCGAGGATGCGCCGGCCGGCCTCCTCCACGTCGACCTCCGCCTCGCCGTAGACGCTCGCGCCAGCCGCGAACGGGAGCTTGCCGGTGAGGCGCGCGCGCGCGGTGGTGACCTCGTCGGGCATCGCCTGCGGCGCGGGGCTCCCGGCCACCGGCGGCACGGGCGAGGCGGCGCCCTTCTCCGCCGCGTGGCGAAGGCCCAGCTCGACGGTGAAGTCCCGGCCGAGCTGCTGCGTCACCGCGGCCATGGCCCCGTCGCGCACCGAGCCGGTGGCGAGGTCCTCGGTGCGAAGCGCCTCGGCGCGAAGCTGCGTGCCCTCGCGCAGGCGGTACTCGGCGCGCGCGCCGGCCTCGGCCCGGCCTTGCGTCACCCAGGCGCCCGGGTTGTCGAAGGCGCGGTCGCTCCTCGCCACGAAGGCCTGCGCCTTGAGGTCCTTCGACTCGTGCTTCACCTCGAAGCGGGCGGCGTCGCCCGCGAGGCCATCCGCGCCGCTCTCGGTGCGAGCGACTTCCGCCACGACGACGGTCGACTCGCCCAGCTTCGCCGCGACGTGGGCGCCGGCCAGCGTGAACGGCTTCTGCGGGTTCTCGTCCTTCACGAAGGTGCCGCCGACCTCGACGCGCTCGCCCACCTTCACCTGCGCGTCCACGCCGCCCACCCAGAATTCCTCGCCCCCCTGGTCGACCTCGTAGGTGACGCGAACGAAGACGGGATTCAGGTCGCGGTCGACGCTCGCCACCGGGCTCCTGAAGAGGATGCGCCCGGTGAGCGGTTCGATCTCGTAGTCGGAGAAGCGCGCCTGCGGCAGGCTCGCGAGCACGATCGAGGGCTGGTTGCGGTCGCGGGTCACGATCTCGACCTTCTCGCTGTTCACGAGCGCGCCTTGCGTGCCGAGCTGGTAGGGGCCGGAGGTGCCGTTGGCGCGCAGTTCCTCGATCACCTGCCGCGTCGTGTCGCGCGTGGCGAAGGCGTTCACGCTGGCGCGGGCGTTCTCCCAGTGGCCCTTCACGCCGGTGAGCGAGCGGCTGTAGTTGGACAGGCGGCGCACGTCCCCCGTGGCCTGCGTGGTGAAGTCGCCCGCCAGCAGCCACGAGCGCCCCTTGTCGACGCGCACGTAGAGACGCCCGGTGGACTGCGCGTCGTAGCCGCGCACGGCCGAGTCGCCGTAGACGGGGTAGTACTCGTCGGGCTGGATGTCGCGGAAGAGGCGCTCGCGCGTGTCCTTGTCGGAGTCGTAGGCCGCGGTGAGCAGGAAATCGCCCTTGATGCGGCCCTTGAGGTAGAAGGCGGCACGCGCGCCCGCGCTCGCCTTGCCGCCGTTCCAGTCGCGCGAGAAGTGCCGCAACTCCTGCTCGAAGTTGTCCGAGGCGCGCGCCGGCACGAGCGCGCGGGGGTCGAGGTTGCGCAGGTTGAGGACGCCCTCGATCACACCCGTGGCGATGAGCGGGCGCAGTTCCGGCAGGAAGTCGAGCCGCGCCTCCGCCCGGGCCGTGCCGCTCGTGACGACGATGGCCGTCGACGCCGGCTCCAGCGGCGGCGCGAGCGCGAACTCGGCCCGCCCGCCCTCGACGAAGGCCTGCACGCCGGGCTCGGCGGGGTCGGGGTCGTCCACCTTCCAGGTGCCCACGCTCGAGGAAAGCGTCACCGGCGTGCGCGAGGTCACCGCCACGCCGTTCTCGTCCTGCACCTTCACCACGACGCGCGCGGGCGTGCGGCCGTCGGCGATCGCGCCTTCCGGCGGCACCTCGACCAAGAGCCTCGCCGCCTTGCCCGGCGCCGTGACCCGGATCGCGACCTTCCCGCGCGGATTGCCGAAGGGGTCGACCTGCGACACCGCCAGCTCGTTCACGCCGGGCTTGAGGTCCACGCCGATGTACTCGAAGGCCTGCACCTGCTTCTCGGCGAGCGTGGCACGCTTGCCGATGTGCGATTCGGGCACCACCGAGCCGTTCACCTCGAGCCGCAGCGTCGCGCCCGCCGTTCCCTTCACGCGCACCGGGGCCTGCGCGAAGGCGACCGTGTCGCCGTCGGCGAGGCCGACGAAGCCCAGCGCGTTGTCCAGCCCGGGCACGAGCTTTTCCAGCGGCTCGAGGGCCGGGGCCGGCGCAGCGGCCGCCTGCGGGCGGGGCGGGGCCGGCGTCGGGCGAGCCGCGCCGGGCACTTCCAGCACCTGCGCATAGGGCGAAGTGCGCGAGCTGCCGGCGGGATCGGTGAGCGCCGGGGACGAACCGGGCGCGCCCGGCGGCGCGATGACGCCGCTCGCCGGCAGGGCCTTCACGTCGGGCACGACGCGCGCGTCGGTGGCGAGCTGCGCGCCGGCGAGCGAGGCGAGCGAATCCCCGTTGCCCATCGCGCGCGCCCTCTCCTTCACCGCATCGGCCACCGCCGGCGCGCAACCGGAGACGGCGAAGTCGCCGCGGTGCATCTCGCCCGCCTTGAGGTCCACGAGGCGGCTGCCGGCGTCGCCGAGGTGGCGGGCGGAGATGGGCGCGAGCCTCGCGCCGGCCGGCAGCGTGGTCGCGTCCACCTTGAGCGTGTGGCTGCGGTTGGAGAGCCCGTAGAAGCTGTAGCGGCCCTCGCCGTCGGTGACGACCCAGGTGCCGTCCTCGATGAGCAGGCGCACGCCCGGCACGCCCGCCTCGCCCGCGTCCTGCACGCCGTTGGCGTTGCAGTCGAGGAACACCTTGCCCAGCAGGAAGCCGCGGTCGCTGAAGACGCCGCCCTGCACCTCCACCTTCGCGGTGGCGACGTTGGAGAGCGTGGTCGCGCCGCCGGCCGCGAACGAGGCCTGCACGCGGTTCACGCCGTCGCCCTGCATGGCGCCCGGGCCCACGCGCACGCGGTAGGTCACGGTGCGCTCCTCGCCACGCGTCATCGGCCCGAGGCCGAACACGAGGCGCGGGCCCGCGTTCGCCGGGGCGGCCAGCGTCGTGCCGGGGCTCCTCGCGCTGCCGGCCACGAAGGCGAAGCCGGCGGGCAGGTCGTCCACCAGGCGCACGCCCTCCCCGCCCAGCGCGTTGCCGGTGCCGTTCCTCACGCGCACCGTGTAGTCGACCAAGCCACCGAGGTCGACCACGGCGCGCGAGGCACTTTTCTGCACGAAGAGGCCGGACTGCGCCGCCGGGTCCACGGGAACGTCCACGACGATGCCGTTGCCGCCGGAGGCGAAGGCGTTGCCATAGGAACCGCCGGTGGTCGGGCCCGTGGCGACGAGGTTGCGGCCGGCCACGAGCTGGAACCACGGCACGCGCGACGGGGCCGCGTAGCCGTTGGGTGGCACGACGGTGACGCAGTAGCTGCCGGCCGGCGCGTCCGGGAAGGCGTAGCGCCCCGACCCGTCCGTCGTGGCCGGGTTGCCCGGCATCGCCACGGGAGAGCCGCACTGGCCGCCGGAGGCGGCACGAAGCGTCACCGCGGCGCCGGCCACGCCCTCGTTGGTGGCGCTGTCGAAGACGACGCCCACGGGCTCGGTCAGCGTGATCGTGGTGGCGATGCGCCGTCCGCAGCCGAGGATCTCCGCGTCCATCACGTCGAAGGCGCGGCCCTGCAGCGTGGCGTCGCCGGGCGTCACAGGCGGCGCTCGCACCGGCAGCCGCGGCGCGAGGAACACGCCGGTATCGGCGCCCGTCTCGGTCGCGGTGATTTCCTCGCGCTCGCCTCCGGGGCCCGTGATCACGATCGTGCGCGTCTCGATGGCGGCGGGCGCCGCGTTGCACGAGGGCGCGTCGGCGCGCAGCCACGCGTCGCCGCCGATCACGGCCCACAGCGTGGGCACCTGGTAGGTGTCGGTGGTGAAGTTGCGCAGCACGTCGACGGGCGTGACGCCCGCGGCCTGGTCGTCGACCATCGTCGTGTCGACCACGCGCAGCGACCCGCCCGAGTCGCTCTCGATGGTGAGCGTCGTGCGGTTCGTCTCCACCAGCGCCTTCGCGCCCGCCTTCGCGGCGGCGGGCGGCGCGACCACCTCGACGAGGATGCGCAGGCCCCGCCCGGGCGCGAGCTTGTCCGTCCAGCCGGTCACGATGGGCGTGTCGGTGGGATCGACGGCGCCGGGAATCGACGCCCCGCCAGCCACGGCGTTGTCGATGTAGGCCGCCGAGGTCCACCCCGGCTGGCTGTCGGCGATGAACCCCACCACCACGCGCACCGGTTCCTCGCAATTTCCGCGGTTCTCGAGGAAGTGCGCGTAGGTCACGCGCCGGCCCCACGCGCTCTGCGCCTCGTTGTCCGGCGTGAGCTGGATGCGGCAGCGCGAGGCCACCGCGGCCACGATGTCGTCGTCGGAGGCGCGCCGGCTGGGAGCCGTGGACGCCACGGCCGTCTTGGTGACGCGGTACTCGCCGGGCGGGGTCGTCGCGGGCAGCATCGCGCGCACGACGATGCGGTAGGTGTTGCCCGCGCCCACCGGCCCGGTGTCGGGGATGCCGTTGCCGTTGGTGTCGGCAAGCGGCGTCGTGCCGTCCGCCTGCAGCAGGGTGAGCGTCGTGCCCTGCGGGAAGGTGCTCCCGGAGAGCGTGATGTCGAAGGTCTCGCCGATCGTGCCGCGGTTGGCGAGCACGTTCGTGAAGACGACGGTCGAGCCCGGCTCCGCGAGCGGGATGCGCTCGCCGGTGAGCGTGAGGTCGATCGTCCCGGTGACGCGGTAGGTGGCGGCGTTGGTCTCGCGCGTGGCGAGCACGTTGCCCAGCCCGTCGGTCCAGGTGTACTGGGCCACGTTGGAGAGCACGCGCCCGGCCGGGATTCCCGGAAGCACTCGCATACGGAAGGTGAGTTCGCCCTTGTCCCCCGCGCCGAGCGTGCCGATGACCGCCTGCAGCCAGCCGGGGCGCGCGGCGCCGAAGTCGAAGGCGATCCCGGCCGGGTCGCCGCCCGCGGCGTCGGTGAGCGGCGCGCTTCCCGTCGCGCTCCAGCGGGCGCTGCCGGGCACGTAGGCGAAGCCTTCGGGGATGCGGTCGAGGATCGTGAAGTCCCGCTTGCCCGAGGCCTCCGTGTTGGAGTTGGCGTAGCGGATCGTGACGAGGATCGACTCGCGCGGCGAAGGCCCCTCCTCGACGCTGAACGCCTTGAAGATCGACAGGCCCGACTGCACCGGGTTGGGCGGCGATTCCACCCAGATCGCGGCGGTGTCGATGTTCGAAAGGCGGCGTGCGCCGGGGAGCGAGCCCTGCGCGATCACCTCGATCACGTCCCAGCCGTCGTTGGGCGCGTTGGCCGGGGCCGTCCCGCGCACCACGAAGCGGAAGGACTGGCCGGGCGCGAGGGAGACGTAGGGCCCGACCGGAACGGCCGAATCGGGAACGCCGTCGCCGTCCGCGTCCGGCAGGATCACGAGGCCGCCGAGGTCGAAGGTGCCGGGCAGGTTCGCCACGGCCAGCGTGAAATCGTCGGTGAGCGTCCCGGTGTTGGTGAGAGTGTGCGGGAAATCCACCGTGCCGCCGGGAGCCATCTTGAGCACGCGGCCCTGCACCAGCGCGCCGTCGGGCGTTCCCACGGGCGCAGGCGCCGTGGTGAGCAGGACCGTGTTCGACTGGGCATTGAGCGTCGTGCCGGAGATGCTGCCGGATGCCGAGGCCTGGTTCGTGATCACCGTGCCGGCCGGCGGGGCAGCCGCCGTCGCCCCCGCGCACGCGAGCGCCGCCGCCGCGGCCGCGCGCGCGAGGCGCGCCAGCAGGCGGGCGAGGGTCGGGGCGAGTGCAACCATCGGTCTCACGAGTAGGTCTTCGGTTCGCGTCTTCGTTCTTCGCTGCCCCCTCGGGACGAAGGGACAGGGAAAAGCGGGGGTGCGGTCGCCCGCACCCCGCGCAAGGTCACCCGGCGTCCGCGAGGGAGGTCGCCTCGGCCGGGTGGAGTGACACCGCTTGCGTCACGGATCGATCCGCACGCAGAAGGTCACGACCGCGCTCTGCGAGGGGGTGAGCGGCCCCACGTTCGCGCTGATCGTTCCCGTGAGCCCGTCGCCGGGCGAGCTGATCGCCCCGACGGTCGTCGCCGGCGCGCCGCAGCTGTTGCGCTGCCGCGTGTTGGCCGGGATGTTGTCGTTCACGACCACGAGGGTGATGCCGGCCGCGGTCGAGTTGGTCGCCGTGATGCGGTAGGCGATGCACTGCCCCGGCGCCGTGGCCGGCCCGGACGGGATGGGCGCCGTCGAGTAGCCCGCGTGCGGGCCCGGGGCGGCGCAGGCGACCGCCACCTGCTCCTTCAGGAGCACGAGGCCATCGGTCACCGTCGTCGAGTCCGTCGCGGCGGCGGTGTTGGCGCCGCCGTTGTAGGTCGCCGTGATCGTCGTCACGTTGGCCGGGTCGGCGCCGACGGCCGAGCCGGGCGCGAACACGCGCACGAAGATCGCCGAGCTCGCGTTCACCGCCAGCGGGAAGGTCGTGGCGTTCGACACCAGGTTGGCGGGCACGTCGTCCACGCCCGGGTCGAAGGTGCCGTTGCCGTTGCCGTCGCGGTAGGCGACCGAGGTCCACCCCTGCGCCGAGCGCGAGTCCGTGAGGAAGGCGCCCGGGAAGGTGATGGTCTCGGAGACGTTGCCGAGGTTGGTGAGGACGTGCGTGTAGGTGACCGAGCCGCCCGGGAACGTCTGCTGCGTGTTGTTGGGCGTGAGGGTCACCGAGTGCACGGCGTTCACCGTGACGCGGTCGCGCTTCACGTCGGACACCGCGCCGTTGAGGGCCGAGGTCGCCGTGAAGTCGAGGTCGTAGTTGCCGGGCGCCGATTGGCCCGACGTCGTGGCCGGCAGCGTCACTTCCGCGCAGATCAGCCGGTTGGCGCCCGCGTTGATGGTGCCCGTCGTCGTGAGGCTCGCGCCCACGGTGGAGCAGTTGCCCGCCCCGCCGTCGGCCCGGAACACCACCGACCAGCCGGCCGGCGTGCCCGCAGCCGACAGGTTGAACGAGTCGTTGATGGCGCCGGTGTTGTTCACGAAGAGCAGGAAGCGGCTCACCGTGGTCGACGTGGTCGACGGCGTGACGGTGTTGGTCGTGATGACCGTGGTGCCCGTCGTGCCGAAGCCCGTGGTCGCCTGGTTGCCGATCGCGGCCGTGCCCGCGGGCGCCGAGTCGGCGCGCGCGGTGTTGTTCGTGACGTCCACGGAGTTGGCCGTCACCGCCGTGAGGGTGTCGACCACCGTGTCGGTCTTCGTGTTGTCGAAGGTCGAGGTGGCGGTCTTGGTCACGGAGTACGGGCCGCCCGTGGCGCCCACCGGCAGCTGCACCCGCAGGATCACGCGGTAGCCGCAGCGCTGGTTGGCCGCGTCCGTCTCGAAGCCCGCGGCGCAGCCGCCGCTGTAGACGGGGATGGCCGGCGTCGTGTTGGCGATGAGCGAGGTCACGCCGTCCGACTGCAGCAGCGTGAAGGTCGAGCCCACGGGCCACGTGCCCTGCCCCGCGAGCGAGATCGCGAAGCTGTCGGCGGCGTTGCCGAGGTTCCAGATCACGTTGGTGAAGTTGATCGTGGAACCGGCGGCGGCCGCGGCGACCGTCACGGGCTCGCCCGTGCCGTTGGTGCTCACCGTGGTGGAGCCGTTGGCCACGACCTGCGCCGTCTGCACCACCTGGTAGCTCGCCGTGTTGGTGTTGGTGAGCGGCTGCGGGCTGGTGCCCCCGGTAAGGTAGGCGGCCGTGTTGTTGATGAAGCCCGGGGCGACGCCCGCGTTGATCGACACCTGGAACGTGAGGGTGCCCGAGAAGCCGGCGGGGACCGTCGCGATGGTGGCGGTGACGCGGTTGGCCACCGTCACGCCGAAGTCGTAGACGATGCCGCCCTGGTCGTCGGCCGCGCCGAGGTCCGTGAGCACCGTGGCGCCCGTGACGCTCCAGCGGCCCGTGCCGCCGAGGTAGGTCATGCCCGCGGGGATCGCGTCGCGCAGCTCGAGGTTCGTGGCCGCGGCGCTGCCCGAGTTCGTGTACGACAGCGTCACGGTGATCGGGCCGGCGTTGGGCGACGGGCCGCTCGTGATCGACAGCGCCTTGTTCACGTTGACGGCGGCGTTGGCGACCGTCGTCGTGTCGAGGTTGGTGAGCGTGACGACCGGCGCGTTCGTGTCCGACACCGAGACGGTGATCGTGCCCGTGGTGCCGTTCACCGCGGTTCCAGGGACCGTTCCCGCCACGACGAAGCGGAAGATGCCGCCCGCCGCGATGGGGCCGCTCGTGGTGATCGCCGTGAAGTTGTCCGGCACGCCGTTGCCGTCGGCGTCGATGTAGTACGCGAGGCCCGTGTGCGTCACGGCGCCGCCCGTGGTGGGGGCGTTCAGCGCGTAGGTGTCGGTGCCGTTGCCGGTGTTGGTGATGGTGTGCGGGTAGTACACCGTCTGGCCGGCGGACGCGGTGCGCGCGCCATCGGCGGTGAGGGTGTAGGTCTTCACCTGCGACACCGTGGTCTGCACCAGGTTGGACGTCGCCGTGCGCGGCGTGCCGCCCGCGTCCGTGTAAGTCGCCGTGGCCTGGTTGCCGATCACGGCGCCGGCCGCGGGCGCGGCATGGGCCGGGCGCAGCGCCGCGGCGAGGATCGCCCCGGCGAAGAGCACGGCACAGGCCACGATCGCGGTGCGGAGGCGTTCGCCCCTGCGCCCGGTCTGCGTGACTGCTTTCATTTGCATCTCCTTGTTTGAACTCATGGAATACGATCCTGGAAACGCGCGATTGCCGGCGCGCGCCGGTCTTTTCGGGGTCATCCGGTGCCGTGGGTCATGGCCTGCCTCCCTTGCTCCCCGGCTCACTCGGGGTCCTGTCGTCGACCACCCTGACGCGCGCCGTGAAGGCGAGCGCCTTGCCGCTGCCCAGCTCGCCTGCCGTCCAGCGCAGGTAGCGGTACTCGCGGTAGGGCACCTGTTCCTCGACCTGCCTGCCGTTTCGCGTGGCCATCCGCTTCAGGGGGATGGCGGCGAAGGTGCGTCCGTCCAGGCTCGCCTGCGCTTGCGCTGGGCGGGCCGTGCCGGGGACGAATTCGGTGTCGGGCGGCACGGGCACCGTGGCCTGCAGGCCGGTGATGGGGCGCGTGCCGGTGTTGCGGTAGGTGGCGACGTACTCGATGACGTCGCCGGGCTTCACGGTGGCGGCATCGGCGAGCGTCTCGCGGCCATCGGCCACGACCACCTTGCGGGCCTCGAGGCGCGACTCGAGCGGGTCGGCCGCGCGCTGGGCGAGCGCCGCACCCGGCCCGAGGAGGGCGAGCGACAGCGCAAGGAGGGTTGCAGTCAGTGTTCGGGTCATCTTCCACTCTCCATTCAGGGTTCTCGCCGGCGGGCAGTCACGGCCTGCCGGGCGCAATGCGGCAACTCTGGAATTGTCGGCGGCGGCATGCGCCGGGTCTTGTGAAGGGCGGCACAAATCGCCGCGGCCGCGCTTTACAGGCGCAACACGCGGCCGGGGCGCGGTGCGCGGCCCTCACTTGGGACCCCGGCCGACGGGACGGGCCTTGGGGGCCCTGCGGACCTTCGGGTGCGTCCCGCGCGGAAGCTTCGCGGCGCTGGCCACCGGCCGGCCGGGCTCGCCCTCGCGTTGGCGGCGCACCTCGCGCATGGCGGCGATGGCCGAGGCGGCGATGTGGTCGGCAAGGCGGTCGATCCGGCGCGGGCCGGCCGCCAGCGCCGGGAACTGCAGCTCGAACATGCGCCGGCCGAACAGGAAGAAGACCCACTGGGAAGCCGCCGAGAGGGCGCAGAGCGAGACGTCCTCGTCGGTCGCCGCGGGGCCGAGGATCGCGCGCACGATCTCCTCCAGGCGCGCCCACTGCGGCCCGGTGACGCCGCGCACGATCTGGCCGAGCGCCGGCGTCGGGTCGAGCAACTCGTGGGCGATGATGCGGCTCAGCGGCGAGGAACTCGCGGCGCCGAGGTAACGCTCGAGCATCACGCGCGCGAAGGCGCGCAGCTGGTCCTGGGGCGGCAGCGCCCGCAGCTCCGGGGAATCGACGGGGGAATCGTCACGCGCCTGGCGCGCGAGTTGGGCGAGGGTCGCCTGGTAGAGCCCTTCCTTGCCGCCGAAGTGGTAATTGACCGCCGCGAGATTGGCACCGGCCGCGTCGACGATGTCCCGCACGCGCGCGGCCTCGTAGCCGTGCAGGGCGAACTCGTGTGCGGCGGCCTCCAGCAGCCGTCGCGCCGTTGCGGCCTCGGTTGCCTGGAGCGCGCCCGGCCGTCCGATAGGGGGCAAGAAAAGTCCGTTTGAAAAGCCTGTTTGAAACGGATTTTCACCCATTCCCCCCCGCTTTCAAAGGGATTTCGCCCGCAAAAGATCGCAAAAACCGGTGCAGGGGAACCCCGAAAGCCCGAAGCCCGGCAGGAACCGGGCTTCGGGGGATGGCTGGCGGAGAGGGTGGGATTCGAACCCACGGTACCCCGGAGGGTACTTCAGATTTCGAGTCTGACGCGATCGACCACTCTGCCACCTCTCCGGGGCGACGCGAAGGGCGCGATTATAGCCGACCGGCGCGCCGATTTCGACCCGGCGTTCAGCCCGGTCCGGCGGACGGGGCCACGCCGACGGCGCGCGCCAGCTCGTCGACCTGGGCCGGGGTCACCGGGTCGCGCCAAGTGCGCTCCACCTTGCCCCAGGCGTCCACGAGGACGACCTGCTTGCGCGCGAACTTCATGAAGCCCAGGTTCACGAGCGCCCCGTAGGCGCGGGCCGCCTTGCCGGCCGGGTCGCAGAGGACGCGGACGCCGGGCGCGTGCGCCTGCGCGTAGGCCCGGGCGGCCGGCGGCTCGCCCACGACCACGGCCCAGAGCGCCACCCCGGACGAGGCGATGGCGGGCGCGACGGCCGCCACCCGTTCGACGACGGCCACGCACTCGGGCGTCTCGTCCTGCGGGTGGAAGACGAGGGCCACGCGCGCGCCGCGCGCCGCCGCGAGGGTCTGGCGGCCCCCGTCGAGATCCTCGAGGGCGAACTCGGGCGCCGGCGCCCCCCGCTTCGGGGGCTCGCCGGACTGCGCGAAGCCGAGCCATGCGACGATGGCGACGGCGAGGACGACCATGACGGCCAGTACGATTTCCATGGGCAGGGGGGGCAGTTGGGCGCCCGGCAGTGTAGCAGCGGGGCGTCCGGCCGCGCCGGGCGGTGCTATCCTTGCGCCACTTCCCATGAGCCACATCCTGCACCGCAACCTGCGCGCCACCCTGCCCCACGCGGTCTCCGCGAAGGGGCTGCGCATCACCGACCGGGAAGGGCGCGAGTACATCGACGCCTGCGGCGGCGCGGCTGTCTCCTGCCTCGGCCACGGCCACCCGGACGTGCTCGCCGCGATGCACGCGCAGATCGACCGCATCGCCTACGCGCACACCAGCTTCTTCACCACCGACGTGGCCGAGGAGCTCGCCGACACGCTGGTGGCCGACGCGCCCGCGGGGATGTCGCACGTCTACCTCGTCTCCGGCGGCTCCGAGGCCATGGAGGCCTCCCTCAAGCTTGCGCGCCAGTACTTCGTCGAGCGCGGCGAGCCCGGGCGCAGCGTCTTCATCGGGCGCCGCCAGAGCTACCACGGCAACACGCTGGGCGCCCTCGCCGTCGGCGGCAACGAATGGCGCCGCCGCCAGTTCGCGCCGCTGCTCATCGACGTGGCGCGCGTCTCGCCTTGCTACGAGTACCGCGACCGCCGCGAGGGCGAGTCGCCCGAGGCCTACAGCGAGCGCCTCGCCCTGGAACTCGAGTCGAAGATCGCCGAGGTCGGCCCGCAGCGCGTCATCGCCTTCGTGGCCGAGACGGTGGTCGGCGCCACGGCCGGCGCCGTGCCGCCCACGCCCGGCTACTTCCGGCGGGTGCGCGAGATCTGCGACCGCCACGGCATCCTGCTCGTCGCCGACGAGGTGATGTGCGGCATGGGCCGCACCGGCACGCTGCACGCCGTCGAGCAGGAAGGGATCGTCCCCGACCTCATGGCCATCGCGAAGGGCCTGGGCGGCGGCTACCAGCCGGTGGGTGCGGTGCTGGTGCACGGCCGCATCATGGAGGCCCTGCGCGCCGGCAGCGGCCTGTTCCAGCACGGCCACACCTACATCGGCCACCCGGTGGGCGCGGCCGCGGCGCTCGCGGTGCAGAAGGTCATCAAGCGCGACAACCTCCTCGCCGCCGTGCGCGAGCGCGCGCCGCACTTCGAGCGGCGCCTGCGCGAGGCCCTGGGCGGCCACCCGCACGTGGGCGACATCCGCGGGCGCGGCTTCTTCCGCGGCGTGGAGCTCGTCCTGGACCGCGCCACGAAGAGGCCCTTCGACCCCGCGCTCAAGGTGAACGCGCGCATCAAGGCCGCGGCGCTCGAGCGCGGCCTCATGGTCTACCCCATGGGCGGCACGATCGACGGCGTGAACGGCGACCACGTGCTGCTCGCGCCCCCCTTCATCGCCACGGAGGCCGACCTCGACGAGATCGTCGGGCGGCTGGCCGGGGCCATCGAGACCGGCACCGCGGCCCTCCGGCGCGCGGCGTAGGTATGGCAAACCGACCCACCAAGAGGAGTTCAACAATGAAGCGACTCACCCTCGGCATCGCCTTCGCCGTGGCCGCGGCCTTCGCCGGCCCCGACGCGGCCGCGCAGCAGAAGTTCCTGACCATCGGCACCGGCGGCGTCACCGGCGTGTACTACGCCGCGGGCGGCGCCATCTGCCGCCTCGTGAACAAGGACCGCGCCAAGCACGGCATCCGCTGCTCGGTGGAGTCCACCGGCGGCTCCGTGTTCAACATCAACACGATCAAGGCGGGCGAGCTCGACCTCGGCGTCTCCCAGTCGGACGTGATGTACAACGCCGTCAAGGGCGAGAAGCAGTTCAAGGACGCCGGCGCCTACGGCGACCTGCGCGCCGTGATGTCGCTGCACCCGGAGCCCTTCACCGTCGTCGCGCGCAAGGAGGCCAACATCCGGACCTTCGCCGACTTCAAGGGCAAGAAGTTCAACGTGGGCAACCCCGGCTCCGGAACGCGCGCCTCGATGGAGGAGATCCTCGGCGCCATGGGCTGGAAGATGTCGGACTTCGCCCTCGCCTCCGAGCTCAAGGCCGACGAGCACGGCCCGGCGCTCTGCGACGGCAAGATCGACGGCTTCTTCTACGCCGTGGGCCACCCGTCCGCCAACATCCAGGACCCGACCACGACCTGCGGCGCGAAGCTGGTGCCGCTCACGGGCGCCTACGTGGACAAGCTCGTGAATCAGTGGCCCTTCTACGCGAAGGTCACGATCCCGGCGGGCCTCTACCCCAACAACCCGCAGGCCACCGACACCTTCGGCGTGCTGGCCACGCTCGTGAGCTCGTCCAAGGTCCCGGCCGACAACGTCTACGCGGTCGTGAAGGCGGTCTTCGACAACTTCGAGGAGTTCAAGAAGCTGCACCCGGCGCTCGCGCACCTGAAGCCCGAGGACATGGTGAAGAACGGCCTCTCCGCCCCGCTGCACGACGGCGCGGCGCGCTACTACAAGGAAAAGGGCTGGATCAAGTGAAGCCCGCCCGGCTCGCGCCGGGATGACCGCAGCACCCTGACGGGGTGGGCTCGCGCCCGCCCCGTCTTCGTTTGAAGGGAGGAGCCGTGGAAGAACAACAGAAGAAGCCGGTCGAGCCGAGCGCCGAACTCCAGCAGCTGGTGGCCGATGCGGACACGGGGGGCCGGGAGGCGAGCGGCGCGGTGGCGAAGCTCATCTTCGTGGTCGCCGTCGGCTGGTCGCTCTTCCAGCTCTGGTACGCATCCCCCCTGCCCTTCACGCTGGGCTGGGGCATCCTCAACGACACCGAGGCGCGGTCGCTGCACCTGGGCATCGCGCTCTTCCTCGGCTACCTGTGCTACCCGGCCTTCAAGAGCCGGGGCCGGGCGGGCGTGCCGTGGTACGACTGGATCCTCGCGGTGGTGGCCGCCTTCGCCGGCGCCTACTTCCTGCTCTTCTACGCGGATCTCGCCACGCGCCCCGGCAAGCCCAACCTGCAGGACATCGTCGTGGCCTGCACGGGCCTCGTGCTGCTGCTGGAGGCCACGCGCCGCGCCGTGGGCACGCCGATGACGGTGCTCGCGATCCTGTTCCTCGTCTACATCCTCTTCGGCCAGCACATGCCGGAGGTGCTCTCGCACAAGGGGGCCTCGCTCGAGCGCATGCTTTCGCACCAGTGGCTCACGACCGAGGGCGTCTACGGCGTGGCCCTCGGCGTCTCGTCGTCGTTCATCTTCATCTACGTGCTCTTCGGCGCGCTGCTGGATCGCGCCGGCGCCGGCAACTACATGATGCAGGTCTCGATGGCGCTGCTGGGCCACATGCGCGGCGGGCCCGCCAAGGTGGCCGTGGTGTCCTCGGGCCTGAACGGCCTCATCTCCGGCTCCTCGGTCTCCAACGTCGTCTCCGGCGGCATCTTCACCATCCCGCTCATGAAGAAGGCGGGATACGGCGGGGTCAAGGCCGGCGCCATCGAGACGATGAGCTCCGTGAACGGCCAGATCATGCCGCCGGTGATGGGCGCGGCCGCCTTCCTGATGGTCGAGTACGTGGGCCTCTCCTACGCCGAGATCTGCAAGCACGCGTTCCTGCCGGCCACGCTCTCCTACATCTCGCTCTTCTACATCGTCCACCTCGAGGCGCTGAAGCTGGGGCTGGAGCCCTTCGCGCCGGGACGCGCGCGCGGCGCGCGCGAGCGCATCACGGGGTGGGGCCTCGGGCTTTCGGGGACGATCGCCGTGCTCTGCGGGATCTACTTCGTGGCCGAGGCGGCCAAGCGCATGCTCGGGGAGGCGGCGCCGTGGGTGCTCGGGTTCCTGCTCGCCGCGCTCTACGTGGGCTGCCTGCGCATCGCCGCGCGCTGCCCGGACCTGCCGCAGGACATCGACGTGAAGAACCCGGTGCTGCCGGAGACCTGGCCCACCGTGAAGGCGGGCCTGCACTTCCTCATCCCCTTCGGGATGCTCATCTGGTGCCTCATGATCGAGGAGCTCTCGCCCGCGCTTTCGGCGTTCTGGGCGACCACGACGCTGCTCGTCCTGATGGTCACGCAGCGCCCGCTCACGGAGTTCTTCCGCGGCCGCCCCATCGCCATGCGCGAGGTGAACGACGGCGTGCGCGAAGTGTTCCTCGGCTTC
>JAHCAK010000090.1 GCA_019634955.1 Burkholderiales bacterium
CTTCGACGAAGTCCATTTCGTGGGCGGCGACCTGGAGGGCGCGCGCCTGCAGCGTTGCGGTCATGCCGGACAGGCGCAGGCTTCGTAGCGCGCGTTCCAGCTCAGTGATAGACATTGCCATCGGGATCCTCTTGGTGAACTTGGGAGAGCGCCTCCCAGAGCGTTTGGTACTCGGCGAGATCGCGGATTGCCGGGTGCGCCTGCGTGAGCGGCACGGCCGCGGGGGGCGTGGCCTGGCGCTCGAGCGCGCCCTTGATGGCGCCGTAGCTGGCATGGCCGGCCTTCAGCAGCCGCGCGCACACGGCCTCGATGTCGGCCGCGGCGTAAGTGCGCGGCAGATTCGCCAGGCCGTAGATGGCGTGCTGGCCCGGGCGGCCCATGCGCGCGAAGAGCTCGCGACCGACTTGCGCGGTGGCCGGGCCCACGCGCGCCAGGCGCGCGAGAAGCCGTGCCGTCTCGCGCGAGGGATTGAAGAGGCGGTCGGAGCCCTCCATCACGAAGGCGCCCTTGCGAAGCGACTTCTCGTGGCGTCGCAGCACGGCGCCAGCGCGGTCGAGGATCTCGATTTCGCGCTCGTACACGCGCACCGTGACCTCGCTGTGAGGCGGGGCTGGAAGCGCGGCGTAGTACGAGCCCTCGACCTGCACGAGCCCCGCGTCATCGACCGTGCGCGCGGCCTGGCGGAAGCATCGGAAGCCCTCGGCGGGCAGCGGCTTCAAATGCGCCTGTTCTTCGCGGAACATCTCGAGCACCTGGCGCTTCTTGCGCCCGTGGATGCGAGGAGCGGCCCAGCGCTCCTCCCAGTGCGCGAGCCAGGCATTCTGTTCCTCGATGGATTCGAAGCGCCGGCCCTTGAGTGCAGTACCTTGGGTGTGCCCGATCGCGTTCTCGACGGTTCCCTTGCGGTTGGGATCGGCGACGCGACACGGGTCGGCGACCACGCCGTAGTGCGCGAGCATCGCCGCGTAGACGGGATTGAGCTCGGGCTCATACAGATCGGGCTTGATCACACCCTGCTTCAGGTTGTCGAGGACCACGTACCTCGGGCAGCCACCGAAGGCGCGGAAGGCCTCCTCGTGCACCCGCGCCCAGCTCTCCTGGTCGGCCTTCCACATCGTCTTCCTGAAGCTCTTGCCCGAGTACTTGAGCGTCATCACGAAGAGCGCCGGCTTGCGGTACTTGCCGCGCGCATCGAGCGTGGGAGCGCCTTCGCCGTAGTCGACCTGCCCCTCCTCGCCGGGGGCGAACTCCAGCACGTCGAAGCGCTCGGGCGCGCGCGCCTTGAGCCGCGCCACGAAGCGCTTGACCGAGTTGTAGCGATGCACGAAGCCGTGCTGCTCGACGAGATCCTGGTAGATCGACACGGCGTTCCTGCCCAGCAGCACCTGCGATTCGATCCAGGCCCGATGGGCCTCGCATGCCGAGGTCGACGCCGAAGCCGGCAGAGCCGGTGGCCGGGGTGGGGGAGTTTGCCCCGCCGAGGCCTCCGAGCCGGTGGCCACCCCGGGGGAATTTGGCGCCAAGCTCTCGGAGCCAGTGGCCGGGGTGGGGGAATTTGCCAGCCTCTGATAGCGCCGGATGGTCTTGCGAGACACCCCCAGGCGCCGCTCGATCTCCCGCTGGGCGACGCCGCTCTCGAGCAGCGCCACGATGCTGATGCGCAAATGCGATTTCAAGACGTTCACTCACTCCCTCTCCCCGAATTGGTCGGGGAGGAGCGTACGTCGCGCCGTCCGGCGCCCGGGATCAGGCGCCCTTACGTGTGCTCAGGGTGGGGGAGTTTGACCCGGCCACAGGTGGGGGAGTTTGGGTGGCCGCCGGGGCCAGTGACGCCCAAGATATTGATCAAACTGCAGTTTCCAAGTCGTTGAATTTACAGGATGTGGTGCGAAGATCGCTCTTCGCAGAAACAGAGAATATCGGTGGGAGAGAGGGCAAAACGGCCGGGACAGTGGCCACCGCGAGGGGGACCACTCTTCGCACGCTTCGCCAAAGGCCCGGAATCATTGGGAAATTCCGGGCGAAAAAAAGGTTCTTCCGGGATTTGCGTGATCTGAAGGCGGCCAGCCGGCCACCGCTGCTATCTTGAGTTTGCGGACAACAAGAAGCAGTGGAGGCGACCGGTGGCTGCCAGGGACATTATTGCCCGGCTGGGGTGCTGGGCGGGGTACGAGGTGTCGGCAACCCGCGAGGAGCAGCGCGGCGGGTGCCGATGGTGCGTGGTGGAACTGGCGGCCAAGGGCGGGGTCAGCCGGTGCTGCAGCGGCTGCGGGCGGCCGACCTATTCAGTGCACGATGCCCAGGAGCGCCGCATCCGGGACCTGCCGATCTTCGAAGTTCCTGTCGAGCTCGTGTTGCCGCGGTTGCGGGTACGGTGCCCGGCTTGCGGGCCGAAGCTCGAAGCACTCGATTGGCTTGACCCTTACGCTCGCGTGACCAGACGCCTGGG